>NZ_BOOU01000174.1 GCF_016863395.1 Sphaerisporangium rufum | reverse complement strand
GTGACTCCTCCGCCTCCTGAAGGAGGCGGCTTCTCGTTAAGCCGCTTGCGCGGCGTCGCGAAGGGCAAGCCCTGCCCTGAGGATGTTCTTGGCCGCGTTGACGTCGGCGTGCGTGGCATGCCCGCATGCCACGCACCGGAACTCGGCTTGGGTGACACGGTTCTCCTTGGCCACGTGCCCGCAACGGGCACAGGTGCGGGAGGTGTTGGCGGGGTTCACCGCGATCAGCTCTCGACCGGCGCTTTCAGCCTTGTGCGACAGGATCGTCAGGAACACCCCCCAACCCGCGTCCAGAATCGAACGGTTGAGGCCGGACTTTTGAGCGACGTTACGGCCGGGCGCGTCGATCGTGCCGGACGCCGAGCGGGTCATGTTCGCGATCCGCAGGTCCTCGTGGGCGATGACGTCGTAGTCGCGGACCAGCGCGAGGGCGGCCTTGTGCGCGCCATCGCGGCGTTGACGGCGGACCTTGGCGTGCAGCACGGCCACGCGGGCGACGGCCTTGCGCCTGCG
>NZ_BOOU01000173.1 GCF_016863395.1 Sphaerisporangium rufum | reverse complement strand
GGATCGCGCGTGCATGATGATGGGGTGCTGATCTGTATCGAAGCATCCGAGCTGCCGGGCCGGGAGTGCGGACGGGCACCCGGGTTCCCTGGCTACTCCAACATCCATGTCGGCGTGCAGGGGCGGGGGCGCACCGGTGAACTGCTCGGCATGACGGCTGCGGACGTCGCCTCGGCGGTGTGGGAGCTGGAGGTGACCGCGATCCGCACGGAGTCCGGCTGGGATCTGCGCGGCCCGTTCGTACAAGGCCGGCCGGGCGGCCGGTTCGTCTACCTGTCGTGGGGAGCGGTCGACGAGACCGGAGCGTTCTCGATGTTCCGGCGGGCGAAGCTGTGGCTGGAGGCGATTCCCCCCGACGTACTGGAGCGGGCCGTGGCCGGTGGCGCCCTGGTGGCACGGCTGGGGCTGACGGACGCCAAGGGTCAGCCGTTGTGCGCGTCGGTCCGCCCGCCACTGGTGGAGTGGTCGGCCCCCGCAGGCCGATGACCGACCGCCGCCGAGGAGATCCAGCGCAACGGACGTGTCACGAAGCGCGCGGCAGCGCC
>NZ_BOOU01000172.1 GCF_016863395.1 Sphaerisporangium rufum | reverse complement strand
GGTGATCGAGGACCCGGCGGCGGCCGAGGTCTCGCTGGATCCGGTGCGGGCCCGGCTGCTGGCCCGGCTGGCCGAGCCCGCTTCGGCGTCCATGCTGGCGGCCAAGGTCGGCCTGCCACGGCAGAAGGTGAACTACCACCTCAAGGCGCTGGAGCGCCACGGGCTGGTGGAGCTGGTGGAGGAACGGCGCAAGGGCAACGTCACCGAGCGCGTGATGCGCGCCAGCGCCGCCTCCTACGTCATCTCCCCGGTCGCGCTGGCCGAGGTGCAGCCCGACCCCTCCCGCGCCCCCGACCAGCTGTCGGCGCGCTGGCTGCTGGCGGTGGCCGCCCGGCTGGTCCGCGACGTCGGCGCGCTGATCACCGGCGCCGCCCGGGCCCGCAAGAAGGTGGCCACCTTCGCCATCGACGGCGAGGTCCGCTTCGCCACCGCCGCCGACCGCGCCGCCTTCGCCGAGGAACTGGCGAACGCGGTCACGGCGCTGGTGGGCAAGTACCACGACGAGAACGCCGACGGCGGCCGAAGCCACCGACTGGTCGTCGCCGTCCA
>NZ_BOOU01000171.1 GCF_016863395.1 Sphaerisporangium rufum | reverse complement strand
GTTCTCCGGGACGGGTCCGCCGCCGGTGATCACCTGTCCGGTGACCACGCTGGAGCCGGGGGAGAACACCACCTGTACCGGCACCTACGTGACCACCCAGGCCGATGTGGACAGCGGCGCGATCCTGAACACCGCGGTCGCGACCGGCACCCCGCCGATCGGGCCGCCGGTGAACTCGCCGCCGTCGTCGGCGACGGTGACCATCGAGTCCGCGCCGGGGATCGCGTTGAACAAGTCGGCGTCGCCGGCGAACGTCTCGGCGGCCGGGCAGACCGTCACCTACTCCTACGCCATCGTCAACACCGGTAACCGGACGCTGACCAGCGTGGGCGCCACCGACACCGCGTTCTCCGGCACCGGGACGCCGCCGGTGATCACCTGCCCGGTGACCATCCTGGCACCGCAGGAGGCCACCACCTGCACCGGGACGTACGTGATCACGCAGGCGGACATCAACGCCGGTGCGGTGCTCAACACCGCGGTCGCCACCGGCACCCCGCCGGACGGCCCGCCGATCACCTCGGCGCCGTCCACGGCGACCGTCACCGCGACCGAGCTGCCCAGCCT
>NZ_BOOU01000170.1 GCF_016863395.1 Sphaerisporangium rufum | reverse complement strand
GGCGATGACGGTGCGGGCGCCGGTGATCAGCGGCAGGAACAGTTCCAGGCCGGAGATGTCGAACGACAGCGAGGTCAGCGCCAGCCAGACGTCATCCGGCCTCGAGCCGAGCAGCTCGCGCATCGAGCACAGGAAGTTCACCAGCGCCCGGTGCGGCACCACCACGCCCTTGGGCCGGCCCGTCGAACCGGAGGTGTACAGCACGTACGCCGGGTCCTCCGCCCCGCCGGCCGCCGGCGGGTCACCGGCCGGAGCATCCGTGACGTCGGCACCGAGGTCGAGCACCGTGCCGGCGAACGCCGGCAGCCGATCGCGCAGCCCTTCGCCGACCAGCACGGTGCGCGCGCCGGAGTCGGCGAGCACCAGCTCGATCCGTGCGGCGGGGTAGTCGGGGTCCAGCGGCAGGTAGGCCGCGCCCGCCTTCCACACCGCCAGCATCCCGGCCAGCGCCTCCACCGACCGGCCGGTGAACAACCCCACCACATCGCCCCGGCCCACCCCGGCCGCCCGCAACCGGTGCGCCAGCCGGCCGGCCACCGCGTCCAGCTCCCCGTACGACAGGCTCGTCCCGTCCGCGGCCACCACCGCCACCCGGCCC
>NZ_BOOU01000169.1 GCF_016863395.1 Sphaerisporangium rufum | reverse complement strand
CCCCGACCTGACCCGCCTCCGACCACCGGAAGGCGCTGCCCCACGGCAGCGCCTTCCGGCATGTCCGGCGCTGGAGAAGGCCGACATGGCCCGGAAGGTGGGTGATTGAAAATTTCATCGGCTGTCCGCCGGCCGTGATGGACGGGCAAGGGAGCTTTCCGAAGGCCGGAACGCCGGACGCCGGACGGATGACGCAAAAGGACCCCGCAGCGAGTCCGAAAGTTTCGGTCAGTTCTTGACGTATTTCGGAGGCCTGCCCACACTGACCCCCGAGACGGTCTTCCCTGTCTGATCCGGGGTTCAGCAGGTGAGCCCGTCCACGGCGCCCGGCTCTCCGCGTTCTTCGGAGGGGCGTGTGGCGTCGGCGGGCGCGGTCATTTCCGCGTTCGTTCTTCCATGGTTCGGTTACGGAGGCTCAGGGATGGGCGTAAGTGTCATCTCCCCAGCGGGGAGCCGGCGGCGGTTGGGCCGGGCATTGGTGGCCGCGGCGCTCGGCGTGTTCGGTACGGTGTCCGCGCTGAGTGCGACGGTTCCGGCGGACGCGGCGGCGAGCACGCTGGGCGCGGCGGCGGCGCAGAGCGGCCGGTACTTCGGGACGGCGATAGCGGCGGGCAA
>NZ_BOOU01000168.1 GCF_016863395.1 Sphaerisporangium rufum | reverse complement strand
CCGCGGTGATCACCAGCATGGGCAGGCCGATCATGATGAGGATCAGCGCGCTGCGGCCCTTGGCCCGCCAGGCGTCCCGCCGGGAGATCCGCAACGCCGCGCGCAGGGCGCTCATGCCGGCACCCCCGCCGTGCTGTCGGTCACCGCGCCGTCGCGCAGGAACACCACCCGATCCGCCCACGCCGCCAGCCGCGGCTCATGCGTCACCAGCAGGCACGCCGCCCCCGCATCACACCGCGCCCGCAACAACGTCAGCACCTCCTCCCCCGTGACGGTGTCCAGCGCCCCGGTCGGCTCATCGGCCAGCAACAACCGCCGCTCCCCCACCAGCGCCCGCGCGATCGCCACCCGCTGCCGCTGCCCACCGGAGACCTCATCGGGAAACCGATCCGCCACCCCGTCCAGCCCCACCTCCGCCAGCGCCGCCACCGCCTCCCGCCGCGCCACCCGGGCCGCCACCCCGTCCAGCTCCCGCGGCAACATCACGTTCTCCACCGCCGTCAACGACGGAATCAGATTCAGATCCTGAAACACGTAGCCGACGTGCCGGCGTCGCAGCCGCGCCAGCTCCCTGGCCGGTAACCCGCCCAGCTCGGTGCCCTCGACGGTCACCGTCCCGGATGTGGGCCGGTCCAGCCC
>NZ_BOOU01000167.1 GCF_016863395.1 Sphaerisporangium rufum | reverse complement strand
CACCCAGACCGTCGTGGAGATGCAGCGCGGGCTGCTGCTGATCATGTCGATCAGCGACGGATCCTGCCTGGCGGTGCTGGCGGCGGCCGACTGTGACATGGGCCTGGTGGCCTATCAGATGACCTTGTTGGTGGAGCGGGCCGGTCAGGTGCTGACGCCCACGGTACGCGCCGAGCTTCAGGCCTCCCAGCCGAGGTGAGGGCGATGACAGGAGGATGCTGTGGTGAACCACGGCTGGACGCATGAGGGCGGGCCGCTGAGCGGCGGGACGCCGTACCCGCCACCCGCCGGGTCGTACCCGCCGGCCCAGGCCGGATGGCCCGGCATGCCCGGCGCCCACGACCCCGGTCCCGACCCGGCCGAGCAGCGGCTGCGCGTCCGGCCGTACGCCATCACCGGCGGGCGGACCGCGCCCCGCATGGCGCTCGCCCTGGAGGCCCTGGTCTCCTCGGCCACCGCCCCTCCTGTTGACCTGTCGATGCTGCCGCCGGAGCGGCTGGCCATCAGCAACCTGTGCCGCCAGGTGCGCTCGGTCGCGGAGGTCTCCGCGCTGCTGCGCATGCCCCTCGGCGTCACCCGGGTCGTCATCGCCGACATGGCCGCCGACGGCCAGGTACAGATCTACCAGCAGACCGAGACGGAGCGCCCGGCCGTCAACCTGCTC
>NZ_BOOU01000166.1 GCF_016863395.1 Sphaerisporangium rufum | reverse complement strand
GGGCCGGTCGCCGGGGCGTCGACGATGTTGTTATAGCGGATGGCCTGGTAGCCGGTGAGCTCCGACCAGCTGTCGAAGCCGACCTGCCCGTGCGAATTGGTGCCCGGCCCCTTCGCCCAGTCGTTCTCCCAGCCGTCGCCGTCCGGGTCGGATCCGCCGTTGAGGGAGTAGACGTAGGCGCCCTGGGTGTGGTCGGCGTCGTTCTTCCAGCGGGCGAAGAGTTCGATGTGACCGGAGGTCAGCAGCGCGTCGCCGGGTTTCAGTTCGGACAGGCCGATGTTCTTCTTTCCGGACCAGGAGGCGAAACCGCTGGTGTTCAGCCCGCCGATGCTTCCCGGGCTGAGGTGCCAGACCATCGATACGTAACCGGAGCAGTCCGGACCGTACTTGTGCCCGCCGTCCGGGTCGGTGACCAGCGTGTTGGACCGGCGGGTCAGGTTGTACTGGATGCCGCGGTCCACCCAGTTCTGCGCCCGGGACATGACCTCATCGCGGGTGATGGTGCCGCCGACCGTCGAGTCGGCCTGGGCGGCCGGAGCGCTACCGGCAGTGGCCACGGCGAGGCCGGCCAGTATGGTGGCCGCGGTGAGGACACCGGTGGCCAGGCGCTTCAGGGCATACTTCATCGTCGTTCCTTTCCCGGGAAGATAGTGAGGAGCTCGACGCAAGGCGCCGGTGGAGA
>NZ_BOOU01000165.1 GCF_016863395.1 Sphaerisporangium rufum | reverse complement strand
ATCAGCCAGGAGGAGTACAAGAAGCTCCTGGCCGAGAAGGCCGACGGCAAGTTCCTCGGCACCCTGACCGCGGACAAGGACGCCAACGGCACCGAGACCGCGTGGTTCAAGACCCAGTACTTCGTGAAGAAGTGGGTCAAGTCCACCACCGCCGAGAAGTACTACCTCACGCACTACTTCATCGTGCACATGAAGGACGCCGGTCGTCTCGGTGACGCCGTCGGCGGCCAGGGCTTCCGCTGGAACGCCAAGGTCGGCTCCTACGTCTACGTGTTCGGCTACCCCGCGGGCGCCCACCCCGACGGTGACAAGGCCTACACCGGCGAGACCCTGAAGTACCAGTACGGCAAGACCTACGCCGCCGGCGCGTCGGCCAAGTTCAAGGCCGAGGCCCAGATCGCCATCAAGGCCGCCTTCACCCAGGGCGTCTCCGGTGGTCCGTTCATCTCGCAGTACTCCAGCACCAAGCGCCTGGGCTACATCAACGGTGTGGCCTCCCTGCTCGGCGACAGCGACGGCAACGGCCGCTTCGACTTCGTCACCTCGCCGTACTTCGACAGCGAGACCTACGCCGTCTACAAGAAGGCCGCCACCCTGTGGTCCGGCAGCCTCGTCACCAAGACCGGCGACACCACCACCAAGGCCTGACACAACTAACCAGGTAACTGGATAGCAGCAGGACCTCAC
>NZ_BOOU01000164.1 GCF_016863395.1 Sphaerisporangium rufum | reverse complement strand
ACGCACGGAGCCCCCGGGCCGGTGGCCGGCCCGGGGGCGTTCGCGTATCTGGTCAGAGGGTGATGGACCAGCTGTCGAGGGTGCCGGTGTCGAGGCTGTACTGGTCGGTGATCTCCAGGGTCCAGGTGCCGGCGGCCTGCTGGGTGACCGAGGCGTTGTAGGTGCGGGTGCCGTAGGAGGTGCAGAACAGGCCGCCGCTGGTGTCGAGGGTGTACCAGGTGCCGTTGGGGCCTTGCAGCCGGATGCGGAGGTCTTCGGCGCAGGTGTGGGCGGCGGTGACGGTGACCTTGACGGGGGAGACGGCGGTGCCGGTGGCGGTGGAGGTGATCGGGCTGGTGAGGGTGGTCAGGTCCCTGATCGGGTAGTCGGTGCCGTTGGTGAAGGTGCGGGTGGTGGTGGTGCCGACGGTGAGGGTGTAGGCGGCGGTGTGGGTGCCGCTGGCGGCGGTGCCGGTGACGGTGACGGTGTAGGTGCCGTTGGGGGTGGTGGAGGAGGTGGTGATGGTGAGGGTGGCGCTGCCGCCGGAGGTGACGGTGGTGGGGTTGAGGGTGGCGGTGGCGCCGGCGGGCAGGCCGGCGGCGGTCAGCGCGATGCTCTGGGCGGTGCCGGAGGTGGTCTGGGTGGCCAGGGTGGCGGTGGCGGTGCCGCCGGCGGTGACCGAGCCGGACGCCGGGCTCAGCGACATCGAGAAGTCG
>NZ_BOOU01000163.1 GCF_016863395.1 Sphaerisporangium rufum | reverse complement strand
GGGCTCCGTGGGTTCAGGCGGTCATCTCCGGGAATTACGCAACCGGCACCTCATCGTGTAAATACGGTGACGCTTGGCAGGGTGCCTCGTGGGCGTGCTTCGCCCCGACCCAGTCCAAGCCCTGCGGAACCTACGTCCAGAGCTTCGTGGACGTTGAGTGGCGGAACGCCGCCGGGGAGGAGGTCTACTCGAATAGTCACTATTCCCCCACGATCAAGACCTGCGCCACCTGAACCGCCTCCTCTCCGAGAACGGAGTGGGCCAGGCGGACGGGGGGTGCGTTCAGCAGGGAGTCACCGGGGCCCTTTCGGTGCGGCCGTCGGATCCGCCGTACCGGGCTGGACAGGTGCGGCGGCGCTACTGGTGGCCGTTTTCCAGCGGTCGGCCGTACTGCAGGTAGACGGTGCGGCCCGTCTCGACGGCGTGCATGCAGGCGTCGATGCGGCGCGCCATATGCGGGGCCAGGCGGGCGGTCCACTCTGGGCGGGTGGACCAGGCGACGGCGGACAGTTCCTCGTCGCAGGCGCGGACGGCGGCGGCCTCGGCCGGGCTGAAGACGCCGCCGTCGAACAGGAAGTTGATCAGCGGGGGTCGTCCGTCGTTCTGGGCGGGGACGAGGTCGATGGCCAGCAGCCGGCCTGAGGGAAGGTTCAGGCCGAGTTCCTCCTTCACTTCGCGGACAGCGGCTTGCCAGGGGTATTCGCCGTGCTCCAGGGCTCCGCCGGGGATT
>NZ_BOOU01000162.1 GCF_016863395.1 Sphaerisporangium rufum | reverse complement strand
CCCTACGCGAACGCCAGGAACACGAACTCGTCAACAACCCCGACTTCGGCCTGCTCGCGGGCGCCGACCTACGCCAGCGCATCCAGACCCGCACCGGCCCACCCACCCCCGACGACCTCGACGAGCTGCTGGCCACCGTGTGGAAGGATCCGGCGTTCCTGCTCGCACACCCGCGCACCATCGCGGCGATCGGCCGGGAGTGCAACGCCAGGGGCATCTATCCGGCGCCCACCGAGATCAACGGGCACGCGGTTCCCTCCTGGCGCGGCGTGCCGCTGCTGCCCTGCAACAAGATCCCCATCAGTGACGCGCGCACCAGCTCCATCCTGGTGATGCGCACCGGCGAGGAGGCCCAGGGCGTCGTCGGGCTCTACCAGACCGGCCTGCCCGACGAGTACGAGCCGGGGCTGTCGGTCCGCTTCATGGGCATCGACGAGAAGGCGATCATGTCCTATCTGGTCAGCGCCTATTACTCCGCCGCCGTGCTGGTGCCGGACGCACTCGGCGTGCTGGAGAACGTCGAGATCGGCCACTGACGCCGGCGGGCCGGGCGGCCGGTCCGCCCGGCCACGGCGTGATCGCGTCAGAGCCCTGCGAAGCCACCGACGAGAACCGGGAGACCACCATGCCGGACCGACCCACCTATCCTCCGCCCGGACCGGGCGGTCACGCCGCAGGTGTCCGGTGACCGAGACGATCGCCCCCGGCGGCACGGCCGAGCGCGACGGCCG
>NZ_BOOU01000161.1 GCF_016863395.1 Sphaerisporangium rufum | reverse complement strand
GCCCCACAACGACCGTGGCGCTCGAAGCGGACGCTGCCCGGCATGGGCTCGGCAACGAGATGGAAGTGCCCGTGTGCTGCCGTTCCGGACCGCGCAGCGGCCGTCCACCGGCCGGTCACCGGCTCGCCTCCCGCTGCCGGACCAGGGTGGGATCCGACGACAGACCGGCCCTTGGCGCGAGTCGACGCCGGCCGGATCCGGCGCCGGTCCGGTTACGCGCGCGGCCGTCTCGGTCGCCAGGAGGATGCGATCACTTCGGGAGGACGGGGCACCGGCCGGCCGTACAGCCGCCGCTTCAGCGGCTCGACGCGGTTCACCTGGCCGCCGGCCTTCCCGAGCTGCGGGACAAGGACAAGGACGGGGACAGGGACAGGCCGGCTCGGGCGATGTCGCGTCGCGGTCTCGTGACGACGTCGCGGAGCGTGGTCTCAGTGGGCCGTCGTCCCGCACTCGTGCTCCCCGAGCCCGGAGTTTCGGGTGGTGGAGGAGAGCAGTCGATCACCTCTAAGGAAGCGGACAACGCCGGTGCCCTCGGGGCGATGATGGACGGTGATCCATGGCTTCATGAACCGGCGCACCATGGTGGCCTCACCGGAGAGCCATGGCCGCGGTCTTCTGACGGAGCCGCTCGACGTCGGTCCGGCGCTGCCCGGCGCCGCCGCGGCTGCTCGTGGAACACGCGGCCGGGCGTGATGATCGCGGCGGGTGGGCCCGCACCGCCGAGATCCCGGGCAAA
>NZ_BOOU01000160.1 GCF_016863395.1 Sphaerisporangium rufum | reverse complement strand
GCGCGGCCGTCGCCGGCGGCGGGCGGCGGGCGGCGGGAACGGTGGATGGGCCCGCCGTGGCACCGGGCCGGATACGAGCGCGCCGACGAACCGGGACACCCCGCCGGGGACGAGCCCGCGGCCGGGCCGGAGAGTCCCGGCGGTGGATGTCCGGGCGCGCTGGTACGCGGCGGCCGGGGCGGTGCTGCTCGGGTACGCCGCCGAGTGGGTCGGCATCCGCACCGGTTTCCCGTTCGGCGAGTACCGCTACACCGACGTGCTGTGGCCGCAGCTCGGCGGGGTGCCGGTCATCGTGGCGCTGGCCTGGGGCGGCATGGGGCTGGCCGCTTGCCTGCGAACACGAAACCAGTCCGCTCCCGAACCGCTGACCCGGCGTCAGGCGCGGATCGGGATCATTGGCGATGCCTATCGTCCTGGACCCCGTCTTTCGCTCATCGGCATGCACGACGCGGAACCGGATGGCGGCCGCCGGTGGGCCGGGCGCGTACCACGCCCGGCCCACCGGCGTCGGTTCAGGTGGCGCAGGTCTTGATCGTGGGGGAATAGCGACTGTGCAAAACGAACTCTTCCCCGGCCGCATTCCGCCACTGGGCCTCCACGATGCTCTGGACGTAGGTTCCGCAGGGCTTGGACTGGGTCGGGCCGAAGCACGCCCACGAGGCCCCCTGCCAGGTGTCACCGTAATCACACCACCCGGCGTCGCCCGAGTAATTGCCGGAGACGATCGACTGAACCCACGGGGCCTT
>NZ_BOOU01000159.1 GCF_016863395.1 Sphaerisporangium rufum | reverse complement strand
CCAGGAGCGCAGGGAGTCGATGACGAAGTAGCCCCAGCCGCTGGAGGTGGCCTGGACCCAGTTGCGGCCGTAGCCGTAGGCCGAGGCGAACCAGCCCGACCACGACAGCACGTAGGTCACCGCCGGGACCACCGCCAGCGCGGCCAGCGCGCCGGGCAGATCACGCCCGGCCAGCCCCAGATAGGGCCGGCGCACCCCGACCGCGCGACGGGCCCCGGCGTCCCACAACAGTGACATCACCGCGAACGCCACCAGGAAGTAGATCCCGCTCCACTTCACCGCGCACGCCGCGCCCAGACACACCCCCGCCGCGATCCGCCACGGCCGCCACCCCAGCCGCGGCCCGCCCGCCCCGTCCACCGAACCCGCCGAACCCGCCGAACCCGGCAGACCCGGCGAACCCGGCGACGCGGGCATGGTCGAGGTCACCGCGGAGGCCACCACCGCGCCCGCCGCCGCACCCGCCGCGTCGTACCAGGCCGCCAGCCGCGAACGCGCCCAGTCACGATCGGCCACCAGGCAGGCGAACCCGGCCAGCACCCACACCATCAAGAACACATCCAGCAGCGCGGTGCGCGACAGCACGAAATGCAACCCGTCCAGCGCCAGCACCGCACCGGCCAGACACCCCAGCAGCGTCGAGCGCGTCATCCGCCGCGCCACCCGCGCCACCACCAGGATCGACACCGCCCCGGCCACCGCCGCCGCGAACCGCCACCCGAACGGATCGGCCCCGAACAACCACTCACCCAACCCGATCATCCACTTCCCGAGC
>NZ_BOOU01000158.1 GCF_016863395.1 Sphaerisporangium rufum | reverse complement strand
TCAGAGGGCCATGCCGCCGAGGACGAGGCGGTTGTTCTGCCAGGAGAAGTTCGGGTTCTCACCGGAGTTCCAGAACACCACCACATCACCGTTCGGGCGCACCTGGACCAGGTCGTCCTTGCCGTCGTTGTTCAGGTCGCCGGCCTTGACCTGGGCCTGGTCGGGGATGCCGCCCAGCACCAGCCGGTTGTTCGACCAGGAGAAATTCGGATTGGTGTCGGCGTTCCAGAACGCCACCACATCACCGTTGGGACGGGTCTGCAGCAGATCGGCCTTGCCGTCGGCGTTGAAGTCCCCGGCCTTGATCTGCCCCTTGTCGGTGATCCCGCCCAGCACCAGCCGGTTGTTCGACCAGGAGAAATTCGGATTCTCACCGGAGTTCCAGAACACCACCACATCACCGTTCGGGCGCACCTGGACCAGGTCGTCCATTCCGTCGGCGTTGAAGTCCCCGACGTTGATCTGCCCCTTGTCGGTGATCCCGCCCAGCACCAGCCGGTTGTTCGACCAGGAGAAATTCGGATTCTGACCCGAATTCCAGAAGACCACCAAATCACCGTTCGACCGGATCTGCAGAAGGTCGTCCTTCTTGTCGTTGTTGAAGTCCCCCACCCGGATCTGCGACGGATCGGTGATCCCCTGCAACACCAGCCGGTTGTTCTGCCACGAATAGTTGGGATTGTTACCGGAGTTCCAGAACACCACCACATCACCGTTGTCGCGGACCTGCACCAGATCATCCAGCCCGTCGGCGTTCAGATCCCCCATCTGCACCCGATGCCCATCC
>NZ_BOOU01000157.1 GCF_016863395.1 Sphaerisporangium rufum | reverse complement strand
GGAGCTGGGGCTGCGGCCCTGGTAGAGCAGCTGCAGGTTGCAGGGGTCGACCGTCTTGGTCTGGTCGGGGTTGTTGCGGACCAGGTCGCCGTGGCTGATGTCGTTGGTCCAGGTGGCACCGCTGTTGGCCTTGCCCGCGAACGGGTTGCTCTCGGTCGCCGCCTGCGGGGTCCAGTTGCCGCCCAGGCTGGTGGCGGTGAAGGAGCGGAAGTAGCGGCCCTGCGAGCCGATCGCCTCCACGATCATCAGGTACTTGTTCTGGTTCTGCAGCTTGTAGACCTCGACCGCCTCGAACAGGTTGTTCGTCGAGTCGCTCATGATCGTGGTGTAGTTGGAGCCGAAGTTCCCGGGGAAGTTGCCGATCGGCATGCTGGACCGGTAGATCTTGCCGTTGTCGCCGGCGAAGAACAGGTACATGTTCTGGTCGTCGCCGATGAGCGTCTGGTCGATGGGCCCGGTGCCCGAGCCGGAGATGCTCGCGGTGGACAGGGTCTGCGGCGAGGACCAGCCGTTGGCGTTGGTCGGGTCGCTGGAGGTGCGGTAGGTGAACGCGGTCCCGCCCCACTGGTAGGCCAGCACCCAGATGTTCTTGGGCGCGAAGTAGAACAGCGTCGGCGCCACCGTGCCGACCGACATCGTGTTCTGCGGGGCCGAGGCCATGTCCGACCAGTTGGTGAACAGGCCGAAGTTCATCGATCCCCAGCTCGACCCGAAGTCGTGCGTGGTCCCGTAGACCAGGTGCTTGCCGTTGTAGACGACGTTGGTGAAGTCCTTCAGCGACACCCAGCCCGACTTGGGGTTGGCCAGCGGGCCGGTCGA
>NZ_BOOU01000156.1 GCF_016863395.1 Sphaerisporangium rufum | reverse complement strand
GCCGCCTTCGGTGGTGGACGGGGGGACGCGGTTCGCGGACATCGATGGTGATGGGCGGGAGGATCTGGTGGCGTTCTGGGGTGATGGGACGGTGCATGTGTATCGGAACGTGGGCTGGGACGGGCGGGTGTTCGATGGGGTGGACACCAAGGTGGTGGCGTCGGGGTTCACCGATCCGGAGCAGGCGAAGCTGGCTGATCTGGATGGGGATGGCCGGGCGGAGTTGATGTCGATCTTCCCGGATGGGTCGGTGCACGCGTATCGGAATCTGGGCTGGGGGTCGGCCAAGGTGTTCGACGGGGGTGTGCAGAAGGTGGTGGCGTCGGGGTTCAAGGACGCGACCCGTACCTCGTTCGCCGACGTCGATGGTGATGGGCGGGCGGATCTGGTGGGGGGCCGGTCGGATGGTTCGGTGCATGTGTACCGGAACCTGGGCTGGGATGCGTCGCCGAATGTGTACGACGGGAATGTGCAGAAGGTGGTGGCGTCGGGGTTCTCGGCGCCGGGGACCAAGTTCGCCGACATCGATGGTGATGGGCGGGCGGAGATCATGGCGTTCTACGCCAATGGTGATGTGCACGTGTACCGGAACCTGGGCTGGGACGCCTCGCCGAACGTGTTCGACGGCAATGTGCAGAAGGTGGTGGCGTCGGGGTTCAAGGACGCGTCGCGGACCAAGTTCGGTGATCTGGACGGTGACGGCCGCGCGGAGATCGTCTCGATCTTCGCCGACAAGACGGTGCACGCGTACCGCAACCTGGGCTGGGACGCGACGCCCAACGTCTACGACGGCAACGTCCAGAAGATCGTCGCCTCCGGCTTCACCCCCTGAG
>NZ_BOOU01000155.1 GCF_016863395.1 Sphaerisporangium rufum | reverse complement strand
ACCCGGCCTCGCCTGAGCCGGACCCTCGAAGACGGCGTCACCTCTCGATCCGGCGCCCGACCCGGACACCGCGAACGGCGTCACCGGCGAACCCGGTACCCGAGCCGGCGCCAGGACACGTCGCCTCCCCATCCGGACGGCCGGGCCGCCGGATCTCTCACATCCCGCGCGGCCGGGAGCACTCCCGGCCGCGCCATCCCATCCTGTG
This sequence comes from Sphaerisporangium rufum, assembly GCF_016863395.1. GTDB lineage: Bacteria > Actinomycetota > Actinomycetes > Streptosporangiales > Streptosporangiaceae > Sphaerisporangium > Sphaerisporangium rufum. The sequence continues at coordinate 634 of NZ_BOOU01000155.1, read as the reverse complement.
ATCTTTCCGTCAAGGAGCATCAGATGTCGTACAAGCGTTTCCTCCGTCTCGGCCTGACGGTCGCCGCCACCGGGGCGGCAGTGCTGGCGGCCACGCCGGCCGCGCCGGCCGGCGCCACCGCCCGGGCCGGGGCCACCATGCTGGCCGCGCCGAACATCCAGCTGCCCTTCCCGTGCGGGCAGAAGTGGCGGCTGGACAGCTGGGGCCACGCCCCGGCACTGGACATGGTGAAGGAGCCGGACCAGGTCGGCACCGAGGGCGCCACGCTGGTCGCCCCCCTCGCCGGCACGGTGAACCAGTCCTTCTACCACAGCAACGCCGGCAACGTGATCCAGATCGACCACGGCGGCGGCTATTTCACCACCTACCTGCACCTGCAGTCCCGCGCCGTCTCGGTCGGCGCCAAGGTCACCGAGGGCACGGTGATCGGCAAGGTCGGCCGGACCGGCCCCACATCCAACGATCACCCGCACCTGCACTTCGAGTTCGCCTATGACGCCAACGGCGACGGTACGGCCAGCTGGGGCTACGAAGGCTCCGAGCGGGTCAGGCCGACCATCGGCGGAGTCACCTACGGCGGCGCGAACAACCAGACCTGGCGCAACGTCACCAGCGAGAACGGCTGCTCGGAGGC
>NZ_BOOU01000154.1 GCF_016863395.1 Sphaerisporangium rufum | reverse complement strand
GACGCCTCGCACAAGGGTTTCGACGGTGCCTCCTGCGGGGTGTCGGTGTCGATCGGCGCGCAGTCGCCGGACATCGCCCAGGGTGTGGACGACGCCTACGAGCACCGCGAGGGCGAGGCGGGCGACGAGCTGGACCGGCAGGGCGCCGGTGACCAGGGCCTGATGTTCGGGTACGCCTGCCGGGAGACCCCGGAGCTGATGCCGTTGCCGATCACGCTGGCGCACCGGATGGCGCGGCGGCTGTCGGAGGTGCGCAAGAACGGCACGGTGCCCTACCTGCGCCCGGACGGCAAGACCCAGGTGACCGTCGAGTACGACGGCGACCGCCCGGTCCGGCTGGACACCGTCGTCGTCTCCACCCAGCACGCCCCCGAGATCGACCTCAAGGAGATGCTGGCCCCCGACATCAAGGAGCACGTCGTCGAGCCGGTGCTCGCCGAGCTGGACATCGAGGTCGAGGGGTACCGGCTGCTGGTGAACCCGACCGGGCGGTTCGAGATCGGCGGGCCGATGGGCGATGCGGGGCTGACCGGGCGGAAGATCATCGTGGACACCTACGGGGGGATGGCGCGGCACGGTGGTGGCGCGTTCTCCGGCAAGGATCCCTCCAAGGTGGACCGGTCGGCGGCGTACGCGATGCGGTGGGTGGCCAAGAACGTGGTGGCGGCCGGGCTGGCGGACCGGGCGGAGGTGCAGGTGGCCTACGCGATCGGCAAGGCGCATCCGGTGGGGGCGTTCGTGGAGACGTTCGGCACCGAGAAGGTGCCGGTGGAGCGGATCCAGCAGGCGATCCTGTCGGTGTTCGACCTGCGGCCGGCCGCGATCATCCGTGATCTGGACCTGCTGCGGCCCATCTACTCGCAGACCGCCGCCTACGGCCACTTCGGCCG
>NZ_BOOU01000153.1 GCF_016863395.1 Sphaerisporangium rufum | reverse complement strand
ACCTGACGCGCGCCCCGGAGCGCAGGCGCCACGCGGGCCCGGCCGGACCCCCTGGCAGACGCCGTAGAAGACGCCGTAGAAGACGCCGTGTGAACCTGCCGGCCTGACACACCCCGCGGCCGGGGAGATCGCCCCGGCCGCACCGGGCACCGCCCGGTCCCGCCGGGAGCGTTCCCGGCCGTTCCTTCCCTTTTCTCTTCCTCACCTCGGCGCGTGCCGCCATGCCCGCATCCGGCCGGCGGCCGCGCCCTCTCCCAAGGAGCCAGCATGAAGACCAACGTTCTGTCCCGGGCCGGCCTGGCCACCGCGGCCGCGATGACCGCCGCCGGGCTCGTCCTGACCGCTGGCCCGGCCATGGCCGGGCCCACGCCCACCCCCGGCCCCGCCGCGCCGGCCATCGACATGCACGCGACGGCCTACACCCTCAAGGCCTGTGACCCGTCCGGCACCACGGCGACCGACGCCGCGCTGGCCACCCAGCTGAACGGCAGCCTGCACGTCGGCGACCCCAGCCTGCGCGGCTACATGACGGCCTACCGGGTCTCCTGCGCCCGCATGGTCGTCAAGGCGGTGCAGGACCGTGGGCTGGACCTGCGGGCCGCGGTGATCGCGGTGACCACGACCATCGTGGAGACCGGCATCCAGAACATCGCCGACAAGGTGGACCACACCAGCGTCGGCCTGTTCCAGCAGCAGGACCCGTGGGGGTCGGAGGCCAACCGGCTCGATCCGATCTGGGCGACCAACGCCTTCCTCAACAAGATGGTCAGCAAGTACCCGAACAACTCCTGGAAGACCGCGCCGATCGGCGAGGTGTGCCAGGCGGTCCAGGTCTCCGCGTACCCGTCCCGATACCAGCCGCAGGCGGGCGACGGGCAGCTCATCGTGAACGCCATCGTCGCCGCCCAGCAGTC
>NZ_BOOU01000152.1 GCF_016863395.1 Sphaerisporangium rufum | reverse complement strand
CAGCGGTTCCGGGTGGTGGTCTCGTCGGACTTCCCGACGCTGGACGGGGCCAACAGCGACCCCGACGATGTGCAGTCGATGGTGCGGTTCTTGATGTACTCCAACGAGTTCGACGTGGAGGGGCTGGTGGCCTCGGCGGCGACCTCGCGCAACTACGCCGACAAGCAGCACATCATCGATGCGATCAACAAGTACGACCTGGTGGATGAGAACCTTCGCCGGCACGACCCGGCGTTCCCGACGCCGGCGTACCTGCGGTCGGTGACCTTCCAGGGCCGGGACGGCACCTGGGGCAAATCGACGGCCAACAACATCGGAGCGGGCAAGGACAGCGAGGCGTCCAACGCGATCATCTCGATCGTGGACAAGCCCGATCCTCGACCGGTGTGGTTCACCATCTGGGGCGACAACTCCCAGGTCGCCCAGGCGATCTGGAAGGTGCAGAACACCCGCACCCCCGCCCAGTTGGCGGCGTTCCTGGCCAAGATGCGGATCTTCGCCATCGCCCACCAGGACGACACCATCGACTGGATGAAGCAGAACTTCCCCAGCCTGTTCATCATCCACTCCAACAGCACCTACGGCGGGATGTTCTGCAACGGCGGCGACACCTCGCTGTGCAACCTGGCCTGGCTGGACGCCAACATCCGCTACAACCACGGCCCGCTGGGCGCGATCTACCCGCCGCGCGGCTGCTGCGTCAGCGGCATGCAGGAAGGCGACTCCCCCTCCTTCCTGCACCTGCTCAGCGCCAACCGCGGCATGAACAACCCCGAAGACCCCACCCAGCCCAGCTGGGGCGGGCAGTACCGCCGTGACGGCTCCACCAACCACTGGGTCGACGGCCCCGGCGGCGGCACCATCTCCAAGTGGCGCCCCCAGTACCAGGCCTCCTTCGCCGAACGCGCCGACTGGAACCTGCCCTGA
>NZ_BOOU01000151.1 GCF_016863395.1 Sphaerisporangium rufum | reverse complement strand
GCGTGAGAAGAAGGCTCATCGCCCTGCTGGCGGCGGTCGTGCTGCCGCTGGTGGCGGCATCTGTCGCGCTGCTGGCCGCCCGGCCCGCCGCGGCCGCCACCCTGACCCGGGTCACCGGGTTCGGCAACAACCCCACCAACCTCAACATGTACTGGTACGTCCCCAACAACGTCGCCGCCCGCCCCGCCCTGCTGGTCCTGGTCCACTACTGCAGCGGCTCGGCCTCCGGCATCGTCAACGGCAACGGCGTCGACTACCGCAACGCCGCCGACCGCTACGGCTACATCATCGTCGCCCCCGAAGCCACCCGCGACGGCCACTGCTTCGACGTCTCCACCCCCGCCGCCCTGCGCCGCGACGGCGGCAGCGACTCCACCGGCATCATGTCCATGGTCAACTACACCCGCCAGCGCTACAACATCGACCCCAGCCGCATCGTGGTCGCCGGCTTCTCCTCCGGCGCCATGATGACCAACGTCCTGGCCGCCCAATACCCCGACGTCTTCACCGCCGCCTCCGCCTACTCCGGCGTCCCGGCCGGCTGCTTCGCCACCACCAACGGCTCACTATGGAACAGCCAATGCTCCGGCGGCCAGCTCATCAAGACCGCCCAGCAATGGGGCGACCAGGCCCGCGCCATGTACCCCGGCTACACCGGCCGCTACCCCCGCATCCAACTCTGGCACGGCACCACCGACACCACCCTCGCCTACCCCAACTACGGCGAGGAGATCAAACAGTGGACCAACCTGCACGGCCTGACCACCACCCCCGCCTTCACCGACCACCCCCAGTCCTCCTGGACCCGCACCCGCTACGGCACCACCACCACCCAGGCCACCATCGAAGGCATCAGCATCTCCGGCGTCGGCCACCAACTCCCCATGACCGGCCAGCTCGCCTACTCCATCGCCTTCCTCGGCCTGGACGGCA
>NZ_BOOU01000150.1 GCF_016863395.1 Sphaerisporangium rufum | reverse complement strand
GTACCGCGGGCACCACCTGGGACTCGTTCTCCCGCACCCCCGGCACCACCTGGGACTGAAACTCCTGAATCACCGCACAGCCCGCTGTCCATCCCCGAAAGAACTGAAAACACCGACCTTCCGGAATCGCACTCACATTTCGCGCCCCGATGATTCCGATGTGGTCGACACTCCGGCCGGCTCCGTCGACGGCCGCCCCGCCGAACCGGCGAAACGAATCGACAAATCGGTGGGTATCCGGGGCCTCGAATCCGGAATCCCGCACCACTCCTGATCACCTCGCAGAGCCGAGCCGCCGGCGAATCCGGCAAGGCCCTGTGCGGCTCTCATCCGGGCGGCAGCGCCCGCTCGTAGCGGCTGACCCAGGTGACCGGACCGCCCGCCGCACGCTGGCCGGGAGCGCCGCCCACCGGCACATCGCCGCGGTGCGCGAAGCCTTGGGCCGCGTAGTAGGCGCGCAGCCGGTCGTTGGACCGCACGCAGTCGAGCCGCAGGAAGGTGGCACCCTGCTGCCGGGCGGCCTCCGCCGCCCAGCCGAGGATCCGGGGTCCGAGGCCCGCCGCCCGGCGACGCACGGCCATCCGGTGCATGTAGCCCGCCACGCCGCCGGTGTCCGCCCACAGTGGATCCGACCAGTCCAGGGTCACCGTCCCCGCCGCCTTGTCCCCGGCGGTCACCAGCCACGTCTCACCCCGGGAGATCGCCTCCTCGACCCATCCGGCCTCGAACCGGGCCGGCCACTGGGCGATACCGCGCGCCCTCAGCCATCCCGCGGCCTCGTCGAGCACGCTCAACACCTCGACCACCTCGTCGGGGCCGGCCCGCCGGAAGCGGATGTCCGCTCCATGGCGCTCAGTCGTCATGGCCGGAATGATCGCAGAGCGTCCGGTGCACGTACCGGCCGGCGGACCGATCGGGACGCTCGATCACCCGTGCGCGG
>NZ_BOOU01000149.1 GCF_016863395.1 Sphaerisporangium rufum | reverse complement strand
GGACCGCGGGCACCACCTGGGACTCCCGTTCCGCGGGTACCACCTGGGACTCGTTCTCCCGCACCCCCGGCACCACCTGGGACTGAAATCGAATATCCGATCCGACGGCGCACACGAACAACGAAGATTCGGCAATCGAGAAAGACCGGGATCCGCGATACCGCCGCAGCCTTGAAAGCCGGCGACGAAAGCGGAGTTCGATGAGGGCGGCGATGACCGCCTTTGGAACTGAATTCGACCAACGCGGGAGAAGGCACGCGATGCGCGGGAACGATGACTGCGCCCGGCCCGCCGCGATGAGGTCTTCAATCACACCATGACGATCAGCCCGTGCGGGCAGGCGCCGCCGCGGGAGCGGGACGGGCCGGTCAGGTCGTGGGCGGCAGGACGGCTAGTGCGTCGATCTCGACGCGGAAGGCCGGATGCACCAGCCCGGCCACCTGGACCAGCGAGCTGGCCGGCGGGCGTTCCAGGGAGATGAATTCGTCACGCACCCGGCGGAAGGCGGCCAGGTCCGTCAGATCGGTCAGGTAGACCGTCAGCTTGACCACGTCGGCCAGCTCCGCGCCCGCCGCGGCCAGCGCGGCGCGCAGGTTCAGGAAGACCTGCCTGGTCTGGGCCTCCGCGTCGCCTTCACCCACCACCGTGCCGGCCGCGTCCAGCGGAACCTGCCCGGAGACGGCGACCGCCGTCCCGGAGAACGCCACCGCATGGCTGTACCCGTTGACCGGCGGCATCCCCTCCGGACGTACGAAGTGCCGCATCCCACCACCCCCAGCACGCGCGAGTGCCGAACCGGGGTTTTCCCGTACTCGGCAATGTCTCCCGATCATGCCAGACCGCCCCTCGGCCGCCGGCCGCGGTCCCGGGTCTCTGGCGGGCCGGCCGCCGCCCTCCCGGTCACCGACCGCTCGGGAATGGGCCGCGCCCGGCGTCGTGACGTGCGTCGTCGCAGATTGCGGGCGGTCACGGTGCAGGCCCGCAGGACG
>NZ_BOOU01000148.1 GCF_016863395.1 Sphaerisporangium rufum | reverse complement strand
TCCTCTTCTCTTCCCGCATGGAGGCTCAGGCATGGGCGTTAACGGCGTACCCCCCGATCAAGGCCGGCGACCCGCCGGCAACCGCCGGATGCTGGTGGCCGGTGCCCTGAGCGCGATCGGGCTGCTGGCCGCCCCGGCGCTGACCGCGCCCGCCGACGCCGCGGCCGGCACCCTGGGCGCCGCCGCCGCCCAGAGCGGCCGCTACTTCGGCGCCGCCGTCGCGGCCGGCCACCTCAACGACTCCACCTACGTGGCCACCTGGGACCGGGAATTCAACCAGGTCACCGCCGAGAACGAAATGAAGTGGACCTCCACCGAACCCAACCGCAACCAGTTCACCTTCGGCAGCGCCGACCAGATCGCCAACCACGCCTTCAGCAAGGGCATGAAGGTCCGCGGCCACACCCTGGTCTGGCACGCCCAGATCCCCACCTGGCTCAACAACCTGTCGGCCACCGACCTGCGCGCCGCCATGGTCAACCACATCAACGGCGTCATGGGCCACTACAAGGGCAAGATCTACTCCTGGGACGTGGTCAACGAGGCCTTCAACGACGGCGGCGCCGTCGGCACCCTGCGCAGCTCCATCTGGACCCAGAAACTCGGCAACGGCTTCATCGAAGAGGCCTTCCGCGCCGCCCGCGCCGCCGACCCCGCCGCCAAACTCTGCTACAACGACTACAACATCGACGACGCCAACGCCAGCAAGACCCGCGGCGTCTACAACATGGTCAAGGACTTCAAGGCCCGCGGCGTCCCCATCGACTGCGTCGGACTGCAATCCCACTTCGGCAACCCCCCCGCCAACTACCAGGCCAACATCCAGCAGTTCGCCGACCTCGGCGTCGATGTCCAGATCACCGAACTCGACATCGGCGGCGGCGGCTCCACCCAGGCCGACGCCTACCGCCGCGTCACCCAGGCCTGCGTGAACGTCCCCCGCTGCGCCGGCATCACCGTCTGGGGCATCACCGACAAATGGTCCTGGCGCAGCGGCGACACCCCGCTGCTGTTCGACGGCAACT
>NZ_BOOU01000147.1 GCF_016863395.1 Sphaerisporangium rufum | reverse complement strand
GGTCCAGCGGTACGACGACGGCAGGTCGCAGGTGCCGCCGGGCGACGAGGGCGAGGCCGACGGGGACGGCGACGGGCCGGGGCCCCCGCCGGTGCTCCACTTCTGGTTGCTACCTCCGTGGCAGGACCAGATCTGGATCTTGCTGCCGTTGGCGGTGCCGGCGCCGCTCACGTCCAGGCACTTGTTCGCGCCGACCGCGGTGATGCTGCCGTCGGAGTTCAGCCGCCACTTCTGGTTGTTCTGCCCGTTGCAGCTCCAGATGATCACCGCGGTACCGTCCGCGGTGCCCGCGCCGTTCACGTCCACGCACCGGCTGCCGTTGAAGACGCGCAGCTCTCCGGCCGAGGTGAACTCGAACTGCTGCCCGCTCTGGCCGTTGCAGTCCCAGAGCTGCAGGCCGGTGCCTTGCGCGTCTGAGTTGTTGGCGACGCTCAGGCATCGTCCGGAGCCCGTGCCGACCACTGGTGCCGCCGCGGCGGAGGCCGGCACCGACCAGCTCAGCGCGGTGGCGAGGACGGTGGCCAGCGTACTGATCACGCCGACGGTCACGGCCACCGGCGACCGCCGCCGGCGCGCGGCCCCGCCGGGCGTCGGAAGGGGTGAAGGAGGCATGTCTCTAACTCCTTGGGTCGACATCCGCCCCGAGGCTGCCCGATGGCGGGTCATGGTCAAATGTGAACGCTAACATCGGCCGGAGGTCCACTCTGCTCCTTCCACGGCCCGGCCAGGGGTTGACGTGCAGCGGAGCAAATACGACGGCGCGCCGCCCTGTCAAGGAACGGCCCGCTCGCCCGCGGGCGCGGGGGCCGCCGCCGTCCGCGCCGACCAGCGCCATGGTCACCGTCGCGGATCGTCCCTTGGTATGAAACATTCATCTGCCGGACACCGGCATCGATCGCCATCGACGCCGCCTGTACGGGGGGTGGAGGCCCGCCGGACCGCGAACCGGTTCAACTGCGGCCTTGACATGTTACGTACTGATTTCCACACTGAGTCCCCGAGGCGGCCGCCCCCCATCCGCGCCGACGGCGCACTACCCCGGCCGCATCCGTGACGCGGCCGCCCGTCCGCGGCGTCGGTCGCGCTCCCGCGTGGTTCCG
>NZ_BOOU01000146.1 GCF_016863395.1 Sphaerisporangium rufum | reverse complement strand
GGCCTCCTGGATGCCGGTGATGTCCCAGCCGCGGGCGGCGATCCACCCCAGATGGGTCTCCAGCACCTGCCCGACGTTCATCCGGCCGGGCACCCCCAGCGGGTTGAGGATGATGTCCACCGGAGTGCCGTCCTCCAGGAACGGCATGTCCTCCACCGGCAGGATCTTGGAGATGACCCCCTTGTTCCCATGCCGGCCGGCCAGCTTGTCCCCATCGGTGATCTTACGCTTCTGCGCCACATACACCCGGACCAGCTCGTTCACCCCCGGAGGCAGCTCATCGCCCTCCTCCCGGGAGAACACCCGCACCCCGATGATCTTCCCCGACTCCCCGTGCGGCACCTTCAACGAGGTGTCACGCACCTCACGCGCCTTCTCCCCGAAGATCGCCCGAAGCAGCCGCTCCTCCGGCGTCAGCTCCGTCTCACCCTTCGGCGTTACCTTCCCCACCAGAATGTCACCGGTGGTCACCTCCGCACCGATCCGGATGATCCCCCGCTCATCCAGATCAGCGAGAACCTCCTCCGACACGTTCGGAATGTCACGAGTGATCTCCTCAGGACCCAGCTTGGTGTCCCGCGCGTCGACCTCGTGCTCCTCGATGTGGATCGACGACAGCACATCATCCTGCACCAACCGCTGCGACAGGATGATCGCGTCCTCGTAGTTGTGCCCCTCCCACGGCATGAACGCCACCAGCAGGTTCTTGCCCAGCGCCATCTCACCGTCATCGGTGCACGGCCCGTCGGCCACCACCTGACCGGCCTCCACCCGATCACCCTCGGCCACGATCGGCTTCTGGTTGAAACAGGTGCCCTGGTTGGACCGCTTGAACTTCGCCACCCGATACGTCGTCCGGGTGCCGTCATCGTTCATCACCGTGACGTAGTCGGCCGACACCTCCTCCACCACACCGGACTTCTCCGCGGTGATCACATCACCGGCGTCGGTGGCCGCGCGGTACTCCATGCCGGTACCCACCAGCGGCGCCTCGCTCTTCAGCAACGGCACCGACTGACGCTGCATGTTCGAGCCCATCAACGCCCGGTTGGCATCGTCATGCTCCAGGAACGGGATCATCGCCGTCGCCACCGACACCATCTGCCGC
>NZ_BOOU01000145.1 GCF_016863395.1 Sphaerisporangium rufum | reverse complement strand
CCCTCAGCAACGTCTGCCGACCCGACACCGACACCCCCGATACCTACTTTCCGCGATCTGACGACTACCTGAAGTGATTATCCTTGGCGTGCTGAATGACGTGATGGCGCCGCATCGCTGATTCCAGGCCTTCAAGCTGCAATCCCGCGCGGGGCCGCAGAGCTGGTCCCGGGTTTCACGAAGAGAACAGCGTGACCGGGTCTGGTGCCCGGATACCGGCCAACGCCTCTCGCCACTCGGCGGTCGCCATCCCTGTTGTGCCGAGCAGACCGTCGAACTCGTGCGCGCGTAGCACCACGGAGATGCTCTGGTAGGTGTGCGGGTCCCGGATGGCCGCAGTGGCGACGCTGCAGGCCTCCTCGACCTGCCCGGACTTGGCGAGTGCGCTGGCATGCGAGAACCGTACGAGTGCCCTGTTCGTGGTCAGAGTCGGATCGAATGCCGCCAGCGCGCGGGCCGCCGCGCCTCCTGCCATGTCCACGTGTCCGAGGTCCGCCCAGCCGCGGGCTTCGTAGAACGCCTGCTTTTCAGGGAGGTACGAGAAGATCCCCGGATAGAGCGTTTCGCGCTTGCAGCGATCGAGCATGATCCGGGATCTGTCGTTGGCCCGCTCAAATGCTGCGCGGTCGCCGAGGGTGGCGTGGGCCAGGGCGGCGAAGCCCCACATCCAGGCGAGTGCCGGGGTCGCCCCCACCGCCGCTTCGAGCCGGGGCATGACGATGGCCAGTACGGCGCGCGGGTCGCCCGCGTACGTCGGCAGGTACGCCGAACTGGCCAGGGCGATATCGGCCGTGTACCGGTCGCCGGCCTCGTCGGCGGCTCGGACGGCCGTGGTGTACCAGCGTCGAGCCAGCGGGAAGTTGTTGGTGTTGAACATGATCTCGCCCATCACCACCGACAGCCTGGACGCGACCATCGTCAGCCGGCGCTGCGCGCCGAGGGACTGGCGGCAGGTGAGCAACTCCCGGACGCTGGTCAGATGGAGCAGGGTTTCCGGCACGAGCCCGGCGGGCGGGACCTTGACCACGGCCGCGCCGAGCCGGTCGGCCTCGTTCTCCAGGAACACCAGCCGGCCTGCGCCGGCATTGCCGTTGTCGAGAGCCTGCTCCAGCAGGTCAGGTCCTCGCCGGATGCTCTCGCTCAGACCGAGGGCCATGCTGGTGGCGCCGAGACGGAAGACTTCGCGGCGGTTCGTGGCGGCCTCCTGGGGGTGAGGGCGCGCGGCGGGGGCGCCGGGGGCGTTTCCCTC
>NZ_BOOU01000144.1 GCF_016863395.1 Sphaerisporangium rufum | reverse complement strand
AATGTGCTCCCCCGGAACGGCGGAACCAGCCGGTCGCGCATCGACTCCCCTTTCCGGGGGGAATCGTTCGGCTCCGGCTGCTCGAAGTCCTGGTAAGGGGAATCCGTCAGGGCCATCCGGACATCGTACGGGGCGGCCATTACGCCGAGCCTAAGAAACACCTCTTATGCCCCCAATTGGGGCGTCCGTTATGGCGGGTGTGGTGTCCGGGACCACCGTGGCATGGGAGAAGATGGCCGGGTGGTGAACGAGACGGGCAAGCTGGTGCTGGCGGGTGCGCCGATCGGTCGCGCGCAGGACGCCTCGGCACGGCTGCGCGACGCGCTGGCGTCCGCGGACGTCGTCGCGGCCGAGGACACCCGGCGGCTGCGCCGGCTGGCCGCCGATCTCGGGGTGACGCTCGGCGGGCGGGTGGTCTCCTACTACGACGCCAACGAGGCGGCCCGGGCGGCCGAGCTGCTGGAGGCGCTGTGCGACGGCCGGACGGTGCTGGTGATCACCGATGCCGGGATGCCGGGGGTGTCCGACCCCGGCTACCGGCTGACCCGGCTCGCGGTCGAGGCCGGGGTCCCGGTGACCGCGCTGCCCGGGCCCTCGGCGGTGACCACCGCGCTGGCGATCTCCGGGCTGCCGAGCGACCGGTTCTGCTTCGAGGGGTTCCCGCCCCGCAAGCCGGGCGAGCGGGGCCGGCGGCTGGCCGCGCTGGCCGGCGAGGAGCGCACGATGGTGTTCTTCGAGGCGCCGCACCGGCTGGCGGCGTGCCTGTCGGCGATGGCCGAGGCGTTCGGGGCCGACCGGCCGGCCGCGGTCTGCCGGGAGCTCACCAAGACCTACGAGGAGGTGCGCCGCGGCCCGCTCGGCGAGCTGGCCGCCTGGGCCGCGGGCGATGTCCGCGGGGAGATCACCCTGGTGGTGGCCGGGCGGGTGGCCGGGGCGGCCGAGCCGGACCTGGCGGAGCTGGTCGAGCGGGTGGCGGACCGCGAGCGGGCGGGCGCGACGCGCAAGGACGCGATCGCCGAGGTGGCCCGGGCGGCGGGGGTCCCGCGGCGCGAGCTGTACGACGCGGTGCACCGCGGCTGAGACCGGGCCACCGGCCCGGTGCCGGGCGGGTGGTCGCTGGATCAGCCGTCGCCTGATGCGTAGGGTGCCTCCGTGACGGCTTCTCTGGTGAAAAAGCATGACGAACCCGACGATGGGCCGAAGTTACCGGTTGACCGGTCTGCGACGCTGGCCCGGCTGGTTCCGCCGTTCCGGGGAAGCACGCT
>NZ_BOOU01000143.1 GCF_016863395.1 Sphaerisporangium rufum | reverse complement strand
GTCGCTGATGGGGCGATGGGGACGATGTTGCAGGCGTATGACCCTGGTTTGGATGATTTCGAGGGTCATGAGGGGTGTAACGAGGTGCTGAATGTGACTCGGCCCGACATTGTGGCCGGGGTGCATGAGGCGTATTTCGCGGTTGGTGTGGATTGTGTGGAGACCAACACCTTCGGGGCGAATTTGGCGGCGTTGGGGGAGTATGGGATAGCGGATCGGGTGTTCGAGTTGTCGCTGGCGGGGGCACAGCTGGCGCGGGGGGTGGCGGATCGGTTCTCCACGGTGGAGCGGCCGCGGTTCGTGCTGGGGTCGATGGGGCCGGGGACGAAGTTGCCGTCGCTGGGGCATGTGGGGTTCGGGGCGTTGCGGGACGCCTATGAGCGCAATGCGGCGGGGTTGATCGCCGGTGGGGTCGATGGGTTGATCGTGGAGACCTGTCAGGATCTGTTGCAGGTGAAGGCGGCGGTGGTCGGGGCGCGGCGGGCGGTCGAGGCGGCGGGCCGTGATGTGGTGGTGGTCGCGCAGGTGACGATCGAGACCAACGGGGCGATGCTTTTGGGGTCGGAGATCGGGGCGGCGCTGGCGGCGATCGAGCCGCTGGGGGTGGATGTGCTGGGGTTGAACTGCGCGACGGGTCCGGCGGAGATGTCGGAGCATCTGCGGTATCTGGCCCGGCATGCCCGGATTCCGCTGTCGTGCATGCCGAACGCGGGGCTGCCGGAGCTGACCGCCGACGGGGCGCGGTATCCGCTGTCGCCGGACGAGCTGGCCGACGCGCACGAGGGGTTCGCCACGGGGTTCGGGCTCTCGCTGGTGGGCGGGTGTTGCGGGACCACGCCGGAGCACCTGCGCCGGGTGGTCGAGCGGGTCGGGGGCCGGCCGGTCGCGCGCCGGGAGCCACGCCCGGAGGCGGGGGCGTCCTCGCTGTACCAGCATGTGCCGTTCCGGCAGGACGCCTCCTACCTGGCGATCGGCGAGCGCACCAACGCCAACGGGTCCAAGGCGTTCCGCGAGGCGATGCTGGCCGGTGACTGGCAGGCGTGCGTGGACATCGCCCGCGGCCAGGTGCGGGACGGGGCGCATCTGCTGGACGTGTGCGTGGACTACGTGGGCCGCGACGGGGTGGCCGACATGCGGGAGCTGGCCTCGCGGCTGGCGACCGCCTCGACGTTGCCGGTGGTGATCGATTCGACCGAGCCGGCGGTGATCGAGGCGGGGCTGGAGATGCTCGGCGGCCGGGCGGTGGTGAACTCGGTCAACTACGAGGACGGCGACGGCCCCGAATCGCGG
>NZ_BOOU01000142.1 GCF_016863395.1 Sphaerisporangium rufum | reverse complement strand
CCAAGGGGCGGATCGTGTTGGCCACGGTGAAGGGCGATGTGCATGACATCGGCAAGAACCTGGTGGACATCATCTTGTCCAACAACGGCTATGAGGTGATCAATCTGGGCATCAAGCAGCCGGTGTCGACGATCCTGGAGGCGGCGCGGGAGAAGGACGCCGATGTGATCGGGATGTCGGGGCTGCTGGTGAAGTCCACGGTGATCATGAAGGAGAACCTGCAGGAGATGAACGCCCGGGGGATGGCGGCCGATTTCCCGGTGCTTTTGGGCGGGGCGGCGCTGACCCGGGCGTATGTGGAGCAGGATCTGGCGGGGATCTTCGAGGGCGAGGTGCGGTATGCGCGGGACGCCTTTGAGGGGCTGCGGTTGATGGACGCGTTCATGGCGGTCAAGCGGGGCCAGGACGGCGCGCAGTTGCCGCCGCTGCGCACCCGTAAGGTGCCGGCCGTGCGGGCGCAGGGGGCCACGCTGGTGCGCACGCCGGCGGCGGAGTTGCCGTCCCGGTCGGATGTGGCGGTGGACAACCCGGTGCCGGTGCCGCCGTTCGTGGGGGATCGGATCGTCAAGGGGGTGCCGCTGGCCGATTACGCGGCTTTCCTGGACGAGCGGGCGACGTTCATGGGGCAGTGGGGGTTGAAGGCGTCCCGGGGTGCGGGCGGGCCGTCGTATGAGGAGTTGGTGGAGAGCGAGGGGCGGCCGCGGTTGCGGGCGTGGCTGGAGCGGTTGCAGACCGACAACCTGTTGCAGGCGGCGGTGGTGTACGGGTACTTCCCGTGCGTGTCGGAGGGTGATGACCTGGTCATCGTGGATGAGGCCGGGGCCGAGCGGACCCGGTTCTCCTTCCCGCGTCAGGCGCGGGACCGGCATCTGTGCCTGGCCGATTTCTTCCGCCCCCGCTCGTCGGGGGAGGTGGATGTGGTGGCGTTGCAGGTGGTGACGATGGGGCCGGCGATCGCGCGGGCGGCGGGGGAGTTGTTCGCGGCTGATGCCTACCGGGATTATCTGGAGTTGCACGGGTTGTCGGTGCAGCTGACCGAGGCGTTGGCGGAGTACTGGCATGCCCGGGTGCGCGGCGAGCTGGGCATCGGCGGGGATGAGTCGCTGGCCGACATGTTGAAGGTCAACATCGCCGGCTGCCGGTACTCGTTCGGGTATCCGGCGTGTCCGAATCTTGAGGACCAGCGGCAGCTGTTCCAGCTGCTGGACCCGGGCCGGATCGGGGTGGAGCTGTCGGAGGAGTTCCAGCTGCATCCCGAGCAGTCCACCTCCGCGCTGATCGCCCACCACCCCG
>NZ_BOOU01000141.1 GCF_016863395.1 Sphaerisporangium rufum | reverse complement strand
GCACCCCCGGCACCACCTGGGACTGAAAACTCGGCCCGAAAACTCCGGTGTACACCTTATTTCAAAATCTAGATAAATTGCGAAAGCTGGACCTTCCGGAAACCGGATGAGCCTTAGGCCTCGATGATTCCGACGCGGTCCACTTCCCGGCCGATCCGGCCGACGGCCGTCGTACCTGAACCGGCGACCGAGATCGAGGAAATCGCCCGGTCCCGTCTGAACCGATCGTGCTGGACAAGACTCTTCCCCGCCGCGCGGGCCGAGAAGCGGCCAAGACCGCCTGCGGTGCCGCCCGGATCCGTACATCCGCGGGCTTCGACGGCGAAGGTACCGCCGGTCCGGGCGGCCGATGACGGATCGTCGCATGCCAGGACGGCCGCGGCGCACTGGGCTGACCAGAAATCAGCTGCACCGATGGCGACTCGACTGCTTGGCTGAGCCGGTGGATCTCGACACCCGTATCGCGCTGGTCGCCCGCACCTGGACTCCGACACAGCAGTTGCATCCCGGCAACGTGGCCTGGCATGGCAGCGGGTGTGACGGCGCCCCACCCGCCGACGTGACCCTCGCCGGCGACGGCTGGTTCGCCGAGCTGTGGCAGGAAAAGGACTCGACCCAGATCTGGGGGCATTTCTCGCCGGATCTGTCGTCGGCCGAACGAGACATTGCCTTCGACCGGATCCGCGCGCACGCGCCGCGAGGATCGATCAGCGTGGTGACCGGCGCACCGATGGCGGATACCCTGCGTGCGGCGGGAGCCCAAGAAGTCGATCGCCCCTTCTTCCTCCTCCAGCATCGTGACCTCGGCCGGCTGCCGAGCCGGGCACCGGCGGCGGGGTACACCATCGTTACCGCCGAAGAGGCCGGAGAAGCCGCACGCGTCGACGCACACCGTCGCGCCTGGGCACCGGCACGCATCAAGGAGCTGCTCGGCCTGCCGGTGACCGGTGACGAGCCGCTGAGCGGTTTCACGCTGGACAGGTACCGGACCATGAAGGCCGTCAGCATCTACCGGCCGGAGCTTGATCTCGTGGTGCTCGCCCCGGACGGCGGGCCGGCGGCGTTCGCGCTCGGCTGGCTGGACGACCGCTCGCGCAGCGTCCTGTTCGAACCTGTCGGCACCAGTCCGGGGCACGCGCGTCGTGGTCTGGCGCAGGCCGTCTGTGTCGCGGTGCTGAGCAGGGCCCGAGAGCTGGGCGCCGTCCAGGCGGTCGTCGGGCCGCGCGGTGACGACGCGTACCCGGCACCCCGGCGTCTCTACGGGGCCCTCGGCTTCGTCACGCTGGCGCGCACCCGCACGCTGGCCTGGCGTGCCTGACAGTCGTCGCCGGGGGA
>NZ_BOOU01000140.1 GCF_016863395.1 Sphaerisporangium rufum | reverse complement strand
CGTCCAGCGGTACGACGACGGCAGCTGGCAGGTGCCGCCGGTCGGCGTGGGAGTCGGCGTGGGGGTGGGGGTAGGCGTCGGCGTGGGGTTCGGGCCCGTGGGGGTGGGCGTGGGTGTCGGGCTGGGGTCCCCGGGGGTGCCGGTGCAGGCGACACCGTTCAGCGAGAACGACGTGGGCGCCGGGTTGCTGCCGTTCCACGCGCCGTTGAACCCGAAGTTGACGCTGCCGCCGGAGGGGATCGAGCCGTTGTAGGAGACGTTGGTGGCGGTCACCGACGAGCCCGACTGGGTGTGGGTGGCGTTCCAGATCTGGCTGATCTGCTGACCGGCGCCGAAGGACCAGGTCAGCCGCCAGCCGTTGACCGCGTCACCGAGGTTGTTGATGGTGACGCTGGCCCCGAAACCACCCGACCAGCTCGACGTGATGGAGTAGTCGACCCGGCAGGCCACGGCGGCCTGGGCGGGCTGGGTGCCCAGCAGGCCGGCTCCGGCCAGCAGGACCGGGACGGCGCCGATCGCGAGACCGCGGCGCGAGGCCCGTCGCGGCGGCGCCGCGGTCGGGACGGTGGTGGGGCGCGGTGACCGCGCTCGCCAAGGCAGACGCATCTGTATTCTCCTCATCATTTTCCGGCCGTCAGGGGCTGGTGCAGGTGGCGGTCGGGGTGGCCGCGGTGCCGTTGGCGGTGAAGCCGAACGTCGTCGATCCGCCGGCCGCTATCGAGCCGTTGTAGGCGGCGTTGCGCACGGTGACGCTGGAGCCGGACACGCTGTGGGTGCCGTTCCACAGGCTGCTGATCGACTGCCCGCCGGGCCAGCTCCACCGCACGGTCCAGCCGTTGACCGCCGCGGCGCCCGCCCGGACGGTCACCGTCGACTGGAACCCACCCGGCCAGCTGTTGGTCGTCGTGATCGTCGCCGCGCACCCGTCCGGAACCGGCGTCGGAGTCGGCGTGGGGGTGGGCGTCGGAGTCGGGGTGGGCGTCGGCGTGGGGGTGGGCGTCGGAGTCGGGGTGGGCGTCGGGGTCGGGGTCGGGGTGGGCGTGGGGGTCGGAGTCGGCGTCGGGTTCGGCGGGGCGGCGTTGAGGGCGTTGAGCACCGCGTCGTAGGCGGGCTTCTTGTTGCCGCCGCTGAACAGCAGCGGGGTGTCCCCCGAGCGCCAGGAGTCCTGGTCGCGCACGCCCCACACCGTTATGCCGTTGCACCGCGGCACCGCCAGGCAGTCGTTGACCACCGACGCGTAGGTCTGCGCCGAGGCGCCCTGGATGTCCAGCTCGGTGATCTGCACGTCCACCCCGAGCGCGGCGAAGCTGGAGATCGTGGTGCGGTAGTTGGGGTTGTAGGCACTGCCGCTGTTGAAGTGCGACTGCAGGCCGACGCAGTCGATCGGCACGCCGCGGGCCTTA
>NZ_BOOU01000139.1 GCF_016863395.1 Sphaerisporangium rufum | reverse complement strand
AGCGAGCCGATGAGGCCGATGTTCGGGCCTTCCGGCGTCTCGATCGGGCACATCCGGCCGTAGTGCGAGGGGTGCACGTCACGCACCTCGAACCCGGCCCGCTCCCGCGACAGACCACCGGGACCCAGCGCGTTCAACCGGCGCTTGTGGGTCAGGCCCGCCAGCGGGTTGATCTGGTCCATGAACTGCGACAGCTGGGAGGTGCCGAAGAACTCCCTGATCGACGCCACCACCGGACGGATGTTGATCAGCGTCTGCGGCGTGATCGCCTCGACGTCCTGGGTGGTCATCCGCTCGCGCACCACCCGCTCCATGCGGGCCAGCCCCAGCCGCACCTGGTTCTGGATCAGCTCGCCCACCGTGCGCAGCCGCCGGTTGCCGAAGTGGTCGATGTCATCGGTCTCCACGATGATCTCGCGGTCGCCGGCGCCCGGCATCGACACCTCGCCCGCGTGCAGGCGGACGATGTACTCGATGATGGTGACGATGTCGTCCTCGGTGAGCGTGCCCTGGGTGATCTCGGCGTCGACCCCGAGCTTCTTGTTGATCTTGTACCGGCCGACCTTCGCCAGGTCGTAACGCTTGGGATTGAAGTACAGATTCTCCAGCAGCGTCTGCGCCGACTCCTTGGTCGGCGGCTCACCCGGACGCAGCTTGCGGTAGATGTCCAGCAGCGCGTCATCCTGCCCCGAGGTGTGATCCTTCTCCAGCGTCGCCCGGATCGACTCATACCGCCCGAACCGCTCAAGGATCTGCTCGCTGGTCCACCCCAGCGCCTTCAGCAGCACCGTCACCGCCTGCTTGCGCTTACGGTCGATGCGCACACCCACGCTGTCACGCTTGTCGATCTCGAACTCCAGCCACGCCCCGCGCGACGGAATCACCTTGCAGCCGAAAAGATCCTTGTCGGAGGTCTTGTCCACCGACCGATCGAAATACACCCCCGGCGACCGCACCAGCTGCGAGACCACCACCCGCTCGGTCCCGTTGATGATGAACGTGCCCTTGGAGGTCATGAGCGGGAAATCCCCCATGAACACCGTCTGGCTCTTGATCTCACCGGTGGTGTTATTGATGAACTCCGCCGTCACGAACATCGGCGCGGAGAACGTCATGTCCTTGTCTTTGCACTCGTCCACCGAGTACTTGGGCGGCTCGAACCGATGATCACGGAACGACAGCGACATCGTCCCGGAGAAGTCCTCGATCGGACTGATCTCCTCGAAGATCTCCTCAAGACCCGACTGCGCCGGAACATCCCGGCGCCCGGCCTGGCGAGCCGCCTCCACCCGCGACCGCCATTTCTCATTCCCCAACAACCAGTCGAACGACTCGGTCTGCAGGGCGAGAAGATCGGGAACTTCCAGCGGCTCCTGAATACGCGCGAACGACACGCGACGAGGACCGGCGGGTACGGC
>NZ_BOOU01000138.1 GCF_016863395.1 Sphaerisporangium rufum | reverse complement strand
GCTCAACGCGCTGAACGCCGCCCCGCCGAACCCCACGCCGACGCCCACGCCGACGGGCCCGAACCCCACGCCGACGCCCACCCCGACCGGGCCGGGCTCGCATGACGGATGGAGCAGGATCGAGGCCGAGAGCTACGACTCCTCGAGCGGCACCCTGCAGGTCTGCGACAGCAGCATCATCTGCTACATCGGCGCCGGCGCCGCGGCGCAGTACAACGCCGTCGACCTGCACGGCCGCACGGACGGTGGTGTGCTCAGCGTCGCCAACGGCGGCAGTAGCTCCAGCATCCAGGTCTGGGTCGGTGACACCAACGTCGGCACCATCGACGTGCCGAACACCGGCGGCTGGGACACCTACCAGACCAGGACCTTCTCGCTGTCGCCGCAGAGCGGGGTGCAGAACGTCCGGCTGGTCTTCCCCAGCGGCAACCTCAACCTCGACTGGTTCAGCTTCACCGGCACCCTGCCCACCCCCACACCGACGCCGTCGCCGTCGGTGCCGGGCGGCCGGGACGGCTGGTCGGCGATCGAGGCGGAAGGGTACGACTCCTCGGGCGGCACGCTGCAGGCCTGCGACGGCCGGATCATCTGCTACATCGGCGCCAACGCCTGGACGCAGTACAACGGGGTCGACCTGCACGACGGGACGAACTCGGTGCAGCTGCAGGTGGCCAACGGCGGTGGTAACTCCAGCGTGCAGGTATGGGTCGGCGGGACCAACGTCGGCACCCTCACGGTGGGTGGCACCGGCGGCTGGGACACCTACCAGACCAGGTCGCTGACCCTGCCGGCGCAGAGCGGCGTCAAGGACGTCCGGCTGGTCTTCGTCAACGGCAACCTCAACGTCGACTGGATCAAGTTCTCGGCCTGACCGGGTCCGGGAGGGGCGGGCCGCGCCCCTCCCGAATCCGCTCGCCGTGAAGGATGAACTCGACGGCCCCCGGGACGGGGGGCCTGGCCGACCCGTCCCGTTCACCGGAAGGCGCTGCCCGGCAGCGCCTTCCGGCCGTTTCGGCGGCCGGGATTCTCCGCTACCGCGCCAGGAGAACCGGCGGCAGTTGAAAGTTACATCGACCGCGCGCCGCCCTGAGCTGTTCCCCGTCCGGGGTTTCCGAAGGCCGGGACCGTCGATCGTCGGACTCATGACATGAATGCGGACCTTAGGGCACTCGAAAGTTTCATACTCTCCTTGACATATTTCGGGAGGGTTTCCAGACTGGCTCCCCGGACGGTGTCCCGCCGGCACCTCGGTGACCGGCGACACCGGCCACGACGTTCGGGCCCACCTGTTCGGCGGTGGGCGTACGCGTCGACGGCGCGGTGATTTCCGCGTTCCCTCTTTCCGTGAGCGATGGAGGCTCAGGCATGGGCGAAAATGCCATTCCCGCACCGCCGACCCGGCGGTTGGGCCGGGCGCTGGTGGCCGGGGCGCTCGGCGTGCTCGGTGCGGTGTCCGCGCTGAGTGCGACGGTGCCGGCCGATGCGGCGGCGAGCACGCTGGGCGCGGCCGCCGCGCAGAGCGGGCGGTACTTCGGCACCGCGATCGCGTCGGGCC
>NZ_BOOU01000137.1 GCF_016863395.1 Sphaerisporangium rufum | reverse complement strand
GCATCGGCGGCCACCCGCTCGGCGAACAATGCCACCGTGCTCGGCACCGCCGGCAACTCCAGCGCCGTGTCGTTGCGGTCGTGCAGCAGCCGGTCGCGCCCGGCGCCGGGCACCCGCAGCAGCCGGGACAGCCGGGCGCCCGGCTCGGCGGCCACGTTCTCCAGCAGCGTGACGTACAGGGCGGCCAGGTTCGCCACCGTCCCGGCGTCGAACAACGTGGCGTCGTAGCCGAAGGTCAGGCCGAACCCGCCGTCCTGCGGCCAGGCGTCCACCATGAGGTCGAACCGGACCGGGGTGTGGCCGGCATGGAAGATCTCGACGTCCAGGCCGTCCATGGAGCCGGCGCCCTCGTCCTGGGTGTGCAGGATGAGCATGCTCTGGAAGAGCTCGGCGGGTTCGCCGCTCCTGCGGACGTGCAGTTCCTCCAGCGGCACGTCCCGGTGTCGGAAGGCGTCCACCACGGCGCTGCGGGTGCGGGCCAGCAACTCGGTGAAGGACGGGTCGCCGGACAGGTCGCCGCGCAGCGCGAGGGTGCCGGCCAGGTAGCCGAACACCGGCTCCAGCTCGACCCGGTCGCGCCCGGCGACGGCGGTGCCGATCGCAAGGTCGTGCTGCCCGCTCTGCCGGCCGAGCAGCGCCTGGTAGGCGGCGAGCAGCACCATGAACAGGGTCGTCCCGGTGCCGCGGCCCAGCTCGCGCAGCCGGTCGACCGTGCCGGCGGGGAGGGTGATCTGCTCGAAGGCGCCGCGCGGGCGCACGCCGTCCGGACGCCGGCGGTCGGTGGGCAGGTCCAGGGCCGGCAGCCCGGCCAGCCGCTCCCGCCAGTAGGCCAGCGCGGCGTCGCCCTCCCCCGCCGCGTCCCTGGCCAGGTGCCAGTGCGCGACGTCGCCCTGCTGCAGGACCGGTCCGGGCAGGTCGCGGCCCTCGTAGCAGGCGGCGAGGTCGGCGAGCAGGACGTTCTGCGACCAGCCGTCCCCGATGATGTGGTGGAACACCACGCACAGCACGTGGTCGCCGTCGTCCAGCCGGATCAGCGTCGCGCGCAGCGGAGGCGCGGCCATCAGGTCCATCGGCGCGTTCACCCGGGCGGTGACCAGCCGGGTGGCCTCGGCCTGCCGCTCGGCGGGCGGCAGGCCTGAAACGTCGAGCCGTTCCACCGGCACCGGGGCGGGCGGCTCGACCACCGCGACCGGCGTCCCGTCCACCTCCGGGAAGCGGGTGCGCAGCGCCTCGTGCCGGGCGGCGACCCGGGTGAGGGCGTCCGCCAGCCGGTCGGGGTCGAGCGGGCCGCGCAGCCGCCGGGCCAGGTACACGTTGTAGGAGGCGTCCTGCGGGTCCAGCCGGTAAAGGAACCACATGCGCTCCTGGGCCGGGGACAGCGGCGGCGGGGTGCCGGCCGGCCGGGGCGCCGGCGGCGTCGAGCCGGCCCGCAGGTCGCCCGTGGCGGCGGCGAGCGCCGCCACGGTGGAGTGGGTGAACAGCGTCGTGACCGGGACCTCGACACCGAGCCGCCGGGTGAGCCGCGCCGCCGCCTTGGCCGCGAGCAGCGAGTGCCCGCCCAGCAGGAAGAAGTCGTCGTCCGGGCCGGCCGAGGCGAGTTCCAGGATCTCGGCGAACACCTCGGCCACTTCGCGCTCGGCGGCGGTGCGCGGGGCGCCGCCGGCACCGCCCGCCGGGAGCTGCGGAT
>NZ_BOOU01000136.1 GCF_016863395.1 Sphaerisporangium rufum | reverse complement strand
TCGCCACCGGGGGCGGCCGGCCTGCCGAGCTGCCGGGTACCAGCGGGTGTGCATCGCGGTGTTCGACTACCAGGACGCCAGGATCAACACCTGGAAGATCTACGACCTGTACCAGTACGGCGACCACTCGTTTTATATGCACATCGACCCCTTCGATCCTGAGTCGTCGGGTGCGGCCAGGTTCGTCGACGAGTTCCGCCGGTACCGGCTCCAGGCGGGCTTCACCCAGGCGCCCCTGAACGGTCGCCGCGGACCGCGCCGACCCGAGAGTGGCGCACCTTCCTGCACGCCCTCCGGCAGGATGGGTTCGCCTGCTGATCGGATGACTCCCGGCACCGCCGAATCTGGCGCGGCGAGGGCGTTGTCGTGGGCAGGTTCGCCGGTGGAGGATGGCGCTGGTGCAAGGCCGTCTGTGATGTCGACGTGCAGGCGTGAGAGGAACCGGCCTCCAGGAGGACATCGCCGATGAGATTGCTGAAGTCGCCGCTGCCCAAGGTGCTGGCGGCCGCGATCGTGATCTATTTCACTCCGGTCGCCGTCATCGAGTTCGCCGCGTGGTGGTGGCACGGCCGGTCCTCTGCGGTGGCGGATGAAGCGGTCCGTGAGGTCCAAGGGATAGGCGAGACAGTATCGAAGGTTCAGACGGCGTGGAGCATGGCCGACGTCGCCATCGTGACCGACTATGTATTCATTGTTGTTTCGAGGCGTCAGGGCAGGACCTTGCCGGCTGTGGGAAGCGAGATTCTTCAGCGAAAAGGCTGGCAGGTTCAGGAAAATCGCGACCCCGCCGCCGTCCAACTTGTCTCAAGCCGTTGGAGGGCGTCAGCCCTGCTGCGACCACTTGGTGCCTTTTCAGTGGTCGAGGAGGAAGTGAGAGGCGCAGTGGAAGGATTGAGGGCGTCGGTGCCGGATCCTGGTTCCGTCCTGGTGGTGGCGCTGAAGCCCTGTGAGTGAGCCGGGTCCTCGTGGCCAGGAAAGCGTCAACGTGATCTGGGCAGGTGGTTGCCGCGCGTTCGGGATAACGCTGGGGTGCATGAAGAGAGTGTTGGGCCTACATGTTCGGTCAGGGAATAACGATGATCATGTTCGATGTGCTGTCGGTGCTGAGGTTAGCGCTCGCGATGGTCGCCTCGACGGTGTCCGTAGTCGCGTGCGTCCCTCTCGGAGATCCACAGCCGCGTCCCGTGGGACTGGGGAGATCGGCGGACGGAAGGCTTCAGTTCATGATCGTTCTTTGTTCGGGCGAACAGGTCACTTCTTTCGAGGTGACAGATCGTGGAACGGGCGCACTTCTCTGGAAGATCGCCGATCCGGTCGCTGCCACGAGATCGGTACAGCGCGTGATCTTAGGCGATTCCGCGGGATTTCGCAGCATCGAAACGCCTCTAAGGAAAAAGTTCCCAGACAATATCGAGGTGGGAGTTCGCCTGTCAAATGGAGCTCCATTCGCAACCTCATTTGTGCAAGGCGAGGTTCCGAAAGAACTTGCGCGTACCGGTCGGGTTCTGGATTATGACCGGGAAAGTGTGTCCGCGGACGAGTTCGTCGACCAGATTCAGGGTGAGTACTGTTGAGACGTCTGCACTCCTGCGGAGACGATCCGGACTGTGGACACTTCGTTTGCCGTCGTCGAATGGCCTGACCGGTATGGTGTCGGGGTCAGAACCAGATGCCGCTACCCGCCGATCCAGGCGCGTGTTCCAGGCAAGGGGTCACT
>NZ_BOOU01000134.1 GCF_016863395.1 Sphaerisporangium rufum | reverse complement strand
CCGCCATCCCAGCCGCCGTCGTTGGGGTCGACCTCGTCGGAGTCGGCCTCCACGCAGTCGTACAGCAGCTTGCCGTCGGGCTTCTTGCGGTAGGCGTCGAAGGTGCGCTGCGCGACCGAGTCCTCGTTGGGGTTCAAGGCGTTGGTGGACTCCACCACCCGCGACCCCGCGCCGGCGGTCTTACGCACGTTCCGGTCCAGCACCTCAAACACCGAGATGCCGCCGTTGGACGGCACCCAGTGGTGGGTCTCATCGCAGACCACAAACGACGGCCGGGCGCCTTCCAGGCCTCGGCTGGAACTGGTGACAGGCTCGATACGACCGGGCCGGCCGGAGCGGAACTGAATCCGCTCCTTGCCGATCTCGATGTCGTAGTCGAACTCAGCCGGCGAGTTCGCCAGCATCCCCCGGATCATGTCCCGGGTGTTGGCCGTCTGATCGATCGAGGTGGCGGCGATCTGGATCAGCGGCAGACCGACGGCCTTACCGACCGGAAAGCCACGAAAGTCGAAGTGGGAGAACCGGCAAGGGCCGATGAACTCGATGATGGCCAAAGCCGCCAACACCGGGGTCTTGCCCCAGCCCTTGGACCGGCGCAGGCAGGCGGTGTCATACAGCCACTTGCCCTTGTCATCGATCGCGTACAGCCACAGGATGAAGCGCTTCTGCTCGGGGGTGAACTGCCAGGGGGAGCCGGCGTTCTCGCCGTCCGGCTGCACCAGAAAACGCTCACCCCACCGCAGGATCTGGTAACCGAGGGACCTGGTGGGGTGGGGGACCCCCTCGGGGAGGTTGCCCGTCTGCACAGGGCATCACCTCCCGGCCACTATGAAATTTGGTAGAGACGGATCAAGCCCGCAGCTCGGGGGGCTAGAATCTGGCAGTTATGAGCGGCGAGGTAGGGACGCGCGAGGACACCCGCACTGCGAGCGCACTGGAAATGGTCATCGGGAATGTTGGCGGACAACAACCATCTCCTTCGTTAAACCCTCCACTTTTGCGCGAGGTTATAGAGCTTATTGAAGCGGTGGAAAGCTTCTGTGAAGTAGTGAAGACGGCGTGGATGATAAGAGTTTTCGAGAATCTCGAACTTGGACACGCTCTCCATTTCGCGGCTCTGGAACAATTGATGAACCCGCGATATGCGGGTGATGCTGAGAAGGCATATCGATCAGCCGGAGGGCCACAGCTGAGGGTGCGCCACATATCTATGAACTCGCCACTTGCCCTGGAGCTGGTCTTGTCTGGTGCGGGCAGCGCTGGAGTGGTCTCGGCGATCGTGTACGTCTTCAAAAACCCTGACAAGGTCGGCGAGTGGTGGCCGAAGCTCCAGCTCTCTTGGTACAACGGAAGGACCGAAGCGGAGAAGGCCCGGAAGGCCTACGAGAAGCTGCGAAACGCACGGACCAAGGTTCGCGAGCTTCAGTCCTGATCACGCCCCGCCAAGCTCCGGCCACAGATTGATGTCGGCGACGTTCTTGGGCAGCGAATCGGCCGCTCGGGGCCCTGCTTGTCTTGATCCTTGCGGTTCATCCGCGGGCGCATCCGGTCGGTGACCGTGGCGCCCAGCAGCGACTCGTTCTGCCGGATTTCGGCCAGCGCGTTGTGGCCGGGGCGGCGGCAGTACGCCTCCACCAGGGGGCGAGCATCTGCAGCCGCTGCCAGTCGGTCGCCTTGCACGAGTCGATCTGGTCGGACTCCACCCAGGTGTCCCACCAGCGGCAGGTGGCAACCGAGTAGCCGTCCCGCTTGAACAGTTTCTTCAACCGGTCGGGAACTTCCTCGTCGCCTTCCGATGCGACAGATCCACCGCGTTGCGGCGGACCGCGTTCTCCTTGGGAGCAGGCTCTCGGCCACCCATCAGCTGTCCTTGCTGAACCTGTAACGGCCCCGACAGCAGGTCATCTACCGTCAGCGCCTCCGCGCCGTCCTGCTCGTCCCGGCTTGCCGGGATCGGACCTCGTTCTCCCGGTGACCCGGCGGC
>NZ_BOOU01000133.1 GCF_016863395.1 Sphaerisporangium rufum | reverse complement strand
GCTCAACGCGCTGAACGCCGCCGGCCCCGGCCCCGGCCCGGACCCGACGCCGACGCCCACCCCGACCGACCCGAACCCGACGCCCACCCCGACGCCGACCCCGGTTCCGGGCGGGTGCACCGCCACGATGCGGACGGTGAACAGCTGGGGTGGCGGCTTCCAGTCCGAGGTCACCGTCGCGGCCGGCAGCTCGGCGGTCAACGGCTGGACCGTGCGCTTCACCTGGCCCGGCGGGCAGTCGATCAGCAGCCTGTGGAACGGCACCCAGAGCACGTCCGGCTCCAGCGTGACGGTGCGCAACGCCGCCTACAACGGCTCGGTCCCGGCCGGCGGCTCCACCACCTTCGGCTTCACCGCCAACGGCAGCGCGGCCACCCCGACCGCGACCTGCAGCAGCCCCTGACCCATCGGCCGGCGCCGGATCCACGCAGAGGGGGAACCGG
Organism: Sphaerisporangium rufum; assembly: GCF_016863395.1. Classification (GTDB taxonomy): domain Bacteria; phylum Actinomycetota; class Actinomycetes; order Streptosporangiales; family Streptosporangiaceae; genus Sphaerisporangium; species Sphaerisporangium rufum. The sequence continues at coordinate 1,946 of NZ_BOOU01000133.1, read as the reverse complement.
CGCCGCCAGTAGGACGGCCCGCCGCCGGAGATCGGGAGATCTCCGGCGGCGGGCCGCTTTCGTCGGGCCGGGATTTCGTGGGTCAGGAGCCGGAGCAGACCGCGGGAGCGGGGGTGATCGAGGCGTCGCCGTTGGCTACGAAGCCGAACGTCGTGCTGCCGCCGGCCGGGATCGCACCGTTATAGGACGCGTTCCGAACGGTGATCGACTGGCCAGAGGCGGTCATGATCCCGCCCCACAGGCTGCTGATGCTCTGCCCGGCCCCGAGGGTCAGCCGCACCGTCCAGCCGGCGGTCGGCGCGGTGCCGCCGTTGCGCACCGTCACCTCGGCCTGGAACCCGCCGGGCCAGCTGTTGATCACCCGATAGCCGACGGAGCAGTCGCCCTGCGGGGTCGGGGTCGGGGTCGGCGTGGGCGTCGGGGTGGGCGTCGGCGTGGGCGTCGGGGTCGGAGTCGGGGTGGGCGTAGGAGTCGGGGTCGGCGTGGGTGTCGGGGTGGGGGTGGGGGTCGGCGTGCTGCCGTCCAGGCCGAAGAAGCGGATGGCGTGGATGGCCATGCCGGCGTGCGGCAGGTCGTGGCCGGCTCCGCTCACCGTGACGGCCTCGACCTGGCCGGTGCCGTAGACCCGCCGGGTCCATCCGGACTGCAGCGTGCCGGTGGACGTGGGGGTCTGGCTGAATCCCCACACGTTCGTCCACTGGTCGACTTCTTCCTGCAGCATCGTGTAGTTCAGCACCGAGTCGTTGGTACCGTGCCAGGCCTGCACCCGCGGCCGCGCCCCGGTGTAGCCCGGGTAGGCGTTGCGGGCCAGGTCACCCCACTGCTGCGGGGTCTTGTCGCCACAGCCGGCCGGGCCGAGACACCCGTAGGGCACTCCGGAGAACGGGGCGCCGGCCTTGAAGACGTCGGGGTAGGTGGCCAGCAGGTTGAGGGTCTCCATCGCCCCGGAGGAGAAACCGGTGGCGAACACCCGCTGCGGGTCGGCGTTGTAGCGCTGCTGCACGTAGTTCACCATGGAGACGATCGACGCCGGGTCGCTGCCGCCGCCGTGGCGCAGTGCCTCGTTCGACCACACGTCGAAGCAGCTCGACAGGCCGTTGGCGCTCTTGTTCGCCTGCGGGTAGATGACGATGAAGCCGTACCGGTCGGCCAGCGAGGCGAACTCGGTGCCCTGGTAGAAGCCCTGCGCCCAGCCGTTGCAGCCGTGCATGGCGACCAGGACGCCCGGCCGGGCCGCCACGTTGTTCGGCACGTACAGGTACATCGGAATGTTGCCGGGGTTGGAGCCGAAGTTCGTCACCTGGGTCAGCGTCGCCGCCGCGGCGCGCGGCGCCGGGGCCACCACCACCGCCACCGCCGCGATCAGTGCCGCGACCAGCGCGGCGAGGCCGGCGCCCAGCCCGGCCGGGGTATGCCTTCGCATCCTTGCTGCCTTTCTGTCGGGTGTACTGCCGGAGCGCGTCAGGCGGTGGTGCACGTCGCGCCGTTCAGGGTGAAGTCGGTGGGCTTGGCGGTGTTACCGGTGTGGTTGGCCTGGAAGCCGATGTCGAGCGAGCCGCCCGCCGGGATGGCGCCGTTGTAGCTCACGTTGGTGGCGGTGACCTGGCCGGAGGCCGGGGAGTAGGTGGCGTTCCAGCCGGACACGATGGTCTGCCCGCCCGGCAGGGTGAACCTCAGCGACCAGCCGTTGATGGGCGCGGTGCCGGTGTTGGTGACGGTGATGTTCTCGGTCAGCCCGGTGTTCCAGGCGTTGAGGATCGCGGTCACCCGGCAGCCACCCGGCCCGCCCGGCGACGGCGACGGCGACGGCGAGGGGGACGGTGACGGCGACGGGGACGGGGACGGGGACGGGGAAGGCGAGGGGGACGGGGAAGGCGAGGGGGACGGAGAAGGCGAGGGGGACGGCGAAGGCGACGGGGAAGGCGAGGGTGACGGCGACGGGCTGC
>NZ_BOOU01000132.1 GCF_016863395.1 Sphaerisporangium rufum | reverse complement strand
GCCGGCCACATTCAACAACGTGGACTTGCCGGAACCGGACGGACCCATCACCGCCACCAACTCATGCGCCGCCACCGCCAGGCTCACCTCCGCCAAAGCGGTCACCGCGTTCACCCCCGACCCGTGCACCCGGGACACCCCGGAAAGCCGCACCACCGCTTCAGTCGTCATGTCTCATCTCCTGATCAGGTCATCCGGCGGGTGAGGGTGATCCGGTCGCGGACGAACGCCGCCGCCACCAGCCCGGCCACCAGCGGCAACAGCACCACCAGCGCGGCCGTACCGGCCACCGCCGGCCAGGTGACCGCGCGCCATGGCCCGCTCTCCAGATAGAAGTAGGACGCTCCGACCAGCTGGTCGGCCAGCGCCCTGCCGATCACCAGGCCGCACAGCGCGCCGGGGACCACGCCGGTGCCGGCGACGAACGCGGCCTGTGCTCCGGTCACCAGCCTGCGCATCCGTGGTGGCGCGCCGACCGCGCCCATGGTGGCCACGTCCGGCCGGGCGTCCACGGCGGCCAGCCCGGTGGCGGCCAGGGTGCCGCCCAGCGCCAGCAGCGCGGCTCCCGCGCCGAGCGCCAGCACGAGCACCGTGTACGTCACGGGCGTCTGGTGTCCACGCTCCACCTTGACGGGCAGCCGCAGGTCCCCGTCAGCCAGCAGGGTCGCCAGCCGTTCCTCCTCGGCCGGGGTCACCCGGTGGTCATCTGGATCGACGACCAGCCGGTCGAGTGCCGGCTTCAGGCCCAGGTCGGTGGCCATACTGACCGGAAGCAACACCGACGCGACGCCCGGTTGCCGCAAAACGGCCTGCTCGGCGGGAACGCGCGTACCGGGCAGCGGGGATCCACCGATGTCCAACTCGACCGAGCCACCGTCGGCGAGACCGGGCAGGAACACGACGGCCTTGCCGGACGCCAGCGCCGCCGCGGCGGCGGGATCCTTCCTTCCGGTCAGGTAGCCCAGCAGGTCCGCACCGCCGATCAACGGCTCCCACATCCCCTGCGGGCAGCCCGGGGGGGACGTCGAGCACCTCTCCACGACGGAGCTGACCTGGGCGGGGCGCCCGGTGGGACGATACGCCTCGATCAGCGGTACACCCGGGAACTCGCGCTGGACGGCCGCCCGCAGCCGCGGGATCTCCTTCTGATCGGCGGGCAGCATCCTGATGGTCAGCGCACCGGAGACCTCCGTGGGCTGGTAGCGGGACGCCTCCCACCTGTCCATGGCGCTCACCCCGACCAGGGCGGCCACGAAGGCGGCGGTGACCGCGCCCACGGCGGCGACGGCGGGGGCGGTGCGGCTGCGGTTGCGTGCCGCGTCCCGGCCGGCGAAGCGGAGCGCCAGCGGCAGCCGGGCGGTGCGGCCGGCGGCCGCCTGGACCAGCAAGGGCGTGAGCAGCACGAACCCGACCATGGCGCAGAACGCCCCGCCGGCCAGCCGCAGATTGTCCGGCCCTTGAAGGATGCGGAGGACGCGAGCCAGCCACAGGTCGCTCGACACCCCGTGGACGCTCACGAAGGTGGCGGCCAGTCCGGCGACCAGCAGTACCAGGCCGAGCAGTGGCCGGCCACGTCGCGGGCGGGGTTCGCCGCGCAGTCCGGTGAGCGCGCGGACGGGGTCCAGCCGGGCGGCCCGCCGGGCGGGCATCGCGGCGGCGAGCACCGCGCTCAGCAGCCCGAGCACCGCCACCACGATCACCTGACCGGCCGGCACGTCGTACGGACCGGCCGCGCCACCGCCCAGGGCCTCCCCCACCGGGATCACCGCCCAGGCGGCGGCGAGACCGGCCGCCACCCCGGCGACCGTCGCCAGGCCGCCGAGCAGCAGCCCGTCGGCGAGCACCACCAGGCCGAGCTGGCGTCCGGAGGCGCCCTGCGCGGCCAGCAGCGCCAGCTCGCGCTGCCGCCGCCGCACCCCCACCGCGAAGGCCGGCCCGGCCAGCAGCGCCACCTCCAGCAGCGACATCGTGACGATCAGCCCCAGCACGGCGACATCGGCGGTGCGCTGCGGATTCACGTCGATGGACGCGATGGAGATGCGATCGTCCCGGTAACCGCCCTGGCCGGCGAGAACAACGCGGGAGCGGACCACCAGACCCTCGGCGTTCAGCCGCCGGATGTCACTTCGGGTCACTGGTACGGGGGTGTCGGCGAGCCACTCCTCCCGCTCCCCCGGCCGGACGCCCTCCGGGAGGGTGACCGCGATCGGCCGGTTCAGGTTGTCGGGGGGTGCCACCACGCCCACCACCCGGTACGGGCGGGGGATGCCGGAGAGCGAGAGCGTCGAGCCGATGCCGGCGCCGTGCCGTACCAGCCACGGGGAAACGGCCACCTCGTCCGGGGCGGCGGGCGGCCGGCCCGCCTCGAACCGGTACATCCCCTGGGTGAGCGGATCGCGCAGGTCCACCCCGGTCACCCGGATCGGGCTGAGCCATCGCGAGCTGTAATGAACCTGCTCGGGCGCCCGGATCTGGATGACCCGGCTGCCGGGCGGGAGCAGCCGCCGCACGTCGGCCGCCGTCCGCGGCGCGGCGCCGTGCGGCGAGGTTCCCGGTTCGGTGGCCTCGTTCCCCCGGTCGTCCTGCTGGACGATCACCTTTCCCGGGGGCGCGGGGCGCAGCGCGACGTCGGCGGTGCCCAGGTCGCGGGGGATCCGTTCCGCCGGAGTCAGGTCGAAGGTGGCCTGGACGGTGGCCG
>NZ_BOOU01000131.1 GCF_016863395.1 Sphaerisporangium rufum | reverse complement strand
ACAGGTTTGCTGTCTCTGAGTCACACAGTGGACGCGAGCATGATGCTTTGTGGTCAAGTCCTCGGCCTATTAGTACCGGTCAGCTCCACACCTTACGATGCTTCCACCTCCGGCCTATCAACCCAGTCGTCTACTGGGAGCCTTACCCCCTCGCGGGGTGGGAGACCTCATCTCAAGGCAGGCTTCCCGCTTAGATGCTTTCAGCGGTTATCCCTCCCGAACGTAGCCAACCAGCCGTGCTCTTGGCAGAACAACTGGCACACCAGAGGTTCGTCCGTCCCGGTCCTCTCGTACTAGGGACAGCCCCCTTCAAGTCTCCTGCGCGCGCAGCGGATAGGGACCGAACTGTCTCGCGACGTTCTAAACCCAGCTCGCGTACCGCTTTAATGGGCGAACAGCCCAACCCTTGGGACCTACTCCAGCCCCAGGATGCGACGAGCCGACATCGAGGTGCCAAACCATCCCGTCGATATGGACTCTTGGGGAAGATCAGCCTGTTATCCCCGGGGTACCTTTTAGCCGTTGAGCGACGGCGCTTCCACAAGCCACCGCCGGATCACTAGTCCCAGCTTTCGCTCCTGCTCGACCCGTCGGTCTCACAGTCAAGCTCCCTTGTGCACTTACACTCGCCACCTGATTGCCAACCAGGCTGAGGGAACCTTTGGGCGCCTCCGTTACCCTTTAGGAGGCAACCGCCCCAGTTAAACTACCCACCAGACACTGTCCCCCACCCGGATCCACGGGCGCGGGTTAGACATCCAAAACGACCAGAGTGGTATTTCACCAATGACTCCACCAGAACTAGCGTCCCAGCTTCACCGTCTCCCACCTATCCTACACAAGCCGTACCGAACACCAATGTCAAGCTGTAGTGAAGGTCCCGGGGTCTTTCCGTCCTGCTGCGCGTAACGAGCATCTTTACTCGTAGTGCAATTTCGCCGGGTCTGTGGTTGAGACAGCGGGGAAGTCGTTACGCCATTCGTGCAGGTCGGAACTTACCCGACAAGGAATTTCGCTACCTTAGGATGGTTATAGTTACCACCGCCGTTTACCGGCGCTTAAGTTCTCACCTTCGCAGAATCCGAAGATCCCGCTAAGCGGTCCCCTTAACGTTCCGGCACCGGGCAGGCGTCAGTCCGTATACATCGTCTTACGACTTCGCACGGACCTGTGTTTTTAGTAAACAGTCGCTTCCCCCTGGCCACTGCGGCCTCCACCAGCTCCGGCAGCACGTGCCATCACCAGTAAAGGCCCCCCTTCTCCCGAAGTTACGGGGGCAATTTGCCGAGTTCCTTAACCACAGTTCACCCGATCGCCTCGGTATTCTCTACCTGACCACCTGAGTCGGTTTAGGGTACGGGCCGCCGGCACACTCACTAGAGGCTTTTCTCGGCAGCACGGGATCACCCACTTCACCACAATCGGCTCGGCATCACATCTCACCCTTAATGCGCCGCGGATTTACCTACGACACGGGCTACATGCTTACCCCAGGAACAACCATCGCCTGGGATGGGCTACCCTCCTGCGTCACCCCATCGCTTACCTACTACCAGCTCAGGCCGAGCGTTCACCCTCACCCGACCCCCGAAGGAGTCGAGGGGTTAAGGACTCTTAGTATCACTGGCCTCGATATGGGCGCATACCAGCGGGTACGGGAATATCAACCCGTTGTCCATCGACTACGCCTGTCGGCCTCGCCTTAGGTCCCGACTTACCCTGGGCGGATTAACCTAGCCCAGGAACCCTTGGTCATCCGGCGCAGAAGTTTCTCACTTCTGATTCGCTACTCATGCCTGCATTCTCACTCGCACGGCCTCCACAACTCGGTCACCCGGCTGCTTCCCCGGCCGCACGACGCTCCCCTACCCACCCACACACCCAGACACGGGGAAACCCCATGCCAGGCTCAACGTGTGAATGCCACGACTTCGGCGGCGTACTTAAGCCCCGCTACATTGTCGGCGCGGAATCACTTGACCAGTGAGCTATTACGCACTCTTTCAAGGATGGCTGCTTCTAAGCCAACCTCCTGGTTGTCACTGCGACTCCACATCCTTTCCCACTTAGCACACGCTTAGGGGCCTTAGTCGGTGGTCTGGGCTGTTTCCCTCTCGACTACGAAGCTTATCCCCCGCAGTCTCACTGCCACGCTCTCACTTACCGGCATTCGGAGTTTGGCTGACGTCAGTAACCCGGTAAGGCCCATCAGCCATCCAGTGCTCTACCTCCGGCAAGAAACACGCAACGCTGCACCTAAATGCATTTCGGGGAGAACCAGCTATCACGGAGTTTGATTGGCCTTTCACCCCTACACACAGATCATCCCCCAGGTTTTCAACCCTGGTGGGTTCGGTCCTCCACACGGTCTTACCCGCGCTTCAACCTGCCCATGCGTAGATCACTCCGCTTCGGGTCTACAGCATGCGACTCTTGCGCCCTATTCAGACTCGCTTTCGCTACGGCTCCCCCACACGGGTTAACCTCGCCACACACCATAACTCGCAGGCTCATTCTTCAAAAGGCACGCAGTCACATCACAGACAAGGCAAGCCCCGTCTACGCTCCTACGGCTTGTAGGCACACGGTTTCAGGTACTATTTCACGACCCCTCACCGGGGCGCTTTTCACCTTTCCCTCACGGTACTTGTTCACTATCGGTCATCAGGGAGTATTTAGGCTTACCAGGTGGTCCTGGCAGATTCACACAGGATTTCTCGGGCCCCGTGCTACTCGGGATCCCCTCAAACAGTCGACGGAGTTTCACCTACCCGACTCTCACGGTCTACGGCGCAACTTCCCAGAAACTTCGGCTACCCCACCGATTTATCACTGCCCGCGGTCTCGGCAGAAACCACAAGAGGGTCCCACAACCCCACACACGCAACACCTGCCGGCTATCACACGCGCATGGTTTAGCCTCATCCGCTTTCGCTCACCACTACTCACGGAATCACTATTTGTTTTCTCTTCCTACGGGTACTGAGATGTTTCACTTCCCCGCGTTACCACCAACCGCCCTATACATTCAGACGGCGGCAACACCACATGACTGGTGCTAGGTTTCCCCATTCGGACATCCCCGGATCAACGTCTGGTTGGCGACTCCCCGAGGCTTAACGCAGCCTCCCACGTCCTTCATCGGCTCCTGATGCCAAGGCATCCACCGTGTGCCCTAAAAAACTTGGCCACAAAGATGCTCGCGTCCACTATGCAATTCACAAACAACAAACCGGACCGACCAGCCCACCCACCACCAGA
>NZ_BOOU01000130.1 GCF_016863395.1 Sphaerisporangium rufum | reverse complement strand
AGGTGGCACGCTGGTGAACTCCAACCCCTCCAGCGCCACCGTCACCGTCACCCCGCTGCCCGGCCTCGCCCTGCTCAAGACCGCCGCGCCGAGCACGGTGGGCGCGGCCGGCCGGACCGTGACCTACTCGTTCCAGGTGACCAACACCGGCAACACCGTACTGACCTCGTTGAGCGTGGCCGACACGGTGTTCACCGGGACCGGTACGCCGCCGGTGATCACCTGTCCGGTGACCACGCTGACCCCCGGCCAGGTGACCACCTGTACCGGCACCTACGTGACCACCCAGCCGGACGTGGGCAACGGCGGGGTGCTGAACACCGCGGTGGCGACCGGTACCCCGCCGAGCGGGCCGCCGGTGAACTCGCCGCCGTCCTCCGCGACGGTGACCATCCCGTCCACGCCCCGCCTGGACCTGCAGAAGACGGCCGCGCCGGCCACGGTCACCGAGGCCGGGCAGACGGTCACCTACTCGTACCGCATCGTGAACAGCGGCAACCGGACGATGAACGGCATCGGTGCCATCGACACCGCGTTCTCCGGGACCGGTACGCCGCCGGTGATCACCTGTCCGGTGTCCACACTGGCGCCGAACACGTCCACCACCTGCACCGGGACGTATGTGGTGACGCAACTCGACATCGACACCGGCACGGTGGTGAACACCGCCCGCGCCTTCGGCACCCCGCCGGGCGGCCCGTTGGTGGTCTCCGATCCGTCCACCGCCACCGTCACCGCCGAGAGCACGCCCAGCCTGGCCCTGCTGAAGACCGCGTCGCCGAGCACGGTGGCCGCCGCCGGGCTGACGGTCTTCTACTCCTACCAGGTGACCAACACCGGCAACACCACGCTGCTCGCGCTGAGCGTGGCCGACACCTCGTTCACCGGCACCGGCCCGCCGCCGGTGATCACCTGCCCGGTGACGGTCCTGCTGCCGGACGAGGTGACCACCTGCACCGGCACGTACGTCACCACCCAGGCCGACGTGAACGCCGGCTCGATCGTGGACGCCGCGGTCGCCACCGGCACCACGGCGGGCGGCGTGCCGGTCGCCTCCGGCCCGTCCATCGCGACGGTGACCATCCCGTCGTTGCCGCACGTCGAGCTGCTGAAGACCGCCTTCCCGTCGTCGCTGACCGCGGCCGGCCAGGTGATCACCTACTCATTCCGGGTGACCAACACCGGTAACACCACGCTGACCGGGGTGACCGTGGCGGACGTCGCGTTCTCCGGCACCGGTACGCCGCCGGTGATCACCTGTCCAGTGACCACGCTGACCCCGGGCCAGGTGGTCACCTGCACCGGCACATACGTGGTGACCCAGGAGGACGTCAACTCCGGTGCGCTGATCGACACCGCGCTGGCCACCGGTACCCCGCCGACCGGCGGGCCGGTCACGTCCGACCCGTCGACGGCCACCGTCAGCGGGGAACCCGCCCCGCACATGGAACTGCAGAAGACGGTGTTCCCCAGCACGCTGACCTTCGCCGGCCGCACGGTGACCTACTCCTACACCGTCACCAACACCGGGAACGTGACGCTCACCGCGCTGAGCGTGGCCGATACCGCGTTCTCCGGGACCGGCACGCCGCCGGTCATCACCTGCCCGGTGACCTCGCTGGACCCAGGGGTGTCCACCACCTGTACCGGCACGTACGTGACCACCCAGGCCGACGTGGACGCCGGCGCGGTCATCAACACCGCGCTGGCCACCGGTACCCCGCCGGTCGGCGGGCCGATCACTTCCGACCCGGCCACCGCGACATTGACCTTCCTGTCCGCGCCGAGCATGGCGCTGAGCAAGTCGGCGTCGCCGCCCACGGTCACCGCGGCGGGGCAGACCGTCGTCTACTCGTACGCCGTCGCCAACACCGGCAACACCACCCTGACCGGGGTGACAGCCACCGACACCGCGTTCTCCGGGACCGGCACGCCGCCGGTGATCACCTGTCCGGTGACCACGCTGGCGCCGCAGGCGGCCACCACGTGCACCGGGACGTACGTGGTGACCCAGGCCGACATCAACGCGGGCTCGGTGGTGAACACCGCGGTGGCCTCGGGCACCCCGCCGGAGGGCCCGGCGATCTCGTCGCCGCCGTCGACGGCCACCGTCACCGTCCCGCCGCTGCCGAGCATCGGCCTGCTGAAGACGGCCTTCCCGAGCACGATCTCCAATGCCGGGCGGCCGATCACCTACTCCTACACCGTCACCAACACCGGCAACACCACGCTGACCAACGTGGCCGCCGCGGACACCGCGTTCTCCGGCACCGGCCCGCCGCCGGTGGTCAACTGCCCGGTGACCACGCTGGCACCGCAGGCGTCCACCACCTGTACCGGCACCTACGTGACCACCCAGGCCGACCTGGACGCGGGCGTGGTGGTGAACACCGCGGTGGCCACCGGCACCCCGCCGCAGGCACCGCCGATCACCTCGCCGCCGTCCACCGTGACGGTCACCATGAACTACCTGCCGAGCCTCGCGCTGAGCAAGTCGGCGTCGCCGGTGACCGTCACCCAGGCGGGGCAGACGGTCACTTACTCGTACGCCATCGTGAACACCGGTAACAAGACGCTGACCGGGGTGACCGCGGCCGACACCGCGTTCTCCGGGACGGGGACGCCGCCGGTGATCACCTGTCCGGTGACCACGCTGGCGCCGGGCGCGACCACCACCTGTACCGGGACGTACGCGGTGACCCAGGCGGACATCGACGCCGGTGCGGTGGTGAACACCGCGGTGGCCCGCGGCACCCCGCCGACCGGGCCGGTGATCTCGTCGGCGCCGTCGACGGCCACCGTCACCGCCCCGCCGCAGCCGGGCATCAGCGTGCTGAAGACCGCCTCGCCGAGCACGGTGGGCGGCGCCGGGACCACCATCACCTACTCCTTCCAGGTGACCGACACCGGGAACACCACGCTGACCGGGGTGAGCGTGGCCGACACGGCGTTCTCCGGGACGGGCCCGCCGCCGGTGATCACCTGTCCGGTGACGACCCTGGAGCCGGGGGAGAGCACCACCTGTACCGGCACCTACGTGACCACCCAGGCGGACGTGGACTCCGGTGCGCTGGTGGACACCGCGGTCGCCACCGGTACGCCGCCGGAGGGCCCGCCGATCACCTCGCCGCCGTCGACGGTGACGGTGACGATCCCCCCGGCGCCGAGTCTGGCGCTGAACAAGTCGGCGTCGCCGGCGACCGTCACCGCGGCCGGGCAGACCGTCACCTACTCGTACGCCATCGTCAACACCGGCAACACCACGCTGACCCAGGTGACCGCGGCCGACACCGCGTTCTCCGGCACCGGGACGCCGCCGGTGATCACCTGCCCGGTGACCACCCTGGCGCCGCAGGCGGGCACCACCTGCACCGGCACCTACGTGGTGACGCAACTCGACATCGACGCGGGCGTGGTGCTGAACACCGCGGTGGCCTCGGGCACTCCGCCGGAGGGGGCGCCGATCACTTCGGCGCCGTCGACGGCGACCGTGACCGCAGCGTCGCTGCCCAGCGTCAGCCTGCAGAAGACGGCCCAGCCCAGCACGGTGGCCGGTGCGGGGTTGCCGGTGGTCTACCACTACCGGGTGACCAACACCGGGAACACCACGC
>NZ_BOOU01000129.1 GCF_016863395.1 Sphaerisporangium rufum | reverse complement strand
GCCGAGCAACGCCACCCTGGCGTCCTTGATCTTCGATTGGATCTCGTACGGGGAGTCGCGCGGGCGGGTGTCGATCCAGGCGAAGTAGTTTCTCGCCGACGCGTACCGGCCGGCCTCGCGCGCGGTGAGGTTGTCGGGCAGCGGCGCGGCCGCGTCCTCGACGTACCCCTGGTCGATGAGGCCTTGGACGACGTCGCGGACGTCCTCGTCGGCGACGCCGGGATGCGTCCGGGCGAACGCGTCGCAGATCTCCTCGACCGTCCGGGTGCCGTCCATCAGGACGATCAGGCGCGCGATGGAGCCGTCCGCGTCGTCCTGGATCTCGGCGGCCACGCCCTGCTGCATGAGACCGACGATGATGCGGTCGCCGGGCAGGCTCAGGGGTTGATGGACACGCTTGATACGCGGGTGGTGCACGAAGAACCGTCCAACTCGACGTGACGAATGACGAGAGGCCGGCCCGGCTGGGCCGGGCCGGCCTCATATCGCTGGGGTGAGATCAGCCGTTGGTGCTGCGGGCCGTGGTGGTCTCCACCTTCTCCAGCCGCCGGATCGCCAGCGAGATCTTCTTGGTGGGCTGCTGCTCGGACTTGTTCATCTCTGCCTCCCGTAGGGCCACATCGACGCCGGATCCGCGTCCATGATCGTTGATCTTAAGCCCCGATCTGGATCTTGAAAAGGTCTCGATCCTGGATATTTTGGACGAATGCGTGAAAAAGCGCGCACTTCTTGACCCTGATCACCGTTAGCCCGGTCACCATCCGCAGATGCCATCAGCCGACCATGCAAGGCTGCCGGCCGGTGCCGTACCCTCCGGCCGGGCGGTGGTCACAGGGTGATGATCTGCCATTCCTGGTTGGTGCCGCCGTTGGCCGGCCACTGGATGACGCGGGCGCCGTCCGCGGTGGAACCGCCCTCGACGTCCAGGCACAGCCCGTTGCCGGCGTTGACCACCCGGTGGTAGCCGCTGGTGGCCGCCGCGACCAGCTTCCACCGCTGGCCGGCGCCGCCGGTGTCGGCCGCCTGCACCAGCGCGGTGCCCTGAGTCGAGTTCGGACTGGTCAGCGCCTTGCCGCTGCCGACGCCGGTCAGCCGGACCGAGCCGTCGGCGTTCTGCGTCGTGCGCCACTGCTGGTTGGCCGCGCCGGTCCACGCCCACTGGATCACCGCGGCGCCGTCGGCGGTGGAGCCGCCGTTGACGTCCAGCACCTTGCCGCTCCTCCGGTTCACCAGCCGGACGGTGCTCGCGCCGGTCGGGGGCGCCAGCCGTACGGTGATGTCGGTCCGGACCCCGCCGGCCAGCGACACGATCCGCGCGTGGTCGCCGAGCGGGGAGGCGCTCACCGGCGCGGTGGTGGTGATCGAGCCGATGCCGCGCCGGCAGATCAGCGTGACGCTCTGCGCGGTGCCGGACGTCACCGTCGCGGTCACCGTGCCGGCCGGAATGTCCCAGCTGAGGGCGTCGATGGCGATCCGGTTGCGGCCGCGCACCCCGGTGATGGTCCCCTTGCCGAGCTGGTCGGGCAGCGCCGGCAGCAGCTCCAGCACGCCGGGGCGGGTGTACACCAGCGCCTCGGCCAGCATCGCCGGCAGCGCGTTGGCGGCGTCGGCGTTGTAGATGTCCAGGCCCGGGTTGTGCGAGGTCATCAGCGACCGGAAGACCATGTTGTTGCCGAGGATCTTCCGCAGGTTCGCGTAGAAGCCGGGGCCGTCCTTGAGCCGGGCCCGCGCGAAGCAGCGGTGGATCGCGCCGTGCGCGGACAGGTTCTCGTCGCCGCGCACGTCCAGGGCCCGGCGCGCCGGGCCGATCAGGTCGGGCCGGTCCTCGGGGTTGATCTCGTGCAGCGGGAAGGCGCCGTACATGTGCTGGGCGTGCCGGTGGTCGTAGTTGTCGGTCAGGCTCGGCCAGGCCCATTCGGCCAGCGCGCCGTCGGAGTTCACCCGGTAGGCGGGCAGCCTGGCCAGCAGGGCGGTCCAGCGCTGCACGCCTTGGCCCTGCCCCTGCTCCACGCCGAGGGTGTTGGCGGCGTCGACGGCGGCCTGCAGCGCGTGCCGTCCGGCGGCGATCTCGCCGGTCGCGTTGATCGACAGCTGCCGTCCGGTGTTGCCGGGGGCGTTCTCCACCGAGAAGCACGGCACGAAGACCACCTTGCCCCCCGAGTCGGTGCGGGTCAGGAAGTCCTCGTAGAACAGGGCGAGCTCCATCAGCACCGGTGCCACGCTGTCGCGGTAGAAGGCGGTGTCCCCGGTGACCTGGTAGTACTCCAGCAGCGGGTAGAGCAGCCAGTCGGCGCCGCCGGTCCAGGTGTGGCCGGGGAAGCCGTAGTCCAGGTGCAGCATGCGCCCGTGCTCGCCATCGGTCCGGCTGGGCGCGTGCAGGCCGCGCGCGCCGTACAGGTTGCGCGCGTTGAGCCGCCAGTCGTCGAGCTGGCCGAGGATCAGGTTGAAGTAGCCCCGCATGGCCTCGGTGAGGGACAGGATGTTGCCCCCGGCGACCTGGAAGTTCACGTTGGCGTCGGTGGTGAAGTCGCCGGCCCAGGCCGCGTTCCAGGCCCCCGACCACAGGCCGGTCAGCCGGGGCGGCAGCACGCCGCTGGAGCTGAGGAACAGGTACCGGCCGGAGTCGTACATCCGCTCCAGTAACGCCACGTCGACGACGTCGCGGGCCGCGTTCTGCCGGCCGATCAGCTCGCTGGTGGACAGCTGCCGGTCGGCGGCGCTCACGTTCAGGTCCAGGCGGGACCGCTCGTACTGCGGGCCGTGCAGGGCCACGTGCCGGACGCGCAGCGCCAGGTAGTCGGCCGGTAGCGCGGCCAGCGCGGTGTGCAGCGGTTTGGCGTTCCAGGTGGTGGACGACTCGTAACGGTCCAGCTTGGTGAGCAGCACCAGCCTGGTCGCCCCGGACACCACGATGGTGGCGCCGCTCGCCCGCACCGACCCGCCGGTCGCGACGACCCGGGTGACGCCCTCGTAGCCGAACGCCCCCTGCCCCGACGGGTAGGTCCCGCGCAGGTTCAGGTAGCCGTCGGCGCCGGTGACGGTGGCCAGGGTGGCGAACCCCACCGATCCCGGCACCCCGTCCAGCGCCGCGTTGACGCTCAACGTGGCGTCGACCGTCCGGCCGGGCGCGGGCGCCAGCTCGTGCACGATCACCTGGTCGGCCCGGGAGGCGAACCCCCGGCGGGTCCAGGTGCCGGAGCCGTCGGTCCAGGTGGAGGTGACCTCGCCGGTCGTGAAGTCGGTGATCCGGGCGTAGTTGTTCGTGGTGGTCACGCCGGGGGTGCTGATCTGCAGCTCGTAGCCCGGGTGGAACGTCTGGGTGTTGCGCAGGCTCCAGCCGGCGGTGAAGTCCCGGGTCGCGCCGGCGTAGTCCCCGGCGAGTGCCTTGTCGCGGACCCGGCCCAGCACCCCCGAGTACACCGGCGGGGTGAGGCCGCGGGTGCCGTTGGGCATCACGAACCGGTGATGGTTGAAGACCACCTTCTCCAGCGCCGGCGCGCCGTGGAACAGCGCTCCGTACTCGCCGTTGCCGGTCAGGAAGCCGTCGGACCAGTGCGTCGCGGGCCTGGTGTCGTAGATGCCGCGCTGGGGGAGTGTCACCTGCGGCGGCACCGCCGCGGCGGCCCGGGCGGGAAAGACGGCCGGCGGCAGCGCGACGGTACCGGCGGTCACCGCGGCGGTGGTGAGGAAGTGACGCCGGTTCACGGGCAGACCCATGCAGCACTCCAGCGAGGATGTGAGGTTGTGGGAGGTGGAGGTCGCCGTCCCGTTCACGGGTGCCGCCGGCCGTGAACCGTCCCGGTGAGAGGGTGATGTCCCTGAGCGGAGCCGGCGCCCGGGTCGCGACCCACCCGCTCATCGAGCAGTAGTGGTTGTAACGATTCGACGAACCTCAGACATCCAACGTCGCGGAGCCCGATGCGGCTGTCAAGGCGCCTGCGATCGCCGGGCTGACCCGCATAGATAGGATGACCGGCGTCCTGCGGCGAGGCGTGCCCGGCCGGTGGCCGTTACCGTGCGACAACAGCGCGTGCGGGGCGGCGGCCACCGGGCCGGGTACCCGGCCGTCCGCGCCGGGGGTCGATGAACCGTTCATCACCCGGCGGATATCAGTGGCCGGCAGGCGCGGTGGGGCGGTCCGGCACGCCACGGCGCCGGAACCAGTGCCGGTGGGTGCGGACGAAGGTGACCGCGAACAGCAACTGGATGCCACCCTCGATGAGCAGGAACAGGGCCGAGTCGAGGGCGGGGAGGACCGGGCCGCCGTTCAGCCCGCCGGCGATGGCTCGGGCCGAGCGTGCCACCGCCCCGATGGCGATCGGCAGGCCGAACGCCGCCAGTGACCCCAGGCTGATCGTGGCGCCGCCGATGAGGAAGACGGAGTACACCCGGGTGGCGCGCCGCTCGTGCGGGGGCAGCCCGGCGGTCGGGTCCGGCCGGCTGAAGGGGCGGCGGCGCAGCCGCGCGAGCGCCCGGTCTTTGAGGTAGGCCGCATAGGCCAGGCCGTCGTCGAAGAGGTTGTGGGCACGCAGCAGGTCGCGGAGCACGTAGTACAGGTCGGTGCGCATGTAGACCTGGAGCTGGAACGGGATGGACAGCAGTACCGTCACGATGAGGGCCTGCAGCACGGCTTTGGCGAGGTCGGGCAGGGGGAGGTAGCCGACCAGCAGGGTCAGCCCGGCGATGAGGAGGAGGTCCCAGGCCAGGCCGGCGAGGTAGACGCGGTAGCGGCGCCGGCGGGGGACGCCCCAGACGCCGGTGACGTCGGTCTGTGCC
>NZ_BOOU01000128.1 GCF_016863395.1 Sphaerisporangium rufum | reverse complement strand
CCTTGAGCAACGTCTGCTGTCCCGGCACCCCCGGCACCTACTTTCCGCGACGAGATCGACACCCTTCGTTATCGAACATGGTCACGGTAAAGCCCGCCGGGAAACGGCTCAACGCCTTCGCGCCGCATGGCCCCAGAACGACACCACGACGACACCTCGACGCCCGCCCGGGTCAGGTTGGGGCGGGTCGGGGCGTCTGAGGTTCAGGCCGGGTCACATCGAGCGGTCCGGGGTCCAGGCCAGGTCACATCGGGTCGGCCGGGGTCCAGGACGGGTCGCGGCCGACGATGCCGAGCAGGCGGGTGAGCGGCGGGGCGTCGTCCGGGACCGCGACCGGCGGGCCGAAGGCGCCGCGCTGCCGGCCCATCTCGACCATCCGGTCGGTGAAGTCCAGCGCCCGCGCGACCGTCTCGGGGGCCGGTTCGTAGTCCTGGCCGGTGGCGGTGGCCAGGTCCCAGCCGTGCACGACCATGTCGGTGAGGTACATCTGGGCCAGCGTGGTCATCGGCAGGCCCATGCCGGGGCTGGTGCCCTCCCAGGCCTCCGGCCGGGACCAGGCGGTGAGCGTGCGTTCGGCCCGCTCGGGGAAGTCGCCCGCGTACGGTCCCTGCTCGATCATCGGCTTGCCGTGGGCCAGTCCCTCGAACATCTCCGCCACCCATTCGAGGTGGTTGATCAGGTCCCGTACCGTGAACTCCTCGCACGGCGTGGGCAGCCCGAGCTGCTCGGGCCGCACCTCGCGGACCAGTTCGGCGGTCTGCTCGGTGGCGCGCCTCATCAACGGCATCATGTCGTCCATGGCAGCCATCGTGCCCCCCATGCCGGTGGGGCGGCTTGTAGAAACGCGACAGCGCGGCTGGGTGCACCCGTACGCGGGGCTGGACGCCTTCGACTATGTCCGGTGGCCGCCATCGCCCGGGCTCGCGGCGTACGTCGAGCACTTCTGGGTGGTCACCTGGACCGATCTCGCCGAGCCGTACGAGCAGCGCATCGTCTCCCATCCCACGGTGAACATGGCGATCACCGGAGACTTCCACCGGATCGCCGGCGTCATCACCGGCGGGTTCTCGTACACAATGCGGGGCAGCGGCCGGGTGCTCGGCACCCGATTCCGTCCGGGCGGCTTCCGGCCGTTCCTGGACGGCCCGGTCTCCCGGCTGACCGGCCGTTTCGCGGAGATCGGCGAGATGTACGGGGCCGCGGGCGCGGCGCTGGTTGAACGCGTGCTGGCCGAGCCGGACGGCCGGGCCGCCGGCACGCTCGTCGAGGACTTCCTGCTCGGGCTGGGGCCCAGCCGCGACCCGGTGGCCGAGGAGGTCGCGGCACTGGTGGCGGCGGTGGAGAGTGATGTGGCGGTGACCCGGGTGGACGAGCTGGCGGCCCGGGCGGGGCGGTCGGTGCGGTCGCTGCAGCGGCTGTTCCGGGAGTACGTCGGCGTCGGCCCCAAGTGGGTGATCCGCCGCTTCCGGCTGCACGAGGCCGCCGAGCGGGTGTGCCAGGGCATCGACCTGGCGACGCTGGCCGCCGAGCTCGGCTACACCGACCAGGCCCACCTGACCCGCGACTTCACCGCGGCCGTCGGCATGTCCCCCGCCGCCTACGCCCGCCGCACCGGCCCGGCCCGGCCGCCCGCCACCGGCCGGGCCGCGTCCGGGACGTAGGCCGCGTCACGCACGCAGCCCGGAGCCTCACACCTGTACGGCTTTCCATCGATACGCCGCTGGCGGGTCACGCGGGGTAGGCATGGGTTTCGGTGGCCTTGACGGAGGCCCAGACCTCGCGGCCGGGGGTGAGGTCGAGGTCGGCCAGCGCGGCGGGGGTGATGTCGGCGAAGGCGGAGATGGGGCCGTCCAGGTGCACCCGGACGTGGTCGCCGTGCCGCTCGACGCCGCCGACGCGGGCCGGCCACAGGTTGCGCGGGCTGCCGTCCGGCCGGGACCGGTACAGGGCGACGGCGGCGGGCGGGAAGGCGACGAACGCCGGGCCGGTCAGCCGTTCGGACGTGCTGAGCAGCAGCTCGCCGACCTGGACCCCGACGCCGCGGGCCGTCCCCCGGTAGAGGTTGAGCCCGACCAGGCGGGCGACGTAATCGGTGCGGGGGTGCCGGGCGACCTCGCCTGGGGTGCCCTGCTGGACGACGGCGCCGTGTTCGATGACGACCAGCCGGTCGGCGAGCACCATGGCGTCCAGCGGGTCGTGGGTGACCAGGACGGTGGCGCCGTTGAAGCCGGCCAGGTGGTGGCGGAGCCCGGAGCGGATCTCCAGCCGGGTGTGCGCGTCCAGGGCGGCCAGCGGCTCGTCCAGCAGCAGCAGGCGCGGCCGGACGGCCAGGGCGCGGGCGAGGGCGACCCGCTGGGCCTGCCCGCCGGACAGCCGGCCGGGCCGGGCGGCGGCGTGGCCGGCCAGGCCGACGCGGTCCAGCAGGGCGGCGGCGGCGCGGCGGGCCTCGGCCTTGGGGACGCCCTGGCAGCGGGGGCCGAAGGCGACGTTGTCCAGCGCGGACAGGTGCGGGAACAGCAGGTAGTCCTGGAAGACGACGCCGATCGGCCGCCGGTCGGCGGGCAGATGGTGCAGGTCGTGGCCGTCCAGGGTGATCCGCCCGCCGGGTGACATGGCGGTGAGCCCGGCCAGGGCGCGCAGCGCGGTGGTCTTGCCGGCGCCGTTCGGGCCGAGCAGCGCGACCACCTCGCCCGCCGCGACCTCCAGCGCCAGGTCCAGCGCGAACGCCGGCCGGGTGACGACGAGCCGGGCGTGCAGGCTCATGATGCGACCACCTCGCCCGCCGCGACGTCCGGCATCGGGTTCGACACGTAGGCGGTGTGCGGGGTCTTGGCCCGGCCGCCTCGCCCCCCGCGATGTCCGATGCGGGGTCCAGCAGGGAGGCGGTGCGGGGTCATGGCGTGCTCACCCAGCGGTCGCGCAGGCTCGCCAGGATGACCACCGAGACGGCCAGCAGGACCAGGCTGAGCACGATGGCCGCCTCCGGTTCGGTCTCCAGGGCCAGGTAGACGGCCAGCGGCATGGTGCGGGTGGTGCCGGGGAAGTTGCCGGCGAAGGTGATGGTGGCGCCGAACTCGCCGAGGGCCCGTGCCCAGCACAGCACCGCTCCGGCGATCACGCCCGGCATGATCATGGGGAGGGTGACCCGGCGGAACACCGTCCAGCGGGAGGCCCCGAGGGTCGCGGCGGCCTCCTCGTAGCGCTGGTCGGCGCCGCGCAGCGCGCCTTCCACGCTGATGACCAGGAACGGCATCGCCACGAACGCCTCGGCGACGATGACGCCGGCGGTGGTGAAGGGCAGGGTGACCCCGAAGGTCGCCGCCAGCCACTCGCCGACCAGGCCGCGCCGGCCGAGCACCAGCAGCAGCGCGACGCCGCCGACCACCGGGGGCAGCACCAGCGGGACGGTGACCAGGGCACGCACCAGGCGCCGGCCGGGGAACTCCACCCGGGCCAGCAGCCAGGCCAGCGGCACGCCGAGCAGCAGGCAGCCGGCGGTGGCGACGGTGGCCGACAGCAGCGACAGCCGCAGCGCCTCCAGCACCTGCGGCTCGGCCAGCCGCGCGGGCAGCGTCGCCCACGGGGCGCGGACCAGCAGCCCGGCCAGCGGCAGCACCAGGAAGGCTAGGCCGAGCAGCGCGGGCCCGACCAGCATCCACGGCAGCCGTCCCGCCGGTGCGGCCGGAGATCGGGCGGAGCCGGCGGCAGCGGCGGGGCCTTCAGGACCGCTGAGGCCATCGGAGCCGGGGCGGGTACGACCGGGGCCGGTAGGGCCGGGGCCGGTGGGGCCGGGACCCTTAGAGCCGGGGCCCTTAGGGCCGGGGCCGGTGGAGCCGGGGGAACCGTGGGGTGGTTCCTCCGGTTCGGGGCGCTGGGTGGCGGCCATGAGGATCAGGGCGCCTCGAAGCCGGCCTTGACCAGCACGTCCTTGCCCTGCGGGGACAGCACCAGGTCGACGAACCGCTGGGCGAGGTCGCCGGCGGGCGCCTTGGCCAGGGTGGCGATCGGGTAGTCGTTGACGGCCTGGCCGGCCGCCGGGAACTCGATGCCCTCGACCTTGTCGCCGGCGGCGATCACGTCGGTGTGGTAGACCAGCGCCGCGTCCACCTCGCCCAGCTCGACCTTGGTGAGGGTGGCCTTGACGTCCTGTTCCAGGGTGACCGGGACGACCTTGACCCCGGCCGCGTCCAGCGCCTTGACGGCCGCGGCACCGCAGGGCACCTGCTCGGCGCAGAGCGCCACCTTCACCTTCGGGTCGGCGAGGTCGGCGAGGTCGTCCACCTTGGCGGGGTTGCCGGCCGGGACGGCGATCTGCAGCCTGTTACGGGCGAAGGTGACCGGTGCGCTCGCAAGGGCGGCGTCCGTCACGGTCTTCATGGGGGCCGGGCCGGCGGCGGCGAACACGTCGGCCGGCGCGCCCTGGGTGATCTGCCGGGCCAGGGTGGCGCTGGAGCCGAAGTTGAACTTCACCGCGGTGCCCGGGTTCGCGGTCTGGAAGGCGGTGCCGAGCTCGGTGAAGGTGCCGGTCAGCGAGGCCGCGGCGAACACCGTCAGGTTCGTGGCTGCGGCCGGGGCGGCGGGCTCGTCCGAGCCGGCACCGGAGGCGCAGCCGGACAGGCCCAGCGCCAGGACGGCGGGCAGGGCCAGGGCCCGGCGGGAAAGACGCCTGAACACCGAAGAGCTCCTCACGGGTGACCGGCCGCGCGTTCGTGGCCGGGGATCTCCACGACGACGTTGGTCGACTTGATCACGGCGACCGCCACCACCCCGGGTTCCAGGCCGAGCTCGTCGGCGGCCTGCCGGCTCATCAGCGACACCACCCGGAACGGCCCGGCGGCGATCTCGACCTGGGCCATCACCGCGTCCCGGACCACCTCGGTCACGATGCCGCGGAAGCGGTTGCGGGCCGAGGAGCGGCCGCCGTCGACCGACTCGACCTGGGTGCGGGCGAAGGCGGCCAGGTCGGCGCCGTTCAGCCGCCGGTGGCCGTGCTCGTCGCGCTCGGCCCGCAGCCGGCCGGCGTCCACCCAGCGGCGGACGGTGTCGGCGCTGACCCCGAGCAGCGCGGCGGCCTCGCTGATCCGAAACGTCGTCACGATCTCCGATTCTACCTCTTGCAACAGCGATCCTTAAAGGCCATCGCTCTTTGCAGCTGCAAATCGTTTCTGAAGTCAGCCCTCGCAGTCGCGAGATCCAAGGAAGGCTGCGGAGGCATCGGCGGCGCGGTCCGTCGCGCGCGGACGGGGGCGTGCGGCGGTACCTCCTGTCCGGCGCGGCGCGGCAAAGCGCGGCACCGGCCGCGCGTGCTGCCGGACGGCTCGCGTTTCCTCGGGAACCGCTCATTGCCGCCGAGAGCGCCTCGTCCGCATCGCGGCCGTATCGAGGGCGATCGGGGTTGACGCTCATCGTCAACCGCTTGTCGCCGAACAGGGTTATTCGGGGTCCGACGCCGAACCTACGATCAACGCTCATGACGGACTCCGAGGTCCGACATCGCACCTATCACGGGAGGCAGACATGAAGGGTTCTGAGTGGATGACCGGCGACAAGAAGTCCACCAAGAAGCTCTCGCTGGCGATCCGGCGGCTGGAGAAGGTGGAGACCACCAGCGACCGCGAGATCAACGGCTGATCTGAACGGTGTGAGAGGCCGGCCCGACCGGGCCGGCCTCTCTTTGTCCATCACGTCCACCTGGATGGTTCTCATGCAACACCCGCACATCAAGCGTGTCCATCGGCCGATGAGCCTGCCGGACGGCCGCATCAGCATCGGCCTCATGCAGCAGGGCGTGGCCGCCGAGATCCAGGACGACGTGGACGGCTCCATCGCGCGCCTGATCGCCTTGATGGACGGCACCCGGACGGTCGAGGAGATCGGCGACGCGTTCGCCCGGACGCATCCCGGCGTCGCCGAGGCGGATCTCCGCGAAGTCATTCAGGGTCTCATCGACAACGGGTTCGTCGAGGACGCGGCCGCGCCGCTGCCCGCCAACCTCACCACGCGCGAGGCCGAGCGGTACGAGTCGGCCAGGAACTTCTTCGCCTGGATCGACACCCGCCCGCGCAGTTCCCCCTACGAGATCCAATCGAAGATCAAGGACGCCAGGGTGGCGTTGCTCGGG
>NZ_BOOU01000127.1 GCF_016863395.1 Sphaerisporangium rufum | reverse complement strand
CCCCCACGACCGTGCCGAGCACGCCCAGGGCCACGGCCAGCAGAACGGTGAACAGTGAACGACCGAGCCGGGAGACCCCGATGGCGGGTATTCGCTTCAAGAGCGCTGACATGTCGAGTACGCCGTCCCTACGTCGTGGGGGGTGGGGGGTGCGCCGGGCCGGCCGGCGGACGCGGGCGCCGGACGCGGACCAGGCGGGTGGAGCGGTGGCGCTCCCGGGGGAACGCGGGTGCGGGAAGCCCGTACCGGGCGAGGCGGACGATGTTCCGGCGCGACCGGCCGGCGCCGTGGTCAAGTCGATCTGTTAACGCTAACAAGACCTCGGCGGTCGCGGGCTCCTCTCGGTCGGGTGACGGAAGGCGGTGGTGCGGCGGAGCAAATACGACGGCCGGCCGCACTGTCAAGGACGCGGTCACGGCCCGCGCCCGCCGGCCGGCGGCCCGGGCGGGCGTCCGCTCTTGTCACCGGTGATATGCCCGCCCTCCGGCGGATCGGGGGACGATGAAAATTTCAGCGCCCGGCCGGATCGGCCGGCGGCCCGGCAGGCCACCTGCGGCCCGCCCGTTCCGGCCCCGGCGACCTCGTCGCCCGTCGAACCGTTTCAGCTGACCTTGACAGGTTTCCGGGATATTTCCAGACTGTCCCGAGATGGTCGCCTCGTGCCGGGGTCGGTGGTGGACGGCGGGAGGCGCCGCCATGTCGTGGTCCGGTGACGCGCCGGAGCACCGATTCCGGCGGCCCCGCCCCGCACTCCCGTCATGACCTACCGGCGGGGACACGGCCATGAGCGCGCCCCCCGGCCCGCCGGGCGGCGAGCGGGCATGCGCACGCGTCCCGCCCCGACGCACCGGAGACACATCGATGCCACCGACCCGAAGCACCCGACGGCGCCCCTTCCGGTTCCTCGGCGAAGCGCGCCACCGCCTCGGCCGGGCACTCGCCCGGCCCGCCGCCCGGCGCGACGGCCGGCGCGGCGGCCGGCTGATGGCCGCCGCGCGACTGGCCGTCCTGGCCGCGCTGCCCGCAGGCTGTGCCGTGGTCTTGACGGTGGCCGACGGCGCGGCCGCCGCCACCGTCAAGGCCGTGGCCGGCTCGGCCGCGACCGTCGCGGCGGTGTCCCCGGTGACCAGACCGCCGATGGGGTGGGCGTCCTGGAACACGTTCGCCGCGCAGATCAACTACAACGTGATCAAGAACCAGGTGGACGCGCTGGTGTCCTCCGGGATGAAGGACGCCGGCTACGAGTACGTCAACATCGACGAGGGCTGGTGGCAGGGCACCCGGGACGCGGCCGGCAACATCACCGTGGACACCGCCGAATGGCCCGGCGGCATGCAGGCCATCACCGACTACATCCACAGCAAGGGCCTGAAGGCCGGCATCTACACCGACGCCGGGCGCAACGGGTGCGGCTACTACTATCCGACCGGGCGACCGGCCGCGCCGAACAGCGGCAGCGAGGGCCACTACGACCAGGACTTCCTGCAGTTCTCCCGCTGGGGGTTCGACTTCGTCAAGGTCGACTGGTGCGGCGGGCAGGCCGAGGGCCTGAACTCGCGCACCACCTATCAGGCGATCAGCGACGCGATCGGCCGGGCCACCGCGCAGACCGGCCGGCCGATGGTGCTGTCGGTGTGCAACTGGGGCCAGCAGAGCCCGTGGGACTGGGCGCCGGCCATGTCGACGATGTGGCGGACCAGCGGTGACATCATCTACTGGGGCGAGTCGGCGTCGATGGACCGGGTGCTGGCCAACTTCGACTCCGCCCAGCATCCCGCGGCGCAGAGCCCGGGCCGCTACAACGACCCCGACATGCTGGTCGTCGGCATGAAGGGCTTCACCGCCGCGCAGAACCGCACGCACCTCGGCCTGTGGGCGATCTCGGGGGCGCCGCTGCTGGCGGGCAACAACCTGGCCACCATGAGCGCGGAGACCCGGGCGATCCTCACCAACCGCGAGGTCCTGGCGGTCGACCAGGATCCGAACGGCCGGCAGGGGGTCAAGGTCGCCGAGGACCAGAGCGGGCGCCAGGTGTACAGCAAGGTGCTGATCGGTGACGGCCGCCGGGCGGTCCTGCTGCTGAACCGGACGACCTCCGCCGCACCGATCACCGCCCGCTGGTCCGACCTCGGCCTGACCGGCTCGGCGGTGGTGCGCGACCCGTGGACCGGTACCGACGTCGGCACCTTCAGCGGGAGCCACACCGTCACGGTGCCCGCGCGCGAGGCGGTGCTGCTCACCGTCACCGGGACCGGCGGCGGGCCCTCGCCGTCCCCGACCCCGACCCCGGCGCCGGGCGGCGGCGCGATCAAGGGGGCCGCCTCGGGCCGGTGCCTGGACGCGGGATCGTCGGCCAACGGGACGCAGGCCCAGATCTGGGACTGCAACGGCGGCACCGGCCAGCAGTGGACGCAGACCGCGTCCGGGGAGCTGCGGGTGTACGGCAACAAGTGCCTGGACGTGAACAACCGCGGCACCGCCGACGGAACGAACGTCATCATCTGGGACTGCAACGGGCAGAACAACCAGCAGTGGCGGTTCAACGCCGACGGCAGCATCACCGCGGTCGGCGCCAACAAGTGCCTGGACGTGCCGAACAACGCCACCGCCAACGGCACCAAGCTGGTCATCTGGTCCTGCAACGGCGGCACCAACCAGCGCTGGACCCGCACCTGACGCCTCAGCGCCGGAACACCGGGCGGGGCGGGGGCATGACCGCCCTCGCCCCGCCCGGGGTCAGTCCTGCGTCCGGCCGCCGGTGAGCCGGGAGATCGCCAGCGCGGTGAGGATGATCCCGCCGTTGAGCGCCTCGATCCACTGGGCCGGCACCCCCGCCAGCGTCAGCACGTTCTGGATCATGTAGAGCAGCAGGATTCCGGTGAACGCGCCGAACACCGTGCCCTTGCCGCCGTTGAGGCTCACCCCGCCGATGACGGCGGCGGCGAACACGGTGAAGATGGCCCCGTCGCCCTGGCCGGCGGCGACCGAGGCGAGCCGGCCGGAGAGCAGCAGGCCGCCGAGCGCGGCCAGCGTGCCGGCGGCGATCAGGGTGATCCACAGCACCCGGTCGGTGCGGATGCCGGCCGCCTTGGCCGCGTCGACGTTGCCGCCGATGGCGTACAGCGACCGGCCGAACCGGGTGTACCCCAGCACCACGATCCCGCCCGCGAACAGCAGCAGGCAGATCCAGATGGAGGCGGGCACGCCCAGCCACACCGTCGAGCCGAGATAGGTCATGGACGGCGGGAGGTTGAAGAAGGTCTTGCCGCCGGAGATGCCGGTGAGCAGGCCGCGCAGCACGATCAGCATGCCCAGCGTGACGATGAAGCCGTTGAGCCCGAAGCGGACGATGAACAGCGCGTTCACCGCCCCCGCCAGCACCCCGACCGCCAGGGTGACCGGGATCGCCCACCCGCCGGGCAGCAGGCCCAGCCCGTGCCCGGCGCCGGCCGCGACCGTCAGCCAGGCGGCCACCCCGGGGGCCAGCCCGAAGGTGGACTCCAGCGACAGGTCCATCCGGCCGGCGACCAGCACCAGCGTCTGGGCCAGGACGAGCAGCGAGATCTCCGACATCGTCTGCAGGATGTTGATCAGGTTGTCGCTCTGCAGGAAGATCGGATTGACGATCTGTCCGACGATCGCGATGACGACGATGGCGGGCACCAGGGCGTAGTCCCGCAACCGGGCCAGCCGGATCGCCGGACGGCGCCGTCCCGCTCCGGTCCCGTCCGGCGCCGGCGGGTCCGGTGGCCGTCCGGTCCCGGCGGGCACGGCGGTGGTCTCAGGCATCGAGCTCGACTCCTTCCATGGCGGCCACCATCTCGTGGTCGTGCCAGCCGGCGGCCAGTTCGGCGACGACACGGCCGTGGAACATCACCAGCACCCGGTCGCACGACCGCAGATCGTCCAGCTCGTCGGAGGCGATCACCACGGCGGTCCGCTGCCCGGCGACCTCTTCGACCTTGCCGAGCAGGAACTCCTTGGACCGGACGTCGACCCCGGCGGTCGGCGTGATGAGCACCAGCAGGCGGGGGTCGTTGGCCAGCGCGCGGGCCATGACGACCTTCTGCTGGTTCCCGCCGGACAGCCCGGAGACGGGCAGCGCCGGGCCGGGGGTCTTGATCGCCAGATTGTCGATCATCTCACCGGCCAGCGCGTCGCGCCGCCGGTCGCTGAGGAATCCGGCGGCGCCGAGCCGCTCGGGGACGGTGAGCGTGGCGTTGTCGGCGATCGACATCAGCGGGACCAGGCCCTGATGGTGGCGATCACGAGGGACGAACCCCACGCCGGCCGCCAGCCCGTCGGGCACGCTGCCCGGCTTCAGCGGGCGCCCGGCCACCTCGACGACGCCCGCGGCCGGTGCCCGCAGCCCGACGACGGTCTCGGCCAGCTCGGTCTTGCCGCTGCCCTCCAGCCCGGCCAGGCCGACGATCTCCCCCTCCCGGACGCGGAGGTCCACCTCGTGGTAGGCCCCGGCGCCGGTCAGGCCCCGGGCCTCCAGCACGACCGGCACGTCCGCGCCGATCGCCGGTCGCACCCGCCGCTCCCGCAGCCCGGCGGCCTCGCCGGTCATCGCCGCCACCAGATCACCCTGCGGCAGGTCCGCCACCGGGGCGGTGACGATGTGCCGGGCGTCGCGGAAGACGGTGACCCGGTCGCAGATCTCGTAGACCTCCTGCAGGTGGTGGCTGATGAACAGGAAGGTGACGCCCTGTTCCCGCATGGCGCGCATCCGCTCGAAGAGCCGGGCGATGGCGGCGCCGTCGAGCTGGGCGGTGGGCTCATCCAAGATGATGAACCGCGCGCCGAACGACAGAGCGCGGGCGATCTCCACGAACTGCCGCTGCTCCACCCCGAGGTCGCCGGCCGGCCGGCGGACGTCCACGTCGACCGACCACTCCTCCAGCAGCTCGGCGGCCTTGCGCCACAGGTTCGACCAGCCGACCAGGCCCAGCCGGTTGCGGTCGTGCCGGTTCAGGTACAGGTTCTCCGCCACGGTCAGCCCGGGAATGATCGTGGACTTCTGGTAGACGCAGGCCACTCGCCGCCGCCAGGCGTCCCGGTCGGCGAGCCGCGGCGCGGGGGCTCCGGCGAAGCGGACCTCGCCCTCGTCCGGCGCCTGCAGCCCGGTCAGGATGGACACCAGGGTGGACTTGCCCGCGCCGTTCCGTCCGACCAGGGCGTGCGTCTCCCCCGGTGTGATCGCGATGTGCGCGCGGTCCAGCGCCACCGTCTCGCCGTATCTCTTGGTGATGCGCTCCGCCTCGGCGACGGGCCGGTCCTGCCGGACCGGCCCGCCGTCCCGGGCGGGCGGAGAGCTCGCTGCCGCGAACTCGCCCATGGCCACGCCCTCTCAGTTCAGGTTGTTGCCCCAGAGCGACTTGTCGTCGTGCTTGACGCTGGGGATGCCGCCGTAGGTCGCGCCGTCCGCGGTGACCAGGGGCGCGGAGAGCTGGTCCTCCAGCAATCCCGGGCGCACCTGGATGATGTTGCTGTCGTGGTCGGTCTTGCCGGGCTGGAACGTCTTGCCGTCCACCGCCGCCTTGGCGTAGAAGAGCGCGTACTTGGCGTACAGGTCGGCGGGCTGGGAAACGGTGGCGTCGATGTTGCCGGCGGCGATGTCCTTGAGCTCCTGCGGGATGCCGTCGTTGGAGACCACGAAGACGTGCTTGGCGTCGTCCGGCGGGACCAGCAGGTCGCGCTGCTTGAGCACCTGCAGCGTGCCGGCGAGCGCGAAGCTCGACTGCATGTAGACGCCCTTGAGGTCGGGGTTGGCGGTGAGCACCGTGGAGAGCTTCTGTGCGGCAACCGCGCCGTCCCAGTTGGTGGCCTCACCGAAGACCTTGATGCCGGGGTAGTTCTGCTTCATGCACTCGTTGAACGCCTCGGTGCGGTCGCGGCCGTTGATTGAGGCGAGGTCGCCCTGCAGCATGATCACCTTGCCCTTGCCGCCGAGCTTCTCGCCCAGGTACCGGCAGGCCTTCTCCCCGTAGGCGCGGTTGTCGGCGCGTACGACCATGAAGGCGTTGCCCTGGTCGGGCCGGGTGTCCACCAGGACCACCGGGATCTTCTTGCCCTCGAGCTGCTGGAGGGTGGGAGCCACCGCGGCGGTGTCCTGCGGCGCCATGACCACGCCGCGCACGCCCTGTCCGACCAGGCTCTGCACGTTGGCGGTGAGGGTGGCGACGTCGTTCTGGGAGTTGGTGGTCTTGATGTCCGCGCCGAGCTCACCGGCGGACTGCGGGACGTACTTGATATAGGAGTTCCAGAAGTCGGTGTCGGAGCGGGGGTAGTCCACGCCGAGCACCGGCTTCGCGGGGGCGCCGCTCGCCCCGCCACCGCCCGCCCCGGCGCCGCCGTCCCCGCCGCACGCGGCGGCGAGGCTCGCCGACACGGTCAGGGTCACGGCGAGTGCGAACCGTCTGGGTCTCATCGTCTCTCCTCAAAGATCACCGGGCCCGTGGCCGGCACCGGCCGAACCCGCCGCGGACACCAGCGGGACCGGCCGCGCTCCGACGCGTGACTCTCACGAGACCGGATCCGAAACGCGCTTGTCACCGCCACGACATAGGACGTCTTTCTATGGCCAAATCCCAGCCAGTGTCCAGACTTTTTCTGAGATTTCCGCAGGATTCGCGGGCGGCGCGGCTAGGGTGGCCGGATATCGCGGCCGAGCCCATCTCGCAGGCGCTCCCATACATCCCATGTCTTGCCTCATCCGGGCGGGCTCCACCAGGTGGTGGCGGGAGGGCGGCCCGGTCACCGGGCGAACCGCCGTCCGCCGGGCGGGCGCGGCCTCGCGACCGGGAGCGTGGCCCGGCACCCGGCCGGCGCCCGTCCCGCGACGCGTACCCTCCGGCGGGTGAAAATTTCAGCCTCCCGGACGCGGGACGAGGCGCGGCCGCCAGCCGTCGGCACAGTTGGCGAGCGAGCGGACGCCGCGCGGCGGCGTCCGGCGACCGGGCGGGCCTCTTGACGAGCCACCGCCGGTTCGGATTTGCTCCGCCGCACCACCACCTACGATCAGCCGGCGATCAGCGGACCGCCGGCGCCGGGACACCATCCTTCGGCCCGCCCGGTGGTCACCCCGACGCTGTTAGCGCTAACAGAATGGGCGGTCCAATCCACGACGAGATCTTACGAGTCCGGCTCCACGAAAGGAACCC
>NZ_BOOU01000126.1 GCF_016863395.1 Sphaerisporangium rufum | reverse complement strand
GTGGTGTACTGCGAGTCGCCGAGCCGGCCCGACGCGATCGCGGTGCCGAAGTACCGCCCGCTCTGCGCCGCCGCCGCGCCCAGCGTGCTCGCCGCCGCCCCGGCGGGTGCGGTCGGTACCGTCACCGCGGTGACCACGCCGAGTACGCCGGCGGCCGCGGCGATCAGAACGCGCGGGCTCCGCGGAGACCGCTGTGGAGGTGTGGTTTTGGTGCCCATGAACGGGTGCTCCAGACTGAATCACGGAGAAGGCGGACACGCGTGGGTCACCCCGCGCGATCGACGCCGCGTCCCGTGATCAGGGAACGCACACCACAAGGGCGTCGCGAACGGCGGTCCTCACCGCGCACCACCACCTGGCCGGAGGAAACCGCCTAGGGGTCACAGTGTGGAAATCACTCGGAAACATGTCAAGCCCCTAGTGAAACTTTCAACCAGGCGCCGGCACCGCTGTCAGCGGCAGCTCCTGATAACGCCTGATGAGCCGCAGACCGGGTCGCCGCCCTGCCGAGGGCGGCTCCAACCGTCCTTGACGTGGCCTCTTCGTCTCGTATTGGCTCCGACCTGCCACCGCTTGCACCCAGGAGCAGCCAAGGAACCACCACCGCGACGATGTGTTAACGCTAACAGCCGTGCCGGGCCCCACCACCCGGCGGACACGGCGCGGGCGGTCCGGCGGACAGACACCACGTCCCTGGAGCCCACCCGCACAGCGAGTCACCGACAAGGAGGTTCAACCGGCAACGACAAGCGTCCGAGACGGTCAGCTATGACCGACAGTTCGAACTTGCGCTTGCGGCCCGTGCGCCGCGACCGCGAGGTTTGGCAACCCCGCTGTGGGCGCCGATCGGTAAGGTGAACTCATGAGCGCGCAGCCGGTCCATGATCCTCGGTACGACCCGCAGGCGATCCTGCAAGCATTGCCGGAAAAGTGGCGTCCCGTCTTCCTCGCGCAGTATCACGAGGCCTGGGAAGCCGCGCGTGAACCGGGCGAATATCACCGACTTCCCGAGCTTCTCAATCTCTGGTGGCTGAATTCGATCGCGTTCGCCGATCCCACCTACGACCAGCGCGCCGCGGACGCGGCCAAGGGCATCGGCGAATTCGTCTCGCTGGATGAAGCGGTTCCTGACTGGCAGGATCGGCTAGCGCGGGCGCGCCGCAGGTGAGTTTTCGCGTTATCCTGTCCGGCTCAGCGCTCGCCCGGATGAAGAACTTTCCCGATCTTGCGATGAACGCTCTGATCGAACGGACCGCCGATCTTCTTGCGGAGCCGTGGGATGCTCATGTGCTATATCCAGGGCGAACGGACTATCGGCATACCACTTTCGGCGGTTTCGGCCTGCTGCACTTTCACGTCGATGAGGCGGCCGAGTTGATCACTATCTACGAGGTGGTCTGGTCCGGCTGATCGGCAGCCACACGCGGCACGAAAGCGGCCGGGCGAGGGGCCGGGCGTTCATCCGTCACCGGCAGATGCGGAACCATACGGTGTGGCCGTGGCCCGGGCCGGGGTCGATGCCGGTCCGGTCGGCGAGCAGCGACACGATGAACAGGCCACGGCCGCTCTCGGCGATCGCCTCGGGATCATCGGGGCCGGGTGCCGGCGGCGCGTTCTCGACGCTGAGGCGGGGGCGCGGGACCAGCGGCACGCCGTGGTCGGTGACCTCGCCGCCCACGCAGCGCCCGGCGACGCGCAGCGTGTAGGTGACCGGCGGGGTGGCGTGCTTGATGGCGTTGGTGCACAGCTCCACCATGATGAGGACCACGTCGTCCGCCAGGTGCTCGAACCCCCAGCCGGCCAGCGTCTCGCGTACCCGCCGCCGGCAGATCTCCACCTCCGCCGGCTCGCTGAGCTCCCACCGAACCTCCTGCGTCATCATCGCGCGCCCTCCGCTCGCTTCCGATCAGTCCACATGTCTCATCCGGCCAGTTCGCCGATTGCGCCGCAGAAGTGGACGGCGCGTCCCCCGGTTTGCCTTGGACAGGTCTGCCGCACGAGGAAACCCCTTGCAGACCGACGATCACATCGTGACTGTGACCATTTCACTACCCGGCGTAGCGAGAACTGGCTAGGCTCATAGTGCTGTGGGTTACGTTTATTCGCAAGGGCTAAATAAACAAAACCCAAATGTCGCTTTTGAGGAGCAGAGGGATGAAAGCATCGGGGCACAGCCCTACGGTGCGGCGCCGGCGACTGTCGAAGGCCCTGCTGGCGTTCCGCCGGCAGGCCGATCTCCGTGCCGAGGAAGTTGCTCGCCGGCTGGGCTGGCAGGCGAGCAAAGTCACCAGAATCGAACGCAACGAGTGGAAGTTGCCTTCGGTCGGTGACGTGCTCGACCTGCTCGACCTGTACGACGTAACCGACAAGACGGTGCGAGACGCGATGATCGCGCTGGCCCGCCAGGCGCGTCAGCGTGGCTGGTGGGAGGAGTACCGGGACGTCCTCGGCGGCGCCCTGCCGGAGTTCGAGATCGAAGCCCGCACCATCCGTACGTTCGAGACGCTGCTCGTGCCGGGTCTGCTGCAGACCGCCGCCTATGCCGGCGCGGTGTTCCGCGGCGGCCAGGCCATCGACGACGAACTGGTCGAGCGCAGAGTCGAGGCACGGCTGACTCGCCAGCGGATTTTCGACTCCGATCATCCGCCAACACTTTGGGCGGTTATCGACGAAGCGGCACTGCTCAAACATGCCGGCGGCCCGCACACTATGCGGGCACAGTTGGAGCACATCATCGAGATGGCCCGGCGGCCGAAGATCGGTGTACAGGTGTTGCCCAATGCCGTAGGCGCCCACGCGAGCATGTCCGGGCCTTTCAGCATCTTGGAATTCACCGAAGCTGATCCCACACTGGTCTACGTAGAGACGACCACCGGAGATCTGTTCGTCGAAGGAGACGAGGCGGTGAGCCGGTACACGCTGCGCTACGACCACCTGCGGGCGTCAGCCCTCAGCGCGGAGGCGTCCGAAAAATACCTGATCGACCTGGTGGGACAACTTAAGTAGAGGTAGGCATCATGGACCTTCCCGGCAATTTACAGTGGCGCAAGGCTTCCGCGAGTTCTGCGGACGGATCCAATTGCGTTGAGGTGACGAACCTATCCAGCGGTGGCCGGGCGGTTCGGGACAGCAAGAACCCGGCCGGCCCCATGCTGATCTGCACCGCCGGCGAGTGGGCGGCGTTCCTCGAGGGCACCAAGCACGGCCGGTTCGGCACCTGACCGTGCAGTGATCTCGCCAGCCCGATGGAGGTGGGCATCTTGGACTTTTCCGGCCGCCTTCGCCAGGAGCTGCTCTGGCGTAAAGCCTTCCGAAGCAGCGCCGAGGGGCAGAACTGTGTTGAGGTGGCCGGCCTTTCCGAGGGCGGCCGGGCGGTTCGGGACAGTAAGAACCCGGTCGGTCCCGTGCTGGTCTGCACTGCCGACGAGTGGGCGGCCTTCCTGGATGGTGCGAAGCGCGGCGCGTTCGACAGCTGATCGTGGCATGAGGAAAGGGCCCGGGCGGCATGCCGGGTCTGGGCCCTTTTCGCGCTGGTGACCCGAATCCCGGCGGACGCGCCGGGTCCGGTCGGCGATGCCGGGGGCGTGCGGGCTGGTGGGGGTCGGGACGATGCCGGTGTCGGCGCCGGCCGGGCGCCGCTTACGCCGGTTCGGCCACGGCGCCGGAACCGATGCCCGTCCGCAGGTCGGGGTCGGCGGCGGGCCGGTGGACGTAACGTATTTCGGGTACCGAGATCTCGCCGGCCGTCCACGGCGCGCGCTCGCCGTCCGGGGTGAAGCCGGCGCGCTCGTAGAAACGTCTGGCCCGGTGGTTCTCCTCTAGCACCCACAGGTAGAGGGTGTGCCAGTCCGCCCGCCGGGCGCGGGAGACGAGTTCGCGCATCAGCGCCCGGCCGATGCCCTGGCCGATCAGCCCGGGAGCGACGTACAGCGCGTAGATCTCGCCGTCCGACGGGGTGCGGTCCGCGTCGCGGCACGGGCCGAGGACGCCCCAGCCCGCCACGGCACCGTCCCGGTCCGCCACGACGTTCTGGATGTCGGGGTTCGCGCCGAAGATCTTCCGCCGGCGCTCGATGTCGGCCTCGACGGTGAGCCCGTCCAGGTGGTCCTGCGGGATCATCCCGGCGTAGGCCGCCTGCCACCCGGTGATGCGCACGGCCGACACTCCCGGGATGTCCTGCGCCGTCATGTCGCGCAGCGTCAACGTCCCCATGAGGCTCCCGCCTGGTCGGATCACCGGACGACGCCATTGTTCCGTGACCTGACAGGGAGATGCGATCCCTTTTCCCAGCATCGGTGATCTTCGATGGGTCGTGTCGGACGGCGGTGCCGCCTCCCGGCCCGACCGGTGACCGAAGGCACCGAAGACACCGGTCGGCCACCCGCGCCGGGCGCGGGTGGCCGACCGGGTGCGACGGGTCAGGAGACGACGCTGATGCCGGGCATCGGGCAGAGCATCTGCTTCTCCGCCGGGAACTCCTTCTTGGCGGACCAGTGCACCGTCTTGCCGGGCGGCACCTTGACCAGGGTCTGGGCGAAGTCCAGCGCGGTCGCCTTGGTGGTGGTGAAGTGCACGACGATCTTGTAGGTGACCGGTTTCTCGCCGGGGTTGGTGGCGGTGCCCTTGGCCCCCCAGCCGCCGGGCACCGCGGCGCACTTGGTCTGCACGACGTTCTTGCGCACGCTCGGGTCGTTCTGGATCTTCGTCGGCAGCGAGTGCGCGTGCCCTCCGGACGGCGCCGGCGTCGGCGGCGCCGGGGTCTGCTGGGAGATCGCCGCGGCGGGCGGCACCGGGTCCCCGCCGGACGAGCAGCCGGCGGCGAGCGCCGCGGCCGGCGCCATCAGGGCCAGGACTCGCACCCGGCGTAGTGCTCCATGTCTACGGTTCACTGAACGACTCCCCGACGTCGGTTGGTTCCAGCGATATTCGAGATTCCCGTGGTGGCGGTGGCACCGGGTTCGTGCCGCTCCAGCCGGAATCTACGGCCGTGCCCGGCACCCATCCCGATCGCCGGTCCGGTGCTGACTGCGATTTGATGTGATTTTCGGGTCGCGCTGGCATTGGCCGTCCGGCGCCCGCCGGCACGCCGCTCACCGCCCGCGCTCACCGCCCGCGCTCACCGGCACCGGTCCGCGCACCGGCACCGGCCGCCACCTCCCCACCGGCCGCCACCTCCGCCGTTCCCGGCGGCGGTGAGCGTGGTGGACGACGGCCGGGAGCCGACGCGCGCGCCGGACGGGGTGACGCCGAAGGCCCGCGCGGTGTTCTGGATCGTCCCGGTGAGGAAGTCGCACCCGGTCACCGTGTAGGTGGCGGTACAGGTGGTGGACTGGCCGGGCGACAGCGCCGAGACCGGGCAGCTCACCACCGGCGGCTCCCCGTTGCCCCAGAACTCGATGTCGGCCGCGCCCACGTCGTGCAGCGTCACGTTGCCGGTGTTGGTCACCACGAAGGAGTAGGTGACGGTCTGGCCGGGCCGGGTCACGATGGTCGGCGACACCGACTTGACCAGGCTCACCGCCGGCAGTTCCAGCGCGGTCACCGTCGCGGTGGAGTCGTTCGACACGGTGACCGCGCCGCCCGGCTGGATCCCC
This sequence comes from Sphaerisporangium rufum, assembly GCF_016863395.1. Classification (GTDB taxonomy): domain Bacteria; phylum Actinomycetota; class Actinomycetes; order Streptosporangiales; family Streptosporangiaceae; genus Sphaerisporangium; species Sphaerisporangium rufum. Next base: position 1,605 of record NZ_BOOU01000126.1, on the reverse strand, counting down.
GCCGCCGAGGCGGTGTTGGTGATCGTGCCGGCGTCGATGTCCTCCTGCGTCACCCGATACGTCGCGGTGCAGGTGGTGGACGCACCCGGTGCCAGCGTGGTCACCGGGCAGGTGATCACCGGGCGTGCCCCGTCCTGGACCGATCCGCAGTCCGCGGACACCCCTGACCCCGGCGGGGTGATCGGGCAGCCGGTCGCCGGCGGGCCGGTACGGGAGACCGTCATGTCCGTGACCGTCAGCGTGTTCAGCGTCACGTCGCCGGTGTTGGTCACCAGGTAGGAGTAGACGATCGCCTGCCCGGCCTGGGTCATGACGGTCGGGTCGGCCGTCTTGCGCAGCGCCAGCGACGAGGCGGCCGAGACGGTCACCGTCGCGGTGGACCCGTTCGAGGTGATCCCCTGGCCGGCCGGGCCGGTGCCGGTCGCCACCGCGGTGTCGGTGACCGTGCCGGCGTCGATGTCCGCCTGGGTCACCCGGTAGGTGCCGGTGCAGGTGGTGGTGCCCTGCGGCACCAGGGTGGTCACCGGGCAGGTGAACACCGGCGGGGTGCCGGTCCCGGAGAACGCGGTGTCCGCCGCGGCCAGCGTGCGCACCGTGACGTTGCCGGTGTTGGTCACCAGCAGCGAGTAGGAGACGGTCTGGCCGGCCACCGACACGGTGGTCGGGCTCGCCGACTTCACCAGGGACAGGGCGGGCTCCGGCGCCGCGGTGACGGTCGCCGTCGACGGCTCGGAGAACACCGGCTCGTCCGGCTCGTTCAGCTCATAGGCCCGCGCGACCGCGGTGTTCACCACCGCGCCGGCGTCGATGTCCGCCTGGGTCATCTGGTACGTGGCGCTACAGGTGGTGGACTGGGTCGGCCGCAGGATGACCACCGGACAGGTGATCACCGGCGGCGGGCCGGTCCCGGAGAACGCGGTGTCGGTGACACTGATCGTCTCCAGCGAGGTGTTGCCGGCGTTGGTGACCAGGAAGGTGTAGGTCACGGTCTGGCCGGCCGTCGAGACGTTCGCCGGGTCCGCGGTCTTCACCAGCGTCACCGCCGGCAAGTCGTCGTCCGGGACGATCAGCGTGTACGGGTCGGACTGGATGGGCGGACCGGTCGGCGGGGTGCCGGTGGCGATCGCGGTGTCGGTGAGCTCCCCGGCATCGATGTCCTCTTGGGTCACCACGTAGGTGCCGGAGCAGGTGGTGGTCTGGCCCGGGTCCAGGGTGGTCACCGGACAGGTGATCACCGGCGGCGGCCCCGTCCCGGAGAACGCGGTGTCGGCCACGCTCACTGCGGTCAGCGTCCGGTTCCCGGTGTTCACCAGGTCGAACGAGTAGGTGAGCACCTGCCCGACGAAGGAGTACGCGGGCGGCGTGGACCGCTTGAGGAGCGCCAGGGCCGGCGCCGAGGTGGCGGTCACCGTCGCGGTGGACGGCGGCGAGGTGATCTGCGGCCCCGACGGCGGAGTGCCCCGGGCGACCGCGGTGTTCACGATCGCGCCGGTGTTCACGTCGGCCTGGGTGCTCAGGTACGTGCCGGTGCAGGTGGTGGACGCGGACGGCGCCAGCGTGGTCACCGGACAGGTGATCACCGGCGGGGTGCCGGTCCCGGAGAAC
>NZ_BOOU01000125.1 GCF_016863395.1 Sphaerisporangium rufum | reverse complement strand
CCGCTCGCCGAGGAGGGCCCGGCCACTCCTCGACGAGCGGTGACAACGCCTACCGTCCGCTATCGGTATCGGCCGGTTGGCCGGAAGTGGCCGGCGGCCGGCGCAGATGCCGGACGAAGAACCGGCCCGCGGCGTCCCCCGCCCAAGGCGGGACGCCGGTGTGCCCGCCCATGTTGGCGTGCAGCGACTTCTCCTTGGAGCCGAAGGCGTCGAACAGGTTCAGCGCCGCCTGCCGGTCGTTCTCCTCGTCGTCCCACTGCAGCAGGACATGCAGCGGAATGGTGACCTTACGGGCCTCTTCCAGCGTGGCGCGGGGCACGAAGCTCCCGGCGAACAGACCGGCGGCCAGGATGCGGGGCTCGACCACCGCCAGCCGGACCCCGATTGCGATCACTCCCCCGGAGTACCCGACCGGGCCGCCGATCTCGGGCAGCGCCAGCAGGGCGTCCAGAGCGGCCCGCGTCTCCGGGACCACCTTGTCCACCAGCGGGAGGATGAGCCGGTCGATGATCTCCTCGCCGACCGGCCCGCCGGCGTCCAGCGCCCGGCGCAGGTCGGCACGGGCCTGCTCGGCGTCGGCCCACCGGGGCCGGTCACCGCTTCCGGGCATCTCGATGGCGGCCGAGGCGAAGCCTTCCGCCGCGGAGTGCCGGGCTCGGGCCACCAGCCGGGGGTACATCCTCTTCAGCCCGCCCTGGTGCCCGAGGAGGATCAGCGGCACCGGCGCGGACGCGGACGCCGGCCCGGGCGTCCACAGGATGCCGGGGATCTCGCCGAGGGTGAATTCGCGTTCGAGGACGCCGTCGTCGAGACGTCGCTCAGAGGTGAAACGCATGGTCGTGCCTTTCGGGAGTGCGCTTGAACGGCGCTCCCGGACGACCTATCGCCCGACCGTGACCCCAGAGGGGAGCACCCATGTCGAAATAGCGTTCACGGGTACCACCTCCTCGTTCTCTGGCACGGCCTCCGGAAAACTAGCAGCGCCCGCCCTGCCCCGCCAACAGGTTTTCGCCAAGACCCTCGACCGGATGACAAGCACCTGACCGAAGCACACCCGGCCTCACCGGCCGGCGATGCCCGGCTCGGCACGTCGACGTCGGGAAGAGAGCAGCGACCTGAGTTAGACTAAGTCAAGTTAGACTAGGTACATGATGAGTCCGAAGCCACCCGAGGTCTTCGACCGGACGGCGGAATGGCGTGACCTGACCGATTTCGTGACCTCCGACACCCCGGGATTGCGGATCGGCGTGGTGTATGGGCGGCGCCGACAGGGCAAGAGTTTCCTGCTCCGCCGGCTCGCTCGCGCCGCCTCCGGCCTGTACTCCATGGCCGTCGAGCAGGAGGCACGTCCGGCACTGCGGCGATTCACCGACGCGGCGGCCCGGGCCGAAGGTCGGGCACCTGGCGCGTACGGCGCGGAGAACTGGGAGACCGCACTCGACGAGGCGCTGCGACGTCACCGGCTGGTCGTCATCGACGAGTATCCCTTCCTGCTGGGCAACGCCCCCGAGCTTTCCTCCCTCATCCAGTCCCTCTACGACGAGTGGGACTACCGTGCCGACGGATCCACCGGCCGGCTGCTGCTCTGCGGCTCGGCCATCTCGGTGATGTCCGAGCTGCTGTCGGGTACCCGCCCGCTGCGCGGCCGGGCCGTACTCGACATGTGTCTCAAACCATTCAACTTCCGGGATGCCGCGGCGTTCTGGCAGGTCTCGGACCTGGACCTGGCCGTCCAGCTGAACGCGATCTTCGGTGGCACGCCGGGCTACCGGGCCCTCATCGACCAGCCGTCCCCGGAGCGCGTGGCCGACCTCGGCCCGTGGCTGGCGCGCACCTTGCTCAACCCCGCGCATGCCCTGTTCGGCGAGAACGACTACCTGTTGCGCGAGGATCCGCGCATCACCGATCGGGCGCTGTACCACTCGATCCTCGCCGCGATCGCGGCCGGCGCGGGCACACCGGCCCGGATCGCCCGGGTCATCGGCCGTCCCGACCGGTCGCTGGCTCATCCGCTTTCAGTACTGCGGGCGGCGGGATTCGTCCGGCCGGTCCACGACGTACTTCGCCAGCGCGGCACCCAGCTCACTCTGATGGACCCGATCGTCCGCTTCTACACCACCGTCATGTGGCGCCGGCTGGACGACCTGGAGGAACGCCAGGCCGAGCAGGTATGGACCGCCTCGGCGGAGACCTTCCACCGGCAGGTGCTCGGTCCGCACTTCGAGGACCTGGCCAGAGAGTGGACGGCCCGCTTCGCAGCCGATGAATGTCTCGGCGAGCCGGTGGGCGCGGTCGGCCAGACCGTGGTCAGCGATCCGGCCGGCCGGGCGCAGCACGAGGTGGACGTGGTCGCGCTCGCCGCCGGCGAGCCGCTGTTCGCGAAGAACGCCCGGGTGGTCCTGCTCGGGGAGGCCAAGTACACCGGCGAGCAGCGCACCCTGCGCGACCTGCGCCGCCTGGAGCACATCCGCGCCCTGCTCGGTGGACGCGGCGTCCGCGCGGACACCGCCGCACTGGCGATCTTCTCCCGGACCGGCTTCGACCACGCCCTGCGCCAGGCCGCCGCCGGCCGTCCCGACGTCCACCTCATCGGCCTCCCCGAACTCTACGGAGCTCACCCGATTCCCTGATCACGCTCGGAGCCGTATAGCCTCGTCCGCTCCGGCAGCGGTGGCCTCAGGTGTTGGTGGTGGTTCGACTGGTGTCGGGGTTGCGGGTGGTAAGGCGCCAGCAGGCCCAGACGGTCTTGCCGGGCCCGTCAGCCGGTCTGGTCACACCGTGCTCGTGGACGAGGGCGGCGACAATGGACAGGCCGCGGCCGTGTACGGCGTCCAGGCCGAGGGCGAGGCGGCGTGGCTGGTCCGGGCCGTGGTCGGTGACGCGGATGCAGAACCGATCGGGCGCCGCCCACAACGAGAGCCTGATCGGCGGCTCGCCGTAGCTGACGGCGTTCGCCAGCAACTCCCCCACGACGAGAACCGCGTCCTCGGCCAGATGGCCAAGGCCCCAGCCGCCCAGCACGTCGCCGGCGAGCCTGCGGGTCTTCCCGATCACCCGGCAGGTCCCAGCAGACCGTACGCAACCCATCCGGCGTTCCGATCATCGATGCTCCCTTGGCGGCAATTGAGGTATGTCCGGCTTCCGGACCAGGCCACGTACGTTCGAGCGAGCTGGATGAGGAGGACCGTTCCGCTTCGCGTATCAGGTCATGGAGTTCGTTCGCGTCCCGCGCCTCGATCAACGAGGTGGCGACCATCCGTGACATGGCGGCGGCGTAGAAGCGGCGAGCACCGACGGCGTACCAGATGGCCCATCCGGGTTCAGATCGGTCCAGGCTCCGCGTACCGGCTCTTTCGGCGGGATCCCATGATCTTGGCGGCACGTCCACTGTCGGGATGCCCTGCCGATGTCGACCCGATCTGCCGCCTCTCTGCCCCATGGCCGCCTCCGTACGTGCGCGCTCTCGACATGAGCCACGCTGACCGCCTGTAGTTGCTAGGCTCCAGCGGGTAGCGACCGATGGATATCACTGAAATACAGGTCTGCATATTGGATTCCCGCAGTCGATCTAGGAAAGGTGGGCGATGGGGGCCACACATAGCCCGAGCATCCGCGGACGGCAATTGATCAACGAGCTGAAGCGGCTGCGGGAAGGTGCCCGGCTGATTCAGAGCGACGTCGCACAACGCTTGGAATGGCACCCGACCAAGGTCTTCCGTATCGAAACCGGACGAACCAGCCCCCATCCGAATGACGTTCGCGCCATGCTGGATCTCTACGGCGTCACGGACCGACAGATACGCGAAGCGCTTCTCTCCCTGGCCCGAAACGCCCGCAAACGTGGTTGGTGGTACCCATATCGCGATGTACTGCCCAGCCACTACGAGGTGTACATCGGACTCGAATCCGAAGCGGCATCGATCCGCACCTTCGAACTGGCAGCGGTCACCGGCCTATTGCAGACCGAGGAGTACGCCCGCGCCCTGATGGTCAGCGGTCCCCAGGAACTGGAGCAGGAGGAGATCGAGCGCCGCGTCGAGGTGCGGATGACCCGCCAGCAGATCTTGCACAAGCCTGACAGGCCGCAACTATGGGTCATCCTGGACGAGGCGGTGTTACGACGTCCGGTCGGGGGGCGCGGTGTACACGTCTCTCAGCTGCGACATCTACTGGATGCGTCGAATGCGGCGAAGACGACGATTCAGGTGATCCCCTTTCACCTGGGAGCCCATCCAGGAATGATAGGCCCCTTCACGCTGCTCGACTTTCCCGAGCCGGCCGCGGCCGACACCGTCTACCTGGAGACGATCGCTGGAAACCTCTATGTAGAAGACCTGCAGGAGGTGCGGAACTACGGGATAGCTTTTGATCACTTGCGAGCCGAAGCACTTAATGTCCGAGAAACACGAGATATGATCAATAAAGTGCTACGAGAAGTAATGTGACCGGCGCAAGGAGGTCCGAGGGTGTCCAAGCATGAGTTGACCACCGCCTCGTGGCGGAAGAGCACCCGCAGCCAGCAGAACGGCGCGTGCGTAGAGATCGCCCAGGCCAGATCGGTCGTCGCCATCCGCGACTCCAAGAGTCCGGACGGCCCGGTGTTGATCCATGGACTGGACGACTGGCGCGCGTTCGTGCACGGTCTCAAGACCGGCACTCTCGACTGATCGTCCCGCTGCTCGGCCCATGGTGTGTCACGGCCTCCGGTGCCGCCTGCTCGCCAAGGTGGCGCCGGAGCGGGAGACCGGCCCCTCTTTCTAGATCACTACAACTCTTGATGTCTTCAAGAGTTGTAGGTACAAAGGGATGGTGAACGAGGAGACGGCGGAGGACGTGTTCTTTCGCGAGCTGGTGGGCATCTGCGCCGAGCTGCGGCAGGCCTTCCCGCGGCACGTGGGCATGAGCCGCCATCGGGTGCAGATGCTCGTCCGGCTGCGGCGGAACGGCGAGACCCGGCACAGCGACCTGCGCGAGCGGTTGGGCATCGACGGGGCGAGCGTCACCCGGCTGGTCAAGGAGTTCGAGGCCGAAGGGCTGCTCGGGCGCCGCGTCGACCCGGCCGACAACCGCTACACGCTGGCCGTGCTCACCCCGGCCGGCGACCGGGCCGCCGCCGAGCTGGAGCGATCACATCAGGCCTACCAGGAACGGCTGTTGGCCGGCATCACCGCGCAGGACCAGGAGACCGTGCGGGACGTCCTCCGCCGCCTCCGGACGAACATCACCGACCAGGAGAGCCGATGACAGACGACGTGCGAGCCGTGGCCCGGCGCATGTACGCGGCGTTCAACGCCCGCGACCATGCCGCCGCCGCGGAGATCTTCACCGCCGACTTCTACAGCCATCCGCTGGGGACCACCGGCCCGGAGAGCGTCACTCGAGCGTGGCAGCGGCTCCACCAGACCCACCCGGCCGTTCGGGTCCAGGTCGAGGACATGATCGTCGAAGGGGACACCGTGGCCGTCCGGACCAGCGTGCACGGCGTTCCCGGCGAGCGCCCCCCGACCATGCTGGAGATCTTCCGGCTGCGTGATGGGCGCATCGCCGAACTATGGGGCCTGTCGTCGCTGCGACGCGACCCCTGAGCGTGCCGGGCGGCCCTCGTCCGGATCAGGCGGGGGTGAGAAAGTGCCCGTCGGCGCGGACGGCCTCGCCGGTGATATTGGTGTTCGCGGCCGAGCAGAGGAAGACGATCAGCCGGGCCACCTCGTCGGCCCGGGTGACCTCCCGGGTGGCGGCCGCCGCCCGGGCCTGCTCGATCATCGACTCGGGCACCGGCTTGCCCTCCGGGGCGAAGCCCGGCATCACCACGTTCGTCAGGATGCCCGTCGCGGCCAGCTCCCGGGACATCACCTTGGTCAGGCCGTGCAGCCCGGCCTTGGCCGCGACGTAGGAGACGTTGCCAGGGAAGCCGTCCGCCACCAGGCCGGTCGACACGTTCACCACCCGGCCCCAGCCCTGGGCGCGCATGTCCGCCAGCACCGCGCGCGCCAGCAGGTACGGCCCCACCAGGTTGGCCTGCACCGATTCGGTGAACCGGTCGGCCGGTGCGGTCTCGAACAGCTCGCCGGGCGCCGGCCAGGACGGCCAGCGGACCGCGTTGTTCACCAGCACCTCCACCGGGCCCAGCTCCCGCCGCACCCGGTCCACCACGGCCGCCGGTCCGGCCGGGTCCGCCAGGTCCAGCGGCACCGCCACCGCCACCCGGCCGGACCGCGCCGGCGAGCCGTTCGCTCCACCGGCGACGACCGCCGAGCCGTGCAGGCTCTCCGCCTCGGCCACCACCTTTCCGGCGGCCTCCTGGCCGGTGTGATAGGTGAGCGCCACCCGGGCGCCCTCGGCCGCGAAGGCCAGCGCCGTCTCCCGGCCGATCCCCGAACTGCCTCCGGTGACCAGCACGACCTTGCCCGCCAGGCCCAGTTCCATATCCGCTCCCTGATCCTCATGACCGCGTGAAGGCGCGCGCCGGGCCGATCCGGCGGCCGCCTGCCGCCCGCGCCGCCCGGCGCTCGTCCACCCTCCCCGCCAGGCCCGCGGGCGGCGAGCCGTTGGCAGTAACCTGCCAACCCGGCCGCGCCGCCGGCCGGGTGGCGGGCGCGACTCCGCGTCATGCGGGTGACGGGCTGCGCCTCGCGGTAGGCGCGGAATTGCCCGCGCGCCGGGCCGGACGCAGAATGTGCGGTGATGACGGAAATCCGGCCGCCGAGCCTCGACCGCTCCTCCCGCGTGGAGGGCGGTCCTGACCTGGACCGGAACGTCATGTTGCGCGGAGAACGGGAACTTGCCGAGCGCGCGGGCCATCTCTTCCATGGCGCGCGGCGCGAGTTCGTCTGCGCGGCCACCACCCTGCGCACCTGGCCGGTCCCGGGGGAACCCGGCCCGCTGCGATCCGATGTGAGCGGGCCCGTGGTACGCAAGCTGTTCAGCCCGCTGGCGCTCGCCGACGAGGAGTCCGAACGGCATCTCGCCGAGGTGGCCGCTCATGGCGTCCAGGTGCGGATCTGCACGTCCCGGCCACCGCACGAGACGATCATCGTGGACGGCCGGGTCGCCATCCTCGCCGGACCTCGTGACCAGGGCGTCCGCACCTACACGGTCGTCCGCTCGGCGGAGGTGGTCGGTGGCATCGCCTCGCTGTTCCGGACGGCCTGGGACGCCGCGACCGACCTGGCGGACTTCCGGCGGGACCGGCATCCGGCGCTCACCTCCGACCACCGGCGCATCCTGGCGATGCTGGCCGCCGGGCAGAAGGACGAGGCGGCGGCCCGCGAGCTGGGCGTCTCGCTGCGCACCTACCGGCGGCGGGTGGCGGAGCTGATGCGCCTGCTCGGCGCCCGCTCCCGTTTCGAGGCCGGCCTGCGCGCCGGCGGCCTCACCTGACCACGGCCCCAAAGCGGCGTGGCGATCCGCGTTCGGCGTGGTGAGCGGGAGACGTGATGCGGGGCTACTGCCGATGATTTCACGGCGGCGGCGGCTGCGGGCCGGGCCGGGGCCGTGCTCTCCGCGCTTCCATGCGGCGTCACCGCGGTGGTGTGAATCGTTCGCGGGAGGTTCATTCATCGGAGTCCGATGTCATCGCCGGGCTTTCGCGGCTACGGCGGAATCTTGGCTCTCCGGCCTTCCATTTACTGGCTTGATATTTTGTTTTCGGCACTCTTCACGGAATCCGCGAATTCCGTTTTCGATTTCAGTCCCAGGTGGTGCCGGGGGTGCGGGAGAAGGAATCCCAGGTGGTGCCGGCGCTGCGGGAGTCCCAGGTGGTGCCCGCGGTCCGGGAGAAGGAGTCCCAGGTGGTGCCGGCGGCGCGGAGGGCGGTGGCGGTGGCGTTCATTTCTTTCCTCATTTCCGGGGAGTCGGTGTTTCGTCCTTACACCATTAACTCTCCGGCATTCACCGCCTCCGGAACAGAGAAAACGGCGGCAGCAAGCTGCACGCGGATGACCGCTTCCTGCCA
>NZ_BOOU01000124.1 GCF_016863395.1 Sphaerisporangium rufum | reverse complement strand
AGAGGCCCGGCACCGGCCGCGGTCTCGCCCGGTGGAGTGGCCGAGAGGCGAGGCAGCGGCCTGCAAAGCCGCGTACACGGGTTCAAATCCCGTCTCCACCTCCCTTGGCGCGCAGGGTTCAGCCGAGCGCGGGCGATTAGCTCAGTGGGAGAGCGCTACCTTGACACGGTAGAGGCCACTGGTTCAATCCCAGTATCGCCCACCACTCCCCCGGTCTCCTGGACCGGTGGGCATCGAATACGAGATCAGGGTCGGCTCCCGCCAGGGAGCCGACCCTGACGCTCATCCGCCCGCTTCCGCCGCTCCCTGGCGCCAGCGCCGGGTGATCTCCGCCCCGGTGGGCGGCGGGCCGGGCAGCAGGCCGTCCACCCGCAGCCCGTCCAGCAGCAGCGCGAGATAGCGGCGGCGCAGTTCCATGGTGCGCGCGGGGTCCGGGAGGCGGATCGCGGCGCACATCTCCAGCAGCATCGAGACGTCGTCCACGGTGACGCCCTCGCGTAACGCTCCGCGCACCCGGTCGAACAGGGCCGCGGTCCGCTCGCCGGCGACCACGGCGTCGGCGTACATCTCCGCGGTCGGCCGGAAGGTGCCGGCCAGGTGGACGGTCAGCGAATGCACGTCGGCGTCCACCACCGCGCCGAGGAACGCGGCGAACGCCGTCCAGCCATCCGGTTCCGCCGCCGCCCGCTCCGCCTCGGCGATGTAGAGCCGAAGGCCGTCGTGGCAGAGCGTGCGCAGCAGGTCGTCCTTGCCGGTGTACCGGCGGTACAGGGCGCTCATGCCGACGCCCGCCCGCTCGGCGACCGCGGCCATCGGCGCCTTGGCGTCGGCGATGAACACCTCCCGCGCCGCGGCCAGGATCGTCTCGTCGTTGCGCGCGGCCTGCCGGCGCCGGCCGGCGGTGGAGTCGGACATGCGATCAGGATAACAGTGGAACGGATCATTCCGTTCTGCTACGATAAAAGGGAACAAAGCGTTCCGTTCCAAGCTTTAGGAGTTGCGCATGAGCGCGATCCGCCCCTTCCGCATCGAGATCCCGCAGGCCGACGTGGACGACCTCCGCGACCGGCTGGCCCGCACCCGGTGGGGCACGGAGATCCCCGGCCAGGGCTGGTCGCGCGGCGTCCCGGTCTCCTACCTGCGCGACCTGGCGCAGTACTGGGGCGAGAAGTACTCCTGGCGCGCCGCCGAGGAGCGCCTGAACGAGCTGCCGCAGTTCCTCACCGAGGTCGACGGCCAGACCCTGCACTTCGCGCACGTCCGCTCGGCCGACCCGGACGCCGTCCCGCTGTTGATCGCGCACGACTGGCCCGGGTCGTTCGCGCTCTACCTGCCGGTGATCGAGGCGTTGTCCGCGCACTTCCACGTCGTCCTGGCGAGCACCCCGGGGGTCGGCTTCTCCGGGCCGCTCACCTCCGCCGGCTGGAACACCGGCAGGATCGCCGGCGCGTTCAACGAGATCATGACCCGGCTCGGGTACGAGTCGTACGGCGTGCAGGGCACCGGCGGCGGCGCGCAGATCGCGGTGGAGATGGGCCGGCAGGCCCCGGAGAACGTCATCGGAGTGCACGTCAACGGGCACATCACCTTCCCGTCCGACGACCCGGCGGACTTCGCCGACCTGACGCCGGCCGAGCAGGAGCGCCTGGGCCGCCTGCAGGAGTTCCGCGACGACAAGATGGGCTTCAACGTCATCCAGTCCACCCGCCCGCAGACCCTGGCCTTCGGCCTGCACGACTCGCCGGCCGGCCAGCTGGCCTGGATCGCGGAGAAGTTCAAGGAGTGGTCGGACCCGGCGGCGGACCTGCCGGAGGACGCGGTCGGCCTGGACCTGCTGCTGACCAACGTGAGCCTGTACTGGTTCACCGGGACGGCCGGCTCGTCGGCCAACCTCTACTGGGAGATGGCGCACGACCCGACGGCGTGGGCGCCGAAGGAGCGGTCGCAGGTGCCGCTCGGCGTCGCCCTCGGCGTCACCGACATCACCGTGCGGCGGTACGCCGAGCGGGACGCGCCGGTGACCCGCTGGACCGAGCTGCCGCGCGGCGGCAACTGGCTGCCGGCCGAGCAGCCGGAGGCGTTCGCCGACGACGTCCGCGCCTTCTTCACCGCCGCCCGCGGCTAGGCCGCGCCGGCTCGGACCGCGGACCCGGCCGCCGGGTCCGCGGTCCGGCCATGTCACCCGGCCTTCGCCGGCCGGCCGTCACCCCGCCTTCGCCGGCCGGCCGTCATCCCGTCGGAGCCGGCCCGGCCGGGTGCCCGCGTCGCCCCGGTCCGCGCCGGCGGCCCACCGGTCGCCGGCATGGATGCCAGAATGGCCTCCGTACCTGTCATGGCGGCCGGGGTGATCCCGGGCGACGACGCGGCCCGGCCGGCGAGGAATGGTGAACGTGACGGACGACCGATCGGACGAACCCGCGACCGACGGGCACAGCTCGGCGGACGGCGGGCCGGGGTCGGTCACCATCGCCTACATCGCCCGGTCCGCCGGCGTCTCCATCCCCACCGTGTCCAAGGTGATCAACGGCCGGGCCGGGGTGTCGGCCCAGACCCGGGCCCGCATCGAGGAGCTGATCGAGCAGTACGGGTACCGCAGGCCCACCGGCAACCGGAACAACATCGTGGAACTGGTGTTCCGCGAGCTGGCGAGCATGTGGGCCGTGGAGATCATCCGGGGCGTCGAGCGGGTGGCCCGCAAGAACCGGGTCGGGGTCATGGTCTCGGAGTTCGGCCTGCACGACTCGGCGGGCATGTCCATCGAGGACACCGTCGGGCGCCGCCCGCAGTGCGTCCTTTCGGTGGCGCAGCTGTCCACCGCCGAGCGCGACCAGCTGACCGCGCGGGGCATCCCGTTCGTCGTCTTCGATCCGACCGAGGAACTGCCGGACGACGTCCCGTTCGTCGGCGCCACCAACTGGCGCGGCGGCCACATGGCCACCCGGCACCTGACCGGGCTGGGGCACCGCCGGATCGCCATGATCAACGGGCCGGACCATCCGTTCTGCCGGGCCCGGCTGGCCGGCTATCGATCCGCGCTGGCCGAGGCCGGGCTGCCCGCGGATTCCGCCCTGGTGGTCCGCGGCCCGCTCACCCGCGAGGGCGGCCAGGCCGCGGCGCGCGAGCTGCTCTCCCGGCCCGACCGGCCCACCGCGATCTTCACGGCGAACGACCTGCAGGCGCTCGGCGTCTACCTGGCCGCCCGCGAGCTGGGCCTGGCCATCCCGCGGGATCTGAGCGTGGTGGGCTTCGACGACCTGCCGGTGGTGGCCTGGGTCGACCCGCCGCTGACCACGGTCCACCAGCCGCTGTACGAGATGGCCGCCGCCGCGACCGAGCTGGCGATGAGCCTGGGGCGCGGCGAGGAGATGACGCAGGTCGGCCTGGAGATCGCGACCACCCTCACCGTCCGGGAGAGCACCGCGCCCCCGGCGTCCTGATCCCGCGAAGGGCCGCGGCCGGTGCGGCCGCGGCCCTCGCCGGTTCCCCCCGGTCAGGAAGTGCTTCCGGTCACCGCGCTGCCGGACTTGGTGATGGAGTAGGTGAGCTGCGCCCCGCTCCAGAAGTGGAAGACGAGGGTGACCCGGCCGTCGTTGACCTCGTCGAAGAAGGCTTGCTTGAGGATGATGGTGTTGGCGGCGTAGTCGGGCTGGAAGGACGACCAGAACTCCTTGTAGGGCGTCCAGTTCGCCGGCCCCGCGGCGCTGCCGTCGGCGTACTTGGCCTCCATGGTGGCGAGCCGGTCACCGCGGAACTGGGTGGGGATGGTGAACGAGGAGGTCGTGCCGGTGGCCGCGGCCTGGACCGGCGGGTCGGCGGTGATGATCTCGATCGGCCAGGGCGCCCCCTGGGAGAAGCGGGCCTCGATGGTGGCGTTCACCCCGTAGGCGCGGCTGCCGGCCAGCCGGGTGAGGGCCGCCGCGGTGAGGGTCAGCGTGTTGCCGGACACGGTGTAGTCGGCGCCCTGCGCGAGGGCGGCGCCGTTGTACCGCAGGCCCTGGAACGAGGTGCCGTTGGGGTTGAGGGTGAGCGATTTGGCGGTGATCGTCCCGGTGCGCGGCAGGTAGACCTGATCGGAGGAGGCGGTGCCGGAGCGGGTGGTCCAGCTCGCCTTCATCATCTCGTAGATGCCCTGGTCCCGCCAGCGCAGCGCGTCGCGCTCCAGGAACGACCCCGCGTCCCACAGCATGGTGGTCAGCTTGCGGATGCGGGCGTTGTATCCGACGGCCTCGATGTACTTCAGGAACTCGCCGCGCTCGATGATGCCGGGCCGGGTGTAGTCGTAGGCCAGCAGCGCCCACTCCCCGACGATCACCGGGATCCCCTTGGCGACGAAGGTGTTGTACGCCCGGTCGAAGCCGCTGACCAGGTCCTGCTCGACGTTGCTGTCGTAGCGGGTGCCGCCGGCGATGTTCACGCTGAACGGCCACCACCCGTAGAAGTGCACCGTCGCGGCGAGGTTGGGGTCGCGCAGGGTGTTGAACGTGGCGGTCAGCGCGTCCAGCCGGGGCTGCTCGGAGCTGGTGTACAGGCTCGGCAGCACCAGCAGCCGGGTCCCGTTGCCGCCGCCGGTTCCGCGCACCTGGCGGACGAACGCGGTGTTGAGCTCGTTGAGCACCTGGTCGCTCTCGGCGTCTCCGGAGGTGCCGGTGAACTGCGGCTCGTTGATGCTCTCGAACACCAGCTTGGCCGAGTGGTCGCGGAACGTCTGGGCGAGCTGCTTCCACAGCGCGGTGTAGCGGGCCATCACGTTGGTGCGGTCACCGGGGTAGCCGTTGAGCCACTGCCAGGAGTCGTGGTGCAGGTTGAGCATCACGTAGAAGCCCTCGGCCAGGGACCAGTCGACCACCTCGCGGACCCGGTTCAGCCAGGTGGCGTCGATCGTGTACGCGGGCGCCGGGCCGGTGTGGTCGCTCCAGCTCACCGGGATGCGGATGCTGTTGTAGCCCTGGGTCCGGACGAAGTGCAGCATCTCCCGGGTCGTCCGCGGGTTGCCCCACGAGGTCTCGTCGGGGATGGCGTCCAGCGTGTTGCCCAGGTTCCAGCCGGGCTGCATGGCGGCGACCGTGGCCATCGCGTCGCCCGGCCGCGGTGACGGCGAGGGCGAGGGCGACGGGGACGGGGACGGGGACGGGGAGGGGCTCGGAGACGGGGACGGCGAGGACCCGGGGTTACCGGTGCAGGCCGCGCCGTTGAGCGTGAAGGCGTCCGGGGCGGTGTTGGTGCCCGTCCATGACCCGTTGAAGCCGAAGGACACCGTCGCGTCGGTGGCGATGGCCGCGTTCCAGCTCACGTTCGCCGCGGTGACCTGCGCGCCCGACGAGGTGACCGTGCTGTTCCACGCCTGGGTGACCCGCTGGCCGGACGGGAACGTCCAGCCCAGGCGCCAGCCGTTGACCGGGTCACCGAGGTTGGTGACCTTCACCTCGGCGGTGAACCCGCCCGGCCACTGGGACGAGACCGTGTAGGCCACCCGGCAGCCGGTCGCCGCCTGCGCGTCACCGGCCGCGACCAGCGTTCCCGTCGCCAGCAGCGTGGCCAGCGCGCCGACGACCGCGCCCGCCCGTAGCCGCACTCTCCGCAAGAGTCGCAGATTCACGCCAGGGACCCCTTCCGATGGATCCACCTGAGGCCGTCAGCCCGCCTAGAAGGGAGTCCGGCCCCGCAATGACAGCGGTCATGGTTTCGCAACAGAAACCAAATCTGGCGCGAAACATAGCATCGGGAGTCGGCAGGTACCACCGTCTGTCATCCGCGCTGCGGGCAGGCGGGTGATCAGCCGCGCCGGCACGCTTCCGACCCAGCGTCCCGACACGGAATTCGCAGGTCAAAGGTCATATCATCGCGAACTACGCCTGCTCGGCTCCGGTTCAGCCGGCGGATGCGTGCCGTCGAATAGAACAATGTTCTGAAACTTTCACTTCATGGCAGGCCGTGGCATGAACGACACGTCCACCAGCCCGCCAGGCCGGCACCCGAGCCGGCGGCCACCGGCTCGAAGCGGCGCGAGATCCGGAGATCGAAGGAACGTCCGGCGGCCGAGCCACCGCATCCTTGAGACAGTCCACCAGCAGATTCTCGATCCGGTTTACGACACCACCGATGTTTGTGCTCAGCGGGCGCTGCAATCTGTACCAGCCGACCCGCCTTCGATCAGGACTGAACTGGATATTCATCGGCCAGAGCATCAGCCTCACTACTGGCGGCCAACGAGCCATCCGATGATAGATCGGATGTATGGCCAACCTGGACTGACGTGGCTGCTGAAACTTTCAGCACAGCAACGGCTGGTTTTCCGGAAATATCGCAGGTCTCCGGCCTATCGCCCGCCCGGGGCCGTCGTCCTTGGGAGAGCCGCGTTGACCCTCGACTCGAAGCCATGTTTCGCTCCAGCGCACCGTGCAGGTGAACCCGGTCTTCGCGTGCCTCCGAACGGGTCTGCCGGAGTCGGCCACCGGCCAGGGCGGGTCGTCCACCTGGCCTCGCCTGCCGCCACATATCAGGAAGGACAGGACGTCATGCTTGATCACCCGCCGTCATCGGACGGCACGCGCACCGGGCCCAGAGCCGCCGCGAGAGGATCGCGGCGCCCGGTCCGCCTTCTCGCCGCCACCGTGGCGGTGGCGGCGGCGTTCGTCGGCCTGACGGCCTGGCCGTCCCAGGCCGCCGCACCGGTCGCCGGCGGCGTCTACACCCTGGCCTCCGGCG
>NZ_BOOU01000123.1 GCF_016863395.1 Sphaerisporangium rufum | reverse complement strand
CTCCACCGCCGGCGGCAACCCCATCATCCAGGAACCCTGCTCCGACACCGCCCGCATGCAATGGCGCCTCAACCCCACCGCCGGCACCCCCACCCCGACCCCGACGTCCACCGGTGGCACCACGACCGTGGCCGCGGACGGCACGGGGCAGTACCGGACCGTGCAGGCGGCCATCGACGCGGTGCCGTCCGGCAACACCGGTCGCCGGGTCATCACGATCAAGCCGGGGACGTACCGCGAGATCGTCACCCTGAACAAGCCCTACGTCACCCTGCAGGGGACGGGCTCCTCGCCCTCCGCCACGCTGATCGTCAACAACCGGTCCGCCTACACCAGCGGCACCTCCGGCAGCTTCACCGCCCGGGTGACCGGTAAGGACGCGATCCTGACCAACCTGACGGTCTCCAACGACTTCGACGAGAACTCGACGCCGGACGGCCACCAGGCGGTGGCGCTGCGCGTGGACGGTGACCGCAGCCAGCTCATCAACGTACGGGTGCTGGGAGACCAGGACACCTTCCTGCTCGGCAGCGACGGCGCCCGCACGTACGTGAAGAATTCCTACGTCGAGGGAACCGTCGACTTCATCTTCGGCAGCGGCGCGACCGTGTTCGACAACTGCGACATCTATGAGAAGCGCAGCTCCGGCGGCACGATCACCGCGGCCAGCACCCCGGCCGCCCAGACCTACGGGTTCCTGTTCTACCGGTCCCGGATCACCGGCGCGGGCGGCAACAACACCACCCTCGGCCGGCCCTGGCGGGCGGACGCCCAGGTGCTCTACCGGGAGTCGTCGCTCAGCGGGACCGTCAAGAACTCCCAGCCGTGGAACGACATGTCCACCAACTCGTGGAAGAACGCCCGGTTCTTCGAGTACAAGAACACCGGTTCGGGCGCCACGGTCAACTCCAACCGGCCGCAGATGAGCGATTCACAGGCGGCCAACTACACCCCCCAGCGCTACCTGGCCGGCAGCGATGGCTGGAACCCCGTCTACTGAGCAGGAGCGACCCATGAAACGATCTCTGGCAGTCACCGTGGCGGTGGCGGCGGCGTTCGTCGGCCTGACGGCCTGGCCGTCCCAGGCCGCCGCACCGGTCGCCGGCGGCGTCTACACCCTGGCCTCCGGCGCCAGCGGCAAATGCCTGAACGCCAACGGCACCGACAACGGAGCGGTGTTCACCCAACTGGCCTGCGACAACTCCACCGCCCAGCAGTTCCGCGCCGTCGCGCAGAACGGCGCCTACGGCCTGGTCAACATCAACAGCGGCCGCTGCCTCGACGTACCCAACTACTCCACCACCAGCGGCGTCCAGCTGTGGCAGTGGACCTGCGGCGCCAGCACCAACCAGACCTGGACCCTCACCCCCTCCACCACCGCCGACCGCTACCTCATCAAGAGCAACTTCAACGGCCTGTGCGCCAGCGACAAGGACGGCTCCACCGCCGGCGGCAACCCCATCATCCAGGAACCCTGCTCCGACACCGCCCGCATGCAATGGCGCCTCAACCCCACCGCCGGCACCCCCACCCCGACGACCTCGCCGACCTCCACGCCGTCGGGGCCCTACTCCAACTCCCCCGACGGGTTCGCCTCGACCAGCGGCAGCGGCCTGAGCACCACCACCGGCGGCGCCGCC
>NZ_BOOU01000122.1 GCF_016863395.1 Sphaerisporangium rufum | reverse complement strand
CACCCCGCTGAGGCCGCCGAACAGGAAGGTCACCAGGAAGCCCACCGCGAACATCATCGCCGGCGCGAAGACCAGCCTGCCGCGCCACATCGTGCCGACCCAGTTGAAGAACTTCACCCCGGTGGGCACCGCGATGAGGAACGACATGAAGGAGAAGAACGGCAGCAGCACCTGGCCGGTGACGAACATGTGGTGCGCCCACACCGCCATCGACAGCCCGGCGATGGCGATGGTCGCGCCGACCAGCCCGATGTACCCGAACACCGGCTTGCGGCTGAACACCGGCAGCACCTCGGTGATGATCCCGAAGAACGGCAGCGCGATGATGTACACCTCGGGGTGGCCGAAGAACCAGAACAGGTGCTGCCACAGGATGGGCCCGCCGTTCGCCGGATCGTAGATGTGCGCGCCGAGCCGCCGGTCGGCCTCCAGGGCCAGCAGCGCGGCGGCCAGCACCGGGAACGCCAGCAGCACCAGCAGGCTGGTCAGCAGGGTGTTCCACGTGAAGATCGGCATCCGGAACATCGTCATGCCCGGCGCCCGCATGGTGATGATCGTGGTGATGAAGTTGACCGCGCCCAGGATGGTGCCCAGGCCCGCCATCACCAGCCCCATGATCCACAGGTCGGCGCCGAAGCCGGGCGAGTAGGTCTGGTCCGACAGCGGGGTGTAGGCGGTCCAGCCGAACGACGGCGGCCCGCTGGCCAGCAGGAAACCGGCTGTCGCGATCAGCCCGCCGAGCAGGAACAGCCAGTAGCTGAACATGTTGAGCCGCGGGAAGGCCACGTCCGGCGCGCCGATCTGCAGCGGCATGATCGCGTTGGCGAACCCGGCGAACAGCGGGGTGGCGAACAGCAGCAGCATCACCGCACCGTGCATGGTGAACAGCTGGTTGTACTGCTCGTGGCTGACGAACTGCATCCCCGGCTGGGCCAGCTCGGCCCGGATGATCACCGCCATCACCCCGGCGGCCAGGAAGAACGCGAACGAGGTGACCAGGTAGAGGTTGCCGATCACCTTGTGATCGGTGGTCGTCGCCCAGGTCAGCAGGCGCATCCGCCGCCGCCCGGGCCGCCGGGCCGGTTCGGCGGCCCGTTCCCGGATCGCGGTCATCGCGCGGTCTCCGGACCGTCCATGAGCACCACCTCCGCGCGGTGGTATGTGGTCTCATGTCCGATTAGACCGGGTGAACCGTCCGGGCCGTCGCAAGCCCCGGCAAAGAAACCGGCCGGCTCCCGCGGGCCGGGCCACAACATGGGGGCGCCGGACCCGCCCGCGGATCTCCGCTCCGCGGCCCCCGCCGGGGTTCAGCGCCGGTGCCGCCGGGTGGCGGGGACCGGCCCGCCGCCGGTCACTGCTCGTACTCCTCCACCGCGTCCACCGGGCGCGGCGCGGCCAGGTCGGGGTCCTCGCCGTACTCGCGGCGGGCCCGGCGCTGGCGCAGCAGGTCCCAGCACTGGTCCAGCGCCGCCTCCAGCTCGCCGATCCGGGCGTGCTCGTCTTCCGATGACACCTCACCGGCCCCCAGCCGCGTCCGCAGCTCGTGCTCCTCGGCGATCAGCTTCTTCACCTTCGCGAGGATCTCCGCGTCCTGCATGACATCGCCTCCCAGGCGGCCGAACGTTCGATACGACCGCAGCCTACGGCGGGCGATGGACACCGCCGCCGCCAGGGGCGCCACCCCTGTTCCGCGGCGTCCGCCGCGCCCGCGCCTTGGCATCTGCTAACGTTTTGGTGTGCTGCGCGGTCTGCTGCTCCTTAGCTGCCGCGGCGAGGGCCTGTAACAGGCCGGCTCCCTCGCCGCGGAGCGCGCCATGCGTGTCGGCCACGACAGGGTTCACCCGGTGGCGACCTTTCCAGCCAGACCAGCTCAGGATCATGACGTCCTGACGCGCGTCGCCCCGGTTCCGATACCGATCAGGAGCACGCGAATGTATCCGCAGCAACAGCCCAGCCCCATGCCGGTCCACCGCTACCGGCCGTTCACCCCGGTCCGCCTGCCCGACCGCACCTGGCCGGACGCCGTCATCGAGCGCGCCCCGCAGTGGTGCGCGGTCGACCTGCGCGACGGCAACCAGGCGCTGATCGACCCGATGGACCCCGACCGCAAGCTGCGCATGTTCGAGCTGCTGGTACGGATGGGGTACAAGGAGATCGAGGTCGCCTTCCCGGCGGCGTCGCAGACCGACTACGACTTCGTCCGGCGGATCATCGAAGAGGACCGCATCCCGGACGACGTGATGATCCAGGTGCTGACCCAGGCCCGGCCGGAGCTGATCGAGCGCACCTTCGAGTCGCTGCGCGGCGCCCGGCAGGCCATCGTCCACCTGTACAACTCGACCTCCACCCTGCAGCGCCGGGTCGTCTTCGGCCAGGACAAGGAGGGCATCACCGCCATCGCGGTCGAGGGCGCCAAGCTGTGCCGCAAGCTGGCCGACCAGATGGGCGACACCGAGATCTTCTTCCAGTACTCCCCGGAGTCGTTCACCGGCACCGAGCTGGAGTACGCGGTCGAGGTGTGCAACGCCGTCAACGACGTCTGGCAGCCCACCCCGGACCGCAAGGTCATCGTCAACCTGCCGGCCACCGTCGAGATGGCCACCCCCAACGTCTACGCCGACCAGATCGAGTGGATGCACCGCAACCTGGCCTACCGCGACTCGATCGTGCTGTCGCTGCACCCGCACAACGACCGCGGCAGCGCGGTGGCCGCCGCCGAGCTGGGCTACCAGGCCGGCGCCGACCGCATCGAGGGCTGCCTGTTCGGCAACGGCGAGCGCACCGGCAACGTCTGCCTGGTCACCCTGGGCATGAACCTGTTCTCCCAGGGCATCGACCCCATGATCGACTTCTCGGACATCGACGAGATCCGCCGGGTCGCCGAGTACTGCACCCAGCTGCCGGTGCACCCGCGCCACCCCTACGGCGGCGAGCTGGTGTACACCGCCTTCTCCGGCTCCCACCAGGACGCCATCAACAAGGGCCTGACCGCCCTGGAGCGCGACGCCCTGGCCGCCGGCACCCCGGTCGCCGGGTTCGCCTGGGAGGTGCCGTACCTGCCGATCGACCCCAAGGACGTCGGCCGCAGCTACGAGGCCGTCATCCGGGTCAACAGCCAGTCCGGCAAGGGCGGCGTCGCCTACATCATGAAGGCCGAGCACGGCTTCGACCTGCCGCGCCGGCTGCAGATCGAGTTCTCCGGCGTCATCCAGGCCCGCACCGACGAGCAGGGCGGCGAGGTCACCGCGGCCGAGATGTGGGAGATCTTCCAGGACGAGTTCCTGCCCAACCCGGTCCGCCCCTGGGGCCGGTTCGGCCTGCTGGCGCACCGCAACGTCTCCCAGGTGGACGAGAAGGACGCCATCAGCGCCGACGTCCGGGTGGACGGGCAGATCCGCGAGATCGACGGCGTCGGCAACGGCCCGATCTCGGCGTTCGTCGACGCGCTGGGCAACGTGGGCGTCCAGGTGAAGGTGCTGGACTACACCGAGCACGCGATGAGCGCCGGCACCGACGCCCGGGCCGCCGCCTACGTCGAGTGCCAGGTGGGCGACCGCGTGCTGTGGGGCGTCGGTGTGGACGGCAACACCATCACCGCCTCGCTCAAGGCCGTGCTGTCCGCCGTCAACCGCGCCACCCGCTGACCCCGTCATCGCGATCACTTCACCGCCGTCACCGGCGATCCCGGTGCCGGCGGTGCCCCGCGCGAGGTGCTCGAAGGCGGCCGGACGGCGCTCTTCGATCACGCTCATCGGTGCCCCGCCCGCACCCGTCGATCACGGGACGGCGGGGGCCCGGGGCGGTACGGGTGTCGACACGATGAACGAGCTGTGCGTCTGCCCGTGCAGCAGGAACCGGTCCAGTACGGCCTCAAGGGCGTCGATGTCGGCCACGTGCACCTTGATCAGGAAACAGTCCTCGCCGGAGATCCGGTGGCACTCGCTGACCTGCGGCGTGCGCGCGGCCAGCTCGGCCACCTTCGGAACCTGACCGGGCCCGGGCCGGACGCGCACCCACGCGGCGACCGGCAGGCCGATCGCGGCCGGGTCGACGTCCAGGCGGTAGCCGCGGATCACTCCGGTCCGTTCCAGCCGGGCGAGCCGCTCCCGCACGGCGGGCGCCGACATCCCGACCCGCCGGGCCAGCGCGGCGACGCCGGCGCGCGGGTCGGCGCCCAGGGCGTCCAGCAGCCGCCGGTTGGTCTCGTCCAGTAGCCGCCTTCCGGCAGGAAGGTCCTCCGGGTCATCGGCCTTCTTTTCCGTCATGACCTCCGCCTCTCGCCCTTCGATCACGCATGGCGCTCCGGGCTGGTGCCTTCGAGAATAGGGGGATGACCAGCCCGCCGCCGAGTGACGGTTCCCGGTCCGCGACGGCGAAGGTCGCAGACCGGCTGCCACCGCACGTCTACTTCGTCGTCAGCGCCGTCTTCCACTATCTCGGGCCCGCGCTCGCGGTACTGCTGTTCGCCCGGATCGAGGTGCTCGGGGTCGCGTGGCTGCGCATCGCCACCGCCGCGCTGGTCCTCGTCCTGTGGCGCCGGCCCTGGCGCCTGTGGCGGCGCCTCGATCGGCCCACCCGCCGGCTGCTGGCCGGATGGGCTGCGGTGCTGGCGGCGATGAACAGCGTGTTCTACCTCGCCATCGACCGGCTACCGCTGGGCACCGTCGCCGCGATCGAGTTCGTGCCGGTCGTCGTGCTGGCCGCGTTCGCGGCCCGGACCGGGCGCAACGCCGCCGCGCTGGTGACCGCCGTGACCGGGGTGTACCTGCTCACCGACGTGCGGCTGGTGGCCGAGCCGCTCGGCATCGCCTTCGCCGTCGCCAACGCCCTGCTGTTCGCCCTCTACATCGTGCTCGGGCACCGCGTCGCCCGCGGCGAGCAGGTCTCCGGCGCCGACGCCCTCGCCCTTTCGATGCCGATCGCCGCGCTGGTCGCGCTGCCCCTCGGCGCCGGGCAGGCCGCGCCGGCCTTCGCCGACCCGGCCCTGCTGGCCGCCGCCGCGGGCGTGGGCATCTGCTCGTCCGTCATCCCCTACGTCAGCGACCAGCTCGCCATGGCCCGGCTGCCCCGGGCCACCTACGCGCTGATGGTCTCGCTGCTGCCCGCCACCGCCACGATCATCGGCGTCCTGGTGCTCACCCAGATCCCCACCGTCAAGGAGATCGCCGGCGTCGCCCTCGTCGTCACCGGGGTCGCGCTGCATCGGGAACGGCGGGAGACCGGCGCCCACCCGCAAAGGGAAGACGACGCGGCAGCGGACGGCACCGGACGCCCGGTGCCGGAGACCTCCTCCGCGCGTCCGCCCGTGGTCGCGCCCGACGGCGACCGGGGGAGCGGTTGAACCCGCTCTCGCCGGCGAGGAGACCGACCACCGGCCCGCCGCGCGATCGGCGCACCGCCGCCACCGCTGACCCCGGTGGCGGCGCGGCCCTGCCCGCGACCGTCCGGCCCAGCAATTTGATCTTCGATCCGGCGTCGACTACAAAGGTGAGCGTCGCTCGTCCGTGCCCGGAGGCCACCTGATCGCCTCCGGGCCCGACCGGAAGGACCGCCCGTGGCCGACCTCGACAAGCAGCGCCTGACCGACGCCAACCGCAAGGTCATCGAGTCGTTCCGGCGGAACGGCGGCCGGGTGCCCGGCTGGTTCCAGGACGGGGAGTCCCTGCTGCTGCTCACCACCGTCGGAGCCAGGTCCGGCCGGCCGCGCACCAGCCCGGTCATGTACCGGCGGGAGGAGGACCGGGTGCTGATCTTCGGCTCCTACGCCGGCGCCGACCGGCACCCGGACTGGTACCACAACCTGGTCAAGAACCCCGAGGTCACCGTGGAGATCGGCGACGGCACCACCATCGAGACCTACTCCGCCCGGGCCACGGTGCTCCAGGGCGAGGAACGGGACCGCGTCTACGCCGCGCAGGCCCGCGACATCCCGCAGTTCGCCGAGTACCAGACCAAGACCGACCGCATCATCCCGGTAGTCGCCCTGCACCGCACGACCGCCGACGAACGGGCATGACCCCGGCCGGCGGGCTTGGCGCGGCAGACGTGCCTGCTGGAAGCCCCGAGGCCCCTCGTCGGCGCAGGATTCACGGTGCCTGCACCACTCCCTGATCTTCGTCCGGCAGCGCTCGGGTGAGTCGTGCGGTCAGTGCGGGATCGGCGAGGATTCGAGCGGTCGCCCGCCATTCCACGATGACCCGGTGCAAGGTGGCAGGCACGTCCTGCGTGGCCGCATCGTGGCTGGTCTCCACCAGTTCCTGCACGAACTCACGGCATTCCTCGACGGACAGGTGCCGTATCCACGGGAAGACCGCCGGCAGGGCAGGCAGGATGGCACGGGTGTCCTGGTCGTTCGCGAGCAGTGCGGAGTGAATGCCGCCTTCCTGGGTCATTGCATCCCGCCGTCCTTGAGACTCCCGACAAAAGTGACCCATTCCGCGGGCGGTACCACCAGGGCCGGCCTGCCGGGTTCCTTGCTGTCGCGTAGCCCTCGCCGGCCGCCGCTCAGCTCGGCCACCTCGACGCATTCGCCGCCATCCGGACCCGAGTACGACGACTTGCGCCAGGTGACCCTCTGCAATTCCGCGGTCAACTTGTCCATCGCTTCCTCACCGACCGGTGGCGGTGCCACGGAATCCCGACCGCATCCGGCCGTCCTTGAGACTCCGGACAAAGGCGGTCCACTCGGCGGGCGGCATCACCAGGGCCCGCCTGCCGGGTTCCTTGCTGTCCCGCACCCCCCGCCGGCCGCCGCTCAGCTCGGCCACTTCGACGCAGTTGCCGCCGTCCGGACCGGACCAGGTGGACCGGTACCACCGTGCCGCCTGCAACTCGCGGGTCAGCTCGTCCATCGTTGCCGGATCTCCTTGATCAGTTTTATGGATTCACGTTGGGAGAGTGCCTCGGAACGGATCGCCTCGTACCGGAAGGTCAGCGCTCTGACGTCTTGGGCTCGTTCTGTCACTCGTCCCAAAATCCCGGCCGATTCCACATATGCGGCATCGGCCACCCCATCAGACTGAGCGATGACGAAGCCGCCCGCAAGGCCGGTGGTCGAGTATGCGCTGTAGGGCAGGATCTGAATGGTGATCCGAGGAGTCTCGGCCATCTTCAGAAGATGGTCGAGCTGCTCGACCATGACGGCGGGACTGCCGACCGGTCGGCGGAGAACCCCTTCGTCCAGGACGAACCAGAGGAGGGGAGGCTTGGGCCGCCGAAGAATGGACTGGCGTTCCATTCGAGTGGCGACCTGTTCCTCGACCTGCTCCGGAGTGACGCCCACCTCGCCACTCAAGATCGCCCGGGCGTACTCCTCGGTCTGGAGTAGACCGGGGACCATGAGCGGCTCCCAGGTGCGCAGTGCCTCGGCGGTGGCCTCGATGTCCAGCCAGGGGCGGAACCATTCCGGGGCGTTCTTGCGGCTGACCATCGGCCACAGGCGCATGAGCGCGCCCTCCGCCTGCAGGGCCTCGTCGCAGTGCCGGGCGAAGGCCTCTGACGGGGACCGCCGGGCCGTTTCGATCATGCTGATGGTGCCCACCGAGTAGGGCACCGCCCGCGACAGCCGCACCTGCGACCAGCCGCGCTCCTTGCGGATGCGGCGCAGCTCGAAGCCGAAGAGCGCGGTGGGCGATTCGGAGGGGAAGAGCTCACTTTCCTTGGGCATGGGGGCTCCCGTCGGCGCGTGCTCCCCGTTTCACCGGTGGTTTCAGTGAAACTGTTAATAACCTAGCGAAGTCGATCGACTACCGAATGTATCTGACGTCCGCGATGGTGGAGAGGCGATTCACGACGAAACTCGGATGGTGAAACATGGGGTCGACCGAACAGATCACCGGCGGGCCGGCGGTCTCTGGCGGCGTCCTGCTGCCCTGCGTGCGCGAGTCGGTGGCCCGCGCCCGGCTGGAGGTCCGCGGGTGGCTCGGCTCCACGCATCCGGTGGTCGACGACGCGGTGCTGGCGGCGTCGGAACTCGTCACCAATGCCGTGGTGCACTCGGCCGCCAAGCCGGACGACCTTCTCGAACTGACGGTCACCGCCGTGCGAGACCTGATCTACATAGCCGTCACGGATCCGGGATCCGTCGCCGACGAGCCGTGCGTCCGGCCTGACCAGGATGGCGAGCACGGCCGCGGCCTGCTCATCGTCCAGCACGTGTCGCTCGGCTGGGGCGTCCGCGACCACTCCCGCACCGGCCGCCGCACCGTCTGGTGCGCCCTCTCCTTCCCGGCACCTCTATCAGGCCCATGACGATCTCCAGCGCGTCGCCCAGGCTCTGGATCGGGCAAGGCGGTCTCGCCGGTTCGCAAGCATGGCGTCCTGCCATCCGAAGCGTGCTGCAACTTAACTTTAGTTTCTGAGATGGCAACTGCGAAAACTAAAGTCAATTAGGAAAGCTTGGCTCATGGACCAGTCACGTGAGCCGCATCCACGTCGCAGGCGCCGGAGTCGTACGCGCCTACTCCCGCACCGGCCAGTTTGTCACCAAAGGTCCGACCAGCTCTTCAGCTGAGTAGCGACCAGCATCTCAGGAACCCTGCGGCGAACGTGTCACTGGCAGGCGGGTTGTGCCATGCTGGGCTGGTGGTCGGTGCAGCTCGAAGTCCGTTGGGAAGGGTGGTCGCCCGGCGCGCGGAGTCCGCCGTCGCCGCCGCCCTGGGTGATACCCGGGTCGTGCTGGTGAACGGAGCGCGGCAGAGCGGGAAGAGCACGCTGGTGCGGTTGCTCGCGAAGGGAGGGGAAGCCGAGTGGCGCAACCTCGACACCCCCGCCGACCGCCAGGCCGCCCTCACCGATCCGGCGGGGTTCGTCGCCTTTCCGGAGCTCATGGTGATCGACGAGATCCAGCGGGTGCCCGACCTGCTGTTGGCGATCAAGGAGCAGGTGGACGGTGATCCGCGGCCGGGAAGGTTCCTGCTCACCGGTTCCGCCCGGGTGCTCGGCCTGCGATCCCTCCCGGACGCGTTGCCCGGTCGGATGGAGACCATCGAGCTCTGGCCGTTCTCCCAAGGGGAGATCGATGATGCGCCGGACGGCTTCGTGGATGCGATCTTCGCGTCCGGTCCGGATCTTCGCCATGCTTCCGAGATCGGCCGGCACGAGTACGCCGAGCGCGTCACCCGGGGCGGTTTCCCCGAGGCGGTCGCCCGGACGGACGTCCGGCGGCGGGAGCGCTTCCTGGACTCCTACGTGGCCGACCTGATCGCTCGGGACGTGAGCCGGCTGAGCGAGATCGAGCGAACGGCCGAGATGCGAGCCTTGGTGCGGTTGGTCGCCGCCCGGTCGGGGCAACTCCTGGTGGCCAACAGCATGAGCAGCGATCTTCGGCTCTCCGCCGCCACCGTGCACCGCTATCTGGCGCTGCTGGACGAGGTGTTCCTCACCAAGCGCGTTCCGGCCTGGTCCCGCAACATCAGCAGTCGAGCCGTCGGCACGCCGAAGATCGCGTTCGTGGACTCGGGAGTGGCCGCGAACCTGCTGGGTGCCGATGCCCGCAGCCTGCTGCGGCCGGGTGGACCGTTCGGCCCGCTGCTGGAGGGTTTCGTTCTGATGGAGCTGGCCCGCCAGCTGACCTGGTCGCGGGAACGGGTGGATCTGTACCATTACCGGACCAAGGACCAGGTAGAGGTGGACGCGGTGCTGGAGAACCGCCGGGGCCAGGTCGTCGGTATCGAGGTGAAGGCGTCGTCGACCGTCCGCCCGGACGACTTCCGCGGGCTGCGCCACCTGGCCGAACGGGTGGCGGACGATTTCCTGGTCGGGGTCGTCCTCTACACCGGCACGCAGACCCTGCCGTTCGGTGACCGCATGCGAGCCGTCCCGGTCAGCGCGCTCTGGCAGACGCCGCCACCGGACGGCCACCGATGAGCCGGATGGGCGGCGGGGCGTGCGGATCCGCCGAAGGCAGGCGCTCGGTA
>NZ_BOOU01000121.1 GCF_016863395.1 Sphaerisporangium rufum | reverse complement strand
ATCAGCGGGATGTTCACCTTGGCGCCGAAGACGTCCTCGGGCAGGTCCACGCTGCCGGTCTTCGCGCCCGAGGCGTCGCGAACGTCGATCGAGGTGCTCACTTGGCCACAGCCCCCTTCTTGGCAGCGGTGCGAATGAGGACCAGGCTGCCGGTGGCGCCGGGCACCGCACCCTTGATCAGGATGAGACCCTTCTCGGCGTCGACGGCGTGCACCTTCAGGTTCTGCACGGTGGTGCGGACGTTGCCCATCCGGCCGGCCATGCGAAGGCCCTTGAAGACGCGGCCCGGCGTGGCGCAGCCGCCGATCGAGCCGGGCGAGCGGTGCTTGCGCTGGGTGCCGTGCGAGGCGCCCAGGCCGCGGAAGCCGTGCCGCTTCATGACACCCGCGTAGCCCTTGCCCTTGCTCTTGCCGGTGACATCGATGAACTGCCCGGCCTCGAAGGTGTCGGCGAGGATCTCCTGGCCGATGGTGTACTCGGAGGCGTCGGTGGTGCGCAGCTCGACGAAGTAGCGGCGCGGGGTGATGTCGTGCTTGCGCAGATAGTCACCCAGCGGCTTGTTCACCTTGCGCGGGTCCACCTGCCCGTAGCCGAGCTGAACAGCGGAGTAGCCGTCCTTGTCCTCAGTGCGGACGCGGGTCACCACGCACGGACCGGCCTCGACGACGGTGACCGGAACCATCCGGTTGTCCTCGTCGAAGACCTGGGTCATGCCGAGCTTCTTGCCCAGGACGCCCTTGATCTGCTTAGCCATGTCAGTGCGTTCCCTCAGAGCTTGATCGAGATGTCGACGCCGGCCGGCAGGTCGAGCCGCATGAGCGAGTCGACCGTCTTCGGCGTCGGATCGATGATGTCAATCAGCCGCTTGTGCGTGCGCATTTCGAAGTGCTCACGGCTGTCCTTGTACTTGTGCGGCGAGCGGATGACGCAGTACACGTTCTTCTCGGTCGGCAACGGCACCGGGCCCGCGACCTTCGCGCCAGTCCGCGTGACCGTCTCGACGATCTTCTTGGCCGAGCTGTCGATGACCTCGTGGTCATAGGCCTTAAGCCGGATGCGGATCTTCTGTCCCGCCATAGTGGCCTCGGTGTCCTTCGCTGTCGTCCTGCAAAAGTTTCGTGCGGCCTTGTGCCGCTGTGGGTGACCCACCCGGCCGCCGGCCCGCCCACCTCCGTGATCTTGCAGTCGACTCGGTCGAGATGACCGAGACGGCTGCGAGATCACGGCCCCGGGCGGGGCGTCGGCTCGCCGTGGGTGGAGGCGGATCTTGTCCGCCCCTTCGTGGCTCGGCGGCCGGTCCCGGAGGAATCCGGGTCCGGCCGCCGACCCGCGGTCCGGCTACTTGATGATCTTCGTGACTCGACCGGCACCGACGGTGCGGCCGCCCTCACGGATCGCGAACTTGAGGCCTTCCTCCATCGCGATCGGCTGGATCAGCTGGACGGACATCTCGGTGTTGTCACCGGGCATGACCATCTCGGTGCCCTCGGGCAGGGTCACGACGCCCGTCACGTCCGTGGTGCGGAAGTAGAACTGCGGGCGGTAGTTGTTGAAGAACGGCGTGTGCCGGCCGCCCTCGTCCTTGGACAGGATGTAGACCTGCGCCTCGAACTCGGTGTGCGGGGTGGTCGTGCCCGGCTTGATGATGCACTGGCCGCGCTCGACGTCCTCGCGCTTGATGCCGCGCAGGAGCAGACCGACGTTGTCACCGGCCCGGCCCTCGTCCAGCAGCTTGCGGAACATCTCGACACCGGTGACGGTGGTCGTGGTGCTCTTTTCCTTGATGCCGATGATGTCGACGGTCTCGTTGACCTTGACGATGCCGCGCTCGATACGACCGGTGACGACGGTGCCGCGACCGGTGATCGAGAAGACGTCCTCGATCGGCATCAGGAACGGCTTCTCGGTGTCGCGCTGCGGCTCGGGGACGTTGTCGTCCACGGCGTTCATCAGCTCGATGATCGAGTCGCCCCACTTCTCGTCGCCCTCGAGCGCCTTCAGCGCCGAGACGCGCACGACCGGCAGGTCGTCACCCGGGAACTCCTGGGCGGAGAGCAGCTCGCGGACCTCGAGCTCGACGAGCTCCAGGATCTCCTCGTCGTCGACCATGTCGGCCTTGTTGAGGGCCACGACGATGTAGGGCACGCCGACCTGGCGGGCCAGGAGCACGTGCTCCTTGGTCTGCGGCATCGGGCCGTCGGTGGCGGCCACCACCAGGATCGCGCCGTCCATCTGCGCGGCACCAGTGATCATGTTCTTCACGTAGTCGGCGTGACCGGGGCAGTCCACGTGGGCGTAGTGGCGCTTCTCGGTCTGGTACTCGACGTGCGCGATGGAGATGGTGATGCCGCGGGCCTTCTCCTCGGGCGCCTTGTCGATCTTGTCGAACGGGGTCGCCTCGTTGAGGTGCGGGAAACGGTCGTGAAGCACCTTGGTGATCGCCGCGGTCAGAGTGGTCTTGCCGTGGTCGATGTGCCCAATGGTGCCGATGTTCACGTGCGGCTTGGTCCGCTCGAACTTGGCCTTGGCCACTGCTCTGTCTCCTTAGAGATTCTGACGTGCCTTGCTGTCTCACTCGGGCTCGGAGCCCGAGGCCGGGCGGCGATCGCTCACCGCCCGAGCCGGTCGGGGTCTGCGGCGCTCGCCCCGATTCCTCGCGGCGCGGGGCGACGATCGCTCATCGCCCCGGCCGGCAGGAGGCGGGACTATTCGCCCCGAGCCTTCGCGACGATCTCCTTGGCGATGCCCGGGGGCACCTCCGCGTAGGAGCTGAACTGCATGCTGTAGACCGCCCGGCCCTGGGTCTTGCTGCGCAGGTCACCCACGTAGCCGAACATCTCCGACAGCGGAACGAGGGCCTGAATGACCTTCGCCCCGGTGCGGTCCTCCATCGCCTGGATCTGCCCGCGGCGGCCGTTGAGGTCGCCGATGACGTCACCCATGTAGTCCTCGGGCGTGGTGACCTCGACGGCCATCATCGGCTCGAGGATCACCGCGTCCGCCCGGCGGGTGGCCTCCTTGAAGGCCATCGAGCCGGCGATCTTGAATGCCATTTCCGAGGAGTCGACCTCGTGGTAGGCACCGTCCTGGAGGGTGACCTTGACACCCACCATCGGGTAGCCGGCCAGCACGCCGAACTCGGCGGCCTCCTGCGCGCCCGCGTCCACCGACGGGATGTACTCCCGGGGGATGCGGCCACCGGTGACCTTGTTGGCGAACTCGTAACCGTCGTTGCCCTCGCCCAGCGGCTCCACGTCGATGATCACGCGCGCGAACTGGCCGGAACCACCGGTCTGCTTCTTGTGCGTGTACTCGACCTTCTCCACCTTGCGGCGGATGGTCTCGCGGTAGGCCACCTGCGGGCGGCCGACGTTGGCCTCGACCTTGAACTCGCGGCGCATCCGGTCGACGAGGATCTCCAGGTGGAGTTCGCCCATGCCCCAGATGACCGTCTGCCCGGTCTCCTCGTCCCGGCGGACCTGGAAGGAGGGGTCCTCCTCGGCCAGGCGCTGGATCGCGGTGCCGAGCTTCTCCTGGTCGCCCTTGGTCTTCGGCTCGATCGCCACGTTGATGACCGGCGCCGGGAAGTTCATCGACTCCAGCACGACCTGGTTGGCCGGGTCGCACAGGGTGTCACCGGTGGTGGTGTCCTTCAGGCCCATCACGGCCACGATCTGCCCAGCCTTCGCCGACGGGCGCTCCTCGCGCTTGTTGGCGTGCATCTGGTAGATCTTGCCGATCCGCTCCTTCTTGCCCTTCACCGAATTGACGACGGAGCTGCCGGACTCGAGAGTGCCCGAATAGATGCGGATGTAGGTGAGCTTGCCGAGGTGCTGGTCGCTCATGATCTTGAACGCCAGCGCGGAGAACGGCTCGGACGGGTCCGCGTGCCGCTCGATGACCTCCTCCTCCTTGCCGACCGCGTGCCCCTTGAAGGCGGGGATGTCGATCGGGGCGGGGAGGTAGGCGACGATCGCGTCGAGCAGGGGCTGCACGCCCTTGTTCTTGAACGCGGTGCCGCACAGCACGGGGTTGAGGGCGCTGGACAGCGTGGCCCGGCGGATGGCCGCGACCAGCTGCTCCTCGGTGGGCTCGACGCCCTCGAGGTACAGCTCCATGAGCTCGTCGTCATGCTCGGAGACCGTCTCGATGAGGCGGTCACGCCACTCGCGGGCCGACTCGGCGTGGTCCGCCGGGATGTCCACGGTGTCGTACATCTCGCCCTTGGCGGCCTCGGCGCTCCAGAGCAGGCCCTTCATCTTCACCAGGTCGATGACGCCCTTGAAGTCGGACTCCACGCCCCAGGGAAGCTGGATGACCAGCGGAGTCGCGCCCAGGCGGGACACGATCATGTCGACGCACCGGTGGAACTCGGCGCCGACCCGGTCCATCTTGTTGACGAAACAGATCCGCGGCACGCCGTAGCGGTCCGCCTGCCGCCAGACCGTCTCCGACTGCGGCTCGACGCCGGCCACGGCGTCGAAGACCGCCACTGCGCCGTCGAGCACGCGAAGCGACCGCTCCACCTCGACGGTGAAGTCGACGTGGCCCGGCGTGTCGATGATGTTGATCGTGTGATCAAGCCATTCGCAGGTGGTCGCGGCGGAGGTGATGGTGATGCCGCGCTCCTGCTCCTGCTCCATCCAGTCCATCGTGGCTGCGCCCTCGTGGACTTCACCGATCTTGTAGTTGATACCGGTGTAGAACAGGATGCGCTCGGTAGTGGTGGTCTTGCCCGCGTCGATGTGGGCCATGATCCCGATGTTGCGGACCCTGGCCAGGTCAAGAGCGGTCGTTGGAGCCACTTCTCTCGCGTCCTCGTCGTCTCGTCGTCGCCGCCGGGCTTACCAGCGGTAGTGGGCGAAGGCCTTGTTGGACTCGGCCATCTTGTGCGTGTCCTCGCGCCGCTTCACGCTGGCGCCGAGGCCGTTGCTCGCGTCGAGCAGCTCGTTCATCAGCCGCTCGGTCATGGTCTTCTCGCGGCGGGCGCGGGAGTACTGCACCAGCCAGCGCAGCGCCAGGGTGGTGCTGCGCGAGGCGCGCACCTCCACCGGCACCTGGTAGGTGGCGCCACCGACGCGGCGGCTGCGCACCTCGAGGGTCGGCTTCACGTTGTCCAGCGCACGCTTCAGCGTGACCACCGGGTCGTTGCCCGACTTGTCCCGGCACCCCTCGAGGGCGTCGTAGACGATCTTCTGGGCGAGCGAACGCTTGCCGCTCAGCAGCACCTTGTTGATGAGCGCGGTGACCAGCGGCGAGTTGAACACCGGGTCGGCGACCAGCTGCCGGCGCCCAGCGGGACCCTTGCGCGGCATGTCAGCTCTTCTCCTTCTTCGCGCCGTAGCGGCTACGGGCCTGCTTGCGGTTCCGGACGCCCTGGGTGTCGAGAGCACCCCGGACGATCTTGTAACGGACACCGGGCAGGTCCTTCACACGACCACCGCGGACGAGCACGATCGAGTGCTCCTGAAGGTTGTGTCCCACACCCGGGATGTAGGCCGTGACCTCGATGCCGCTGCTGAGGCGGACACGCGCCACCTTGCGCAGCGCCGAGTTCGGCTTCTTCGGGGTGGTGGTGTAGACGCGCACGCAGTTGCCCCGCAGCTGAGGGCTCCCCTTCAGTGCCGGGGTCTTGGTCTTGGTGACCTTGTCCTGTCGGCCCTTGCGGACCAACTGCTGAATAGTGGGCACCACTTCTCCGTTTCGCGTCCTGGCCGGTGTCACGTCATCGGGAAGGCTCCGCCAGGCGAGCCGGGCTTTGCTTCCCGTCATGCTTGTCGCAGGTACTGCCGGTGTCATGACCTGCTGTTTTTCCACTTGTTCCGACCCACGCGCTCGGGCGTGTCGCGGGCTTCGCCACGACGTACCCGGCAGGGCCGGACTCGGGAGAGGCATGTGGCTTCCGGCCGACCTCAACGAGGCCCCAGAGCGCACACATGTGAGCCCATGAAGTCATGGGCACGAATGGCAAGACTACCTAGCTCATCGCAACACGTCAAAACGGCTGCGCCGGCGTCGCCCGCGAGGCGACCGCCCGGTCGTGTCATGGATTCCGCGTCCGGTTCCCGCCGGACACTGAAAGGCTCCGGACAAGCTTACCCGCCGTCCGGCGTCCTCAGGCACGATTTCCCGCCTTCGCCGCCCGGCGGCGCCGGTCTCCCCTCGGCGGGCGCCCGGCGACCGGATACGCGGCGGGGCGCCCGCCTCCGGGTGGAGACGGGCGCCCCGCGGACGCTCGGACCGCCGGCCGGCGCGCGGAGCGCCGGCCGGACCGGTCAGCGGTTGTACTGGCCGAAGTCGTACTCCTCCAGCGGCACGGCCTCGCCGCTGCCGGTGCCGAAGGTGTAGTCGGTCGCCGAGCCGTCGTAGCCGCCGACGGTGTACATCGCCGCCTTGGCCTCCTCGGTCGGCTCGACCCGGATGTTGCGGTACTGGGACATGCCCGTACCGGCCGGGATGAGCTTACCGATGATGACGTTCTCCTTGAGGCCGAGCAGGGAGTCGGACTTGGCGTGGATCGCCGCGTCGGTGAGCACCCGGGTGGTCTCCTGGAACGAGGCCGCCGACAGCCAGGACTCGGTGGCCAGCGACGCCTTGGTGATGCCCATGAGCACCGGCCGGCCGGAGGCGGGAGTGCCGCCCTCGGCCACGACCTCGCGGTTGACCATCTCGAACCGCGGCCGCTCGACGAGCTCACCGGGCAGCAGGTCGGTGTCACCGGACTCCAGCACGTTCACGCGCTTGAGCATCTGGCGCACGATGATCTCGATGTGCTTGTCGTGGATCGACACGCCCTGCGAGCGGTACACCTGCTGGACCTCGGCCACCAGGTGCAGCTGCACGGCCCGCGGGCCGAGGATGCGCAGCACCTCGTTCGGGTTGACCGCGCCGGCGATGAGCTGCTGGCCCACCTTGACCCGGTCGCCGTCGCCCACCAGCAGCCGCGACCGCATCGAGACCGGGTAGGCGATCTCGTCGGAGCCGTCGTCCGGCGTGATGACGACCTTGCGGGTCTTGTCGGTCTCGTCGATGCGCACCCGGCCGTCCGCCTCGCTGATCGGGGCGACGCCCTTGGGGACGCGCGCCTCGAACAGCTCCTGGACACGGGGCAGGCCGTGGGTGATGTCGGCGCCCGCCACACCACCGGTGTGGAAGGTCCGCATCGTCAGCTGGGTGCCCGGCTCGCCGATCGACTGGGCGGCGATGATGCCGACCGCCTCGCCCACGTCCACCAGCTTGCCGGTCGCCAGCGAGCGGCCGTAGCAGGTGGCGCAGACACCGATCTTCGCCTCGCAGACCAGCGCGCTGCGCGTGCGCACCGTCGCCACGCCCGCCTCGACCAGCGCGGTCACGATCTGGTCGTTGATGTCGGCGTTCGCCGACGCGACGACCTTCCCGTCCACCTCGACGTCCTCGGCCAGGATGCGGCCGTGCACGTTGCTCTCGGCGTTCTCGGCCTTCACCAGGTTGCCGGCGGTGTCACGCTCGCCCACGTGCAGCGGGACGCTGCGGTCGGTGCCGCAGTCGATCTCGCGGACGATGACGTCCTGCGCGACGTCCACCAGACGACGGGTCAGGTAACCCGAGTCGGCGGTGCGCAGCGCGGTGTCGGCCAGACCCTTTCGCTGGCCGTGGGTGGAGATGAAGTACTCCAGCACCGACAGGCCCTCGCGGAAGGAGGACTTGATCGGCCGCGGGATCGTCTCACCCTTGGTGTTGGACACCAGGCCGCGGATGCCCGCGATCTGCCGGACCTGCATCTTGTTGCCGCGGGCGCCGGAGTTGACCATCATCCAGACCGAGTTGTTCGCCGGGAAGGCGTTCACCATGTCGGTCTCGACGTCGGCCGTGGCGTGCGTCCAGATCTCGATGAGCTCCTGGCGGCGCTCCTCGTCGGTGATCAGACCGCGCTCGTACTCGCGCTGGACCTTGTCGGCCCGCCGCTCGTACGACTCCATGATCTCCGACTTGTTCGGCGGCGCGACGACGTCGTCGATGGAGATCGTGACGCCGGACCGGGTCGCCCAGTGGAAGCCCGCGTCCTTCAGCGCGTCCAGCGCCGCGGCGACCTCCACCTTCGGGTACTTCTCGGCCAGCTCGTTGACGATCGCCGAGAGCTGCTTCTTACCGATCTGCGAGTTCACGAAGGGGTAGTTGTCGGGCAGCGTCTGGTTGAACAGGCAGCGGCCCAGGGTGGACTCCAGGCGGTAGGGGTCGCCGACCTCCCAGCCCTCGGGGGCCGACCAGCCCCGCGGCGGCGGGACGTCCTTGATCCGGACCTGGATCTTGGCCTGGATGTCCAGCTCGTGCCGGTCGTAGGCCATCAGCGCCTCGGAGATCGAGCCGAAGACCCGGCCCTCGCCCTCGGCGCCGTCCCGCTGCGTGGTCAGCCAGTACAGACCGATGATCATGTCCTGGGTGGGCATGGTCACCGGCTTGCCGTCGGCCGGCTTGAGGATGTTGTTGGTCGAGAGCATCAGGATGCGCGCCTCGGCCTGGGCCTCCGCCGACAGCGGCAGGTGGACCGCCATCTGGTCACCGTCGAAGTCGGCGTTGAACGCCGTGCAGACCAGCGGGTGGATCTGGATGGCCTTGCCCTCGACCAGCTGCGGCTCGAAGGCCTGGATGCCGAGACGGTGCAGGGTCGGCGCGCGGTTCAGCAGCACCGGGTGCTCGGTGATGACCTCTTCGAGCACGTCCCACACGACCGGGCGGGCCCGCTCGACCATGCGCTTGGCCGACTTGATGTTCTGCGCGTGGTTCAGGTCGACCAGGCGCTTCATCACGAACGGCTTGAACAGCTCCAGCGCCATCTGCTTGGGCAGGCCGCACTGGTGCAGCTTCAGCTGCGGGCCGACCACGATGACCGAACGGCCGGAGTAGTCGACGCGCTTGCCGAGCAGGTTCTGCCGGAACCGGCCCTGCTTGCCCTTCAGCATGTCCGACAGCGACTTGAGCGGGCGGTTGCCCGGGCCGGTGACCGGCCGGCCGCGGCGGCCGTTGTCGAACAGCGCGTCGACGGCCTCCTGCAGCATCCGCTTCTCGTTGTTGACGATGATCTCGGGCGCGCCGAGGTCGAGCAGCCGCTTGAGGCGGTTGTTGCGGTTGATGACCCGGCGGTACAGGTCGTTCAGGTCGGAGGTCGCGAACCGGCCACCGTCGAGCTGCACCATCGGGCGCAGGTCCGGCGGGATGACCGGGATGCAGTCCAGGACCATGCCGTTGGGCGAGTTGCGGGTGGTCAGGAACGCGGAGACGACCTTCAGCCGCTTGAGCGCGCGCGCCTTCTTCTGGCCCTTGCCGCTGCGGATGGTCTCGCGCAGCGAGTCTGCCTCCGCGGCCAGGTCGAAGTTGTTCAGGCGCTCCTGGATGGCCTGCGCGCCCATCCCGCCACGGAAGTAGCGGCCGAAGCGGTCGCGCATCTCGCGGTAGAGCAGCTCGTCGCCCTCCAGGTCCTGGACCTTGAGGTTCTTGAAGCGGCTCCAGACCTCCTCCAGGCGGTCCAGCTCGCGCTGGGCGCGGTCGCGCAGCTGCCGCATCTCGCGGTCGGCGCCCTCGCGCACCTTGCGGCGCTGGTCGCCCTTGGCGCCGGCGGCCTCCAGCTCGGCCAGATCGGATTCGAGCTTCTTCTGCCGGCTCTCGATGTCGGCGTCGCGGCGCTGCTCGATGTGCTGCCGCTCGACGGAGATCTTCGCCTCCAGCGAGGGCAGGTCACGGGCACGCATGTCGTTGTCGACATACGTGATCATGTAGGCCGCGAAGTAGATGACCTTCTCCAGGTCCTTCGGGGCCAGGTCGAGCAGGTAGCCCAGCCGCGACGGGACGCCCTTGAAGTACCAGATGTGGGTGACCGGCGCGGCCAGCTCGATGTGGCCCATCCGCTCACGCCGCACCTTGGCGCGGGTGACCTCGACGCCACAGCGCTCACAGATGATGCCCTTGAACCGGACGCGCTTGTACTTGCCGCAGTAGCACTCCCAGTCGCGGGTCGGACCGAAGATCTTCTCGCAGAAGAGCCCGTCCTTTTCCGGCTTGAGGGTGCGGTAGTTGATGGTCTCCGGCTTCTTCACCTCGCCGTGCGACCACTGACGGATATCGTCGGCCGTGGCGAGGCCGATGCGGAGCTCGTCGAAGAAGTTGACGTCGAGCACTTGTAATCCCCTCGCTTGTAAA
>NZ_BOOU01000120.1 GCF_016863395.1 Sphaerisporangium rufum | reverse complement strand
GAACCGGACCGGGAGGGGGCGGCATCGGCCTGGACGGCTTGATGCGCGCGGGTCAGGGGCGGGGGGCGTGGCGGGGGCGGCGGGGGGCGGGGTCGTCCGGGGCGAGGTCGGTGACGATCTGGCAGGTGTCGGCGACCGGGTCCAGGCTCTGCGCCCGGGCGGCCAGCCGGCGCAGCAGGTCACGGAAGGTCGTGCGGTCCGCCGGGTCCAGCGGCGCCAGAATGTGCTCCTCGGCGTGGTCCAGCAGGTCCTGAGTACGCCGCCAGGTCGCCCGGCCGAGGTCGGTGGCGACGATGCGCTTGTGGCGCCGGTCGGCCGGATCCGGCCGCCGCTGGACCAGCCCGGCCGCCTCCAGGTCGTCCACCAGGTAGGTCATGACGGTCTTGTCGATACCGAGCCGCTGCGCGAGCGCGCCCTGGCGGCCGGGTGTCTCCTGCGCGGCCGCCGCGAGCACCTGGTATCCGCGCGGCCCGCCGGGCAGGTCGTGGAACAGGGCGTTCGCCGACTTCACGTACGCGCGGAAGACCACGCCGAGGGCCCAGCCCAGGTCCGCGTCCAGCGCGTCCGGCGGCCCGCCCGCCGCCACCGTGATCTCTGCCATCGGTCCAGCATAACCGGCCGATTGCCCGGAAGACGTTCTGTTTGACTATCCATCTGTTTGACATACTATCTGCCGTACCTCGGAATGACCTCGATCGAGACGGCGGGACGTGACATGGCCGACTACGGACATGAACTGCTATTCGGCACGTTCATCACCCCTCAAGCGGACCAGGCCGACCGGGTCGTCGCGCTCGCCCGGCTCACCGAGCAGGCCGGCCTGGATCTGGTCACCGTCCAGGACCACCCCTACCAGGCCCGCCACCTGGACACCTGGACGCTGCTGTCGGTGATCGCGGCCGGAACCGGCACGGTGCGGGTCGTGCCGAACGTCGCCAACCTGCCACTGCGCCCGCCCGCCGTCCTGGCCCGCGCCGCCGCCACGCTGGACATCCTCAGCGGCGGGCGGGTCGAGCTGGGCCTGGGCGCCGGCGCCTTCTGGGACGGGGTCGCCGCGATGGGCGGCCACCGGCTCGATCCGGCGCAGGCCGTTGACGCGCTGGCAGAGGGCATCGAGGTGATCCGCGCGATCTGGGCGGCCGACGGCGGGACGGTCCGGGTGGACGGCACGTACCACCGCGTCAAGGGCGCGCACCCCGGCCCGGCGCCCGCGCACGACATCGGTGTCTGGGTGGGCGCGTACAAGAAGCGGATGCTCGCGCTGACCGGACGGCTCGCCGACGGCTGGCTGCCCAGCAGCCCCTACGCCGGGCCCGGCGAGCTGCCCGCGATGAACGCCCGCATCGACGAGGCCGCCGCCGAGGCCGGGCGCCGGCCCGCCGACGTGCGGCGGCTGTACAACATCACCGGCTCGTTCACCGGTCCCGGCACCGGCTTCCTGGACGGCCCGGCGCCCGGCTGGGCCGAGCAGCTCGCCGAGCTGACCCTGGACCAGGGCATCAGCGGCTACATCCTGATGAGCGACGATCCCGACACGATCCGCCGCTTCGCCGCCGAGGTCGCCCCCGCCGTCCGCGAGCTGGTCACCGCCGGACGGGCCGGGCACCGCACTCCGGCCGAGCCCGCGGCCGCCCCACCGGACGAAGAACGGGACCGCACCACGATCTCCACCACCCCGCCGGGCGACGACCGGGACCGCATCACGATCTCCACCACCCCGCCGGACCCGGCCGCCGGCCGCGCGCCGGCGTTCTCGGTGATCCCGACCCCCGACGACGGCACCCGGCTCAGCGACGTGCGGGTCTGGGACGAGACGACCCGGCCGACCGGCCCGCCGCCGGACCCGGACCGTCGTTACACCGCCGGCGAGCAGGCCGCGGGCCGGCATCTGATCGACGTGCACGACCAGCTGCGCGCCGAGCTGCGGGAGATCCGCGGGCTCGTCGAGCAGGTGGCGGCCGGCACGATGGACCCCGGGTCCGCCCGGTCGCACATCAACCAGATGACC
The DNA here is from genome assembly GCF_016863395.1 of Sphaerisporangium rufum. Lineage (GTDB taxonomy): Bacteria > Actinomycetota > Actinomycetes > Streptosporangiales > Streptosporangiaceae > Sphaerisporangium > Sphaerisporangium rufum. Next base: position 9,933 of record NZ_BOOU01000120.1, on the reverse strand, counting down.
ATGCGGCAGAACAACTGGACGCTCGGCGTCTACTGCCAGTCGTACTGCCGGCTGGTCACCACGCACCACACCCTGGAAGACGTCAGCCTGTTCCCGCAGCTCCGCCAGGCGATGCCCGGCCTCGCGCCGGTGGTCGACCGGCTGGAGCAGGAGCACCACGCCATCCACGACGTCCTGGAGCGGGTCGACCGCGCCCTGGTCGCGCTGGTCACCGAGCCGGACGGCATGAAGACCGTGCAGCGGGCCGTCGACCTGCTCACCGACGCGCTGCTGTCCCACCTGTCCTACGAGGAGCGGGAGCTGGTCGAGCCACTGGCCCGCCTACCTCTTCACTGACCTGGCCGGCACCCGGACCCGGCCGAGTACGGGAAGCGGACCCCTACTTGCGGCGAAGAGCAGAAAATCGGCTGATTTCCTGGGTTGCCAGAGGGTGATCGCCCGTTCAGAGTCGGTCGGGAGGCACGCGATCAACACGTGCCATGGTGTTCACCGTCTCGTGGGGATGTGAGATGACAGTCACCGACTCCGTGAACGATCGTCCGGTGCCGGACCTGGTGGTGCCCGGGCATCGCGCCCGCCTGATCCTGCTGAGCGTGCTCGCGGGCGCCGCGATCGCCGCCCTGTGGTCCTTCCACTTCGTCGACAGCGTGATCGGCGACAATGTGGCCAACACGCTGCTCGGCCACGACGCCAAGGGCACCGCCATCACCGGCGTGGTCGCCGGCGCGGTCTTCGCGTTCGTGTCCGGCCTGGCCGGCACGTTCACCGCGTGCAACGTCGCCGCCTTCGGCGCCCTAGTGCCGCTGGTCCATCACGGCGACTCCTGGCGCGACCGGTTACGGGCCACCCTCAGACCGCTCGGCCACCTGGCGATCGGCATGATCGCCGTCAGCGGGGTCTACGGCGCGGCCGGCGCCCTGCTCGGCGAACGGCTGCCCCAGCTGTCCACCGCCACCGTCGGGGACGGGCTGCCGGTCCGCCTGATCCAGTCCAGCGTGGTGTTCGGGATCATCGGGCTGGTCTTCATCTGGCTCGGTCTCGCGGCGCTGCGCCTGCTGCCCGACCCGCTCGCCCGGCTGGAACGCCGGCACCCGCACGTACGCCTGGTCGTACTCGGCGCGCTGGTCGGCGGCTTCCTCATCGGCCGGCCCTACCCGCTGTTCCACAAGCTGTTCGCCTACGCCGCCGAGGTGCACAACCCCCTCTACGGCGCCGCGGTCTTCATCCTGCAGTCGCTGGGCAACATCCTGGTGATGGCGGTGCTTTTCACCGTGATGACGCTGGCCGCCCGGGACCGCTTCGCCCGGTGGCAGTCCGCCCGGCCCGGCCGGCTGGCCGCGGTCACCGCCGTGGCGTTCCTCGTCGCGGGCACCTTCACCTTCCTGTACTGGGACGTGCGGCTTCCGGCCATGTTCGGTTACGGCTGGTACCCCACCGCCGGCTGGTGACCGCCGCGCCGGCCGCGGGGTCGGCGCAGTCAGCCGGGCCCGCCGTCCCAGACGATGACCTGGAGGGCCAGTCCTTCGTCGACCGCCTGCAGGACTTGCACGAAGGCCACCCGGTCGCGATTGGTCCGCAGGCAGAACGTCGTGCCCGGAGCCGGATCGTCGAATCGGTGGTCCGGGCTCAGCGGGCTGGTGTCGAGCGCATGTGCGCACGCCTTCCGGGTCGGCGCGCCGGAAGTTCTCCACAGCGCCGCCGCGAGCGCCGGGTCCACCCGCAGACCCGGCCCCGGCTGCGTCTCGTATCTGAGCTCTTCGAAGCTGGAATCCGGCGGAATGTGGTCGAGATCCAGGCCGCCGGACGTGAGCCGCACCCGGCCCTGGAAACGGATCTCCGCGGAATCAGTCGTTGCGGGGGTGAGTGGCGTCGAATTCGAAGACCCGGACCGGAACGGCGGGGTCGCCGGAAACGCGGTCGTGGGCGGCGGGGAGGCCGCTGTCGCGTGGTCGCCGTCACCGGACCCAAGGACTCCGATGACGGCCGCCACCACGGTGGCGGCTGCTCCGATGACGGCCACGATCAGCGCGGTCCGCGAATTCTCCCGCCCGCCTCCACCCATGCCCGAAAGGCTAATGGAAGCGAACGCCTCGCGCTGCCCAAGAAAGCAGCCGATTGCCGGAACGGTGGACTATTCCCAAGGGCTGACAAAATAGCAAAAACTTCCTAATCCCGGCATCTGACGTCGGAATTAAGCACCTGATTGGCGCTGACCGGGAAAGGGGGCGGGCTCCTCCCCCGCGTTTCATTCCCCCACAGGCTCGGCGCGGCGGTGCCGCGCCCGCGGCGAGGAGGACTCGGCGTCATGGGGATCGGCCCGGCGGGTGCCGGCCAGGGCGGCCAGCATGGTGGTGATCGGCACGGCGGCGATCAGTCCAATGGTGCCGACCACGGCCCGGACGATCTCCTGGGCCAGCACGGGATTGGTCAGCACCTCGCCGGCCCCCTGGCCGCCGACGCTGATCAGCAGGAGGAGCGGGAGCGAGGCGCCGGCATAGGCCAGGATGATCGTGTTGATCACCGAGGCGATGTGGGCACGGCCGACCCGGGCGGCGGCGCGATACAGCTGCCGGACGCCGTAGCCAGGGTTGGCGTGGGCGAGTTCGGTGACGGTGACCGCCTGGGTGACGGTCACATCGTCGAGCACGCCCAGGGAGCCGATGAGAATACTGGCCAGCAGCAGGCCCTGCGTGTTGATCTGATAGCTGGAGTCCAGGTAGAAGGAGCTTTCGTCGGTGATCCCGTTGAGCCGGACCACCTCGATGGCCGCATAGGAGAGCAGTCCGGTCAAGGTGAGGCTGCTCAGCGTCCCGATGATCGCGATGGAGGTGGTCGTGGTGAAGCCGTGGGTGAGGTACAGCACCGCGAGCATGATGGCGGCGGCGCCGACCATGGCCACCAGCAGCGGCTGCTGCCCGGCCAGGATCGCCGGGATGATGAACTTCAGCAGCACCACGAACGTGATGGCCAGCCCGATCAGCGCCGTGAGGCCACGCCAGCGGCCGAACGCGACCACCGCCAGCACGAAGGCGGCGCCGACCAGCCACAGCGGCGATGACCTGTCGTGATCGGAGATCTGGTAGGGCGACGCGTCAGGGGCGGGTTCGGGGGTGTGTATCAGCCGGATGTCATCGCCGACGGTGAATTTCTGCGACCCCGGAGCGCTGGGCAGTTGCGCGGTGATCCGGCGGCCCGTCTCCGGACCGCTGGTGAGCTTGACGTCCGCGGTGCCGCAGGTGTCCGGGGCGGGCGAGGCCGGTTCACCACCGGGCGCCTGCTCACCGGGCGGGCCCGGAGGGCAGGGCGTCAAGGTGATGCCGGTGACGGTACCGTCGACCCGCTGCAACCCGGCTTGAGCGGGACCGCTGGGGGCGGCCGGGGTCGCCGGCCACATCAAGATCAGCGCGGACAGTGCGGCCAGCGCCACGGGGATGATCACCGCCAGCGTCGCGATCACGGTGGACCGCCCGCTCAGCACGACCGGGTGATGCACATGGTTGCCACCCACGGGCGAGGCTCTCCTTCGTACGACTCCGTGCGATGACCGGCACGGTCACTGCAACGTGGTCCAGTATGTCCGGAATCGGACACCGGCCTGGCCGCTGATCGGGCGAAGTCGCATGGAGAACTCAACTGCGCAGGAGGTCAAGGTCACATCGGCGCACGGGTCGGCATCGGTCTGACCGTCCGCCCGGCGCGCGATCGCGACCCGGAACGCCTGGCGCGGTGGTGGGGAACGGCCCAGGTGGCCGCCCGGCCCGGCGGCACCTTGCAGGTGGCGATGCACGAGGGCCCGCGCCCGGTGATGCGCGGACGGTTCCTGGAGTTGGTGCCGTACGAACGTCTCGTCTTCACCTTCGGCTGGGAGGCCACCCCGGGAGCGCCCGACCTGGCGCCAGAGGCATCCCGGGTCGAAGTCACCCTGACCCCGGACGGTGACGGCACCGAACTCACCCTGCGCCACAGCGGTCTGCCGATCGTGCTCGAAGAGGAGACCGGCGACGGCTGGGCGCACCTGCTCCATCGGCTGGCCGGAACGGCGGAAAGCCAGGAACACCGCTGAACGTGGTCGAAAATTCCGGGCACGTCACGTCTCCTGTCAGCGACGCCGGCTCCTGGTTCTGGCGCATATGTCGTGAAGGCGGTGCTCCAGAACGGAGTCGTACGGCGGTGTCACGCCATGCGTTGGACGAGCGGGACCGGTCACGGAAACCGGCATTCGCCCTCAAGGTGACCATCACCACGATGGCCGCCAGGACGCCGCGAGACGCACGATCCGGCTGCGATCCGCGCGCCTGGCGCCGGGCGGCCGGATGGAACCGACGCAGGTCATTAACCCGGTGACGTCGGCGATCGGGCCGCCCGATAATGGCCGGCGTGGAGCAGATCGAGGTCGTCGTCGCCCATCAGGAGCGCGCGACCCTGCGCGTCGGGGACGTGTTCCTGAAGATCGACACCGATCAGACGCGCACCGACATCGAGGTCGAGGCGATGGCCCTGGCGCCGATCCCGACCCCGCGGGTCCTGTGGCGCAAACCGCCGGTGCTCGCGCTCGCCGCCCTCCCGGGCAGGGCACTCGGCCGCCTCACCGAGCCGTCGCCCGCCTCCGCGGCGGCGTGGGTCGCTGCGGGTGCCGCCGTGCGCGAACTGCACGACGCACCCCTGCCACCGTGGCCGGCTCCCGGCCGCGACGAGGCCGCATCCGATCTCGACGGCGAAGGCGAGTGGCTCGTCACCAACGGCGTCCTGCCCGCCGACGTGGTCACCCGCAACCGTCGGATCGCCGAGCCCGCGTTCCGGCCGCGCCCACCGGTGTTCGCCCATGGCGACCTGCAGGTCACCCACGTCTTCGTCGACGGCGACACGGTCACCGGCGTGATCGACTGGTCGGAGGCCGGGCCGGGCGACGCTCTGTACGACCTCGCCACTCTGACACTCGGCCACCCCGAACACCTGAACGACGTCATCGCCGGCTACGGCACCGACGTCGACCTCGACGCGATCCGCGCGTGTTGGTCGGCGCGGAGCCTGCTGGCGATCCGCTGGCTGATCGAGCACGGTTTCGACCCCGCCCCCGAGGTCGCCCTCCTCAAATCGCAGCTCTGAGCCCGGCACGGACTCGACGGATCTGTCGCCCCCTCATCGGGCAGGCCACCACAGAGCGCTCGCCGGCACCGGGAACCGTCCGGCCTGCGGGGATGCGCGGCCGATCGTCGATCTCGATGTCTGCTACGAGTCGTCGGGCTTGGTCGCGCCATCCGAGGGGACGGATGCCGAGCGGCCGCGCCCTCGGCGAAGCAGGTCTTTGACCGCTGAGAGGAACAGCAGGCTCCACATGATCAAAAGGACGGCGTTCTCCGCAGCCGTCCAGACCGGCCCCCAGTGGCCCGTTTTCGCCAGGAGGCCGGGCTCGCCCGTCACCAGATCGTGAACCTTGTCGGGGACCACCAAGACTCCGAAGAGCAGTATCACCCACGCGCCCCAGCGAGGTCCGAACACCGACCGAGGTGAGTCGCCGGCTCCGGATCTCGTCCCCGTGTCGCGCGCCACGATGGCCATGTTGGCGCTCCCGCACAGCGGCCGCAAGGGCGCTTCACCTCATGCGCCAGAGCCGGTAGCGTCACCGGCATGGGACTGCTGTTGATGTTACGTCCCCCACAGCCACACCCGAAGAGCCTGCGCCGGGCCACTCGTGCGCAGCGTCGTGAGCACCGCCGAACCGACGTCGAGGAGTGGGAGACGGCGCAGCGGAAAGGCCGGCTGCTGGAAATAGACGTCGAGACGCTCCTGCCGCTGGTGAACAGTGCCGGAGGCACCAGGCTTCCCGTTCTCGGGCAGCTCGCCCCATGGTCGGACGCCGTCCTCGATCACCACGACGCACCTCGGCTCGAGGCCGATCTCGATCGCCTGGCGGCGGTCGCCGGTGATGACGCGCAGCGGGCGCTGGTGGCGGCCATGCGGAAGCTGCTGACGGCCTGGCGGGCAGAGCCCGATCTGCTGCTGCACTGGTACGGGGATTGACCGCGCGCCAGCTGCCGCCGGGTTCGCCGCACGGCGTCGGCCAGGGGCGCCCGCGTGATGGCCGGCGCCCCTGGCCGCGAAACCCTGCCGCTACGCCTGGACGGCGCCTTCCAGCAGGGTCCGGTGGCGGATCATCCAGCCGGCGGCGCGAGCCCGCCAGGCCAGCGCCCACAACGGTGCCGGGTCCGTCGAGTCCGGAGTGATCCGGGCCAGGACCGCTTCGGCGGCGCAGTCCCGGATCGCGAACTCGATCATCCGGTCGACCAGGCCGTCCCGTTCGGCGGCCGGCAGTTCGTAGCCGTCGAGGAACAGCCGCAGCTGCCGGGCGCGGCCCGCCGCGTCCGGCAGGTTGTTGCGTTCGGCGACGTCGTCATCGTGCAGCTGGGCATGCCACCAGGCGGCGGCGACGACCTCGTCGAGACGGTCGACCGGCCCGGCCAGCATCCAGTCGATGAACGCCACGGGCCGGCCATCGCGCACCACGGTGTGCCACGGCCCGGCGTCGCAGTGCCCGACCACCGAGTCAGGACCGGTGCGGTGCATCCACCACGGCTGCCAGACGGCGTCCGGCGGCGGCCGGAAGCCGGCGGTGGCGATGTGCAGGTCGCGCAGCAGCCTGCCGACCCGCCAGACGGCCTCATCCGACCAGCCCCGCGGGTGGACGATGGTGCCTTCGATGTACGTCAGTACCTCGTTGCCGCCGGCGTCCAGACCGTCGCCGACCACCTGCGGACAGCCGGTGAACCCGACCTCCGCCAGGTGGCGCAGCAGCGCATGGACGGTGCCGGTCCACGGACCGGCGGGACGCCTGACGGTCTGGCCGGAACGAATGACATGACTGGGTCCGCCTTCGGCCGCCGTCAGCGGCTCGAAGGATGATGCGGAGTCCACGAATTCTCCTCGTATAGCGCGGTAAGCGGTGATGGCGTCGATGAGGACGCCAAAGCCGGCGGTGCGGACGAAATCCGCAGCCGCCAGTGGCCGCCGCGCAGCGGAGAACACATGGATCCGACCTGGCCACCCCCTGGAAAAGGGACGAAGGTCAGATCGCGGCGAACTCGCGCGTCGCAGCGGCAGTGGCCACCTCGCTGAGGACCATGCACGTCATGTCGACCTCCTTGACCAGCCGGACAACCGACGCTAACCCCCCGCGCCCGCCCGTGCCACCGAGTTTCCTCCCCACCCGCTCGACCGTGCCGAACCCGCCCAAGAACTGATCCCTAAGGCGGGGGCGGCGTTGCACGCATGGTTTCCTGATGAACCACCGAAACGCACTGGGTCCTGCGCCTTGGGTTCCGCGTCACCTCGACGCCGGACAGACCGTACGCCGTCACTCGCCCGGTGACCGGAGTGCCGATCAGCCTTTCAGCCGGCCGCGACTGCCCGCAGCCACCTGACGGCGGAGAACAAGACAGCCTGCAACAGACCCGTTACGGCCCTCAAGAGCCAGAGCACTTTATGCCCGTTCGCAAGCACTCACTCGAGTGCACCGTCGCGACCGCTGGTAGGGCATTCCCTACTTCAGATCGGGGGGTGGCCGGGCATGATCCGGCCCGGCTCGCGATGAAGACTCCTGGTACATCCACTACCGCTCAGAGGTGTCCTCCATGTCGAAGCAGCACGCAACACAGTCGCCGACCCGTTCGTCTACCGTTCCTGAGTCCATCAAGGCCGCGTCAGGGTTCTGGTTCACCGCTGTCGGCGCCGGTGCCTTCGAGGCCGGCCTGGCCGTCACCGACATGCTGGCCGACGGGACGGCCTCCCTCGCCGACCTTGCGGCAGGCTTGGGCCTACGACTGACAATCTTCGCCATGGCGATCTTCATGGCCGTTCGCCTCCGCCAGGGCGCCAACTGGGCCCGCATCGGTCTCGCCTTGACCCTCGGCGTCTTCGGCACCCTCTCCCTGGTGATCGAACCGGTTCGGTGGCTGCTCGAAGGGCACGCGCTCGGTCAGGCCATCGCGGACGCCGATGCGATGACATTCGTGTTCGCCGCCAGCCGGATCGTGCATCTCGCGGCCGTCCTGACGGCAATGGTGCTGATGTTCACCCCGACGGCCAACACCCATTTCCGTGCCAGGCCCCGCTTGTCCCACGTGTGAGATGACACCGTCACGGGCATCGACCGGGGCGCGACGCCTTTAGGAAGTGCGCGCCAGAACCAGGATCCACGCATCGTCGACACCATGGCGCTCTGGCCGTTCACCCACGCGCGTACGGTTCACGAGATGGGTGCTGGAACCAGGTTCCACGCGTCGCCGACAGGTACCGGCCTCGGAACCGGGCAGACGGCGCTCCAAGTTGCATCGACGGGCAGCGAGCCGAGATCACACTACGGATCTTGATACCAGGATGTCTCAGACTTGGCCGCGTATTGGCCGTAGGACGCCGGCGCCGGCCGGGGGAGCCGGATAACCGGAACACAGCAAGAGGCCCGTCACCGCGTTTCCGCTGGTGACGGGCCTCTCTTTGCTAGTGTGGCAGGTCCAGGGTTCGAACCTGGGTAGGCTGAGCCGACGGTTTTACAGGGCGTCGCGGTTGTCTGCCTCAGCCGCTCACCCACCTGCGGCGGGACCCGAACCAGGCAATCATTTCCCTGCCTGCGTTCCGTACATATTCCGGATCTTGAGATATCGCACGCTGCCCGGATACCGTCTCCACAGCGGACCGTGGCCCCGCCCGTCCCCTCGTCCTCCCCCATCCTCCTCGTAGCTGCCGTCCCCAGGGCGAGGCCGCCGTGTCAAGGGTCAACGAAGTTGATCGCGAAGCGACGCCGCAGGCGCCCTTGACTCGGTGACCTCAACCGGGACACTCGACCAGCGAGGAGGACGAGACCAGCGGATTAAAAGCTCGGACGATCATGGTTCCAGACAGTTCATTGCAGGTCAGCAGGCATGCGTGGTCTGTCCTGAACTGCCCTGGACCACTCTGAACTGCAACCCAAACTGCAAGCCGACCCTTCAGCCGACTCTCGGAATCGAGTGACTGTCCACTAGTGGCCCTCGTTCGCAGGAGCCGCGTGTTACGAAACACCCGACATCTGCCCACCGTCAGCAGTGCATTCTTCCTCCTAGGCCTGACCTGCACGTCTAGCAAACTAGGGGAGAGTGCAACCTCGGCGTAGAACTCTGCTACGATGCACTCCATCGGGTACATCTGTGCCCATCGCGAGTCGGAAGCCCTTGTTCCCAGACGGGAAGCAAGGGCTTTTTTGGTTTCCGGCTCACGTCCCATGAAGCGGCCTCGCCTTGCGGGGCCGCTTTTTCGTTCCTGGAGGAAGCAGTGCCCGTGCTCCCCTCGTCGCTAGCTTCGGTTCCATGGCCGGTCTGGCTGATCGCCGCGTGGCTCATGAGCCTCGCGGTGATCTGTCTTACCCTGTACGCGATCGTCAAGACTGCCATCAACAAGACCGATGCCCGCGACCTCCCTGCCGTCCTCTCTGCCAGCGCTGAGTTGGTGAAGAGTGTCACACTCCCTCTCAGCCGACCCTTCCTGCAAGCAGTTCCGTTCGATAGTTCAGCCAGCACGCAGGGAGCCCGACCGCTGGATCAGGCTGGTCAGCAGAACACTGATACGGAGGTGGCGCAGTGATCAGGCGGCGTCCCTTGTCCGACCCCATCGGCAATCGCGTCTTTGACGATGGAAGGGAACTCATCAACGCCGTACTTGCCACTTTGCCTGAACGTGAGGCCGCTGTCGTGATCATGCGCTATGGTCTTGAGGATGGCACTCCGCGTACGCTCGGTGAGATCGGGCAAAAATACGGAGTTAGCCACCAGCGCATCAACCTGCTTCTAACGAGCGCCATAGCGCGCTTAAAACTTCCAGGGCGATCGATGACGCTGATGGAGTACGATGAATTGGGCAGGCAGATCGCCCCAGTCGATATAGCACCAACGCATAAGACCACCT
>NZ_BOOU01000119.1 GCF_016863395.1 Sphaerisporangium rufum | reverse complement strand
GCAGGTAGAGGTTGCGGGGGCATGGGCGACGCTAGCCGCCCGCCCGGGACACTCTTGCGGCAAAGCGCGCTCCCGATCTGCCCTACGGAAGCGTCCGGGGTGAGCGGGCGGCCGTGGCGAGACCGGCACCGCTTCGCAGGTAGATGAGGCGGCAGCGCGAGCAGGGCAGGTCGTCGTCCAGTGGGTGGCCGCAGGCGCAGATCCAGCCGCAGGGCCGGGCGGGGTTCCCGGCGACCAGTGCGTACGGCGCCACACCGCGGTGGACCACGGCGCCGATGGCGACCATCGCGAAGCGGCCGACGGCGACGCCCGGGGCCAGGACGGCTCCGGCGCCGATCGTCGCGCCCGCTGATCCACGCCATATCGACCCTTGCCAGCATCCACTTAAGGGAGATCTAGGAACTGTGAAGGTCGAAGGTGTAGTGGCAGTACGAGGTCATGTCGGGCGGTCGTATTTGGTACGCCGTCAATGACGAGAGCCGCACCATCTGGATCACACGTGCCGGCCCCGGACATCCTCGGGTCACTGAAGGCCGGTGAGAGCGATCAGCTGGGTGGGGGTGGGGCGGTGCTGCCGCGGGGGAGGAGGCGGTGGGCGGGGGTCTCCACGTCGGCGACCTCCCGCTCGCCGATCAGGTCGAGCAGCGTGCGGGCCGCGATCGCGCCGTAGGCGGGGATGTCGCGGGTGAGCGCGGTGAGCGCCGGGCGGACCACCTGGGAGACCGGGGAGTCGTCCCAGGCCACGATGGACAGCTCGGCGGGCACCTCCAGGCCCATCTCGTGCGCGGCCGACAGCCCGGCGACGGTCATGATGTCGTTGTCGTAGACGATCGCCGTCGGGCGCTCGCGGGAGCCGAGCAGCCGGCGGGTGGCGCGGGCGCCCTCCTCGCCGGTGTAGTCGGTGTGGGTGATGCTCGCGGCCAGGCCGCGCTCGGCGCACACCGCGGTGAACGCCTCGTCGCGCAGCCGGGTGTGCACCAGCCGGGGCAGCCCCGCGACCCGGGCGATGCTGCGGTGGCCGAGGGCGGCGAGGTACTCGACGGTCTCCCGGACGGCGGCGGCGTCGTCGGACCATACCGAGACCAGCGGGCCGGACTGCGAGGGGTGCCCGACCACCACCGCGGGCAGTCCCAGCTCGGCCAGGCCGGGCACCCGCGGGTCGTCCCAGTGCAGGTCGACCAGGATGGTGCCGTCCACCCGGCCCTCGCCCCACCAGCGGCGGTAGGTCTCCATCTCCTGCTCGTGGTCCGGCACGACCTGCAAGGTCAGCGCGTACGACCGGGCGGACAGCTCGCTCTCGATGCCGCTGATCAGTTCCATGAAGAACGGTTCGACGCCGAGGATGCGCGCCGGGCGGCAGACCGCGAGCCCGACGCTGTTAGCCCGGGCGCCGTTGAGCGCGCGGGCGGCGCTGTTGGGCCGCCAGCCGATCTCCGCGGCGATCGACTTGATGAGGGCCCGCTTGGCGGCGGACACGCCGGGCCGGTCGTTCAGAGCGTAGGACACCGCGACCTTGGACACTCCGGCGCGGCGCGCGATGTCGGCGATCGTCGGCCGCTTCACGGATCACCCCTCGCTGAATCGGTTCACTGAGCGCACTCCCGAGCGCACCTTACTACGCCACCGCCGCCGACGCTCCGCACCGGGTACGGACCGGGCGGCGACGGTCGAGGGCCTGACCGGCGGAGCACGTCGGGCGGGGGGCCGTCCGGCGGTGGCGGCGCCGGGAGCGGCACATCTCGAAGATGTCACGACTATTGACAGAACGGACATACGGAATTTACGTTCTGCCCTACTTATCCGGTTCAGTCGAAGCGGACTGATTCGGCCCGCCGGTGCCCCTGGTCAGCGGGGCCGGGCGCATGGTGAAGTGGTCGCAAGCCGGGAGCGTGCCCGCTGTCACAGGTGGGTTTGGGAGCGCTCCCAAGGCCCGTGGGGGTTCACCCCCACGGGCCGGTTCCATCGGGGGCGAGGAAGAACGCGGACCTCCGCCGGGAGGCGGAGGAAGAAGGAGACAACGATGCGAAACCGGGCGCGGATCCTGCTCCCGATCCTGGCGACGGCGGGCGTGCTGGCGGCCGCCGGGTGCACCGGGAGCGACTCCCCCTCCCCCCAAGGTTCCCAGGCGGCGGGCGCCCCGGCGTCCGGCGCGCCGGCCAACCCCGACTCGCTGCCCCGCAACGAGACGCTGTACACCAGCGGCGCGCAGTGGGGGCCGCCGCCCAACTTCAACCCCGTCCGCGAGTGGGACCACGCCGTCGGCGTCAAGGGCCTGGTCTACGAGACCCTGTTCCACTTCGACAGCAACACCCTCAAGCTGACCCCGTGGCTGGCCGAGAGCGGCTCGTGGACCGACGACAAGACCTACCAGGTCAAGGTGCGGTCCGGTATCAAGTGGTCGGACGGCACCCCGTTCACCGCCAAGGACGTCGCGTTCACCTACGAGCTCGGCAAGATGGAGACCAGCCCCTACCACCAGCTGTGGGACTGGCTGAAGAGCGTCGAGGCGGTCGACGACCAGAACGTGAAGTTCACCTTCTCCACCCCCAACTACCAGCAGTGGGACTTCAACCTCTTCCAGCGCACCATCCTGCCCCAGCACATCTGGAGCAAGCTGTCGGAGGAGGACGTGCTGAACGGGGTGAACGAGAACCCGGTCGGCACCGGCGCCTACAAGTTCCTCAGCCACGACCAGACCCGCGTCGTGCTGCAGCGCCGCGACGACTGGTGGGGCAAGACGGCCCTGAAGATGGAGCCCAAGCCCCGCTACATCGTCGACATCGTGAACAGCAGCAACGAGGTCGCGATGGGCCTGCTGCTGCAGAAGGGCATGGACCTCAGCAACAACTTCCTGCCCGGCATCGCCAACCTGGTGCAGGGCGGCAAGTTCGGCATCACCACCTACTACCCCGAGCCGCCGTACATGCTGTCGGCCAACACCGCCTGGCTGGTGCCCAACACCAAGAAGAAGCCGATGGACGACGCCAAGTTCCGCAAGGCGCTGGCCACCTCGATCGACACCAAGAAGATCGTGGAAGGCGTCTACGGCAACCTGGTCAAGGCGTCCGACCCCACCGGCCTGCTCCCGCAGTGGGACCAGTTCATCGACAAGAACCTCACCTCCAGCGCCGGCTTCTCCTTCGACAAGGCCAAGGCCAAGAAGATGCTGGCCGACGCCGGCTACAAGGACGGCGACGGCGACGGGTTCGTCGAGAACAAGGACGGCTCCAAGATCAGCCTGAAGCTGATCGTGCCGTCCGGCTGGACCGACTGGATGGAGGCCGCCCGGTCCATCGCGGCCAGCGCCAAGGACGCCGGGATCAACATCACCCCGGACTTCCCCGACTTCAACGCCCTGGTGGAAAAGCGCGGCAAGGGCGACTACGACCTGCTGGTCAACAACGAGCGGCAGCTGTCCAACAGCCCGTTCACCTACTACCAGTACATCTTCCAGCTCCCGGTGAACAAGGTGCAGAACACCGTGAACTTCGGGCGCTACGAGAACAAGAAGGCCTGGGACCTGGTGAACAAGCTGGACCAGGTCAAGACCGACGACGTCGAGGGCATGAAGACGCAGCTGTCGGAGATCGAGAAGATCTTCCTGGACGAGCTGCCCGCCATCCCGCTCTGGTACAACGGCCTGTGGTCGCAGACCAGCAACGCGGTGTGGAAGAACTGGCCCTCCTCGGCCGGCGGCGCGCCGAAGACCCCCGCGGTGACCTGGCGTAACTGGTGGGAGCTCGGCGGCTTCGAGACGCTGACCCAGCTGCAGCCCGCGGCCTCCTGACCGCGACCGTCACCGCCCCGCCGCCGCCCGCCCATCCGGGCGGCGGCGGGGCCTGCCCGGGAGGCCCCTCGTGCGCCGCTATTTCGGCCGGAAACTGCTCGTCTACGCGCTGACGTTCGCCGTCGCCGTCACCGTCAACTGGATGATCCCGCGCTTCATGCCGGGCGACCCGGTCGCCAGCATGCTGGCCCGGGCCAACGTGTCCCAGCCGCAGGCCGTCGAGGCCATGCGCACCTACTACACCAACCTGTTCGGGCTCGACGAGCCGCTGTGGCGGCAGTACCTGAACTTCTGGGGGGCCCTGTTCCGCGGTGACTTCGGCACCAGCATCTGGGTGTTCCCCACCCCGGTCAGCACCGTCATCATGGGTGCGGTGCCCTACACCCTGGGCCTGATGATCCCCTCGGTGCTGCTCAGCTACTTCGTCGGCAACCGGATCGGCGCCTACGCCGCCCGGCGCAAGCTGCTGGACAACACGGTGCTGCCGGTCGGCTACGTGCTGACCGCCACCCCGTACATGTGGCTGGCGGTCCTGCTGGCCTGGGGCCTCGGCGTGGTGGCCGGCGTCTTCCCGGTCGCCGGCGGCTACAGCTTCTCCATCCGGCCGAGCCTGTCGGCGGACTTCCTGCTCGACCTGCTGCACCACTGGGTGCTGCCGTTCTTCTCGCTCTTCCTGGTCGCGCTGGGCGGCTGGGCCATCGGCATGCGCAATATGATCATCTATGAGCTGGAGTCGGACTACTCCAACTACCTGTCCGCCCTCGGCGCGCCGCAGCGGCTGATCCGCCGGTACGCCTTCCGCAACGCGATGCTCCCGCAGATCACCGGCCTGGCGCTGCAGCTCGGCGTGCTGGTGGCCGGCGCGCTGGTGACCGAGATCGTGTTCGCCTACCCCGGACTCGGCAGCCTCATCCTCAAGGCGATCCAGAACCAGGACTTCTTCCTGCTGCAGGGCATCTTCCTGTTCATCGTGCTCGGCGTCCTGATCGCCAACTTCGTCATCGACATCGTCTACGTCCTGGTGGATCCGCGGACCAGGACGGGAATGGCGGGTGCGTCGGCATGACCGCTCTGCAGGAAGTCGCCACCCGCAAGCCGCCCGCCTCGGCGAGCGTCCGCCGCGAGGCGCTGTACTTCGCGCTGCGCAATCCCAAGCTGCTGATCGGCGCGGCCATCGTCCTGCTGTTCCTGCTGGCCGGCCTGGTCGGGCCGCTGCTGGTCAGCGCCACGCCCAACGAGTACGTCGGCAAGCCGATGGACCCGCCCTCGTCGGAGTACTGGTTCGGCACCACCACCTTCGGCCAGGACGTCTTCGCCCAGTTCGTGCACGGGCTGCGCACCACGTTCCTGGTCGGCGTGCTGGGCGGCGGCATCGCGGCGATCGTCGGCATGATGGTCGGCTTCGTGGCCGGCTACCGCGGCGGCCTGGTCGACGAGGTGCTCAACATGATCACCAACATCATCCTGGTGCTGCCCGCGCTGGCCGTGCTGCTGATCATCAACGCCTACCTGGGCATCCGCAGCGTCGGCGCGCAGGCGCTGTTCATCGGCCTGACCTCCTGGCCGTGGGCGGCCCGCGCCATCCGGGCGCAGACGTTCTCGCTGCGCGGCCGGGACTTCGTCGACCTGGCGCGGCTCAGCGGCGCGAACACCTGGAAGATCATCACCAGGGAGATCGGGCCGAACATGAGCTCCTACCTGCTGCTGACCTTCATCCTGCTGTTCGGCAACTCCATCCTGATCGCCTCGTCCCTGGACTTCATCGGCCTCGGGCCGACCGAGGGCGTCTCGCTCGGGCTGATGCTGCAGAACGCCAGCCAGTGGAGCGCCATGCAGCTCGGCCTGTGGTGGTGGTTCATCCCGCCCGGCGCGGCGATCACCGCCATCGTCGGCGCGCTGTACGTGGCCAACGTGGGCCTGGACGAGGTCTTCAACCCGAAACTGAGGCAGACATGAGCCTGCGGGTCACCGATCTGAGGGTGCACTACAAGACGCTGAAGGGCGACGTGCGGGCGCTCGACGGGGTCTCCTTCGACGTCGGCGACGGGGAGATCCTCGGCCTGGCCGGCGAGTCGGGCTGCGGCAAGACCACGCTGGGCAAGAGCCTGATCCGGATGGACGGCCGGATGCGCCACGTCGGCGGCAAGGTCGAGCTGGACGGCGAGGAGCTGCCCATCGGCGACGACCGGCGGATGAACCCGTTCCGCTTCCACAAGGTGTCGCTGGTCCCGCAGTACTCGATGAGCGCGATGAACCCGACCCGCAAGATCGGCCGGATGGTGGGGGAGCTGCTCCGGTCGCGCGGGGTGGCCCTCGACCAGGCCACGCTGGAGAGCCGGCTGGACCTGGTCGGCCTGCCGCGCGAGGTGCTCCAGCGCTACCCGATCGAGCTGTCGGGCGGCATGAAGCAGCGGATGGTGATGGTCATCTCCACCCTGCTGGACCCCTCGCTGCTCATCGCGGACGAGATCACCTCCGCGCTCGACGTGTCCACCCAGAAGTCGGTCGCCACCGCGCTGGCCGGCTTCCGGGAGAGCGGCGTGGTCAAGAGCATGGTGTTCATCACCCACGACCTCTCGCTCACCTACCAGATCGCCGACACGATCATGGTGATGTACGCCGGCAAGCTCGCCGAGAAGGCCCCGGCCAAGACGATGGTCGAGGCGCCCCGGCACCCGTACACCAAGCTGCTGATCGACTCGCTGCCCGAGGTCGGCGTCCGGCACACCGAGCGGCGGCTGGCCGGCATCGCCGGCAGCCCGCCGTCGCTGCTGGACCCGCCGGCGGGCTGCCGGTTCCGCGACCGGTGCCCGCTGGCCTTCGACCGGTGCGCGCAGGAGCCGCCACCGGTGGAGGTCGAGCCTGGCCACGTCGTGGCGTGCTGGAAGGCGGACGCCTGATGCTGCGACTCGACAACGTGACGAAGGTCTACAAGGTCGGCGCGTTCGGCGGCAAGACGCTGACCGCCGTCGACCGGGTCAGCTTCGACGTGCGGCCCGGCGAGGTCGTCTCGCTGATCGGCGAGAGCGGCAGCGGCAAGAGCACCCTGGGCCGGATGATCCTCGGCCTGGTCCCGGCCAGCGGCGGCTCGATCACCTTCGAGGGCACGCCGGTCAAGCCGGGCAAGGCCTACTACCGCAACGTGCAGGGCGTCTTCCAGGACCCGTTCAGCACGTTCAACCCGGTCTTCAAGGCCGACCGGGTGTTCGCGATGATCCGTGAAGCGTACTTCCCCGGGGTGGCCGACGCCGACTGGACGGCCCGGCTGCGCACCGCGCTGCAGGACGTGCGGCTCGACCCCGACCAGGTGCTCGGCAAATTCCCGCACCAGCTCAGCGGTGGCCAGCTGCAGCGCCTGCTCATCGCGCGCGCCCTGCTGCTGGACATCCGGCTGCTGGTCGCCGACGAGATCACCAGCATGCTGGACGCCTCCACCCGGATCGACGTGCTCAACGTGCTGGCCGATCTCAAGGAGCGCGGCCTCGGCGTCCTCTACATCACCCACGACCTGTCCCTCGGTCACTACCTGGCCGAGCGGACCGTCGTGCTGCGGCACGGCGAGGTGGTGGAGACCGGGGTCACCGAGGCGGTGTTCACCCGGCCGCTGCACCCCTACACCCGGCAGCTGCTGGCCGCGGTGCCCCGCATGCACGCCCCCTGGGAGGACGCCGAACCGGTCGAGACCTGCCTCTATCACAAGCACGGCGCCACCGGGCGGCTGTACGCCGCCGCGGAGGACCACCTCGTCGCCTGCGCCAGGCTGGGCGACTGCCCGAAGGAGAGCTAGTTTGAGCGTCTATCGTCCACTGCACGACGGCTGGACCCTCTCGGCCGTCGACACGGACGCCCCGATCACCGGCCGGCCCGCCGAGATGCCGGCCGGGGTGCCCGCCACGGTGCCCGGCTGCGTGCACACCGACCTGATGGCGGCCGGCCTGATCGAGGACCCGTACCTGGACGACAACGAGACCCGCCTGGCGTGGATCGGCCGCACCGAATGGGTCTACCAGACCTCCTTCACCTGGACCCCGGACCAGCACGAGCGCACCGACCTGGTCTGCGACGGCCTGGACACCGTCGCCACGGTGGTGCTCAACGGGGTGGAGGTGGGCCGCACCGCCAACCAGCACCGCTCCTACCGCTTCCCGGTCCGCCACCTGCTGCGCGACGGCGACAACACCCTCGCCGTCCGCTTCTCCTCCGCCTACGACTACGCCGAGGCCCGGCGGGCGGCCCTCGGCGACCGGCCCGGCGCCTACGACGAGCCGTACCAGTTCATCCGCAAGATGGCCTGCAACTTCGGCTGGGACTGGGGACCGACCGTGGTGACCGCGGGCATCTGGCGGCCGATCGGCCTGTCGAGCTGGTCGGGCGCCCGGCTGGCCGAGGTGCGCCCGCTGGTCACGCTGGACGGCACCGCCGGCCGCGTCGAGGTGCGCGTCCGGGTCGAGCGCACCACCGAGCGGCCGCACGAGATCACCGCCGAGGTGGCCGGCATCCAGGCGCGGGCCACCCTGGCCGCCGGCGCCCGCGAGGCGGTGCTGCGGATCGAGGTGCCCGACCCCGAGCCGTGGTGGCCGCGCGGCCATGGCGCCCAGCCGCTGTACGACCTCACCGTCCGGCTCGGCGACGACCGGTGGCACCGCAAGATCGGCTTCCGCACGGTCGAGCTGGACCGCGAGGCGTTCACCATCTCGGTGAACGGCCGGCCGATCATGGTCCGCGGGGTCAACTGGATCCCCGACGACTGCTTCCCGAACCGGGTCACTCGCGACCGGCTGGCCACCCGCTTCGCCCAGGCCACCGCGGCGAACGTCAACCTGCTGCGTATCTGGGGCGGCGGCCTGTACGAGAGCGAGGACTTCTACGAGCTGGCCGATTCGCTCGGCCTGATGGTGTGGCAGGACTTCCCGTTCGCCTGCGCCGCCTACCCCGAGGAGGAGCCGCTGCGCTCGGAGATCGCGGCCGAGGCCCGGGAGAACGTCACCCGGCTCGCCCCACACCCGAGCCTGGTGCTGTGGTGCGGGAACAACGAGAACATCGAGGGCCACGCCGACTGGGGATGGCAGGAGACGCTGGCCGGCCGCAGCTGGGGCGGCGGCCTCTACTACGACCTGCTGCCGTCGATCGTCGCCGAGCTGGACCCGACCCGCCCGTACTGGCCGGGCAGCCCCTACTCCGGCGCGCCCGACCTGCCGCCCAACGATCCCGCCCGCGGCACGATCCACATCTGGGACGTGTGGAACCACGCCGACTACAACCGCTACGCCGAGTACCGCCCCCGGTTCGTCGCCGAGTTCGGCTTCCAGGGGCCGCCCGCGTACGCCACCCTGCGCCGCGCGGTCAGCGGCGAACTGGCCGCCGACGCGCCGCTCGTCCTGCACCACCAGAAGGCGATCGACGGCAACGGCAAGCTGCTGCGCGGCCTGGGCGACCACCTGCCGGCGCCGGAGACCTTCGACGACTGGCACTACCTCACCCAGCTCAACCAGGCCCGCGCCATCGCCTTCGGCATCGGCTGGTTCCGCACCCTGGCGCCGCACTGCTCGGGCACCGTGCTGTGGCAGCTCAACGACTGCTGGCCGGTCACCTCCTGGGCCGCCGTCGACGGCGACGCCCGGCGCAAGCCGCTGTGGTACGCGCTGCGCCGGATCTACGCCGACCGGCTGCTGGAGATCCGCGACGGCGCGGTGTTCGCCGTCAACGACTCCGCCGAACCCTGGCACGGCGAGCTGTCGGTGATCCGGTACGGCCTGGGCGGCGAGCCGCTGGCCAAGGAGACCTTCCAGGTCACCGCCGAACCCCGCTCGGTGGCCCGGATCGAGCTGCCCGGGACGCTGGCCACCGCCGGCGACCCGGCCGCCGAGCTGCTGGCCGCCCGACTGGACGACCGGCGGGCGCTCGTCCTCTTCGCCGAGGACTCCCGCGTCGCCTACCCGGCCGCCGAGTTCGACGCCCGCGCCGAGCCGGCCGACGGCGGCTACCTGGTCACGGTGACCGCGCGGAGCATCGTCCGCGAGCTCGCGCTGTTCCCCGACCGGCTCGACCCGGCGGCCGAGGTGGACGACATGCTGATCACCCTGTTGCCCGGCGAGACCGCGACCTTCCGGGTGACCACCGGCCGCGAGCTGGACCCGGCCGCGCTGGTCACCCGGCCGGTGCTGCGCTGTCTCAACGAGTCCGCGCGGTGACCGGCCGGCCGGGCGGCGCGGCGCCGCCCGGCCCCCGATACGCTTGACCTCGATCCGACGAACCCGCGTCCGGCGGAGGAGCCCCACGTGCATCTGCTGACCAACCCCGTCAAGGACTACGACTGGGGGTCCCGCACCGACATCGCCGCGCTCACCGGGCGGCCGGTCCCGGCGGCCGGTCCGGAGGCCGAGATGTGGCTCGGCACCCACCCGTCGGGCCCGTCGCTGCTCGCCGGGCAGGACCGCTCGCTGCCGGAGATGATCGCCGCCGACCCGGCCGGCGCCCTCGGTCCGGCCACCCTGGACGCGTACGGCGAGCGGCTGCCCTACCTGCTGAAGCTGATCGCGGTGGCCCGGCCGCTGTCGCTGCAGGTGCACCCCACCGCCGAGCAGGCCGCCGACGGCCACGCCCGCGGGGTGTACCCCGACCCCTGGCCCAAGCCCGAGCTGGTCTGCGCGCTCACCCCCTTCACCGCGCTGGCCGGCTTCCGCCCGGCGGGGCAGGCCGCCATGCTCATCGACCGGCTCGGCGTCCCCGCGCTGCGCGACGTGGTCCGGCTGCTGGACGCCGGCGAGGTCCTGCCCGCGCTGGCCGCGCTGCTGGACGGCCGCGACGTCACCGAACAGGTCGTGTGGGCCGCCTCCGCGGTGCACCAGCCCGACTACGCGCTGGTCGTCAAGCTGGCCCGCTGCCACCCCGGCGACCCGGCCTGCCTGGCGCCGCTGCTGCTCCAGCGGCACGAGCTCGCCCCCGGCCAGGCCATGTTCCTCGGCGCCGGAGTACTGCACTGCTACGTCAAGGGCTTCGGCGTGGAGATCATGGGCGGTTCGGACAACGTCGTGCGTGCCGGGCTGACCACCAAGCGGGTCGACCTGCCCGAATTGCTGCGCGTCACCGACCCGCAGGCCGCGCCGGTGCCGGTCGAGCCCGGCGAGGACGGCGGTTACGCCACCCCGGCACCGGAGTTCCGGCTACGCCGGATCGCGGTGGACGGCGGCACCCGGCTGGCCGGGGGAGCGCCGCGCATCCTGCTGTGCGTCGAAGGGCTGCCCACCGTCGACGGAGTCGGGTTGCGGCCCGGCGAGTCGGTCTTCGTCCCGGCCGCGCACCCCGAGCTGGCCATCGCCGGCTCCGGCGTCGTCTTCGCCGCCGAACCCGGCCCGCCGCCGGCGGCCTGATCACCACCCGCGACTGCCCGGGTCCTCGGCGCCGGGCGGTCCGCCTGGGTGCCCGCGATCAGTCGCACCCTTACTGACTTGCGATTACATCGGTCGCTGTAATGGCCGGCGCGGTAGTTACAGGCGGGTTACAGCGGAACTTAAGGTCATTACAGCCATTCCGCAGGGGTTTTGCAGTGCCCCGCCGCACTCTCTTGGTGACGATCGAACGACTTCACCGAGAAGAGGATCCATGCGCACCGCACCACCCCCGAGCCTGCGCGCCGGACGGCTCGCGACCCTGGCCGGTCTGGCCGCCCTCACCGGGCTGCTGGCCCTGCCGGCGCCCGCGATGGCCGCCCCGAGCCCGCCGCCCAGCCCCCTCGCGGGCGCGGTCACCGCCGCGTACACCACCGCGCCCTGCGACCCGGCCGGGACCACCTCCACCGATGCCGCGCTCGCCACCCAGCTCAACGCGTCGCTCGGTGCCAAGATGCGTGGCTACATGTCGGCCTACCGGGTGTCCTGCGCGCGGATGGTGGTGAAGGCCGTGCAGGACCGCGGCCTGGACCTGCGCGCGGCGGTGATCGCGGTGACCACGGTGATCGTGGAGACCAGCCTCCAGAACATCAGCGAGGAGGTGGACCACGACAGCCTGGGGCTGTTCCAGCAGCGCGCCTCCTGGGGCACGGCGGCCCAGCGACTCGACCCGATCTGGGCGACCAACGCCTTCCTTAGCAAGATGCTGAGCAAGTACCCGAGCAACTCCTGGAAGACGGCGCCCATCGGCGAGGTGTGCCAGGCGGTCCAGGTCTCGGCCTACCCCGACCGTTACCAGCCGCAGGCCGCCGACGCGCAGCTCATCGTGAACGCCGTCGCCACCGCACCGCAGGGGGC
>NZ_BOOU01000118.1 GCF_016863395.1 Sphaerisporangium rufum | reverse complement strand
AGGCCAGGGCTCAACCCGACAGGCCAGGGCTCAACCCGACAGGCCAGGGCTCAACCCGACAGGCCAGGGCTCAACCCGACAGGCCGGGGCTCAGCCTGGCCATGCCGGGGCTCAGCCGGCCAGGCGGGCGCGGACGGCCTGGGCGACCCGGCCGCCCTCGGCGCGGCCGGCCACCTTCGGGTTGAGCACTTTCATGACCTGGCCCATGGCCTTCGGCCCCTCGGCGCCGCTCTCGGCGACGGCCTCGGCCACCAGCCGGTCCAGCTCCTCGTCGCTCAGCTGCGCCGGGAGGTACTCCTCCAGCACGGCCTGCTCGTCCTGCTCGGCCTTCGCCTGCTCGGCCCGGCCCGCACCGCCGAACGCCTCGGCCGCCTCCCGGCGCTTCTTGGCCTCCCGGGTCAGCACCTTGACGACCTCGTCGTCGGAGAGCTCCCGGGCCGCCTTCCCGGCGACCTCCTCGGTGCTCACCGCGGCCAGGGCCATCCGCAGCGTCCGGGTGCGCAGCTCGTCCCGCGCCTTCATCGACGTCGTCAGGTCGGCCTTCAGCCTGTCCTTCAAAGAACTCATGGCCACCATCTTGCCGTGTCGCCGTCCCCCGATCGTCCCCATTACCTCCGGCCCCGCGTCCGCGCCCTGCCCGGTCGCCGGCCCATCCGGCCCGGCCTTCCCGCCCGGCAGCGGCATCACCCGGGCTCGGGCATGATGAAGAGGTGAGGAAAGCCGCCGCAATTCCGCTGTCCCTGCTCGGTCTCGGCGCCGCCGGGCTCGGCTACGCGTCGATCATCGAGCGCAACTGGTTCCGGCTGCGCCGGTTCGACGTCCCGGTGCTCCAGCCCGGGCAGCGCCCGGTACGCATCCTCCACCTGTCCGACCTGCACCTCACCCCGGGCCGCACCCGACTGATCAACTGGGTGCGCTCGCTGGACGCGCTGCGCCCCGACCTGGTGGTCAACACCGGCGACACCCTCGCCCACCCGGACGCGGTACCCGCCTACCTGCACGCCGTCGAGCCGCTGCTGGACCGCCCCGGCCTGTTCGTCTACGGCTCCAACGATCTGTACGCGCCCCGGCCGAAGAACCCGGCCCGCTACCTGTGGCGCACCTCCAAGAACGACTCCGGCCGGCACACCCCCGACCTGCCGTGGGCCGAGCTCGGCGCGGGCATGACCTCCGCGGGCTGGCTGGACATGAACAACACCACCGCGCGGATCAAGGCCGGCGACATCGAGATCTTCGTGGGCGGCATCCACGACTCGCACATCAACCGCGACCGCTACGACGAGATCGCCGGCCCGGCCGCGGCCGACGCCGACCTGCGCCTGGGCGTCATGCACTCCCCCGAGCCCAGCAACATGTCGCGCTTCGCCGCCGACGGCTACCAGCTCCTGCTGGCCGGGCACACCCACGGCGGCCAGCTGTGCGTCCCCTTCTACGGCGCCCTGGTCACCAACTGCGGCATCGACCGCGCCCGGGTCAAGGGCCTGAGCCGCCACGAGACCTCCTGGCTGCACGTCTCCGCCGGGCTCGGCACCTCGCCCTACGCGCCGGCCCGGTTCTCCTGCCCGCCCGAGGCCACCCTGCTGACCCTGGTCCCCCGCCGTCCCGCCCGCTGATCCATCCGGCCCCGATTCGGTGACGCGAGCACCTCCAAAGTCCGCTAGACTCGAGCCTGCACGAATGAGCGACCGTGCACCGGGGTGTAGCGCAGCTTGGCAGCGCGCTTCGTTCGGGACGAAGAGGCCGTGGGTTCAAATCCCGCCACCCCGACCCAGAAGTACCAGCTAGAGGGCCACTTTCGATCATCGGAAGTGGCCCTTCTGATCTTCTGAGTGTCCAACTGCGTGACTATGCCTTTGGATCATCCCCCTTGAAGATTCGATCCATGGCCACGGCGCCGTCCTGGATCACGGGGCGAATCTGCTCCCAGCCGCGATCCGGCGCGCGAAGTGGCTTGACGATCGGGCTCGGCCCGGTCGAAGATGTGCCGCATGAGGCTCCACAGAAAGGGTCATGCCGCGTAGGCGCCCCGCCGCCATACGGGCGGAACTGCCCCTGCACCCGCGTTCACCGGGTCGTCTCTGGCCCTCGCGGTCGATCCTGCCCTTGTCCATATACCGGCAGGTCAGGGCCATAGAGAAGAAGAAGCTGGATAAAGACGCCGTTGAGCGTGCCCTGGGGGCGTGGAAACAACACGCGCGCTGTGCTCCATACGCCTCGCCTGAGTTCATGATGTTGGAGGTCGGCCACACGTGGGCCGACCCGCCGTACACCCGCGACGTGATCGAGGAGGCCGTACGCGCGCTGCCGCCGAGAGCGGCCGGCGTCCTCGCCGCGGCCGTGCGTCCGATCGACATGATGGCGTTCGCGCGTACGCTGCCCGATCCTTTCGCCGATCCGGGAGGTCCGTGGTGGCACCGCAGGCTGTGGATCCGATAAAGCCACCAGGCAGCGTCGTCATCGACGAGGTCAACGACGACGGTACCGCCGTGGAGATCGTCGCCAAGAACAACCGCGCCTACCTCGTCCCCGCCGCGGAATACGAGGCGCTCGAAGAGACCGCGCATCTGCTGCGCTCCCCGGCCAACATGCGCCGTCTCATCGCCTCCTACCAGCACGCTCTCGAAGGGGAGCGTGAATCCCGCGCGCTCATCGACCTCGACGAGGAGCCGTGAAGCTGTCCTTCACCCCTGAGGCATGGGAGGACTACACTTCCTGGCTCGCCACCGACCGGCAGATCCTCAAGCGCATCAACCGGCTCATCGAAGACACCCTGCGCGACCCCTATACCGGCATCGGCAAATTCGAAGCACTCAAACACGCCCTCCAGGGCGCCTGGTCCCGAAGGATCACCGAAGAGCACCGACTCGTCTACCTTCCCCGTGACAACGAGCTGGTCATCCTCCAGGCCCGCTACCACTACTGAGCAGGTCGATCACCTGGGTTCACCTGGCGGTGGCGAGTACGGCTTTGAGGGATGCTTCGAGGATGTCCAGGCCGGCGTGCAGTTCGTCGTCGGTGATCGTGAGGGGCGGGGCGATGCGGAAGATGCCGCCCATGCCCGGTAGCTGGACGATGTTCATGTGCAGGCCCCGGTCGAGGCAGGCGGCGGTGATCGCCTTGCCCAGCTCGTCGGCGGGCGTCTTGCTCTTCTTGTCCGTGACGAGTTCGAGGCCCTGCAGCAGGCCGCGGCCTCGGACGTCGCCGACGACCTCGTAGCCGTCGCGGAGCGCGAGCAGCCGGTCGGTGAGCCGATCGCCCAGCTTCGCGGCGCGTGCCACGAGGTTCTCGCGCTCGATGACGTCGAGGACCGTCAGCGCGACGGACGCCGCCAGCGGGTCGGAGACGTGGGTGGTGTAGAAGAGGAACCCCCGATCGTGGCAGACCTGCTCGATCTCGGCGGTGGTGACGACGGCCGCCACCGGCAGTCCGGCGCCCAGGGTCTTGGACAGCGTCAGGATGTCGGGTGTGACCCCGTCCCGCTCGAACGCGTACATCGCTCCGGTGCGCCCGAGGCCGGTCTGCGCCTCGTCCAGGATGAGCAGCATCCCGCGCTCGTCGCACATCTCCCTGAGGCGACGCAGGTACCCGGGGGGCGGTTCGATGATCCCGCCCGAGGACAGGATGGGCTCGATGAGGCAGGCGGCGAGGCTGCCGGCGGATTGCTGATCGACCAGGGCGAACCCGTAGGCGAGTTCGGCCTCCCAGTCGTGTGACCCGTCGGAGGACCGGAACGGCGAACGGTAGGCGTTCGGCGTGGGCAGCGCGAGGTTTCCCGGCATCGGCGGGCCGTAGCCGCGCCGCCCGGCGGAGAAGGTCGCCGCCGCGGCGCCCTGGGTCATGCCGTGCCAGGATCGGTCGAAGGAGACGATCTCGAAGCGGCCGGTGCAGAGCTTGGCCATCTTGATCGCGGCCTCGTTCGCCTCGGCTCCCGTGGTGAGCAGCAACATCTTGCCGAGCGCCG
The DNA here is from genome assembly GCF_016863395.1 of Sphaerisporangium rufum. Lineage (GTDB taxonomy): Bacteria > Actinomycetota > Actinomycetes > Streptosporangiales > Streptosporangiaceae > Sphaerisporangium > Sphaerisporangium rufum. The sequence goes on along the minus strand of NZ_BOOU01000118.1, from coordinate 8,366 downwards.
GCGGCAGGGTCGCGGTGAGCCGGCGGGCGAGCTCCAGCACGGGTGCGCTGAGCATGCCACTGAAGAGGTGGTTCAGTGACGCGACCGCGGACGAGACCGTGGCCACGATATCGGGGTGTGCGTGGCCGAGGATGGCACTCATCTGTCCCGAGGTGAAGTCGAGGATCGGCGTGCCCTGCCGATCGAAGACGTACGCACCGGCGGCACGTTCGATGATCCGCGGAGTGAAGCCGCCTCCGTAGCGGATCAGCAGCCGATCCGTCTCGTCCCAGAACGTCGTGTCCATCGCCAACCTCTCTCACCGCCCCGAGATGGCAGCGGGTCTTCTTCCCGATGCCGGCGTCGATCGACAAAGCGTAAGTCGCGCGCGCATCCCTGGCGAGGGGGCATTACCTGTCACATCTACGGGAACGGGCAGGTCACCAGGGGTTCTCGCCAGGTGCGTCGATATGTACGGTGGCCGTTCGATGCGTTGGTGAGCCCGAACGGGCCGCTGACCGAACCACCCGAAGGAGAAACACCGATGCGATTCCTGATGACCACGCTGGCCGGCGTCGCCGCACCGGACGACAAGCTCGAGGCGGAGATGGGCGCACTGATCGAGGAGATGGTCAGGACAGGTGTTCTGCTGGCCACCGGAGGGCTGGAGCCCGGCCTGCACGTCTCGTCCTCCGGTGGGCAGATCACGGTCACCGACGGGCCCTTCACGGAGGCGAAGGAGAGCATCGTCAGCTTCGCGCTCATCGAGGCGCGGTCCACGGAGGAGGCCGTCGAGCTCTCCCGGCGGTTCTTCAAGATCGTCGGTGACGGGCAGGGCCGCATCCAGCAGGTACACGGCCCGGATCTCGACCCCCGCTGAATCCCCGCCACCGGCCCGGGCCGGGCCGGGCCGGTGGGAAGTCGACTCGCGGGTTACCGCCCGGGGCGAGGGCTTGCGGGTTGCGTACCGGGACGGGGCGGTGCTGTCATCTATCGCGTGACGTCCCGGTACGCCCACGGTGTGGTGGACGCCGTATGGAAGCTCGAATCCGCGAGGATCATCGCCGGTCTCGCCCGGATGGCGGGCGATGTCGGCCTGGCGGAGGAGTTCGCCCAAGACGCGCTCCTCGCCGCGCTCGAGCAGTGGCCCGGGTCGGGCGTGCCGGACAATCCGGGCGCCTGGCTGATGGCCATCGCCAAGCGCCGCGCCATCGACCACCTGCGGCGCGACGTGCGGCTGGACCGGCGGCACGAGCAGCTCGCCCACGAGCTCACGAACCGCGAGGATCCGGGCGATCGCGAGATCGACACGGCGCTGGACGCGCTCGACGGCGAGGTGGGCGACGACGTCCTGCGCCTGATGTTCGTCTCCTGCCATCCGGTGCTGGCCACCGAGTCCCGGGTGGCGATGACGCTTCGGCTGGTCGGCGGGCTGCGCACCGACGAGATCGCGCGGGCGTTCCTCGTTCCCGAGGCCACCCTGGCCCAGCGGATCGTGCGGGCTAAGCGGACGCTCGCCACCAGGCGGATCCCCTTCGAGGTCCCCGACGGCCCCGAGCGCGCCGCCCGGCTGGCCTCGGTTCTCGAGGTCGTCTACCTGGTGTTCAACGAGGGATACGCGGCCACCTCGGGCGACGACTGGACGCGCCCCGCCCTCTGCGTGGAGGCGCTGCGGCTCGGACGGTCGCTGGCGGAACTGATGCCGGACGAGACCGAGGTGCACGGCCTGGTCGCGTTGATGGAGCTCCAGCAGTCGCGCGCGGCCGCGCGCACCGGCCCGGCCGGGGAGCCGGTCCCGATCCAGGAGCAGAACCGCGGGCGCTGGGACCGGCTCCTCATCCAGCGGGGCTTCGCGGCGCTGCTCCGCGCCCGGGCGGCGGGCGGTCCTCCCGGGCCGTACATGCTCCAGGCCGCCATCGCCGCGTGCCACGCCCAGGCACGTGCGGCCGAGCAGACGGACTGGTCCAAGATCGTCGCCCTGTACGAGGTCCTGGTGCGGTCGCTGCCCACCCCGGTCGTCCGGCTCAACCGGGCGGTCGCGATCGCGATGGCGCACGGCCCGCCGGCGGGCCTGGTGCTGGTGGACGAGCTGGTCGCCGAGCCGGCCATGCGGAGGTACCACCTCACGGCCGCCGTGCGCGGGGACCTCCTCGCCCGGCTCGGCAGGTACGGCGAGGCGCGCGCCGAGTTCGAGCGCGCGGCATCTCTCACCCGAAACGGCCCGGAGCACGCCATCCTCCTGCGGCGGGCGGCGGAGTGCGAGGAGACGGCCCTGCCGCCCTCCGGGGCACCGGCGGTCACGTTCGCCGAGGTGGTGGCCGCCTTCCTCGCCGGCCCCGGCCTGACCGCCGAGACCGTCAGGTCGTACGGCCAGACGCTGACGCGGCTGCTGCGGTACGTCGGCGGCGACGCCCCGCTGCCGGCGGTCACCCCGGCGCGGGTCGCCGAGGCGTTCGCCGACGCGTGGGGCACCGCGGCCGCCGCGACCTGGAACAGGCACCGCGCCGCCGTACGCTCTTTCACGGCGTGGGCGGGGCGGCCGGACCGCGGCCTGCTCACCAGCGACCTGGCCGCCGGGCTCCGCCGCCGGCCGGAACCTCGCGGTCGTACCCGCCCCGTCGATCCGCGACGCCTGGCGGCCCTGCTGGAGCGGGGCGATCTCGCGCTGCGCGAGCGTGTCCTATGGACGGTGCTCCACGAGAGCGCGGCCCCGGCTCGATGGGTGCTGGCGCTCGACGTCGAGAACCTCGACCTCGACGCCATGCGGGGCCGGGTGACCACGCCAAGGGCCGGCGACGGCGCGGCGGCCGGCGGCGTGCGCTGGGTGACGTGGCGGTCGGGAGCCGCGCGACTGCTCCCCGGTCTCATCGCCGGGCGGCGTCGCGGCCCGCTGTTCCTCACCGATCGCCGGCCCGGCCCGGCCCGGGCGGCCGGCCGCGACCTGTGCCCGCACACCGGCCGGGGGCGGTTGTCCTATGAGCGGGCGGAGTACCTGTTCAAGCGGGCCACCCGTGAACTCGACCCCGAGGGCGAGGGGTTGACGCTGCGCCGGCTGCGCGGGCCGGGCCGGGCCGATGAGCCAGGCTGACGCCCGCCGCTGCGACCTCGCGGCACCGCGACGGCGCCCTGGGTGGACCCGCTCGGGCCGGCTCCAGGGGGACCGGCGGTCGAAGGGCTGATCGCCGGCGAGGATCAGCCCTTCGACCATTCGTCAGCGAGGCGTGCCCGTGGTCTGCCCGGGCGGGCTTTCCACCTGCGCCACCGCGGTCCGCGTCGCGGCCGCGGGGCGCCGCATGAGCAGCAAGGTCAGCACCGCTCCGGCCGCCGCCACGACGGCCGCGCCCAGGAAGGCCGCCTGGAAGCCGCCGGTGAGCGCGGCCGGGCCGGTCCCGGGAGCCGTCCACGCGGTGGCGAGCGCCGTCATCACGGCCAGGCCGAGGGCCGAGCCGATCTGGTACGTGGTGTTGACGATGCCGGAGGCCAGCCCGCTCTCCTCGGGCCGCGCACCGGACATCGCCGACATCATCGCGGGGATGTAGGCCAGCGACATGCCGACCGCCGCCACCAGCGAGGCGGGCAGCACGTCCACGGCGAAGGTGCCGTCCGCCCGGACCAGTGACAACCCGGCCACTCCCGCCGCCAGCACGGCGAGCCCGCCGCCGATCAGCGGCCTGGCGCCGAACCGGCCGAGCAACCGGGCGGTCAGCCCGACCATGAAGATCATGATCACGATGGTCATCGGGAGCAGTGCCGCGCCGCTGGGGAACGCGCTGTAGCCCAGCACCTGCTGGAGGTAGAGATTGAGGAAGTACCACATCGGGATCCAGGCCGCCCCGAGCAGCGCCATCGCCAGGTTGGCGACGGCCAGTCCGGGCGTGCGCCAGATGCCGAGCGGCATGAGCGGTTCCCGCACCCCGCGCTGGATGACCAGGAACAGCGCGAGCAGCACGACCGCCGCCGCCAGTTCCAGCAGGGTCGCGGCGGACGACCAGCCCTGCTCCGGGGCCCGGACGATCGCGTACACGGCCAGGGCGATCCCGGCGGTGACGGTCACGCCGCCGAGCACGTCCACCGAACCGCGCCGGCCGGCCACCGCGGGCAGCAGCGCGGGTACGGCCAGCAGGGTCGCCACGCCGATCGGGATGTAGACGATGAAGACCCATGGCCAGCTCAGGTACTCGGTGATGATCCCGCCGAGGAACACCCCGGCGGTGCCGCCGGCCGGCGCCGCGGCGCCGTACAGCGCCATGGCCTTGCCGAGCTCCCGGGAATCGTGCGAGAAGAGCATCATGAGCAGGGTCATCGAGGCGGGCGCGATGAGCGCGCCACCGACGCCCTGCACGCCGCGGCCGAGGATCTCGGTCCAGGGGTCGCTCGCGACGGCGGCGACGGCCGACCCGGCGATCAGGACGAGCCAGCCGGCGACGAAGATCCGCCGGGCGCCGAACAGGTCGGACAGCCTGCCTCCGAGCAGGAGCAGGCCACCGAACGCGATGACGTAGGCGTTGAAGACCCACTGCAGCGCGTCCGGGGAGAAACCCAGGTCGCGCTGCATGTCGGGGAGCGCGACACCGATGATCGAGGTGTCCATGATGACCATGAACTGGGCGGCGGCGAGCACGACCAATGCCCGCCACCTGCGTGGATCGACGGCGTTCATGCCGCCCTCCTGTTCTTCGCATCCGCCGCACAGTGGGAGGATGCGCTAGGGGTTGGGGTGATACCGAATCGGACCGGCCCCGCCGGTGGGCGCGCATGCCGTGCACATCTGCGCCTCCTTACCCTAGGGGGGTATAAGCAAATCGGAATGTAGCATACCCCTAGGGGGTGTGTCCTCCTTCGTTCCGTCCCGGCGGAGGTGAACGAACGCGGGGCCGGTCGACATTCGTCCCCCTGCGATCTCGGCATCCGAGGGATTCAGGGCGCGTTCCAGGTCGTGGACCGCTGGATCGAGGACCGCCCACTCTCGGCACATTTCAGGGCGATCTCCGAAGGGTGCCGACTCCTCGGTACCGTGTTCGCTGTGACCACGGGAGGTGTGACGCGCAGGCTCGCTCCGTTGAGCGGGCTGCTACTGCTCGCCGCCCTGCTGTGCGGGCTGATCGCCATGCACGGGCTCCAGCCCACGACCGGGCCTCTCCCGGCCGCGAGCGTCCTGGCCCCGCCGGCCGTTCAGGCCGGTGATCGGGCGATGCCGATGGCGGGAACCCACGGCCGGCACGGCGACGCTCCCGGGTTCCCCCACCAGGAGCATGGTGGCGGCGAGGTCTGTCTCACCTTCCTGCCGGGCGGGCCGGTGCTGCCGCTCCTCCTGGTCATCGCCGGTGCGGGCGGCCTTCTCACCGCGCCGATCCGGCCGCTCGCCCAGCCGTTCCCGCCGCGCGGACCTACTGCCCGCCCCCGTGGACCGACCCGCGCACAGCTCTGCGTGATCCGGGTGTAGAAGGCGCACCCGGCGGCCTGCCCGCCGCCGGGCTCTGGCGACCTGTACCCACCCGCACACCGAAAGTGTTCGTAATGAAGCGTGCTGTCATTTCCGCTGCCGTGGTGTCGGCCGTTCTGCTGGCCGGTGCCTGCGCCGCCCCGGAGACCGCCACCCACGACATGCTCCCCGCGTCGCCCATGTCCACGACGCCCGCCCATTCCTCCGCTCCGGCCACCGGCCCGGCCGCGGACCACAACGACCGGGACATCTGGTTCGCGCAGATGATGATCCCGCACCACCGCCAGGCCCTTGACATGGCGAAGCCCGCCGCGAAGCGCGCCGGCCGCGAGGTCAAGGAACTGGCCGAGCGGATCGAAGCCGCCCAGGGGCCGGAGATCCGCACCATGACCGGCTGGCTCGAAAGCTGGGGCGTGCCGGCTCCCGATGAAGACGGTGCGTCGATAGGCCAGATGGACCACGCCATGCCCGGGATGATGTCCGACAAGGACATGAAGCAGCTCGAAGGCCTCAAGGGCGCGGCCTTCGACCGGGCGTTCCTGACGATGATGATCCAGCACCACCAAGGCGCCATCACCATGGCCGAAGAGGAACTGGGGGCCGGCGTCTACGAACCGGCCAGGCGGATGGCCGGCGCCATCATCGCCGGCCAGTCGGCGGAGATCCGCACCATGCGGAGGCTCCTGAAGTAGAACCGGGAGGAGACGGACCGGTGGCAGGCCCGACACCGCAGCTCGGGCCTGCCGCACGACGCCGCGATCCGGATCCCCGGCGCCGAGCGCACGGCGCGAGATCGGCACCGGGGAGGGGTCATCGCGGATCCGCGATCACGTCGAGACGGCCGTCAGACGGCCGTGCGCGACCACTGCTGGTTGGCGCCGGTGTTGCACGTGTACTGCTTGATGACCACGCCGTCCGCGGTCGACGCGGCGGGTACGTCCACACATTTGCCGCTGTGTCGTGCCCTCAGCTGGAAGTAGCCACCATTGGTGACCATCTGGAACTGCTGGTTGGTTCCGGTGCCACAGGTGTACTGGATGAGCTCGGCGCCGTCGGCGGTCGACGCGCCCACCACGTCCAGGCACTTGCCGCTGTGGCGGCTGACGATGCGCCAGTAGCCGCTGCCGGCGTCCTGGAATCGCCACTGCTGCCAGGGGTTGCCACCGTAGGTGTACTGGTCGACGCGTGCGCTGTTGGCGGTGCTCGCCTGCTGGACGTCCATGGCCTTGCCGCTGTGGCGCGCGTCGATCCGGTAGAACGTCTCCGGCTGCGGCGAGGGCGAAGGTGAGGGCGAAGGCGAAGGCGTGTCGCCGACGGTGTCACCCCAGCCGTAGCGGACCCGGTCGGCACCGGACTGGTTGCGGACGGCCAAGGTGAGGTTGGTACCGCTGCCGCCGAGGGCGTACATCGAGTAGTGGTCGTAGCCGAGGCCCGCGGTTATCTTGCCACCGAGGGCCGGCCAGTAGGTGCCGCCCATCTGGTTGTCCCGCATGACCTGGGCCATGGCGCGGAGGTAGCGCACGAAGTTGTCGGTGCTGTTCGGGTCGCCGTAGTTGCGGCCATCGGACATCGGTGCCCCGAACTCGGTCGCGACCGCGCGGGAGGCGCAGTTGCCCAGCAGCGTCTGCATGTGGCCGCGGAAGGCGTCGTAGGTCATCGCGCTGTAGAAGAAGGCGTAGTAGTGGAAGGACAGCAGCGTCGAATTGAAGCGGCTGTCGTTGCAGATGTCCCGGAGGTCCTGGCTGAAGCCGGTGCCGCCGATGAGCACCCGGCTCGGCACCGCCTTGGTGTGAGTGCTGAGCCAGTTCGCCGCCACGTTGCGCCAGTCCGCCGACGAGTAACCGTGCGGCTCGTTCATCGGCTCGAAGTAGACGTTGCCGTTCGAGCCGTACGTATTGGTCACCGTGGACCACATCGAGTTCCAGGCGCCGAGGTTCGTGATCCGGCCGCCGGAGGCCGCGCCGTCCTCCCAGTAGGCCAGGATGACCTTGAATCCCCGCTCGGTGGCGGCGTCGATGGCACCGCGGTAGGAGTTCCACCAGGTCGTGTTGGCCACCGTGTGGGTGTTGATGGGCAACCGGACGGTGTTCACCCCCATGATGTATTCCATGTGGTCGTAGAGCGAGTTGGCCTTGGCCCGTACCGTCGCGTTACTGTCGGACTGGCTCAGGCCCTGTACGACGAGCGTGCTAGTGCTGAAGTTGTCGCCCAGCACGGCCCAGTTCATGCCGCGGAATTGGCCGGTGGCGGCACTGGCCGCCGGCGCGGGAACGATGGCGGCCACCACGGCGAGCGCGGCCGACACCAGGACGATCAGCAACCGGCGCGACGACCGGACGCTCCGCGATGGACCTGACGCGCGACCATCAGACGCCATGCTCAGTGCCATGAAATGTCCCATCACTAGACCTGAATCGCTGGGCCGGGCGTTCACGTGCGCCGCTTGTTAGCGATAACAAAATAGATGCGAATCACCCACGGATGCCTCACGCTAGATAGGAGGCCGGAGGGCGTCAACAGAAAGGAAGACGACGGGCTCGAACCGCTGGTCCCCGACGTACACCGCTGTAAATTTCAGCTGGACTTCCCGGTAACGCCGAACCCCCGATGGCCCAGCACTCCCCCGAGAGTCCCGCCCCGGCGATCCGCTGCCCCGCCGATAAGTCGGACATGAGCGGATCATAGGCGGCCCGGCCGGCAGAACCGCCGAACGACCGATCAGGACGGTGCAGGGGCCCGGGCATGGTACGGGCGGGCGCGGTGGTGCCGAGCCCGCCCGAGGTGGAGCCGTCCGGTCCTGATCGAGTCCGTGATGACGCTCGGCCGGTTCGGCTCACGCCGGGGCCGAGGGCGTCCGGTGCTCGATCAGGAGCGGGTCATCCGGTCAGCGCTGCAGGGTGAGCACGCCGGGCCGGTAGGGCAGCAGGCCGTAGTCGACGCCGTC
>NZ_BOOU01000117.1 GCF_016863395.1 Sphaerisporangium rufum | reverse complement strand
GGCACCAGGGCGCGGGCGACGCTGCCGACGAAGTCCACCCGGTCCCGCAGCCCGGCCGCGGCGGCCAGCGCGCGCAGCCGCACCGCCTCACCGTCGTCGGGGTCGCCACCCGCGACGATCAGGCGCGCGCCGGGCACATGCCGCAGCGCCTGGACGGCCGTGTCGAGACCCTTGCGCGGTACCAGCCGCCCGACGCTGAGGATCAGCGCCTCATCACCGCGGCCGGCCCGCGGCGCGGCCTGGCCGTCCGGGTGGAACAGGGCGAGGTCCACCCCGCAGGGCACCACGGTGACCCGCCCGGCCGGCACCCCCATCGCGGCCAGTTCGGTCACCTCGTCGGTGCAGGTGGCGATGATCGCGTCCGCGCGCCGGCCGATGTCGCGCTCCACCGCCAGGCGGCTCGGCGGGCTGGTGTCGGCGGTGCCCTGCCAGCGCCGCTTCACCGTGCCGAGCGCGTGGAACGTCTGCACCACCGGCACCCCAGGGCCCGCGGCGGCGGTGAGCGCGGCCTGGCCGCTCATCCAGAAGTGCGCGTGCGCGACGTCCGGCCGGTCGGCGGCCCAGCGCCGGGCCAGGTACTCGGCGAAGGCGGGCATGTGATCCAGCAGCGCGTCCTTCGGTACCTGTTCGGCCGGGCCGGCCGGGACGCGCTCGACGGTGACCCCGGGAGCCGGGAACGTGCTGGCCGGCCCGCCGGGGGCGGTCCGCCGGGTGTAGACCGTCACCTGGTGCCCGAGGGCCGCCAGCGCGGCGGCCAGCCCGGCGACGTGCACGTTCTGCCCGCCCGCGTCGACGCCGCCGACCGTGGCCAGCGGGTCGGCGTGCTCGGAGATCATCGCCACCTTCATCGCGATCCCTCCTTGACGCCGGGCGCCGCCGTGGTGGCGCGCGGGCCGGCGGAACCCGCCAGGCGGAGCACCGTGGCCGCGACCAGCTCGGGAGTGACCGAGGAGAGGCAGGGATGGCCGGCGACCGGGCACACCCGGGCCCCGGTGCCGCGGCAGGGGGCGTGCTGGTCGCCGAGCACGACGGCGGGGACGCGGTACGGCGCCCAGCGGGCGGCGGGCACGACGGGGGCGAACAGGCTGACGACGGGGGTGCCGACGGCCGCGGCCAGCTGGGCGGGTCCGGTGTCACCGGCGACGGCGGCGGCGGCGCCGTCCAGCACGGCGGCCAGTTCGGGCAGGGTGGTCACCCCGCCGAGGTCGATGCCGTGGCCGCCGGCGACCTGGGCGGTCAGCGCCCGCTCGTCGGGGTCGCCGGTGACGACCACGCGCGCTCCGGCGAGGGCCATCTCGCGTACCGCGCGGGCGTGCAGCGCGGGCGGCCAGGCGCGGGCGGGCGCCGAGGTGCCGGGGTGGACGACGACGTATCCGGGAGGCCCGGTGAGGTGCTCGACCGGGGGGAGCGGGCGGCGGACCGCGAGGTGGCCGCGGTCACCGGGGGGCAGGTCGAATCCGGCGGCCCGGGCCAGGGCGAGCATGCGTTCGGGCTCGGGAACGTCCACGGTCTCGTCGACGATGTGCCGGACGTCCAGCAGGGATCCGGGGTAGTCCTCGCTGATCGCGGCGATCTGCCGCACCCCGGCCATCCGCAGCAGCAACGCCAGCGGCAGCGACGACTGGTGGAACGACGTGAAGATGACCGCCAGGTCCGGGGCGATCCGGGAGACCAGGCAGGCCAGCCGTTCCACCTGCGGGCGGGTCAGCGGCAGCGGATCGGGGTCTATCCACGGTGCCCGCCATTCGATCACCCGGTCGACGCCCGGCAGCATGCCGGCCGCGGCGGCACCGTGCGGGCCGGTGAGCATGACCACCTCGCGGGAACCGGCCGCGATGGCCCGGACGGCGGGCCCGGCCAGCAGGACGTCCCCGGCGCTGTCCGACCGGGCCACCAGGACGGTGCCCCCCGGCCTGCCGTTGGACGCCGGCCGCAGCCCGGTCACCGTCGCGGCGCTCGCGGTGCTCCGGTTCACCGGCGTACCCGCGGGCCGCGACGGCAGGTACGCGCGCCCGGCCGGCACCGGACGGCGACCGCCGCCCCGCCATCCACGGACGGCGCGGCAACCGGATCATGAAAGCTCGCGTTGATCCCCAGAAACCGCATGGGCTTACCTCCGTAGGGCCGCGCTGGTCTGGTTACCGAACGCAGCAGTGGATAAACGCTGCTTTGCGGATAAGTCGAGGTAGATGGGCGGCATTCTTAAGTTTCATCACGCTAAGTTAGGGATCTGGGTGATATGCCGGGTTCGTTGGCGGGTCGGGCCGAGGGCGGTGTCCCGGCCGGCGAACCGGGCGGTACGGTGTCCGGGTGATTCAAGGCCGCGACCCGTGGCCGGACGGCCTCGACGACGCCGCGGTGGCCGCCGGCTTCCAGGCTGGTGACGAGAGATGCCTGGCCGAGGCCTACCGGCGCTGGTCACGCCTGGTGTACACCATCGCCTACCGCTCGCTGGAGTCGGCGGCGGACGCCGAGGACGTGACCCAGCAGGTCTTCGTGGGCGCGTGGCGGGGGCGGGAGAACTTCGACCCGCGGTCCGGCGCCCTTCCCGCCTGGCTGATCGGCATCACCCGGCGCAAGATCGCCGACCGGTGGGCGGCGCGCCGGCGCGAGCAGGAGGTCCTCCACGCCGCCGCGGCCGGCGGCGAGACCGGCTACCAGATCACCCAGGCGATCGCCGACAGCGTCGTCCTCGCCGACGAGCTGGCTCGGCTCGGCCAGCCGCGGCGCCGGATCCTGGAACTGGCCTTCTTCGACCAGCTCACCCACGTGGAGATCGCCGAGAAACTCCAGCTGCCGCTCGGTACCGTGAAAACGCACATACGACGGAGCCTGATGGTCCTGCGCGACCGGCTGGAGGTGGACGGTGAATCACATTGATCCCGAAGACCTCGCCCTGCTCGCGCTCGGGGAGTCGATCGGCGGCGGCGACACCGCCGGCCCGGCCCCGTGGGACCATCTCGACTCCTGCCGCGCCTGCGCGGCCGAGCTGGCGGAGTTGCGCGCCGTCGTCACCACCGCGCGCTCCGGGCCGCCCCGGCTGGAGCCGGTCGAACCGCCCGGCCGGGTCTGGGAGCGCATCGCCGCCGAGCTCGAGCCGGCCCCCGACGCGACCCGCGGCCCGGACGCGCCGCGCCCGGCCGCCCCCGGGCGGTCCGCCCGCCGCCGCCGGCTGCTGCCGGTGCTCACCGCGCTGGCCGCCGGAGTGGCCGGAGTCGTGGTCGGCGCGTCGGCCGTCCGGGTGTTCGACCAGGAGCGGACGCCGGCCGAGACCGTCGCGCGGACCGCGCTCAGCGCCCTGCCGCGCAAGCCGGGCCAGGGAACGGCGCGGGTCGAACGCTCCGGCGGGGTGACCACGCTGGACCTGCGGGTCACCGGACTGCCCGCCGCCGGGGGTTTCTACGAGGTCTGGCTGCTGGACCGCAAGGCCGCCAAGCTCATCTCGCTGGGCGCCCTGCCCCCGGGCGGGGCCGGGTCGTTCCTGGTGCCGTCCGGTGTCGACCTGCGGGAGTACGCCGTGGTGGACGTGTCGCTGGAGCCGTTCGACGGCGACCCCGCGCACTCCTCCGACAGCTACGTCCGCGGCACCCTGCCGGGCTGACGCCTGCCCCCTCGCCGGCGGCCTTCCCGTGCTGCCTGCCGATCGCCGATTCCCCCGAATCCGGTGAATCCGTGCGCCGCGCCGCGAGGGAAGGGTGCGTGACGGCTGCGACAGGCGTGGCTTGAGAGGACGACATGATGAAGCTGCTTCGACGTCTCACCGCCATCGGCGGTCTGACCGCCCTCTTCGTGGTCCCGGCCCTCGGCGGGGGCGCCGCATCGGCGGCGAGCAAGGTGCCGGTGCACGGCGGGAGCACCACGGTGATCACGGCACCGGGCATCGCCAAGACCCTGGTGGAGAACGACATCTTCGCCTCCACCGGCAAGCCGGGCTCGACCGCGTTCGTGGCGGGACGGGGGCTCTCGCTGCGGTTCACCTTCCCGGTGACCGGCGGCCGGGCGAGCCTCGACCCGCTGGGGGGCAAGGTGACGCACCGGGGGTCGATCGTCTTCGTCAACTTCAAGGACAACAAGAAGATCAGGGTCGGCGACTTCACCATCGACCTGTCCAAGAAGCGGCTGACCGGCATCGTCAACGGCGACCCGAGGAAGCGGGTGCCGCTGTTCAACCTGGACCTCTCGGCGGCGAAGATCTTCGCCAAGGGCCACAGCGTGCGGGCGACCAAGGTCGGCCTGAAGCTCACCGGCACCGCGGCGAAGGCGCTCAACTCCGCTCTGGGCACGTCCATCTTCCAGCAGGACCTCCTCCTCGGCAGCGCGAACTCCCACCTGCGTCTCTGACCGACGGGACGCCTTCCGGCCCGGGACGCCTTCCGGCCCGCATGGCCGGAAGGCGTCCCGCCCGCATGGCGGACCGTCCGCAGGCTACGGGGGGTCCCGGCGGGCGGTCCGGAACAGGCCCTGGACGACCGCGGCCGCGCCGGCACCCGGCGCCAGGAAGTGCGCCGGGGAGAGCGCCGGCGGCGGGTCCACCAGCAGGCGGACCGATCCGGCCAGCAGCACCAGCCAGCCGATGATCATGACGACCTGCCGCATCAGGCTCGACATCTGGCCGAGCAGGCCGCTGGCGGCGTGCACGACCGTCGCCGTCTCGTCGAGCCGGCGGGCGAGCTTCTGCTGTCTCGACCTGGCCATGCGCGCCACCTCCCACCAAAGGACCATCCCTTCGGTGGCGGGCTCACTAGCGCAAGCAATATCAACTTCCCCTGGCCGAAGCAACGACGGCCACCCGTCTTCGACCGAACTTTCGAATCGCTGTTCGAATTCGAGAGGATGCTCTACCGGGAAATCCTGACCTTTGGTGCGATAACCCACTGAATACCGCTTTTCTGGGTTGACTACCCGGTAGGCGGGCCGCGAGCATCGAAGTTTCGTAAGTGATCGCGGGGGAGGCGGGCACGCTTTCGGTCGTTCCCATCCGTCCGTGACAGCCGGGGCACTCCACCGTCCCGGAGCTCCGGCACGGAAGAGGCAGGGAACGATGAGCGATCCGAACGGCGGCGGCCGGCCCGGCGATCCACCGCGCTCCGGCGAGAATCCATCGCCGGGCGAGGGGGACGGGCCGCCCACCAGGCGCCTGACGCCCGGCCCCGATCCCGCGTTCCCACCGCCCGGCCCGTATCCGCCGGGCCCGTACCCGTCCGACCCGTACGCGTCCGACCCGTACGCGTCCGACCCGTATCGGCCGGTCGGGAATCCGGCTGATCCGTATCCGCAGGACGGGAACGTGCCTGGCGGACGTCCCGCTCCGGGGTATCCGCCGGGACCGCGGGCACCCGGGTACGGTTCCGTCCCGGGTCCCGATCCCGGCCGGAGCTCCGGCCCAGGCGACCGGCCCGGCTCTCCTCCCGATCCCGGCTACGGTCCTGGTCCCGCCGGTCCTGGTCCCGGGCACGGTCCCGCCGGTCCTGATCCCCGATACGGTTCCGGACACGGACCTGGCCGGCATCCCGGTTCCGGGTACGGCCCCGGCCAAGGCCCCGGGTACGGCCCCGGCCAAGGCCCCGGGTACGGCCCCGGCCAAGGGCCCGGCCAAGGGCCCGGTCAGGGTGCCGGTCCTGGCGGCTGGTCCGGTCCTGGTCACGGACCGGGATACGGTCCTGGCCTCGGATACGGTCCCGGTCATGGCCCCGGTCCCGGTCATGGCCCCGGTTCCGGGTACGGCCCCGGTCAGGGATCCGGTTTCGGCGACGAGCCCGGTCCCCGTAACGGACCGCGACATGGTTCTGGTCAGGGCCCTGTCCCTGGTCACGGACCGGGACATGGTCCTGGATACGGCTCCGGTCATGGTCCCGGTTCCGGTCCTGGTCCTGGTCACGGACTTGGCCAGGGTCCTCGTCCCGGCCCTGGTCCCGGTCTCGGCCAGGGCCCCGGGTACGGACCCGGGTTCGGCGCCGGACACCCCGGACCCGGTGGCGGACCGGCCGCGGGCCAGGGCCCGTCCGGCGGGTACCCCCAGGAACGGGCGCCGTTCGGCGAGCAGGTGCCGCCCGGCATGCCAGGGCCGTCCGGCCACCCCGGCGGCCCCGGCGGCGGGCGCTCCGGACGTACCGTGCTGATCGTCGGCGGGGTGGCCCTGCTGGCCGTCGTGCTGGTCGCCGCCGTGGCCGTCTTCGCCGACTTCGGGTCCACCGGCGACCCGGCCCCGCCGGCCGCCCGGCGGTCGACCCCGACCGGCCAGGCCACTCCGGACCTGCCCGCCCAGCTGGCGAGCGCGGCCGGTGATCTCGCCGCGCTGCCCGGCGTCCGTTACCAGGGCCGGCTGGCCGGGGTGGCCGTGGACACCCGGGTGCTGAGACGCGGTTCCGCCTACGGCACGCTGCGCGATGCCGACACGCGGCTGGAGGTCCTCGCGATCCGCGAGAAGACCTTCCTGAAGGGTGACCGGGCGTTCTGGACCGACCAGGGGGCGTCCGCCGCCACGGCCAAGGAGAACGCCCGCAAGTGGAGCAAGGTGCCCGCCGACCGGTTGCCGGGCGACGGGTTCGCGATGATGACCCCCGCGCGGATGGCCGAGTGGGTGCGCGGCGCCGGCAGCACGCCGGACGGCCCTCCGGGCGCCCCGCGCGAGGTCAACGGGGTGCCGGCCCGGCCGGTCACCCTGTCCGGCGGCAACGTGTACCTGACGGTCGCGCCGCCCTATCGCGTGGTCCGGGTCGAGTTCTTCGCCGATCCCGCCGGGGGCGGCGAGGACGACGGCCCCGGCGGTGACCGCGGCCGGACGGACGAACCGGACAGCCCGCGGCCCACTGTCACGTCCGTGGCCTACCCCGCGGAGATCCGGCCGGCGGCCGCCTCCGCCGCCGCGCCGGCCATCATGGGCCGGCTGGACCTGACCGGCCTGGAGCCCGCCGCCGCCAAGACGTTCGCCGGCGGCCTGCGGCCCAAGGTGCAGGCGCTGCGCACGTCCATCGACTCCCAGGTCTCGCTCAAGGTGGTCGGCAAGGGGACGCTTTCACCGTGCAACCACAGCGGATGTACCGCGAACGCCCGGTTGCAGGGCCGTCCGACCGGCGGGGACCCGGATTACGACGCATCCGCCAAGATCGCGGTGGACGTGGCCATCACCTTCCGGCTGGACGGATCTCCGGTGGGCACCTGCCGGCGGACCATCACCATGCGGGCGGACGGGGTCGGCAAGGTGTCGTGCGGGGTCACCTACAGCGCGAACAGGGCCGCGAACCATCGGATCGGTGCGCGCATCACCGCGCTGGCCCGTGGCGTCGGCGCGGCCGAACTCGCGCGGATGCTGGCCACCCTGGACAGCGAAGGCTGACCACGGCCGGAGCCACGGCCGGAGCCACGAGTGGACCCACGGCCGGACCCACGGCCGGAGCCACGGCCGGACCTACGGCCGGCGAAGGCCGGCCACCCGCCGGCCCGCGCCGCAGCCCGGCCAGGCGTCGCGGCAGGGGGGCGGCCACGGCGGTGGCGACGAGCAGGCACCGGCCGGCCGAGGCCGGCGCACGAGCCGGCGCCCGGATCCCGCGGCGGATCCGGGCGCCGAGTGTTCACCATGCCCGGGGAGAGTCGGGCACGGCCGTTACTTGATCGGGCAAGGCATCCAGGAGAAGTGGTAGGTGGTCTTGATGCTGCCGTCGGTGGAGTCCATCGCGATGAAGCTGGTGGTCGTCTTCGGATCCGAGGTGCCCGCGCTCACTCGGAGCTCGGTGTTGATGTTGAAGTTGCGGGCTTCGCCGCAGGGGGCGTAGACCACCTGCGCCACGTCGGTCGTGTCGGTGAACTGCCAGTTGTCCTCGAACTGGCCCTTCAGCGTGTGGGTGATCGCCGTGGTCTGCGGGTGGCCCTGGAAGTAGTAGTTGGACTTCTGGGTGGCACTCGACCCCTTCGCCAGGGACGCGAAACCCCGGTAGTCGGCGGCGAGGATGGCGTAGGTGAAACCTTGCGGGACGTGTACCAGCAGGTTGAGCTGGCAGTTCTTGCGGAAGTCGGTGGGCAGGGCGCCCACGCCCACCTGGGCCAGGAAGTCGCTGTAGGTGACGGTGAACGCCTCGTTGTCGGGAGAGACGGCCACCGCGGCGGTTCCGGCCGGGCACCCCGACCCGTTCACCGTCACGACATCGATGATGATCTTGTCGGGCGGCGGGGTGGTGGGCCAGGCGTGCGCCGGTGTGGTGGCCATGGCGAAGAACGCCACGATTCCCATACCGACGGCCAGCAGTTTGCGCATGTGCTATCCCTTCTTTTGCCGGTCGGCTGATTACCGAATCAAGGGCAGCGCTGCCACGCGAAGTGATAGGTGGTGTTCACACTTCCGCGGGTCGAGTCCATCGTCATGAAACTCGTCGACTTCTGCGGGTTCGAGGAGCCGGCACTCACCCGCAGTTCGGTGTTGATGTTCAGATTGCGATCCACTCCGCAGGGTTTGTAGACGAGTGCCGCCACGTCCGTGGTGTCGGTGTTCTGCCACCTGCCGGTGAACGGCCCGGAGAGCGGGTGCTCCTCGACGGTGCCGCGCGGGTCCCCCTGGAAGTAGTAGTTCGCCTGCTGCAAGCCGGACGCCCCGGCCTGCAGGTACCCGAAGCCTCGGTACTCGGCCTTGGCGATCGCGTAGGTGAAGCCTTGGGGTACGTGGACGAGCAGGTTGAGCTGACAGTTCTTCCGGATATCGGTAGGTTCGGCATCCGGCCCGACCTGGACGAGGTAGTCGGAGTAGTACACCGAGAATCCGGTGTTGTCCGGTCGCTCGACCACGGTCGCCGAGCCGCGGGGACAGCCGGAGCCGTTGACCGTCACCACGTCGATCGTGATCTTCTCGGTGGGCACGGTCGAGTCGGCGGCGTTCGCCGGCGCGCTCATCACGCCCAGCAAGACCGCGGCCGCTCCGCCCATGGTGATGATTCTGCGCATGCGGGAGTCCTTTCACGGCACAATGATTGTTTGCGAGGACGGCGCCCTTCGATGGGCATGCGAAACAGCGGGAATTCCCACAGGGCGCTATATGGTCGGTGATGCGCGTGTCAGCACCTGAAATCGCTGTGCGGTTTTCCGACGTACGCATCGTATGAACGGCCCCTGAACCCGTCAATCCGCCGGCCCGGCCGTATAATTATTCAATGCAAGTTTCACGGCGGTATCGCGCAAAGTGACGCCGGTTTACAGTCGGTAAAGATTTATGGTCAAGCAGAAAGGAGCATGCCGTCGTCACGGCCTGTCGTCGCGGAGCCGATCCGCCGCGCACCTCGGCCGGCCCGAGTTTGTGACCGGCCGATACGCGTGCCCGGGCCGGACCATCTCGCCCGCCCTGTGACACCCCCCACCGGTTCCAGCGCTCTGCCCGTATCATCCCCACCCACCCATGACGCACGACATGTCCGCGCAGGAGCATCCGCCGGCCCTTCTGTGCGACCGTCCACCCGCACCGGCCCTGCCGGACGAAAAAATTGTCGAAAGTCAGCATTATCGACCTAGTGCGCCTAATGTCGCTTTTCCGGTGACTGTGAATGATCGACAAGCTCCGAGGTTTCGATATCCACCGCCCCGCCGACGGCTGACCACGTAAGGTCGCTAACGCTCGTTCATGCGGTTCTTCCGCACAGACGAGGGTAGAAAGCCGGTGTGAGAGGGGTGGCGGGCCCATGTTGCTGAGTTTCCGCGTGGCCAATCATCGATCCTTGCGGGACGAGCAGCACTTGTTGCTCACACCGAGTTACCCGGCCGATCAACCCGCCGGCTCCGGATGGCAGGCCGTCCCGGTGCTGGGCATCTTCGGTCCCAACGCCTCCGGCAAATCCAACGTCATCGACGCGATCTGGTACATGCGGAAGCTGGTCCGCGGGTCCCTCAAGGAGAGCGAGCCGGGCACGGGCATCGAACGCCATCCTTTCGCTCTTGATGCCACCGCGCGAACCGAGCCCTCCAGCTATGTCGTCGATCTCCTGCTGGAGGGCGTCCGGCACACCTATGGCTTCGCCGTGGACGACGAGCACGTGGTAGAGGAGTGGATGTACAGCTATCCACAGGGGCGGAAGGCGAAGATCTTCCACCGGACGCCGGACGGCTACACCTATGGAGGTCGCTCGCCCGACTCGATGCGCCAGGTGGAGGAGATCACCGAGTCGAACGTCCTTTACCTTTCCGTGGCGGCCCGGTCCCGGCAGACGCTGGTGCGCCCGGTCTACGACTGGTTCGCCGGACTCCTGGTTCGGGACGTCACGATGATCCGGCCTTCGTCGCGCTTCCTTCAGCAGCAGGTGCACGATCTCGATCGGCTGACCGCCCTGCTGCGGGCGGCCGACACCGGCATCGAGTCGGCGGAGATGGTGGAGGAGACCGATCTGGAGTTCGCCCGCAGGTCGGCGCGGCTCGGCGAGGTTCCCGGACTGCTGCAGCGGCGCAAGGAGATCGTCTTCCGGCACCGGGGCGAAGGGGGAGCCACGTACGTGCTGGGGCTTGGTGATCAGTCCCTCGGCACCCAGGCGATCTACGACATCGGGCGGTCGGTGTTCGTCGCGCTGGACCGTGGCCGGCCGCTCGTGGTGGACGAGCTCGACTCCAGCCTGCATCCGTACCTGTCGGCACAGCTGATCCGGTTGTTCACGGATCAGGACACCAACCCGCGGGGCGCGCAGCTGATCTTCACCAGCCACGACGCCACGCTTCTCGGACGCATCCAGGGCGACGAGGTTCTCCAGCGGGACCATATCTGGTTCACCGAGAAAAACGAATGCGGCATGACCGAATTGTTTCCGCTGTCGGACTTCAAGCCACGCCAGGAGGAGAACCGGGAGCGACGCTATCTCGCCGGCCGCTATGGTGCTGTCCCTGTCGTCAATGACGAGATCTTTGCCGCCGCATTCCATCCTGCCGTGATGAGTAAGGCACGATGAGCGAGACTGACTAGACGGGCCAGGTCGTCGGGCGAGTGGTGGTCCGGCACGACGTGGAGGGCTGGGGCGTGCTCCGGTCTCCGGAGCTTTTCGGTGAGGTGTGGCCGCATTTCTCCGCCATCGCCGCTCGCGGTCATTGAGTGCTGCGGGGCGGGTAGGCCGTTCGGTTCACCTGGGAGGCCGGTCCACAGAACGGCTACGACTTCCGCGCCGTCGAAGTCTTCAGTGCGGATCACCCTGGTCCTGATCGGCTGGAAGCGTGTGGCACGCCGGGTCCGTCGGCTGCCTACACCAGCAGCCTGAGTCTTGAGTTCGATTCACCGGCGACTGACCGGCTCGTCGTCGAACCGGTGGTCCGCCGCCGGGCGGCCCAGGTCCCAGCAGGCCCGGAGTGTCTTTCCCGGCGAGCCCGTGAGCGGCACGACATCCCAGCCGTGCGCCAACGTCGCCACGATGGCGAGACCGCGGCCATGAACGGCGTCGGAGTCGGCATCCACCGTCCGGGGCAGGTCAGGTCCGTGATCGGTGACGTGGACGCAGAGTTCGGCTTCGCCAAGGTGGAGGGAGAGCCGCACCGGCGGGCGGCCGTGGGTGATCGCGTTGGACAGGAGTTCGCCGGTCGCCAGGACCACGTCGTCGGCGATCACCGTCAGCCGCCAGGCGGCTAGTGACTCGGCGACCATGGTACGTGCCTTGCCTACCGCGGCCGGCTCATGCGGCAACTCCCAGCACACGCTGTCGCGCAGGTTTTCCGGGGTCGAGTGCATCATCTCTCCACTGGGTCTCGGACGAGCCGACGGTTCGTCGGAGCGCCGGGTGAGTGCGGTGGCCGGCCCGGTCCGCGTGGCGACTTGGGCGGTGCGTACGGGGATTCGGCGGCGCGCATCAGCGCTCGCAGTTCGCCAGCGGTACGGGTCTGGAGCAGGACAGGCTCGGCGAGGGCCCACAAGGCTGCGGCGTAGAACCGGCGCGAGCCGACTCCGTACCAGATGGCCCAGGCGGACTCGGACCGGTCGAGCCGTTCGGCCCTGGCGCGCTGTTCCTGATCCCACACCCGCCGGGTGGTGGCGCCACCGGTCACCTGGCCGCGCCGATGCCGCCCGCGCCGCCGAATACCCGTTAGATTCACGGCATGCCCACCGCCCTCCGGGATTCACGGGTTTTCCCCCGTCGTCCAGAACCAGCGGGCGTCTGGCGTGGTGACGTAAGGGTAGGGCGAGCGTTCGGTTCGTCGGCTTGGGTCGGCTGTCGCGTTGAGGTGCCCGAGCAAGGTCCGCGATGATCCTGCGGCCCAGCGAGGCTTCCGTATCGGTTACAAGGTTGTAGCGCCGCATCTGGAGGTCCGACCGTACGGGATGCGTCATAGTTCACTTTTCTTGACATGTCTAATCCCACCCTTCGCGGCATATCGAAGTGAACTCCCACACATTGATCTGCCGGGTTTCATTGCTGTTGGCCGATCGCCTGCCCGTCGGCTTTCGCATTGCTCTCCACAGGGTGCCTTCGGACGGTTACGTTTTTGCCGAGATTCTTGGCACACCCTGGTGACACAGCGTGTCATTTTGTGCCGACCATGTGGCACTGTGGCATTGTTCGAAGGACGGAATGGAAGAATGACCTCTTTTGCGGACAAGCCGAAGGCGAAGTCCTTGGACGCGTTCGGCGCCGAGCTCCGGAAGTTCCGGCAGAGGGCGGGGGTTACGCAGGATCAGCTGG
>NZ_BOOU01000116.1 GCF_016863395.1 Sphaerisporangium rufum | reverse complement strand
CCCCAGCGTGAAGACCGAACCATTGGCCGGCGCGACCGGCCAGGAATGACCGCGGCCGCCGGGGGCGGCAGGTGCGCCCGGCCCGGCGGCCCGCCTGTCCGAGCAGGGCCGCCGCGCTCAGCTCCAGTAGCCGGGCGGCAGGCCGGCCTCGGCGAAGTGCCGGCGGGCCTCGGCGGGCTCGCGGCGGACGTACGGGCTGTCGAGCCGCCCTTCGTACCACCGGCTTGCCAGGCGCCACAGCACGTCGATGCCGAATGTGGTGCCGATCGGCAGCCCTGACGACCGCGACCAGGACCGCAGGCAGTCGTGATCGCAGAAGACGCGCTGGTGCGTACAGGTGTGGATCACGTCGTCCCAGGCCCGGGCGGCGGGGACCAGGAAGTGCACGACCTCGTCGCCCGGCGGCGGCGCCGCACGGTCGACGATCCATGCCATGGGCCGGGCGCAGCCGGGGCACTCGGTGGCGATCAGTGCTCGCGGCTCCCGGTCGACCAGGTGCGGGATGGCGAAGGCGTCCCAGGCGCAGCCGCCCCAGTACAGGGTCGAGCGGCCCATTACCGAGAAGCCGAAGTTCGCGGTGGCGAACGGGTGGGCGAGCAGGATCTCACCGTCCCGCAGGACGAGGTGGCGTCCGGCCGCCAGCGTGTTGATCGCCGCGCCGGCCCGGGCCGGGGAGAGCGTGAGGTCGCGGGCGATGTCGTCCCGTCCGGGCGCCCGGCCGGTCGCCGCCAGAGTCTGGTAGACATGGACGCGGACTCGTTCGTCGACATCGCTCATGTTCTCCGGCATGGTCATACCATACAGTATGGTAGGGTGGCACCATGACATCCAGCACTCGTGATCGCTGGCTGGGTGAAGGCATCGCCGTCCTCTGCGAGCAAGGAGCGGCCGGCGTCCGAATCGACCGGCTCGCCGCCCGGCTCGGCCTGTCGAAAGGGTCCTTCCACCACCACTTCGAGGGAATCGAAGGGTACCGGAGCGCCCTGCTCCTGCATGCCGAGCAGCGCATCGTGAACGCGCTGGACGACGCGGTGCGCGGCCACCGCGATCAGCGCCCGCGCGCCGTGCTGCAGGCACTGACCTCGTTGACCACCGCTCCGGAGACCTCGCTGTACGACCCGCGCCTGGAGGCCGCCATCCGGGCCTGGGCGTTCGCCGACGCCGAGGCGCGCGATGTGGTGGCCCGTGTCGACGCCGCCCGGCTGACCACGCTGGAGCAGATCTGGCGCCGCGTGGTACCCGCACCCGCGAACCTCCGTGCTCATGCTCTGCTGCCGTACCTGATCGGACTGGGCGCGTCCGTCCTGGTGCCCGCGCCCGGCCCGGCGGAGCTGCGATCGGTGTACGACATCCTGCTCGGTCTGGTGCCCGACGACCTCGAGGAAAGCTGATGGATGGTGCCTGGCCGCACAGGACAAGGAGACACCCGAGGCGTCGGCGCGCGAACTCGCCGACCGGGCGCCGGCCGGCACAGTGCGCACCTACCTGGTCGCCCACTTCGAGGTCTACCGGGACGACGTTCGCCGGATGCTTTTCACCGACCAGATCCGGTTCCTGCGGGAGACCCTGCTTCCGGCGCCGGCCTCCTGATCGCCGGTCCGCCGGACGGCCCGCCGGTGGCGGGCGCATCCGTCACCCGGCCGCCCGGCTCAGCTCCCGGGGACGGCATGCTCCTCGATCGGGACCAGATCGGCCAGTACCCCGAAGTGGTCCCCGGCCCAAACCCCGGCAGCCGGCCGGTCGAAGATCCGCCGGCAGCCGGCCAGGCGCAGGGTGGGACCGTTGCCGGCGCAGCGCACCAGGACGTAATCGATGCGCCGTCCGGTCTCCAACGGCCAGTTACCGCCGGTTACCAGAGGATTGTCCGGGGTGAAAGTGTCACCGGCATCCGCAGCTGCCGCACCCGGCCGACCGGCCAGCGGCTCGCGATGGCGGCCCGCGTCCCGTCCGCCTCGCCATTGTGCTGGTGAACGACGTGGTACGCCGAGCCCAGCAGGTCGGCCACCTGGTCGTAGTCCGCGGTCCGCACCACCTCCTGGAACGCCACCAGGTCAGGGCGCAGCGCGCGCAGGCCCGCGGCCAGCACCTTACGGCGGCGTGGCCAGTCGCCATGCCGGGCCCAGACGTTCAGCGTCATGATCCGCATCCGTGCCTCCCGGGGCTCGGTCAAAAGAGGGTGAGCGGCTCGGCCGGAAGGGGGTCGGGGAGCGGCGCGAGCCGCGGCAGGCGGGCGCGCACCTCGTCGTGGAACCGCCGGGCGAGCGGCAGCGCGTCGGCATTGTCCGGAGTGTGCACGAACACCGTGGGCGACCGGCCCTCGCGCAGCCACCCGGTGATGGTGTCGACCCAGCATTGCCAGCCCTCGACGGTCCGCGCCGTGTCGTCCCTGCCGAGGTAGCGGACGATCGGCCGGTCGGTGAGCGCGGGCGACCGGCGCGGCAGCCGCGGCTTGCGGGTCCACGCCTCCCGCTCGGCGTCGGTGTCCGGCGGGCCGCGGAACAGCACCGTGGTGTCGAACGGCACCCATTCGGCGTCCGCGCCGGCCAGCACGCCTTCGAGCGCCCGCGCCGCCCGCGGGTCGGTGAAGAACGCGGGGTGCCGCACCTCGACGGCGTACCGGTGGCCGGCGGGAAGCCGGCGCAGGAAGCCGGCCAGCGCGCCGAGGTCGCCCGGCCCGAACGAGCCGGGCAGCTGGATCCACAGGGCGTGCACGCGCGGGCCGAGCGGCTCCATCGCCGCCAGGAACGGCCGCAGTTCCTCGTCCCCGCCGGCCAGCCGGCGCCCGTGGGTGATCGGCTTGGGCAGCTTTACCAGGAGCCGGAAGTCCGGCCCGGTCTGCCGCGCCCACGCCTCCACGGTCTGCGGGGGCGGCGTCGCGTAGAAGGTGGTGTTGCCCTCCACCGCGTCACACCAGCTCGCGTAGGCGCGCAGCCGCTCCCCGGCCGCCAGTGGCTGCGGCAGGAACCGGCCCTGCCACGGCCCGTGAGCCCACATCGCGCACCCCACGGCAAGCCTCATGGCCCGACGGTACCGCCCTGGCGGCACCGTCGGGTGCCCGGCGGCGGGCCCGCGAGGTCCGGGCGCCGGCGGTGCGCCCGGAACACCATCGGACGAGCCGATGAACGGATCGACGGATCAACCGATGAACGTGCGTGGTTGGATGACCTTATGGATCTTGAGCAGGCTCGGGCGTTCGCCGCCGAGTGGGCAGCCGGCTGGAACGCCCACGACCTCGACCGAATCATGCGGCACTTCGCCGACGGCGTCGTCTTCCGATCGCCGCT
The DNA here is from genome assembly GCF_016863395.1 of Sphaerisporangium rufum. Lineage (GTDB taxonomy): Bacteria > Actinomycetota > Actinomycetes > Streptosporangiales > Streptosporangiaceae > Sphaerisporangium > Sphaerisporangium rufum. Next base: position 10,899 of record NZ_BOOU01000116.1, on the reverse strand, counting down.
GGCGGCCCGGGTGGTGCCCGGCTCGGACGGCGTCGTCCGCGGCAAGGAGGCGCTGCGCGCCTACTGGGCCGAGGGCCTGCGGCGCAATCCGGAGCTGCGGTTCGAGATCCTCGGCGTCTACGCGGGCGTCGACGCCGTCGTCATCAACTACCGGCACCAGACCGGCTGGGAGGTCTGCGAGGTGCTGGCCGTCGAGGACGGCCTGGTCGTGTCCGGCTGGGGCGCCTACGGCCCCGCCCCCGCCTGAGCTCCGCCATGGTGCACGCGGCGACCCCGGGCCGGGGGATGGCCGCCCCGGCCCAGGGCTCCGCGGTCACGGCCCGGGACCGCGGCGCGCCGCCGGCGCGGCCGCGGCCACCCGGCCGGTACCCGGTTGCCGTTCCTCACCCGGATGTCACGGGCTCGTGCAGGTCACCCCGCTGGGAGCGGCCGAGCCGTCACCGTTGGCGGTGAAGCCGAACGTCGTCGAGCCGCCGCCGGCGACGGTGCCGTTGTAGGCCGCGTTGCGGACGGTCACCGCACCGCTGGTTCCGGTGTTCACGCCGTTCCACAGGCTGGAGATGCTCTGCCCGCCGGCCAGCGTCATCTTCACCGTCCAGCCGTTCAGGGCCGACGGCCCGTTGTTGCCGACGGTGACCTCGCCCTGGAAGCCGCCGCCCCAGCTGTTGACCAGCTTGTAGGTGGCCGTGCAGGTGCCGGGCTGGCCGCCGCTCGGCGTCGGGGTGGGGGTCGGCGTCGGGGTGGGCGTCACCGAGGGAGTCGGCGTCGGGGTGGGGGTCGGGCTCGGACCGGCGCCGCCGCTCACCCGGTACACCACGGTGCCGTGCGCCGGCACGCTCGCCGAAATGGCCCCGGTGCTGGTGCTGGTGGCGTTGGTCCAGGCGTCGCGCAGGGTGAACGAGCCGCCGGACAGGCCGACCGCGGCGGCGGTGGTGCTGACCGTGGTGGTGCCGCCGCCCTGGTTGAACAGGGCGACCGCGACGTCGCCGTTGGCGAGCCGCTTGGCCAGCACGCGCCGGGTGCTGTCGTTGCTGATCTGCCGGCCCTGCTGGGCGAGAGAGTCCTGGTTGATGGCGATCAGATTTTGGTTCTTCAGGATCGTCTGGGTGGCCGAGTCCATGTTGCGCACGTCGTTGCCGAGGATCAGCGGCGAGGCCATGATCGCCCACAGGGCCATGTGGCTGCGCATCTCGGTGTCGTTCATGCCGCCCCGGCCGACCTCCATCATGTCGGGGTCGTTGAACGCACCGGGCCTGGCGTACGAGGCGAGCGGCACGGTGACGTTGACGATGTTCTGGATGCCCATCGGGTACCCGTTGGTCTGACCGGTGTCCCACTTGTTGGTGATGTCCTCGGTCGTCCGCCACATGTTGGCGATGTCGCCCCAGTCCCGCCGCGGGCCGGTCTTGTCGTGGATGCTGTTGGAGTTGATGCTGTACACGATCGGCCGGCCGGTCGCCGCCAGCGCGTCGCGCATCTTGGCGAACGTGCGGACCTGGTCGTCGATGGTGCCGGTGGGCGAGCACCAGTCGTACTTGAGGTAGTCCACCCCCCAGGCGGCGAACTGCCGGGCGTCCTGGGCCTCGTGGCCCTGGGCGCCGGTCGCCCCCGGATAGGAGTTGAAGTACTGGGCGCAGGTCTTGTCGAGCGGCGCCTGGTAGATGCCGAACTTCAGTCCCTTGTTGTGCAGGTAGTCGCCGAGCGCCTTCATCCCGCTGGGGAAGCGCGAGGCGTTGGCCTGCAGGTTGCCGGCCGAATCACGGGTGGAGTTCATCCAGCAGTCGTCCACCACGACGTACTGGTATCCGAGGTCGCGCAGGCCGGAGCTGACGATCGAGTCGGCCATCTGCTTGATCAGCGTCTCGCTGATGTTGCAGCCGAAGGTGTTCCAGCTGTTCCATCCCATGGGCGGTGTACGCGCCACCCCGTTGTCCAGGGCGCTGGCCTGGTCCTGAAGGGCGATCAGGCCACCGGCCAGCACGGCGGCGGCCAGTATGGATCCCACCTTTCGCAAGGGTCCTCCTACAGTTGCGGGACGAATTCCGGAGATGACGCATCGCCGCTTCGCGGCCGGCTCCGGCAGCATCGCATCGGGGGTCGGACCATGCACAGGCACCGCCGTCCCGTCCCACGCCACGACAGCGTCACCCCAGGTGGGGCCGGATCGAAGCCGCCGGACAATTGAAACTTTCAGCTTGTCCAGCGCTTAATTTGCCGGTGGTCACCTCGGCCGGGACCACCCCGCCCGCACGCCACCGGGCGGGGTGGCGCCCACCCCCGGCCGGGCCGATCAGGTGCTCACGCCTCCGGCCGGTCCGGCGCTCGGCCGCGGAGGGGGGCCGCCCCCGGCAGGCGCCGGGGGCGGCTCGGTTCAACGTGCCCGGGGGCGCGAGACCGTCACCGGTAGCCGGCCGCGACGATGTTGGCCTGTACCGCGTTCTCGGTGGCGTCCGTCGGGTAACCGGAGGTCATCACGCCCTCGTAGAAGGTGCCCGCGGCGCCGTGGCTGTTGTCGCCGCCGATGCCCAGGATGATGGCGCCCTCCTTCTTCATCGGGTTGTAGCCCGGGACGTTGGGCCGCACCCCGTTGTAGAAGGTGGACAGGGCACCGGACTGGGCGTTGCCGCCGCGGATCGCCCAGTGGTTGGGCTCGCCCTTGACGATGGCGGTCAGGTACCGGTGGGTGATGGTCGGGTCACCTGGGTTGTTCTTCTGGTTCACCCCGGAGAACAGGCCGTTCTCCAGGTCGGCCATGATCCACGGGCCGTTGCCCGCGCCGGTGCCCCAGACCTTGTTGTTGCCGAAGTAGATGGCCTCCATGGTGCCGTTGCCGTTGTCGCGGCTGTTGGTCTCGGCGTTGCCGTAGTCGAAGCAGCAGCCGCCGTTGTAGTGCGTGCCGTCGAAGATGGCGTACATGCCCTCCGACTGGTCGCCCTTGGCGATGCCGTTGGTCGTGTTGTTGCGGTACCCGACGCCGGGGTCGACGTAGACGCCGTAGGCCTTGCGGCCGTAGACCGTGGTCGGCGCCTTGGTCGCGGTCGCCAGGTTGTCGTAGCCGCCGGGGGCCGGGCCGGAGAACCCGCCGGGCGGGGCCTGGGTGAGGCGGTTGTTGCGGCCGGACTGGTCGTAGATGATGCTGATCAGGCAGGTCGTACCGGTGCAGAACGAGTCCTGCGCGGCCGCGTCGGCGCCGCCGCCCGGGGCGAGCACACCGATGTCGCGGGTGGCGTTGTCGGAGGAGCGCTTCACCTGGTACAGCGGGCCGCTGTAGGCGGCGTACAGCGCGCGGGTGGTGCTGTGCGCGGCCACGCACGGCGTGCCGCCCGCGGCGTAGATGTCACACGGCCGCCGCTCCGACCCCGGGACGGACGGGGACGGCGAGGGGGACGGCGACGTCGGACCGCTGGGCGACGGGGACGGCGAGGCCGGCACTCCGTTACAGGTGACCCCGTTCAGCGCGAAGCCGGTGGGCACCGGGTTGGACCCGGTGAACGAGCCGTTGAAGCCGAAGCCGGTGCTGCCGCCGGTCGGAATGGTGGCGTTGTAGGAGACGTTGGACACCGTCACCTGGGAACCGGACTGGGTGTAGGTGCCGTTCCACAGCTGGGTGATGCTCTGGCCGGAGCCGAACGACCAGGTCAACCGCCATCCTTTGATCGGATCGCCGAGATTGTTAACGCTAACATTAGCGTTGAAGCCACCGGGCCATGAACTGGACACCGTGTAGGTGACCTGGCAGCCGGCCGCGGCCGACGCGGCGTTCGTCCCGGCCACGCCGATGCCCGCCGCCAGCAGCGCGACGGCCGCGGCGGCGGTGGCCGGTGGTTTCACCAGCCGACGAGAGAAACTGACATGTCACAAGGTCTGATCCATTCTCCGAGATCCGACGTTCGCCGCGGCGTGCCGAGCCTGCGGCGGTCCCGCCGTCCGATGATCGAAGCCGGTACCGGCGCGATGCCGGCGGGCGCCCACCGGCACCGCCGCCCGCCCGGATAACGGCTCCGTCCCGGACGGCGAGTCATCACTGGAGGAGCAAATCTCCGCCGGAAAGTTAAGTCAACCGTCCAGCCGCAGGCGGACGGCATAACACCGACTGAGCCGGTTTTAAGCTGCGCCTTGCTGCGAGTCAGCGCTCGGAGAGCAGGTCGGCTTGTTGAAAATTTCAAAGATATGAGGCAGATAGTTAAGGCAACAACCAGCGGATCACACCGGTAAGCCTGCGGAGGGCCGGCGGCGCGCGGGGCCACGCGGTCCGGTCAGTCCGGCGTCCACCGCCGGAGCTTCTCCGGGTTGCGTACCGCCCAGATCCGGGTGATCCGGTCGGCCGGCACCTCGAACGCCATCACCACCACGATGGCACCGTCCTGCCGGGCCACCAGGCCGGGCCGGCCGTTGACCGTCCGCTCCAGGATGGTCATACCGGGGACGCGGCCGGCGATGTCGACCAGGGTGTGGGCGATCCGGTCGGCGCCCTCCACCGGACGGAACGCCGCGTCGACCAGGCCGCCGCCGTCGGCGACCCCGGTGGCCGCCGGGTCGAGCAGGCCGACCAGCGCACCGATGTCCTTGGCCTCCCATGCCCGGCGGAAGTCCCGGACGATCGCCGCCTGCCGGGCCGTGGGAGCCGGTGCCGGGTGCGACGCGCGGATGCGCTGACGGGCGGAGGAGGCGAGCTTCCGGCAGGCGGCCGGCGTGCGGCCGACGATCTCCGCCACCTCGGCGAACGGATAGCGGAACACGTCGTGCAGGACGAACGCCACCCGCTCGGCCGGAGTCATCGCCTCCAGCACCACCAGGAACGCCATGCTGACCGACTCGTCCAAGGTGACCCGGTCGGCCGGGTCGATGCCGGAGGGGGTGCCGCCCCACTCCGCGTGGTCGGGGAGCGGCTCGGGGATCCACTCGCCCACGTAGTTCTCCCGCCGGACGCGGGCCGAACCGAGCAGGTCCAGGCAGATCCGGCCGGCGACCTTCGTCAGCCAGGCGCCGGGGGACTCGATCTCCGCCTGCCGCCGCTCGGACATGGCGTACCAGCGGGCGTAGGTCTCCTGGACGACGTCCTCGGCCTCGGCCAGCGAGCCGAGCATCCGGTACGCCAGGTTGATCAGCCGGCGCCGCTCGCCGACGATCGCGCTCAGGTCCGGATCGGGCCGGCCCGCCCCCCGGTCGGATCGGGTGGTCATGATCTTGGCGACTCCCTTGCTCGCGCCCGCCAACACCGGTACGACGAAACATCCCCGCCGGTTGTGAGGCCGGATGTCACATTTCGCGGGGCCGCTTCGTCGTACCACCGGAAGCGATGCCACGCCGCCGGCGGCACGGTACGGCCCGCGGCACCCCATCGTCCTACCCCCGGACGGTGCCCGGCCGCACTCGGGCCACCGGCGGCGTGACTCGTGCCATCCCCGCAAGCGACTCCATACCTCCGCCCCACGCCTGTCCCCGCCGAGCGGCCGTGCCGTTCTCCGAGGAGGAGACACCCGATGATCGACCTCCGTTCCCTCGCCGACCGCGTCGAGATCGATGCCCTGCGCGGCGAGTTCACCGACGCCGGGATGACGCGCGACTTCGACCGCTTCGCGGCGCTGTTCACCCCGGACGGCGCGTGGCGGATCCCGCACGCCGGCCTGGAGTTCATCGGCCGGGCCGGGATACGTGCCGGGATAGAACGGGGGCAGGGGCTCTGGGAGTACTTCGTGCAGACGGTGCACCCGGGCGTGATCCGGATCGACGGGGATCGCGCGACCGGTCGTGCGTACGTCGCGGAGTTCGGCCGGTTCCGTGACGGCGGCTCGCAGTCGAACCACGCGATCTACCACGACCGCTACCGGCGCACCCCGGACGGGTGGCGATTCGCCGAACGCCGCTACGAGGTGCGCTACCTGGACACCACGCCGCTGCCGGGCTCGGCGCCGGCGGCGGACGCGGTGGCCCGCCCGCCCGGAGCCTGACGGTTCAGGTGCCGGTCCCGGCGGGGAACGCCTGGGGGGCCAGGTGTACCCGCTCGACGGTCACCCTGGGGCGGCAGGTGAAGAGCGGGCGCCGGTCGGCACCGTCCAGGTCGCCGGTGTAGAAGATCGTGGCCGGCGCGTCCGGCTCCTCGTGCGCGGCGACCTGCTGCAGATGGCGGCGGCCGATGACCCCCCAGAGCCGCCCGGTGAGCTCCGCGGTGGTCCGTACCGTGCCGGTGCGCGGGTCGGCCACCTGGCGGCGGTTCAGATCGTCGTGCTCCAGGCCGAGGACCAGTTCCTGCTCCTCGGTCCAGCCGGCGCCGGTGGCGGCGGCGATGGACGCGTTCGGGTAGGTGGCCAGGGATTTCCCGGTGCCGGGGTCGATGACCACCGTGCACAGCATGTCGTCGTCGTGCTCCTCGTCCCAGGTCAGGTAGGTGACGGCGAGCAGATCACCCCGTGGTGACCAGCACAGCCCGCACTCCCAGTTTGCCGTGCCCTCCGCCGTCCAGACCCGGTGGCGGGCACCGGAGGCGGGATCGAGCAGGCTCACCACCGCGCTGCCGGGTTCCTCGCCGTCATCGCCGCCCAGCACCGCGATGGCGGTGCCGTCCGGTGCGAACATCGCGTGCACGTCGTGTTCGAACTCGGGGTCGGCGCCGGCGAACCACCGCACCTCGCCGCCGCCGAGGTCCAGCACGCCGACCCCCCGGCCGGGCAGATCGTCCCGGGCGTCGGTCAGCAGCAGGCGGGTGCCGTCGGCGGACAGCGACCGCACGATCGTGCCGGCCGGCGCGGCCGGCAGCCGGACGAACTCCTGATGATCGGCGTCGAAGGCGACCGGCCGGTCGTCCGCCACCTCGACGATCAGTGCCGCCCGGCGAACGGTGCGTGACGACAGCGATTCAAGCAGAAATTCCTGTTGACCTAGTCGCACAACGCCCCTTCTTCGGATTCGCGACCGCTTCTCCGGAATTGCTGTGGACAGTCCAGCAATCGGACATCGGCTGAACTCTGTGATCATTTCGTGCCTTATCGCGGCCCGCCCGGCAGCCTAACATCCATGTTGATCTAGGAACTTACCTTTGTGGCGGAATACGGGGAACGCATGCGGCGCAGAAGCGCGCAAATCATCATCGTCGTCTTATCCCTGATCGCCGGGCTGCTGGTGCCCGGTGACCCCTACCGGCCGCCGCCCGCGAACGCCGCGGCGGCCTGCACCAACGACTCCGACTGGAGCATCCCGAGCACCCGAGGTAGCCGGCGATGCGTCAACGGGGTGCTGGCCAGCACCCGAGCGCGCATCACCCAGAACCCGGGGTGCCTGCTCGGCCGGCCGAACGGCCCCGGCCAGCTGTACACCAAGAACCAGTGCGGGCGGAACGGCGGCGAGGACAAGGCCGGCATCGAGTACATCGGCCAGGCCCGCGCCATCGCCTACCTCAACGGCCGGGTCACCGGCGGCTCCGGGCAATCGGGCATTCATCCCGACATCCAGTGGGAGACCACCTTCGGCCGCTCCCGGCCGGACATCATCTACTACGACCACACCCGCACCCAGGCCCAGCAGCCCTACGTACAGGTCATCGAGGCGAAGGTAACGACCAACCCCAAGGCCTCCGGATGGCAGTCGCAGGTCAAGAAGCAGATCGGGCAGATGACCGCCCGGGGCATGGTGAACGTGGGCCTGGGCAACGTGCTGCGCGACTACGCCGACCAGTTCTGGGTGAACTACGGATGCGCCCGCGGCGAGGTCGGTTACCGCACCCAGGCGTACACCGTCACCTCGCCGCAGGACGGCTACCTGGAGATCCGGCTGGCCGGCGAGCTGAAGACCTGCAAGAAGCCGACGTCCGGGCAGCCGCCCGAGCCGCTGCCGGACCCGCTGCCGGTGCCCGTCATCGAACCGGTCCCCACCCCGGTACCGCAGCCCTGGCCGGTGCCCGTGCCGAACCCGATCCCGCTGCCGGACATCGGGATCGTGGACGTCATCACGGCGATCCCCTCCCTGGCGTACTCGCTGGCGATCATGCAGGCGTCCATGCTGTGGAACACCGTCACCGACTTCTGGGACTGGCTGCGCGGGCTGAGGTTCTCCAAGGTCTACGGCGAACCGCACCTGATCACCCTGGACCGGCTGTCGTACGACATGCAGTCGGTCGGCGAGTTCGTGCTCGCCGAGTCCGACAGCCACGATCTCAAGATCCAGGCCCGGTTCACCGCCGTCCGCGACAACGTGTCGATCCTCGACCGGGTCGCCATGTCGGTCGACGACCACGTCGTCGAGATCGGCGAGGACCTCCTCATCGACGGTGAGCCGTACACGCTGCCCGATGACAAGGCCGTCCAGTTCGGCGAAACCGCCGGCATCATCCACAAGGGGGGCAGCTACTACGTCTTCTGGGACGGCATGGACGGCGGCGTCTTCCAGTGGGACGGCACCTGCTGCCACGCCGGACTCGCCTTCGGCGGCGAACCTCCCGCCGATCTCGTCGGCCTGCTGGGCGACGGTGACGGGAACCCCGACGACGACCTGAAGTACCGGGACGGCACCCAGCTGCCGGCGGACGCCTCCCCGACGGTGATCCACGGCCAGTACGCCGATTCCTGGCGGATCTCCGACGAGGAGTCCCTGTTCACCTACGCGGCCGGGCAGAACACCGGCACGTTCACCGATCTGACGTTCCCCTCCGAGATCTTCACGGTCCACGACCTGACCCCGGAACAGATCTCCGCGGGCAGCACCTACTGCCAGGAGCGGAACGTGCCGCCGGGCCCGGTGTTCGACGGCTGCGTGCTGGACATCGCGCTGACGGCGGACGCGAGCTTCGCCGCCATGGCGGCCGAGCAGGTCGACACCGTGGTCGACCCGCAGGCGGCGACCCTCGACGCCCAGGGCGGCATGGCCGTCGACTTCCAGTCGACCACCATGCCGAGGAACCTGCGCCCGGCCAAGGTGTCCCAGGATCAGGCCACGACGAGCTTCGCCGGGCCGTTCAGCGGGACGGAGTCCTACCGGTTCTACGTCCAGCAGCTTCCCTCGCATGACAAGGGAACGCTGGCGTTCGACCTGCTCACCGTGGGCGACTGGAACTCCGACAGTGACCGCGAGACGGTGACCGTGAGCACCGACCGGGCGAACCCCGTCACGTTCACGCCGAGCGAGCTCACCCCGGTGGCCACCGGCAAACTCGCCACCGGGCTGCCCTTCGCCAGGTACCGGCTGACCGTCCCGTTCCGGCACACCGCGGGCCAGGCGGAGTTCACGATCACCGCCACCGGCGCCGCGGGCCTGTCCAACCAGGGCTTCGGCATCGACAACATGCAGTTGAACATGCCGATCGTGCCGCCGCAGACCTTCCCGGTCTCGGTACCGTTCACCGTCTCCGACGGCGTGCCGGCGTCGGGCGCCGGCAACCTGGAGACGGTCGTGTCGGTGGACCAGTACCAGTTCAGCCTGGCCCGGCCCGCCAATCTCTACCTCGACATCCGGACCTGTCCCGGCTCCAGCCTCGACTGGACGCTGCTCGACGGGAGCGGCTCCACCGTCACCGGTGGTTACTGCGCCGACAAGGAGATCAGGAACCTGCCGGCCGGGAACTACCGGCTGAACGTCGGGACGAACGGCGATGAAAGCGGCCCGTACTCCCTGGCCCTGCTGGACATCCCGGCCGACGCGACCGCTCCGGTCGCCATCGGGGGTCCGCCGGTCGCCCTGGAGTTGACGACCCCCGGGCAGAACGGCGCCTGGACCTTCACCGGGACCGCGAACCAGCGGGTCTACTTCACCTTCAGCGCCGCCACCTTCGCCTACAGCTACGAAGCGGACATCACGCTCAGGAAACCGGACGGGTCGGTGCTGAAGAGCTCCACCTACTGCGGAAACGGCTGCCAGTTCGAGCCGGTCACCCTGCCGGCGAGCGGCACGTACACGATCGCCTTGAACCAGTACGCCACCGCCGTGGGCCGGCTGACCGCCAAGCTCACCACGGTTCCGGCCGATGTCACGCGGCCGGTCCCCACCAACGGCACGGCGGTCGCGCTGACCACCACCGCCGCCGGGCAGAACGGCACCTGGACCTTCACCGGGAACACCGGGCAGCGCATGTCGTTCCGGTTCACCGCGGGGACCTTCACCGGGTCGTCCGGTACCTACGTCCTGGTGCGGAAGCCGGACGGGAGCGAGCTCACCGGCCGGACGTACTGCGCCCAGTCCTGCTTCATCGACGTGACCCCCCTGCCGGCGAGCGGCACCTACACGATCGTGCTCGATCCGGGCGCCGATCAGACGGGGTCGCTGTCGGCGGGCGTCCTGGAAATCCCCGCCGACCCCACCGCCACCGTGACGGTCGGCGGCGCCGCCGTCCGGCTGGCCACCACGGTCCCCGGCCAGAACGGGGTGTGGAGCTTCACCGGACTGGCCGGGCAGAACGTCTCGTTCGGCTTCACCAACGGCACCTTCGGCACCGTCGTCGACGCCACGGTCGCGGTGCGCAGGCCGGACGGCACCACCCTCATCAACTCGGCGTACTGCGGCACCTCCTGCTCGCTCACCCCCGCCGTCCTCCCCGTGGACGGCGTCTACACGATCGTGCTGAACCCCAACGGCGACCTCACCGGCGCGCTGACGGCGAAACTGGACGTCGGCAACGTGACGAAGACGGTGGCGGTGGGTGATCCCGCGTCGACGATCACCCTCACCTCACCCGGCCAGAACGGCATCTGGCGCTTCCTCGGCGTGAAGGGCCAGAGCGTCTCCTTCGGCTTCACCGGCGGTACCTTCGATTCCCCGGTCCATGCCACGGTCGAGGTGCGCAAGCCAGACGGCACCACCCTCATCGATTCCGAATACTGCGGCGAGACCTGCTCGCTTACTCCGGCCACCCTCCCGATCGACGGCGTCTACACCGTCGTCCTGGTCCCCTACTCCGCCAACATCGGCTCTCTC
>NZ_BOOU01000115.1 GCF_016863395.1 Sphaerisporangium rufum | reverse complement strand
AGATGGAGACAGCCGTGGACTTGGACCTAGCGCAGGTGCGCGCGTTCATACAGGCGGCAGAAGTGCTGCACTTCGGCCACGCCGCCGAGGAATTGTCGATCTCCCAGCAGGCCCTCTCGAAACGGATCGCCCGCCTGGAATCCACGCTCGGCAGACGCCTGCTCGACCGCGGCGGCGGGGGAGTGCGCCTCACCGAGGCCGGCCGGCGTTTCTTGGAACCCGCCCGGCAGGCATTGGCCGCCGCCGACCTGGCCGTGGCGGCCGCGCTGGAGGCGCACCGCCCGCTGCGGATCGACGTGTGGGGCCACCTGTACGCGCCCATGCGCACCCTGGCCCAGGTGGCGACCGGCGAGCCGCGGCTGGAGCTCGGGCACGGCCGCGACCTGCCCTCGGTGATCACCGCGCTCTCGCGCGGCGACATCGACGCCGCCTTCGGCCGCGTCCACGCGCCGCTGCCCGCCGGACTGACCCATCGCCTGGTACGCCTGGAACCCGTGGACGCCATCCTCCACGCCGGCCATCCGTTGGCGAACGCGACCGCGATCCGTCCGGCGCAGTTGCGCGACGGCGTACTGTGGACCCCCGGCGCGCTCCACCGGCTGGATTTCCTGCACCGCTTCGCCACGGCCTTCGGCATCCACGAGCACGCCGAAGGCACCAACCTCGGACTGGACCACTTCCTGGCGGACGTGGCAGTGGACCCGCGCCGCTTCAGCCTGCTGCCCGCAGATCTGCCCCTCCCGCCGCACCCGGCGATCCGCTCGGTTCCGCTGATCGACCCCACACCGCTGTACGCCTGGTCACTGCTCTGGCGCGACAACGGCGGCCACCCGCTACTGGGCACCTTGACGAACACGTTGGTGACAGAGGCCGAGCGCAACCGGTGGCTGGAACACGACTCCACCCGCGATTGGCTACCCGAGCGCCACAGCAGCGACGCCGGCACATCGGCGACATCATGCGGCCCCTGATCGGCCAACGGGCCGCGCGAGTGACGGCGAACCCGGCGGTAGCGGCGCCGTGGGTGTCGGTGTGCTCGCCTCGACCTCGGCGTTGATGCAGGGCCGCAGCGATGATTCGATCATCGCCGCGACGTCTGAGGAACACGAACTGAGCAGATGTCCAGGCGGCCCTTGTCGGCGTGCCGATAGATCATGACACGGTAAACGCCGTATCGGAGCGTGCCTGCCGGTGCCGCGGATCGTTCACGCGGCCCGGGTACCCGGGCCGCGGAGGAGGCGTCCGGATGCGGCCGGCAAGAGCCTGACTCGGCTGTTTTCTCTTCGTTAGGATCGGCCGTCGAAAGGAGCGAGCCATGGCCCGAGTGCTTGTCCTGACCGGTGACGCGGCGGAGGAACTCGACTCCATGTATCCGGTGTTCCGGCTACGGGAGGGTGGTCACGAAGTGATCGTCGCCGCGCTCAGCACGCGCGCGGTGAAGCTGGTCGTGCACGACTTCGAGGCCGGCTGGGACGCATATACCGAAAGGCCAGGTCATCAACTGCCGGTTGATCTCGCGTTCGCCGACGTGCGCCCCGAGGATTACCGGGCGCTGGTGATCCCGGGTGGCCGGGCGCCGGAGTACATCCGCACCGACCCCGACGTGGCCCGTATCGTGCGCCACTTCTTCGAGCACGATCTGCCGGTGGGCACGATCTGTCACGGACCGCAGGTGCCCGCCGCGCTGGGCCTGCTGCGCGGCCGCACCACGGCGGCGTTCCCGCCGTTGCGGGCGGACATGGAAATGGCCGGCGCGACCTTCGTGGACGCCCCGGACGTGGTGGATGGCGCGATGGTCTCCTGCCGCGGCTGGCCGGACCTGCCGGAGTGGTCGCGCGCGTTCATGCGCGTGCTGGACGGGACGCGCGTTCCGGTGTGAGGTGGGCCGGCCCTCACGTCAACGGCGGGCTCGTGCCCGCCGGGTTCGGCGTGCCGCCGCAGGTGTCCCCCGGGGGGCGGTGAAGGGGACCGTACCCGTTGTCCGCGCGCGCTCGGCGGCGCGGAACAATGGGGGCGGCCCGCCCGACGCCTCCGGCTCCGCACCTTGGGAGAAGACCGATGACCGACCACGTCCTCCTGCACCCCGTCGCCCGCGTCATCGGGGGACGGCCCGAGATGTACGAGGACGACTGGTACGACACCACGGCGGTCATCCGGCTGGACGAGCGGTTCGAGCCGGACGCGCTGCAGGGCCTCGCGGAGTTCTCCCACCTGGAGGTCGTCTTCTGGTTCGACCGGATCGACGAGGCGGACGTGCAGACCCGGCCGCGAGCGCCGCGCAAGAATCCCGACGGCCCGCTGGTGGGCGTCTTCGCGCACCGGGGGCCGTACCGGCCCAACCGGCTCGGCGTCTCGGTGTGCCGGCTGGTCGCCGTCGACGGCCGCGACCTGCGGGTGGCCGGCCTGGACGCGTTGGACGGCACCCCGGTGCTGGACATCAAGCCCTACCTGGTGGAATTCGCGCCCGCCGAGCCGGTCCGGCAGCCGGCCTGGGCGACCCGCCTCATGCGCGGGTACTACCGGGCCTGACCGGGGCCGGCGCCGTCCGGGCCGGCCATCGCGGGACCGCCGGGTGCGCGAGCCCGTCGCCGCGCGGGTAATCTCCTGGTCAAGGGCGAACCGAGGTCCCCGGCCTCGGCCGGGTCCGGGTCCGGTGGCCGTGCGCTGAACGTCAGGGAGGACTGCCGAGCCGTGCAAGTCGCCATCGTCTTGATGATCCTGGTCATCCTCGGCCTGCTGGGCGGTCTGCACTGGTATCTGTGGCGGAGGCTGGTCCGGGACACCACCGCTGCCGCATCCGGGTGGCGGCGGCTGGGCACGGTGGTGTTCGTGGCCGCGCCCCTGCTCACGGTGGCGGTGTTCCTCGGCTCGCGCGCGGGGGTGCCGTTCGGGCTGATCCAGGCTATCGCCTGGCCCGGCTACCTGTGGCTCGCCGTCATGCTGTACCTGGTGCTCGGCGTACTCGCCGGCGAGGCCGTCCGGCCCGCACTGGCCTGGTGGCTGCGGCGCCGCGCCGCGCGGGCACCGGCGGCCGCGCCCGTACCGGTCACCGCGGCGGTCACGGTGCCGGGGGCGACTACGGTCGCGCCCCTGGTCACGGCACCGGTCATGGTGCCCGACGGCGCGACCGATCCAAGGCCCGCCGCCCCGGCGGCGGCGGATGGCGGGGCGCCGGCCGATCGATCCCGGCGGGTGTTCGTGGCGCGGGTGGTCGGCGGGACGGCGGCGGCGATCGCGGTGGGCACCGCCGGCTACGGCACGTACGGGGTGCTGCGCGGGCCGCGGGTGAAGCGGGTGACGGTGCCGCTGGCCAGGCTGCCCCGGTCGGCGCACGGCTTCCGGATCGCGGTGGTCAGCGACGTGCATCTGGGCCCGATCCTGGGCCGCGGATTCGCCGAGCGGGTCGTGGCGACGGTGAACGCGACCCAGCCGGATCTGATCGCGGTGGTCGGAGACCTGGTGGACGGGTCGGTGGCGGACCTGCGGTCGGCGGTGGAGCCGATCGGCGGGCTGCGGGCCCGGCACGGGGCGTTCTTCGTGACCGGCAACCACGAGTATTTCTCCGGCGCGCAGGAGTGGACGCGGCACGTCCGGGAGCTGGGCCTGAAGCTGCTGGCCAACGAGCGGGTGGAGCTGCCAGGCTTCGATTTGGCCGGGGTGAACGACGTGGCGGGTGCCGGCTACGACGACGGCCCCGACCTCGCGGCCGCGCTGGCCGGCCGGGACCCGTCCCGGACGTCGGTGCTGCTGGCGCACCAGCCGGTGCTGGTGGACGAGGCGGTGCGGCACCGGGTGGACCTGCAGCTGTCGGGGCACACCCACGGCGGCCAGCTGTGGCCGGTGAACTTCGTGGCGGGGCTGGCGAACCCGACGGTGGCGGGGCTGGAGCGCTACGGGGACACCCAGCTGTACGTGACGCGCGGCGCGGGGGCCTGGGGCCCGCCGACCCGGGTCGGCGCGCCATCGGACGTGACGGTGGTGGAGCTGGCCTCGCCGCAGGCCTGAAACCGGCCCGGCCGGCGAGCATCACCGAGTCGCGCGGGCCCCTTTCGGCTTATGGTTCGCCGGGCGGTTCGGAGCCCGCGGAGCCTGGAGCCGTCCGTCCCACCGACTGGGCGCGAGAACTTCCGCGAACCGGCCGGACGGCCAGGTCGCGCTACCTCGGTATCCCGGGATCGGCGATGTCACGCCGGCGGCGCGAGTTTGGCGGCCACGGCGTCAAGGACCCACTCCAGGCCGGTGGTGAAGGTCGCCTCGGCGTCCACCTCCGTGCCTTCGTGCACCAACCTGGCCAGGGCCGGGTAGCGGCCAGTGGCCAGCATTCTCGTCAGGTGCGGGCCGGAGGCGCGCTGCCAGTCGCTCGTTGACAGCCCGGTGGCGCGCTCGGCCCGCAGGTTCGCGATCTCGCGTCTGATCGCGCCGGTGACATAGGCGCTCACCGTCTCCACGGCGCGCTGCACGGTGCCGATGTCGGCCAGGCCGTCGAAGGCGGCCAGCGTGGACTCGCCGACGGCGAGGGCGTTCGGGCCGAGGGCCGGCCGGCCGCCGAGCAGGTCGGCCAGCCATTCGTGCCGCAGGGTGGCCTGCCGGGTGCGGTGGGCGCGGCCGCGCAGCGCCTCCCGCCAGTCGCCGGGCGACCGCTCGGGGAGGATCTCGGCGTGGACCGCGTCCACCATTAGATCGAACAGTTCCTCCTTGGTGGCGATGTATCCGTACAAGCGCATCGGCCCAGCGTCCAGCCGGGCGGCCACCTTGCGCAGCGAAACCGCAGGCAGCCCGCCCTCGTCGGCCAGCTCGACGGCGGCGGCGACGATGCGCTCCCGGTCGAGCGGCGCGGGGCGGGCCGGCGGATCGGGCCGATCCCACACAGTCATGGCTACATTGTACGTTTGCGATACGGCGTCATCTGTCGATACAGTGTATCGACATGAGCCATCGTATCGCGGTGATCGGAGCCGGCCCGGCCGGCCTCACCTTCGCCCGCGTCATGCACCGCCACGGTCACCCGGTCACCGTGCTGGACCGCGATCCCGCTCCGGACGCCCGCCCGCCGGGCGGCACGCTGGACCTGCACGACAAGATGGGCCAGCTCGCGCTGCGGAAGGCGGGCCTGCTGGCGGAGTTCGAGGAGCTGTCCCGCCCGGAGGGGCAGGCCATGCGCATCCTCGCCCCGGACGGGACCGTCCTGCGTGATTGGCGGCCACGCCCGGACGAGCGCGCAAACCCCGAGATCGACCGCGGGCGGCTTCGCGACCTGCTACGCGGGCCGCTGGAGGTCCGGTGGGGAAGCAGCGTGACCGAGGTGGTGCCCGGCACCCCTGACGGCGCGCTGGTGCGGTTCGCCGGCGGGCGGCAGGAGGCCTTCGACCTGGTGATCGGCGCGGACGGCGCCTGGTCGCGGGTCCGCCCGGCGGTCTCCTCCGCCAGGCCCGAGTACACCGGCGTCACCACGGTCGAGACCTCGCTGGACGAGGTCGACACCCGCCATCCCGACCTCGCCCGGCTGATCGGCGACGGTTCGGTGGCCGTATACGGGGTGAACCGCGGCCTGGTCGCCCAGCGCAACAGCGGCGGCCACGTCAAGGTGTACGCGCACTTCCGCACACCGCCGGACCGGGGTTGGGGCCCGGACGCCGCCGAGGCGGTGCGGGCCGAGCTGCTGGCCCTGTTCGACGGCTGGGCCGCTCCCGTCCTCGACCTCCTCCGCCACGGCGCCGCGTTCGCCCGCCGCCCGCTGTACGTACTGCCCGTGTCCCACACCTGGGCGCACGTCCCCGGGGTGACGCTCCTGGGCGACGCGGCGCACCTGATGCCCCCGCTGGGGGTGGGCGCGAACCTGGCGATGCTGGAAGGCGCCGAACTCGCCGAGACCATCGTCCAGACCATCGCCGAGACCCTCGCCGATCCCGGCCCCGGCAAGCTGGACGAGGCCGTCCGCGCCTTCGAGGAACGGATGTGGGCGCGGGCGGCCCGGTGGGCGACGTTCGCGACGGCCGGGCTCGAGCGGCTGGTGAGCGCGGATCCGGCCGATGCCATCGCGCTGTTCGACGAGGTCCACGCGTCCTGAGGGCGTCATCGCCGGCGGTCGTACGATCACGCTGCGGACCGTTCCTGGACATGCTAGGCTTTTACCTAGGAAGTCTAGGAAAGGACGTGCATGACGCCACGGGCAGGGCTGACGGCGGACCGGGTGACCCGGGCGGCCGCCGACCTGGCGGACCGGATCGGGTTCGCCGCTCTCACGGTGTCCGGGCTGGCCCGCGAGCTCGGCGTGCGGGACGCGAGCCTGTACTCGCACATCCGTAACCTGGCCGACCTGCGGGCGCGGGTCGCGGTGCTCGCCACCGCCGAGATGGCCGACCAGATCGGCGCCGCCGTCGCCGGCCGGGCCGGCAAGGAGGCGCTCGCCGCGTTCGCCCACGCCTACCGGCGGTTCGCGGTGCGCCATCCCGGCCGCTACGCGGCGACCCAGATCGCGCTGGATCCCGAGGTCGTCGCCGCCTCGCCCGGCCACCGGCGCACCCTGGAACTCACCGGCGGGATGATCCGCGCCTACCGCCTGGCCGAGCGCGACCAGGTCGACGCGGTGCGCCTGCTGCGCAGCACGTTCCACGGCTTCAGCCATTTCGAGGCCACCGGCGGCTTCCTGCACGGCCGGGACGTCGACGCCTCCTTCGCGCGCGCCATCGACGCCCTGCACGTCGCGCTGGAGAACTGGCCGTCGCACGACAAGGAGGGAACCCCATGAGAACCGGCATGCTGCGCGTCCCCGGCGCGCACATCTACCACGAGGTGCGCGGCAGCGGACCGGTGCTGCTCCTGCTGCCCGGCGGCGGCGGGGACGCGGCGGTCTTCGACCCGATGGCGGAGATCCTCGCCGAGCACTTCACCGTGGTGGCCGTCGACCCGCGCGGGTACTCGCGCAGCACGCTGGACACCGGCCCGGTGGACCAGCGGGTCGAGGTGCAGAGCGACGACGCCCACCGGCTGCTGTCCCATCTCACCCCGGCGGGGGAGCAGGCCTTCGTCTTCGGCGGCAGCTCCGGCGCCATCGTGGCACTGGACCTGCTGGCCCGGCATCCCGACCGGCTGCGCCGCGTCGTCGCGCACGAACCGCCGTGCTTCCTGACGCTCCCGGACGCCGCCGAGCACCGCGCGCTCGTCGAGGAGGTGTACGCGACGCTGCGCACCGAGGGGTGGCGCGCGGCGGGCGCGCGTTTCCTGGCGGGCGTCGGCGGCACCGTGCGGCCGCTGCCGGACGGCGCGGGCCTGCCGCCGCGCACCGCCGGGATGCTGGAGCGGCTGCAGGCCAACGCCCCGCTGATGATGGAGTACGAGCTGCGCTCGTTCACCTCCTACCTCCCGGACGAGCAGGCGCTGGCCCGGGCGGGCGGCCGGCTGGTGCTCGCCGCCGGCCGGGAGAGCCGCGGACACCTGCCGTACCGGCCCGCCGCGCTGCTGGCCGAGCGGCTCGGCCTGCCGCTGGTGGAGTTCCCCGGCGGGCACAGCTTCACCGACCGTCCGCAGGAGTTCGCCCGGCAGCTGGCCGAGGTGCTGGTCCGTGAGCCCGCGGCGAGGTAGACCGGCGACGGGCCGGCGTTCCCGGCGTCAGGCGCGGGCGGGTTCGATGACGCCGAACCACCGCCGCACGGCCACCCGGAGTTCGTCGACCTCGGTGGGGCCGGGCCGGGCCGACGACGACGCCCAGGCCACGTAGCCGTCCGGCCGGAGGAGCAGTGCGGTGGGCGAGTCGCCGGCGGAACGCGCCTTGATGATGTCGACCTCGTCGTGCCGCACGGCGAGCGTCTCCGCCGGCGATGCGTCCTCGGTCAGGTCGAGCAGCAGCGGGCGTGCGTTCCTGGCCAGGTCGGCCAGCCGGACGGGGCCGGCCGGGGTGTGCAGGTCCAGGTCCGGGGCGAACCGGCCGGTGAGCGGATGCGCCTCGGGTGCCCCCATGTCGTAGCGGACGTCGGCGCCGGCCAGGAGGCCGGCGAGGCGCTGTACGGTGCTCCGGTCGCCCAGCAGTTCGCCGAACACCTCGCGCAGTCCGGTGACGTCATCGCCGGGGGCGATCAGGGCCGACTGCGCCCGCGCGTTCAGCACCATGCGCTCGGCGGCCGCCCGCCGCTCAGTCTCGTAGCTGTCCAGCAGCCCGGGCGGGGCGCTTCCCCGGATCGCGGCGGCGAGCTTCCAGCCGAGGTTGACCGCGTCCTGCAGGCCGAGGTTGAGCCCTGGACCGCCTCCGGTGGCGGCGTACACGTGCGCGGCGTCACCGATCAGGAACACCCGGCCGTCGGTGAACCGGTCGGCGATCCGGGTGTTGCCGCCGGTCAGCCGGCGCAGCACGTGCGGCCCCGCGCCGCCGGGCGGGCCGAGCGGCACGTCGGCGCCGAGCACGCGGCGGATGCTGGCCCGCAGTTCCTCCATGCTCATCGGAGCGTCGGTCGCGGGCCGGTCCCACTCGGTGGTGCTGATCAGCGGCGGGTGGCCGGGCATCGGCGCGTAGGAGAACCCGCCGTTCTCGGTGCGATGGGGCAGGAACGGAAGAACGGCACCGTGGCCGGGCACGTTCAGGGCACCGGTCGCGGGATCGACCCAGCCCGCCGGGACCGTCACGTGCGCCGAGAGGACGGTCATCCGGTCGTAGGTGACGCCGGGGAAGGTGATGCCGGACAGCTTGCGCGTGGCGCTGTGCGCACCGTCCGCGCCGACGAGGTACCGGGCCCGCAGCCGGTAGGTCTCGTCCGGGCCGGCGACGTCGACGGTCACCGCGTCGCCGTCCTGTGACAGGCCGACGACCTCGTGTCCCCGGCGGATCTCCACGCCCAGCTCGATGGCACGCTCCTGCAGGACCTGCACGATGCGCCGCTGCGGTACCGGCAGGGCGAAGACAGGGCTGTCCTCCAGCAGGCTCAGGTCTAGGGCCATCGCGCCGAACATGAAGTACGTGGAGTTCGGCCGCGGCGGTCCCGCGCTCCCGGCGAGACGTTCGTACAGCCCTCGGTGGTCGAGCACCTTCACGACCTGGCCGAGCAGCCCGTTCGCCTTCGGTTCTTCGCTGGGCTCCATCAGCCGCTCCAGCACGACCGGCCGGGCCCCGGCCAGGCTCAGTTCGCAGGCCAGCATCAGCCCGTTCGGGCCGCCGCCGGCGATGACCACCTCTGTGATCACGTTTTCTTCCCGGTGGGTACCGGTGTTCTCGGCCCTCATCGTTCGGGCTCCTTCCTGACGGGATACGGGTGCCAGGCTAGGGAGAAAACTGCGTGCGCGCAAATTTGCGTGCACGCATTTGAGCTATGCTGGGACCGTGACGGCGAGACGGACGGGACTGCGCGAGCAGAAGAAGCAGGCCACCCGAGAGGCACTGCGCGCGGCGGCCCTGCGGCTGGCGCTGGAGCGCGGGCCGGACAACGTGCGCGTCGACGACATCGCCGAGGCCGCCGGCGTCTCGCCGCGGACGTACAACAACTACTTCTCCAGCCGCGAGCAGGCGATCGTCGCCGCCGTCACCAGCGAGCGAGAGGCACGGGTCGCGGCGGCGGTGGCCGGCCGGTCCGACGGCGCCGGCCTCGCCGACGCCGTCATCGAGGCCATCGTTGATCAGTACACCGCCGCGGCCGCACCGGGCCCGGACGCGCTGCTGCTGATCACCACCCGTCCCGCGCTGCGCGACGCGTTCGTCGACACCACCGCGGCGATCGAGCATCCCCTCACCGAAGCCATCGCCGAGCGTCTCGGCGACGGCGACCCGCACACCGCACGGGTGCTCGCGGCGAGCGTGACCGCCGCGGTCCGCATCGCGCTCGAGCGGTGGCTGCACGCGACCGTCTCGACCGTCACGGCCGGCGGGCTCGTCGTGCCGTCCGGCTCACTGGCGGACCTGCTGCGGGCCGTGCTCGCGCCGCTGCGGCCCGCCCTCGACGCCGCGGAACACCGAGCACGCCGTCACCGGGAACGGTGACCTCCCCTGGAGAAACGGCGCCCCGCCTCGGCCGTCACGCGCCTGGGCGAGGACACCGGGCCCGGTGCCGATCAGGGGCGGCGGCTAGTCGGACGGCATCTCGCCGGGAGCCTGCAGGACGACGCGCCCGTCCGGCTCGATGCGCCAGCCGGGGTTGTGGCAGATCTCCCAGATCACCCCGTTGGGGTCGGCGACGTGACCGTGGTAGCCGCCGAAGGCGGCCCGCGCCGGGGACTTCACCAGGGTGCCGCCCGCCTCGACCGCGCGCCGCACCGCCGCGTCGACCTCGGCCGGGGACGGCACGTTGTGCGACAGGGTGAGCCCGCCGGTCCGGCCACCGGTGGCCGGACCGCCGAGGTCGGCGTCGAACTTCGCCGCCTCGAACAGCCCGAGGACGAAGCCGGGGGCGATCTGGAAGAAGATGATCTCGTCGGGCACGTCGAGCAGCGGCGTCCAGCCGAGCCCGTCGCGGTAGAACCGGCGCGCGGCGTCCAGGTCAGGGGTGGAAAGGGTCAGGAAGTGGGCTTGCTGTTCCATCGACCCAGGCTGCCAGAGCGGACCGTCAAAGCCGCCACTCGCCGGCGGGGTCGTCCAGGATGGCGAGCAGGGTCTTCAGGTGGGCGGCCAGGTCGGCAGCCGAGAAGCGGGCCAGGCGGCCGGTAAGGGCCAGCTCGTACTCGGCGCCGCGCGGGGTGGCGGTGAGGCCGAGGTCGAAGCTCGGGTCGTCCACCTCGTGTTCCCAGAGGCGGGCGTGCAGGCCCGCCCAGTCCGGCGGCGGCGCCGGGTCGTCGCGGTGCACGAAGGCGGCCTGGAAGGCGGGGTACACGCCGGGCAGCCGGTGCCCGCCGATCCCGGAGACCAGCGCGTCGAACGGGATCTCGTTGGCCAGCGCGCCCGCGACCGTCTCGCGCACCCGGGCGGCCAGGACAGGGAAATCCCCGGGCAGGTGCACGCGCAGCGGCACCAGGTTGATGAAGCATCCGACGACCGGCTCCAGCTCGCGGCGGGCGCGCCCGCTGGTCACCGTGCCCACCACCAGGTCGCGCCGGCCGCTCAGCCGGTGCAGCAGCATCAGGTAGCCGGCCAGCAGCACGGCGAACGGCGTGAGCGGCCCGCCCGCGCGCAGCCGGTCGACCGTGTCACGGCCGGTCCGCGCGGCCACGCTCGCGCTGCCGCGTCCGGCCCCGGCCGGCGAGTAGGGGACACGCGGGAACACCGGCTCGATTCCGGCCAGCCGCTCCCGCCAGTACGGGAGCCGTTCGGGTACCCGCCGGCGGGCGCGCTCCAGCGACCAGGCGGCATAGTCGGCGTACTGGTGGGACGGCGGCGCCACCGGGGCGGCACCGGAGTAGCCGGCGGCCAGCTCGGCCGCCACCAGGGCGATCGACCCGCCGTCGCCGGCGATGTGGTGGCAGACCAGGAACAGCCGGTGCTCCACCGGCCCCAGCCGGTACACCGTCAGCCGCAGCAGCGGGCCGCGCGCCAGGTCGAACCGCTCGCCGGCGGCGGCCAGGGCCAGGTCCAGCGCCTCGGCCTCCCGGTCCTCCTCAGGCAGGCAGGTCAGGTCCACCAGTTCCAGCGGCACCGGCTGTGCCGGGCGGACGTCCTGGTACGGCAGGCCCTCGACCTGGACGTACCGGGTGCGCAGCGCCTCGTGCCCGGCCACCAGCGCGGCCAGCGCCGCCGACAGCCGGGTGAGGTCCAGCTCGCCGGTGAGGGCCACCCCGAGCGTGACGTTCGCCGGGGCGGCCTCCGGCAGCGCCTGCCCGGCCAGCCAGATCCGCCGCTGCTCGTGGGAGCAGTCCAGCGGGGCGCCGGTGCGGGGCAGTACCGGGATGCCGGCCGCCGCCGCCTTCTTGGCCAGCAGCCGGGCCATCAGCTCGCGCCGCCGGTCCGGGGACAGCGCGGCCGCCCGCTCGGTGGTCATCGAGGGCCCCCGGCGAGGTCGGCGGGGGACTCCAGCGCGGTGCGCACCGCGTCCAGGAACAGCACCGCGTCCCGGCCGTTGACGTAACGGTGGTCGAAGGCCAGGCCGAGGGTCACCATGTGCCGCACCTCGAAGCCGTCCTCGAACGGGACCACCTCACGCTGCGGGGCGGCCAGCGACAGCGCGCAGACCTGGCCGGGGAAGATGATCGGGATCGCCAGGGTGACCATGCCCTCGGTGTGCAGGGTGACCACGATGTTGGCGCCCGCCAGGTCCTCCTCGCGCAGGCCGCCGCGTACCGCGGCCAGCCGGTGCGCCATCATCGCGCGGGAGACGTCGGCCAGGGAGCGGCCGGTGGCGTCCCGCACCACCGGGACGAACAGCCCGTTACCGACGTCCATGGTGACCCCGACGTTCGCGGTGGCGGCGCGGCGCAGCCGGCCGGCGTCCAGCGGAGTGGCGAAGAAGGTCGCGAACCGTTCGGCCAGCCCGGCGACCGCCTTGACCAGAAGTTCCGGCAGGCCGACCAGGGTGCGCAGCCGGGGGGTCAGTTCGCGGGCCAGCCGCAGCGCCTCCTCCACGTCGATCGTGACCGCGGTGTAGGCGGCGGGGACCTCCCGGTGCGTGCGGCCGACCACCTCGCCGATCCGGCGCTGGGTGCGGGACAGCACGATGTCGTCCGCCGCCGGTGCCGTGACCGGGCCCGGTGTGGCCGGGGCCACCGCGCTCGGGTCCGGCGCGGGGGCGGCGGGCGCGGGCGACGCCAGTGCGGCGACGTCCTCCCGGCGGACCAGGGGACGGCCGAGGGCGCGCACCCGCTCCTCGCCGATGCCGAGCTCCTCCATCAGCCGGCGGGCCGGCGCGGTGATCACCATGCCGGGCTCCGCCGGCGCCCGATCCGCCCCGGCGGAGCCCACCGGGACGTCCGGGACGTCCGGCGCCGGAACGGCATTGCCCGGAGCAGTGCTCGCGGGGTCACCGGATGCCGGGGCGTCACCGAGCCGGCCGATGGTCTGGCCAGGCTCGCATTCGGCGCCCGCGGCGAGCAGGTGGCACAGCACGCCGGCGGCCGGCGCCTCCAGCTCCTCCACGGTCTTGGACGTCTCCACCAGCGCCACCGGCTCGCCCGCCCGCACCGGCGCGCCGTCCGCGGCGACCCACTCCAGCAGCAGGTATCGGGCGTCGTTGTTGTTCAGCTTGGGGACGACGACGCCGGTCATGCCGCCGCTCCCAGCACGGCCCGGACGATGGCGGGGGCGTCCACGAGAACCTCACGCTCCAGGTGGGGGGCGGCGGGGATGATGCTGTCGGCGGCGCTGACCAGCGTGATCGGCCGGGTCAGCCGGCCCCACAGCCCGGGGTACAGCCGCGCGGCGACCTCGGCGCCCCAGGTGCCGCCGGCGGTGCCGTCCTCGGCGACGCAGACGTGCCGGCCGCGCGGCGGCAGACCGTCCAGGTCGAAGGGGTAGAGCCGGGCCGGCACCAGCAGCTCGCACAGCACCTCGTGCTCCATCAGCAGCGTGCGCATGGCCTCGACGGCCCGGTGCGCCAGGCCGCCGGGCGCGATGATGGTGCAGTCGTACTCCTCGACCCCGTCCAGGTGCACCCGGGCGACCCCGGCCGGGCCGGCGGGCGGTTCGAAGCGGAACAGCTCGTCCACCACCCCGTGGTGGAACATGCGGCGGGTGTAGAGCACCTTGTCCTCGAACAGCACGCTGGGCCGCCGGGTGGCCAGCGCGTGGTCCAGCAGCGCGCGGGCGTCGTGGAAGGGGGAGAGCTCCAGCACGGCCAGGCCCGGAACGCCGATGAAGTGCTTCTGCGGGCTCTGGCTGTGCGTGGGCCCGTAGCCGCGGTGCCCGCCGGACGGGCAGCGCACCACCAGCGGCACCGGCACCGGCCGCCCGTACATGCTGACCGACTTGGCGGCGAAGTTCAGCAGCTGGTCGAAGGCCAGCGCCGCGAAGTCGGCGAACATGATCTCCACGATCGCCTGGCCGCCGGCCAGGGCCAGCCCGGCACCGGCGCCGACGATGGCCGACTCGCTCAGCGGGGTGGACCGGACGCGGTCCCCGAACCGGGATGACAGGCCTTTTGTGATCTTGAAGGCGCCGCCGTACGGGTCGGTGATGTCCTCGCCGAGCAGGTGCAGGTCGGGGTGGGCGTCCATCAGATCGTGCAGGGCGCGGTTGAGGTGCTCGGCCACCCGCTCGGCCGGGGTCGCCGGGGTCGCCGGGGTCGCCGGGGTCGCCGGGGTCGCCGGGGTCACGGTCACGAGGCCTCCCACCGGGCGAGGGGCCGGGCGGACACCTCGGCCACCAGGTCGGCCACCCGCCGGCGCCAGAGCGCGTCGGCCGCCGCGAACCGCTCAGGGATGGCCTCGGCGTACCGGCCGTACCAGTCATGGGCCCGCGCCGCGGCGAGCTCCTCGGGGCCGCGGGTGTCGTCGCCCTTGCTGTGCGGTCCCAGCCGGTGGGTGATGAACTCCACGATCAGCGGGAACGGCGTCTCGCGCACCGCGGCGACCGGCGCGGCCAGCGCGGCGCGGATCTCGGCCGGGTCGGTGGACTCCACCCGCCGGTAGGGGACGCCGAACGCGGCGGCCCGTCCGGCGACGGTGCCGGCCAGCTGGCGCGCGGTCGGCGTGGACTGGGCGATCCCGTTGTTCTCCACCACCACCAGCAGTGGCAGGTCCCACAGCGCGGCCATGTTGAGCGCCTCGTACACCGACCCCTCGCCGAGGGTGCCGTCACCGATGTAGACGCACACCAGCCGGCCGTCGCCGGCCGCCCGCAGCCGCAGCGCGATGCCGGCCGCCACCGGCAGGCTCTCGCCCTGCACCCCGGTGGACAGGAAGGTGCGGTGGTAGACGTGCTGGCTGCCGCCGACCCCGTGGCACAGCGCGCCCTCCCGGCCCATGATCTCGGCGAGCAGGCCGCCGGCCTCGCCGGGGTGCCGGGCCAGGAAGTGGCCGTGCCCGCGGTGGTTGCTCAGCGTGTGGTCGTCCGGGCGCAGCAGCGGTTCCAGCGCGACCGGCACGTACTCCTGCCCCAGGCAGGTATGGGTCGTGCCGCTGATCAGCCCTTCGCCGAACAGCCGGAGCAGCGCGCTCTCGAAGTGCCGGATCAGCAGCAGGCGGTCGAGGTCGTCGTCGGCGGGCGGGGCGACGCGCGGCACCGCCTCGGCGGCGACCATGGCGTTCACGGGCGGGTTCCTTTCGTGCCGAGCCGGGTGGCGGCCAGCCTGGCCAGGGCCGCGCGGCGGGCGGGGGAGAGGGCGGGCGGCGGCGCGGCCGGAGTCAGCCCGGTCAGGTACTTCTCCAGGGCGTCTTTCGCCAGCCCGCCGGTGAACCGGCGGGCGGCCAGCCGCGACCGCTCGGCGAGGTCGTCGTGGTGGGCGGGGTCGGCCAGCAGCCGGCGCAGCGCCGCGAGCCAGGGTTCGATGTCCTGCTCGGGGAGCACTGGTACCGGGCGGGCGTGCCCGGCGGTCCGGTACTCCCGCACCGGCCGGACCGGCAGCAGGTAGGGAACGCCGAGCTTGGCCTCGGCCAGCCCGCCCACGTCCGAGGCGAGCACCGGCACGCCGCGCAGCATCGCCTCCACGCAGGCGTATCCGAAGGTCTCGTCCCACAAGGAGGGCATGAGCAGGACCCGGGTGCGGGCGAAGATCTCTTCGATGTCGTCGGCCGGCGGCACCACCTCGATGTTCGGGCGGCGGGCCAGTTCGGCTCGCTCGGCGTCGGTGGTCCCCCAGGTGGGAACGGCCAGGAATCGGACGTCCGGGCACGCGTCGGCCAGGCCCAGGAAGATCGGCAGGCCCTTGTAGCCGCAAGGGTTGATCATGGTGACCCGGCCGGTGTCCGGCCGGGGACACGGCAGCGGCCCGGCCGGAGTTTCGTCGTATATATGCGGATAAATCAGGGTGGATGGCAGCGAGCCGTGCTGCCGGCAGTAGTCCTGCGCCGCCCGGCTGACCGCGACCGTGCCCGCCGCGCGGCGGACCATCCGCACCCCGGCCGCGCTGGGGTAGAACGCCCCCGGCCCGAAGGGCAGCTGCTGCAGCGTGTGCACCAGGTAGACCACCCGATCGGGGGTGGCGCGCAGCGCCGCGCCCAGCACGACCAGACCCGGGTCGTCGGAGGGCACCAGCGTCCAGTCGGGCTCCAGCTCACCGGCCACCTCGGCGATCCGCCTGCCCAGGCCGGCGGGCTCGGTCACCGCGTGCACGGTGACGCCGCCCCGGGTGTAGGTCACCTCGCCCGGCCGAGAGTCACCGGCCGGCACCGCACCGCGCCGCACCAGGTCGGCGACCCGCACCTCCTGCGGCCCGGTCCGCATCGCGCCGGACAGCGGTGCCACCACGTGCACCAGGTGCCCGGCGGCGGCCAGCTGCTCCATCAGGATGCGATTGGACTTGTTGGCCCCGCCGTGCGACGGCAGGTGGAGCATGTTCTGGGCGAGCAGGATCCTCACGGCGCTCCCCGCTCGGCGAGCCGCTCGCGCAGCCGGGCGGCGAGCGCGCGCCGGCGGGCCCCGTGCAGCGCGGCCAGCCGGGCCGACGGCGGGCCCGCGACCCGCTCGGGCGTGCGGCCGATCAGCGCGGAAAGGTGCCCGGCCGCGGCGGCCAGGCCGTCGGCCGCCTCCGCCGACCCGGTCAGCGCCGGCCGGCGGCCGTCCTCCAGCGCCGCGCGCAGCGCGCCGGCCACCTCGGCCGGCCCCCACCGGAAGTCCGGCAGCCAGCGGGACAGCCCCTCGCCGGCCAGCCGGGCCGCGTTGTCCGGGCGGTCGGCACCGTGCGCCAGGATGACCTGCGGGGTGCCGGCGGCCAGCGCACGGGTCAGCGTGCCGATCCCGCCGTGATGCAGCACCGCGGCGACCTTCGGCATGGCCGCGCGGAACGGCAGCCGGGGGAACCAGGCGACCTCCGGCGGCAGCGGCCGGGGGATGAGTTCCTCGTGCGGGACGACCAGCAGCACCGGCCGGCCGGCAAGCCGGCAGCCCGCCAGGGCCGCCCGGTAGAAGTCGGGGTGCACCATCCGGCCGGTGCCACCGGTGACCAGCACCGGGCGCAGCGGCCCGTCCAGCAGCGCGGCGGCGGCGGGCGGCAGCGGTTCGTCCCGGTCGTCGGGCAGCGGGAATCCGGCCAGCAGCGACCCGTCCCCGGTGGCCGGGCCGGCGCGGTCGAACCACTCCGGCCACAGTCCGATGCGCAGGTCGGCCGAGGAGAACCACGCCGGCCAGTCGGTGACCGGGGGCAGCCCGAAGCGGCCGCGGACCTCGTCGATCCCGCCCGCCAGGGTGTGCTGGTACAGGTGGCGGGCCACGCCGGCGGCCAGCGGCTGGATCGGCGCCACCGCGACCCAGGCCGCCGGGACGCCGAGCGACTCGCGCGCGAGCAGCACCGACAGCGCGGAGGTGTGCCGGCCGACCAGGACGGTACGCCCGGGCCGCACCCGCTCGGCCAGGGCCCGGTACTCCAGCGCGAGCTGGCCGAACAGGTCGTTGCGCCGGTAGAACTCCTGCCAGTCCAGGGTGCCGAGCCCGCCGGGCAGCAGCGCGGTGTCGGCGGAGTAGCGCTCGTAGCCGTCCGGGGTGTCGATGGGCACGAACTCCAGGCCCGCCGCGGCGGCCCGCTCCCGGAAGGGGGAGTGGGTCAGCAGCGTCACCTCGTGCCCGAGCTCGCGCAGCGCGCCGCCCAGCCGGATGAACGGCAGCACGTCACCATCGGTGCCGTGCGTCACCAGCAGCATGCGCGCCGCCGGGACGCTCACGTGGGACTCTCGCCGAGCGCGGACGGCTCGTCCAGCAGCGCCCGGACCTCCTCCTCCGACATGCCTTCCAGCTCGTCGAGCAGTTCCGACAGCTGGTCGTCGGCGAGGTCTCCGAGCAGTGCCTCGTCGATGAGCCGGGCCGCCGCGGTGACGGTGAACTCGCTGGTGAACAGCTCGTCCACCGGCAGTTCGACGCCGTACCGCTCCTGCACGCGCGCTAAGAACCGCACCACGGTGAGCGACTGCGCACCGAGAGCGAAGAAGTCGTCGGTAAGGGTGCGCGGCGGCGCGCCCAGCAGGTCCGTCCACATCGCCAGGACGGCCTCTTCGGTGGGTGTCATCTTTGGTTCCCGCTAGCTCGGAAAGCGGACAGTAGTGTTGGGAGCGCTCCCACAGAATCGGGAGAATCGCTCAGCACAAGAGACTCTGATCACAACGGGACCGCTGTCAAGGGAACAGCAGAAGTAATCTTTGGGAAACCGCGTTGTAAAGAAGTGCAGGTAGGCAGGGTGTTTCTCGGATCGCGTGTCAAAGACGGCCTCGATCTTGACCGCGACGTCGCCGCCTCCCTACCCTGACGTCCCGTGGGAGCGTTCCCACCAAGTTGTCCCCTCTCGCCGCCGTGCGGAGGCTCCGCGGGTGCTCGTTTCCGCGTGCGGAGCCGTTGGATGCCCCGATACGTCCGGCCACCGGCGCGCGGGCGGGTGATCCGACCTTCGAGCTGCGAGGATCACACCTGTCCGACGGAGGATGCGCGCGATGCGTGAGACGCCGCGGTGGGAGCCCCTGACCGGCTCCCACCGCCCGACGACCGACGATCTCAACGACACGGCGCTGGAGTTGCCGGCGGTGCCGAGCACGGTGGCGTTGTTCGCGGAGCGGGTGGCCGCGGACGCC
>NZ_BOOU01000114.1 GCF_016863395.1 Sphaerisporangium rufum | reverse complement strand
TTGGCCGCCGGGCTCCTCATCGGCCCGCAGAACGCCCCGCAGGGCCGGCGGGTGCTGGGCGCCGCGCTCAGCGGCGCGTTCGTCATCCTGGCCCTGGTGAACTTCTGGTGGCTGTACCCGGTGATCAGCGCCGAGATCATCCCCTACGACGACTGGCACCGGCGGATGATGTTCGACCGCTGGATCTGATCTCCCCGCCAACCCCGCTGTTCCGCTTCATACGGCTCCAACAGGTCTTACAGGTAGGTGACGTGGAAATCGTCCGTGGTGGTGGTCGTCGTCAAAGTCCGGGCCTATACGGCAGACTGCGGAGCATGCCCGCACCCGACGTGGCCGCGCTGCTGAGCGAGCTGGAGCGCACCGACCCGGACGTCGCCGACGACGCCCGGGTGGCCGTCGAGTGGCTGACGGGCAGCGAGCCGCTGGAGATGCTCACCCAGCTCGACGTGTGCGAGTTCCTGTGGTGCACGCTGCCGCTCAAGGTGACCGGCGACCGCGACGGCATCGCCGCCGCCCTGGGCCGGCTGCTGCGCCTGGGCGGCATGGACCGGTACGCCGAGCTGTGCACCTCCGCCACCACCGCCGAGCTGCTGCGCACCTACGAGCGGAACGGCGAGGAGGCCGGGGCCGCCGCCTACCAGCGCGCGCTGGCCGGCACCGGCGTGCTCCCGCCGGACGTTCCGGAGCTGCGGTGGAGCTCGATCATGGGTCCGGAGGAGCTGGGCGCCCACCTGGCCTGCTCCGCCGCGCTGGAGCTCGCGGTCGTCTCCGGCGAGCTGGAGCCGGCCACCGGCGCCTGGCAGGGCCGCGCCGAGGCGATGACCCGCCGCTGGCTGACCGCGCCGCGCGCCGAGCTGGGCGGCGACAACTGGCTGAACCGCGTGCACGGCGAGCGGCTGAACCGGTGGGTGCTCGGCCGCGGCGCCGCCCGCCGGGAGCTGGCCCAGCCCTTCGAGGTGCGGCTGCACGCGCCGATCCCGGCTCCGCAGGGCCGGCACTTCACGGCGCTGCGCTGGCTGCTGCGGCTGGCCGACCACCCCGGCGGCGTCCCGCTCACCCAGCGGCACAACATCGCCCGCGCCGTCGTCGAGCAGGCGGCCGAGCGGTTCGGCTGGCCGATGCCGGCCACTCGCAGCGAGGCCGGCCTGCCCGCCCTGCGCGCGCTGCGCGGCCTCGCCGAGCACGAGCTGCGCGCGGTGCGCCGGTCCGGCCGCCGGCTCCTGATCACTCCGGCCGGGCGCCGGCTGCTCGCCGACCCGGCGGCCCTGTGGGCGGCCGCCGCCGCGGCGCTGCTCGCGCCGGGTCCCGGCGAGCGGGAGATGGAGGTGTCGGTGCGGGAGGTCGGCCTGATGCTCATGGCCGACGGCGGCGAGCCGTCCGGCGAGACGCTGGCGTCCCGGGTGGCCGAGGTGGTGGTCGGCGAAGGGTGGCGGACCGCCACCCCGGCGGAGGTGGCCCGCCCGCTCGACGTGTTGCACCACCGGCTCCAGGCCCTGGGCCTGTGCGCGGCGCCGGCGCCGGCCACGCTGACCCCGGCCGGGCGGGCGGCGGCGCTGGCCGCGCTGCGCGGTCAGGCCCTGCGTCCCCGCCGGCACGTCACCCTGACCTGACGCCGGCGTCCGGCGGGACCGGCGGCCGGCGCCGGTCCCGGCGCGGCTAGACGCCCGCGGTCATCCGGCGCCCGAAGCGGCGGCCCATCCGCTCGTGCCGTTCCTCTTCCTCCTCCGGCATGCCGGTCATGACCTCCTCGCGCATCTCCTCCATCCGCAGGGCGAGCCCTATGGCGAAGAAGGTGGGCGCCCACTCGCCGACGAAGATGCCCCAGTGGTCGGCGCGCATCCGGCTCCGCTCGTGCTGCCGGGAGATGTTCCAGGAGACGATCGACGCGCCCACCGACATGACCCCGGCCATGTACATCATTCCGGAGCGAATTCCCATCTTGTGGAGTGCCTTGATCATTTGTTCCCCCTGGTGGCGACGCGTGGTTGACGCTACCTTCCTACCCGCCATTTCGACATATCACGATAAGCGGGGATGCCACGGCGAAAGGGATTCATTGCCACCGACCGGCTCTTGGCCACCATTTGACATTTCACCGGAATTCCGGAAGAAGCGGTGTCAGGCGGGGATCGTCAGCACGGCGAGCACTTCCAGTTCCTTGAACGTCCGCTCCGCCACCTCGTTGCCCGCCGCCACCGCGGTGACTCCGAAGTCGGCGGGCACCATCACCAGGAAGATCCGCCAGAGCAGACCGCCGGCCGCGTCCCGTGCCGGGCTCAGCGACGCCGCCGACCAGCAGGACGTCCGCTCGTCGAGCCGGAGTTCCTGCTGGTAGTAGTAGCGTCCGTCACCCAGGTGGCGCTCGGCCATGGCGTCCGGCAGGCCCGACCGGGCCTGGCTGATCACGGCGATGCTCATCCCCTCGGCGACCGAGCCCCGGTAGCTGCCGGCCAGGTCGATCCGCGGCCGCCCGCCCGCGTCGTCCACCAGGTACGAGGCCTCGGGGAACACCACCGTCTCGCTCTCCTGGCGTACCGGCACCGGGAGCGGCAGCCGCCGGCAGGACCCTTCCGCCGGCGGCTGCACCGGACCGGGACGCGACGGGCCGGCGAACCCGAGCGCGGAGATGATGAGCAGCACGGCCGCCCCGGCGAGCACGGGCACCACCACCCGGGGCCACCGGGAGCCGTTCCCGCCGCCCGCCGGCGGCTGCGCGCCGCCGCCTCTCCCGCTCCCGTCGCCGAGCCCTGCCATCCGAAACCTCCGCCGTATCATCACCGCGACGATCCCCCGATTTCGGCGCCGCCGGATTCACACTGTGGCACGATCCGCCAAGCCCACGGACGGGTATCGGATAAGCGCGATAAACGGCAAAAACCCGCTATACGAATTCCGTCCTCCCGGCCGGCGGCCGCAAACTCTACGCCCCTGTTCCGCGGTCGACCCTTACAGCGGGCCGGCGACTTACGGGAACCGGAAAGAGGACTCGTTCCAGGCCCCGACTCGGCCCCATGCGTGACCCGGTGGCGGATACTCTGTCTAGACAGACCAGACAGGGGGGAACATGAGCGGATGGCAGGTCCAGGAGGCGAAGCAACGCTTCAGTGAGGTACTGCGGCGCGCCGAAAGCGAGGGCCCGCAGGTGGTGACCAGGCATGGACAGGAGGTCGCCGTGGTCATCGACATCGGCGAGTATCGGCGCCTCAAGGGCGAAGCCCCGGATTTCAGCGCCTTCCTCACCGACTCCCCCGACTGGGACGATGACCTCGACTTCCCTCGCGGCCAGGACCTTCCGCGAGATGTGCGGTTCGACTGATGGGCGTCGGCTTCCTCCTGGACACGAACGTCGTCTCCGAGGTGCGCAAACGCCATGGAAGTCCCACGGTCAAGGATTGGATCGGGAGCAGTTCGGGCCCGACCCTGTACCTGAGTTGCCTGACGATCGGCGAGATCCGTTCGGGAGTCGAGTCGCGACGGCGTCGAGACCCGGGTCAGGCGGCGATCCTCGAACGTTGGCTGCACGAACTGCGTCGGCAGTTCGCCGACCGGGTCGTGCCGATCACTCCGGCGGTCGCCGAGGAGTGGGGGCGGCTGAACGCCGTCCGCACGCTTCCCGTCGCGGACGGACTGATCGTGGCGACCGCTCGCGTGCACGGCTGGACCCTGGTCACCAGGAATGTCAAAGACGTCGATGGCACCGGGGTATCCGTGATCAATCCCTTCGACCTGCCGCCGGGGCGGTAGTTCCGCGCGGAGCGGCCAGGTCGGGTCACGGGGGCGGGCCGAGGGCCAGGGTGATCGGGTGGGAGGCGCCGGCCCGGGCGGATAGGTTCCGGTAGGTGATCACCGGCGTGGCACCGGTGGTGACGACGACCGCTGCCGGATGCGCGTGCAGCACCGCGCGTACCGGCCGGTCCCAGGTCAGTGTCAGCTCCTCCAGGTCCTCGCGGGGATCGGCGACGGTCAGCGTGGCGGTGCCGTCCCCGTGCTCCCGGACCAGGACGGCGCACGACCCGGAGGCGGTCAGCCCGCCGGCAGTGCCGGGCCGCCAGAAGTTGACCGCGGTGATCCCCAGAGACGGCAGGTGGACGCCCTGCCGGGCGGCGGTGTTGGCGAGCACCCGCACCCAGCCGGGGTCGGCGGCCCGGGCGCGGGTCCCCGCCCGGCTCGCCCCGGGCAGCAGCAGGTAGACGTATCCGGCGTTCCACGGATCGACGCCATGGTCCAGCCACAGGGTCGCGTAGCTCCGGGTCGCCCCGCGGCCGGTGCGCCGGTCACGCCGGACGCGCAGCGGGCCGCCACCGAGTACGACGTAACCACCATGCCCCGAAATATGGGCCCATTTCCTGTCGAATGCCACGCTGAGCGGCGCCGCCGTCCGGCGGTTGTCCACGACGGTCTCCACCGGTACCCCGTCGCCCGCGGTGATGCCGGCGCCCAGGCAGACGACGGCGTCGTCCAGGAAGATCCAGGATTTGAACGCCTCCAGCGTGCTCTGGAAGCCGTACAGGTGCTGGCCGACGGTCGCGTACCCGCCGTCGGTGGCGCCGCCCACCCAGCGGGCCGGCGGGCAGGTGTCGCCCCAGGATCCACCGGCGCCGTCGGCGGGCCGCCGGGTGGAGACGGTGGTGCCGGGCAGCCGGCCGGGGTCGACGGTCGGCCAGAAGTGGTCGGAGTACTGGTCGCCATGGCCCTCGGCCCACCAGTAGAGCATCCCCGAGCCGGTGTGCCAGCCGCGCGGGTTCTCGCCGTTGCCGTGCTCGTAGTGGCCCACCCGGTGCGAGGCCATGCTCAGCCCGGCGCACCAGCCCGGCCGGCGGTGCACGGCGCGGGCGGCCCGCGGCAGCAGCCGGTGGCCGGCGGGCTCGTCCGCCGCCGGGACCGCCGGGTCGGCGAGCAGTGCCGCCAGCCGGGCGTGCAACGCCAGGTCGCCCTCCGCCGCGGCCGCGGCCGGCATCGGCCGGGCGGTGTCCCGCACCGCCCATCCCTTCACCATGCCCTGCCAGCGGCGCCGATCGGCGGCGGGCGCCGACTCCCCGAGCAGCAGGATCGCGGCGGCGATCCGCCGTCCCCGCGCGTGGTCGCCGTACGACGCCCGGGCGATCCCCCGCCCGCGGACCAGATCCAGGCAGCAGCCGTCGTGCACCACCGGGGCGAACGACCGCTCGACGGAGTCGAAGACGTTGCGCCGCTCCGGATCGGTGATCTCCCACGGCGACCCGCGCAGCACCGCCAGCAGGGTCGCCACCCCGGCGAGCAGGACGGCACCGTATCCGCCCTGATAGGGGACGTAGGCGTGCTGGATGAACGAGCCATCGCGATAGAGGCCGTCGCCGTCCCGGACATAGCGGAACACCGGTGACAGCGCCGACGCGGCCAGCGCGGCCTTCCCCGGGTCGGCGCCCAGCACGGCGCGCAGCAACGTCACCAGGCACAGGTCCACCCGGTTGGCCCCGGTACTGGTGCCCTGGTAGCGGTGCAGGCGGTCCTCCGGGACGAAATGGTCGACCGCCCCGCCCAGCGACCTCGCGGGGGTGCCGCCGAAGTGCGGGCCGATCAGCAACGCCGCGTCAAGCAACCGCCGGGGGACGCCGATCTCCCAGTTCCACCAGTTGCCGGCCGGTTCGGCGCCCTCGGCGTACACCTGCCGCCGGTAGTGGTCGACGCCGGCGGCGACCGCGGCGGCCAGGCCCGGGTCACCGCTGAGCCCGGTACCTGGCAGAACGTAGGCGCGGGCCATGACGCGTAACCGGTCCGGAGTGGCGTTGAACGACGGGAAGGCCAGCCCGGGCCACAGCCACCGATCATCCGGCGCCATGGTGTCGCGGTACCGGGCGGCGGCGCGGCCCAGCCCGGCCAGCCGGGTGCGGTACGGCTCGGCCGCCGGATCGAACGGCGCCCCGGCCGTCACCTCCCGCCAGCGCCGGCGCAGCAGGCCGAAGGCCCCGGCGAAGTCCTCGGTCCGCACCGGCGCGGCGTCGGCCCGCCCCACCGCGCCGGCCGCCGCGACGACCCCGCCGAGCCGCAGGAACGACCGCCGGGAAGATCTCCCCATCCGGTTATCTTCCCCCGCCGGCCCCGCCACCGTCCGGCCGCCCCCGGGCGCTCCGGGGCCGGAAGCCGATCTGGTGGCGCGGGCGCCCCCCAACGTTTGCTAATCTGGTCGAGTCCTTGGGGCTGTAGCGCAGTCCGGTAGCGCACTTCGTTCGCATCGAAGGGGTCAGGGGTTCGAATCCCCTCAGCTCCACCCAGGTCAAAGGCCGTTTCCACCAGGAAGCGGCCTTTTTGATCTAGCCAGTATCCGATCGCGGGAGCGATCTGGGAGCAGGCCTCGCACGGATGATCACGCGATGGCCGTCCGCATTTCCCGACGCCACGCTGATCACCAGCGGAAGCTCGTACCCAACCTCCGTCGACGCGACCCGGGTGTGGCGACGGTGTGGAGGTATGGGGCAGGTAGCGTGCAAACCGTCGTACGGATGAGGTATCGCCCCTACCGTCGCATGGTATGCCGACAGTGGATGTACTGGTCGTGGGCGCGGGCCTAGCCGGCCTGCGCACGGCTCGCCTGCTCGCGCGCCGGGAACTGAACGTGATGGTGGTCGACCGGCGCAGGTCGCTCTCGACCGGCGTCCGCACGACAGGGATCTTCGTGCGCCGCACCCTCGATGACTTCGACGTGCCGGATCACCTGCTCGGGCCGGGTGTCCGGGACGTGCTGCTGTATCCGCCGTCACGGCGGGCACCGATCAGGCTCACCAGCGACCGGGACGAGTTCCGCGTGGCCGACATGGCGGCCGTCTACGAGCACGAGCGCCGCGCGGCGGAGTCAGCGGGGGCGCGGGTTCTCATGGGCGTGCGGTATGTCGGCGCGTCGATGGGCTTCGCGCGGTTCGCGGGCGCCGAACCGGTGAAGGCCCGGTTCATCGTCGGCGCGGACGGCGCCCGCTCCCGAGTGGCCCGCGATCTCGGCCTCGGTGTCAACCGGCACTTCCTCGTCGGAGCCGAGATCGCCCATCCGATCGCGCCGGGCACGACCACCCCGGCTTTCCACTGCGTGCTGGACCCCCGGATCGCTCCGGGATACCTGGGATGGGTCATCGATGACGGCCGGCACGCGCATGTCGGCGTCGCGGGATATCCGAACGCGATGCGCGCCGGCATCCGGCACCTGCTGGACGCCTTCGCCGCAGATGCGCCCGGCAGGACACCGCCGGCCGGGCCGGTCGAGCGCCGAGGTGGTCCTATTCCGGTCGGTGGTGTGCTGCGACGGTTGGCGTGCCCCGCCGGACTGCTCGTCGGAGATGCGGCGGGCGCGGTGTCGCCGTTGACGGCCGGCGGGTTGGATCCGTGCTTGCGCATGTCGGAACTGGCTGCGGCGGTCATCGCCGGGTATCTGCGTACCGGCGACCAGCGCGTGCTGAACCGGTACGACGGAGGCGCGTTGCGGACCCGGTTCCGAGGCCGGCTGTTGTCGCGCCGTGTGTTCGCGGGCATCCGATCCCCCGCTGCGGCGGAGGCGGCGGTGACCGTGCTGCGCGGTCGCACGGGTCGTGCCCTGGCGGCGCGGGTCCTGTTCGGCGACGGCTCGTTTCCTGAAGTCGATCCACGGCTCGCCGACTGGCGATCGACCACCCTTACCGGTGACGCCGGTCGGCTCTCCTGTTCTCCGGCAGTCTCGGAAGGCCCAGCCCGATCTTGGCTGTGGAGCGGCGGGGTCGCCGGCATGCGGCAGCGCGATCGGCCGCCCGGAGGCGCCATCAGCAAGCCAGGCCGTGCCAGATCTATATAATCGAAGCTACTAGTGAGTTCGTTCGTTGGCGTGGTCACCGACCTTGCGCGCTATCGGGACCGAGGGTATGGCGTGCCCAATGGGGAACAGGGTTCGAATCCCCTCAGCTCCACCTAGAGACGAAGGCCCGCCAGGTAATGACCTGACGGGCCTTTTCGCTGCTCAGCCACTTGCCGGGGATCTCGGGATGGGCGAAGCGATCTCCCGTCAGTAGTAGTACGGGTAGGGCTCGAAGTCGGGGGTGCGCTTCTGGAGGAAGGCATCGCGCCCCTCGACGGCCTCGTCGGTCATGTACGCCAGGCGGGTGGCCTCGCCGGCGAACACCTGCTGGCCGGCCAGGCCGTCATCGACGAGGTTGAAGGCGAACTTCAGCATCCGCTGCGCCTGCGGCGACTTGCCGATGATCTTCCAGGCCCACTCCAGTGCTGTGGACTCCAACTCCGCGTGCGGAACGACCCGGTTGACGGCGCCCATCGCGTGCATCTCGGCCGCGGTGTACTCCTCACCCAGAAAGAAGATCTCCCGCGCGAACTTCTGCCCGGTCATCCGCGCGAGGTACGCCGAGCCGTACCCGCCGTCGAACGAGCCCACGTCGGCGTCGGTCTGCTTGAAGCGGGCGTGCTCGGCCGAGGCCAGCGTCAGATCGCACACGACGTGCAGGGAGTGACCGCCGCCCGCGGCCCATCCGGGAACGACGGCGATGACGACCTTCGGCATGGTGCGGATCAGCCGCTGCACCTCCAGGATGTGCAGGCGGCCCGCGCGGGCCGGGTCGATCGTGTCGGAGGTCTCCCCCTCGGCGTACCGGTAGCCCGACCGGCCGCGGATCCGCTGGTCGCCGCCGGAGCAGAACGCCCAGCCGCCGTCCCTCGGCGAGGGACCGTTCCCGGTGATCAGCACGCAGCCGATGTCCGAACTCATCCGCGCGTGATCCAGGGCCCGGTACAGCTCGTCCACCGTGTGCGGCCGGAAGGCGTTGCGGACCTCGGGCCGGTCGAACGCGACGCGTACCACGCGCTTGCCGGTACGGGCCTCCGCCGAGCGGTGGTAGGTGATGTCGGTGAAGTCGAAGCCTTCGACCTCGCTCCACGCGGCCGGGTCGAACAGCTCGGCAACCTTGATGTCTGACACAGGAGCAGAATAGCCACGGCCGTCCGGCACCGGCCGACGCGGAGCCCTTACCCCGCCGGGTGAACCACGCCATGATGCCCGTTTCCAGGACCTGGAAGAACGCATGGGAAGGTAATGGGCAAGGCCGTTGCCGACGATCGGCAACGGCCTTTTGGATCTCCCGGGCGACTCCCGGCCGCGTGAAGTTCGCGTGGATCAGTTGAAGGGGTTGTCGTAGGTGCCGCTGCTCTTGGTGCGGGTCATGTACTGGCCGTTGTTGCGGCTGCTGAACCAGCCGGCGGTCACGTCGAAGCGGACGTTGTAGACCGCGCTGCCGACGTTGACCTCGGCGGTGTAGAGCTGTACGGATTGGCAGCCGGGGGCCGAGCTGGAGCCGCTCCACACCGGGGACTGCAGGGTCGTGCCGTTGACGACGATGAGGAATGACGGCGAGGGGTAGGCGCCGCTCTGCCAGCACAGGCTCAACGAGTACCGGTATTTGACGTTGGAATCGTCGAACGCGACGGTTCCCTGCAGGAGGGCGAGTGGCATCCCGCTGCCGTCGTTGGCGGTCACCTGCGTCCATACCGGCTGGTCCGCGCTGTAGGCGGCGTGGGCGGGCGCGATGGGCAGGACGGCGGCGGCCAGTGCCGCGACGGCGAGTGCGAGCGACGTCACCAGGCGACGTCCCCACGAGCGTTCGGTCAACGCACACCTCATCTGATCGGGAATGAGGAACGCCCGGACATTACATAAACGCCGTTGCGCCGTCCAGCGTGGCGATTCGCGGACCTGAGCCCACGAATATCTCAGGTAACACCGCTCACACGACGCCGATAGCGACCAGGAAATACCAGCGGCCACGGCACCGGGGGACCGCGTGCGGCCACTGAAAGTTTCAATTCCATTGCACCCGCAACTCGTTACGGTCGCCGGCCGTGATCCTTTTTGGGAACGGCCGGGGACGGCTATCATGCCGCTCATTATTCGGCGAACCTGAGGGCCTTCGGACGCCGAAGGTCGTGAACGGCCGGCCGGACCGGCCGGCCGAGAGACCGCGGCTCAGGTCGACGCGTCCGGCTCGCATACGCCGGCGATACGCCGAGGCGCCTAACCTCGAGGTATGCGGGTGCTGATCGTGGAGGACGAGCCCTACCTGGCCGAAGCCGTCCGGGACGGCCTGCGGCTGGAGGCGATCGCCGCCGACATCGCCGGTGACGGCGACACCGCCCTCGAACTGCTCAGCGTCAACTCCTACGACCTGGCCGTCCTCGACCGCGACATCCCCGGCCCGTCCGGCGACGAGATCGCCCGGCGCATCGTCGCCTCCGGCAGTGGCATGCCCATCCTCATGCTCACCGCCGCCGACCGGATCGACGACAAGGCCTCGGGGTTCGAGCTCGGCGCCGACGACTACCTCACCAAACCGTTCGACCTTCGCGAGCTCGTCCTGCGGCTGCGGGCGCTGGACCGCAGGCGCGCGCACGCCCGCCCCCCGGTCCGGGAGATCGCGGGCCTGCGGCTGGACCCCTTCCGCCGGGAGGTCTTCCGCGACGGGCGGCACGTCGCGCTCACCCGCAAGCAGTTCGCGGTGCTGGAGGTCCTGGTCGCCGCCGAGGGCGGGGTCGTCAGCGCCGAGGAGCTGCTGGAACGGGCCTGGGACCAGAACGCCGACCCCTTCACCAACGCGGTGCGCATCACCGTCTCGGCGCTGCGGAAACGGCTCGGCGAACCGTGGGTCATCGCCACGGTGCCCGGCGTCGGCTACCAGATCGACCCCCACGTCGTCACCGACCGCCCCGGCGGCACGCACACCTCACCCGAATAACAGCACATTCCCAGGGCCGAGCATGTCCGCCGCGGCCGGGCTCCCCTGGCCGTCGCGGCTCGTCGCCTGCCCGGTCGACGCCTCCACCGTGCCGGCACCGGTGACCGGTGCGTTCGGTCCCGGTATCGGCGAAGATCATGCCATGCGCCTGTCTCACCGCCGCGCCGTGCTCGGTACCGGGGCCACCGGTCTCGTCTCGCTGCTGACGCTCGTCGAGGCGAGCACGCCGGGCCTGTCCTACTGGGCGCTGGCCCTGGCGCCGTGCTGGCCGACGGTCGTCATCGCCCTGGTCTGGCCGGCCCGGGAGCCCGGCCCCGGCGGGCGTCGGTGGAGATGGCGGCCGTGGCTGCTGATCCCGGTCGCCATGGTGTCGGGCACGGTGTCGCTGGTCGTACTGGACGCGCCGCTGCGCGCGCGCTTCGCCCTGTCGGAGCCTAGCCTTTCACGCCACGCGCGGTCGGTGCGCGAGGACGACCAGGGCGGCCGCCGGTGGTGGGGCCTGTACCGGGTGTCCCGGGTGGAGAAGATCCCCGGCGGGGCGAGGTTCATGGTCACCTCGCTCACGACGGACTGGCGCAGCTACGGCTTCGCCTACCACCCGGGCCGGGCGCCGGACCCGGCGGAGGGGGTGTACGAGCACTTCTCCGGCCCCTGGTACGTCTGGAGCGACGGCCCCTGAACCGGTGAACGTCCGCCGGACGATCGTCCTGCGCCGCCGGGCGGGCGTGCCGGCGGCCCCGTCCGCCGGGCGTCCTCGGCCGGGGCCGGGCCGGGGGCCGCGCACGGTCGTGGTCGCCCGGCCCGCCGCCGTCAGTCCAGGCAGAACTCGTTGCCCTCCGGGTCGGCCATGATGATGTGCCCGGCCTGGAGCGGCGGCGCCGGGTCGGCGCGGTGCAGCCGGGTGGCGCCGTGGGTGATCAACCGCTCGGCCTCGGCCTCCAGCGCCGCCATCCGCTCGTCTCCCTGGAGGCCGGGGGCGGCCCGCACGTCGAGGTGCACGCGGTTCTTGGCCTGCTTGCCCTCCGGCACCCGCTGGAAGAACAGCCGCGGCCCGGAGCCGGCGGGGTCCACCACCGCCGAGGCGTCGTTGCGGCGCTCCGGTGGCACCCCCATCGCGGCCAGCGCCTCGTCCCAGGACGCGAACCCCGGCGGCGGGGCCTGCACCTGGTGACCGAGGGTCTCGGCCCAGAAGGCCGCCAGCCCGGCCGGGTCGGCGCAGTCGAAGGTGATCTGGACGTCGCGGCTCATGTCAGTCCTCCTGCTCGCGGGTGTGCTGGTAGAGGTCGCGCAGCAGGGAGACCTCGGCCAGGTGGTGGATAAGCTCGCGGTTGATGTGCAGCACCAGCTCGGCCATCGGGCGTTCGGCGAACGGTCCCTCCGCCGGGCCGCACGGGCGGGCCAGGCCGGTCTCGCCGAGGGATTCGACGCCGGCCAGCCAGGTGGCGTACTCGGCGTCGAGCTGGGCCAGCGCCCCGGCCGCGCCGGTGGCGTACTCGAACGACGGGTAGTCCACCGGGGCCCGGCCGAAGTGCGCGGCGTTGCGCGCCGCCAGCACGCCGACGATCACATGCCCGAGCCGCCAGGCGATCGTGGTGAACGGCGGCGGCTCGGGGGGCGGCATCGCGAAGTCGATGGTCATCGCGCCGGTCCCTCCTTGGATCGGCGCGGTGCCGGTGCCGCGCGGCCGGACGTTCCAGCAGCCGGGCGCCGGCTCCCAGAAGTACTCGCCGTCGGTCAGGCCGTCGAGCCGGTCGCGCAACTGTTCGGTCCAGTGCCAGTCGATCTGGTCCCGGAGCAGGGAGTTCCATTTCAGGTGGGTCATGGTGCCCACCTTTCCCTGAATACCGGACAGCCGCCTTCCGCTATCGGTGACACGATGGAGAGGTGACCGTCGAAGGAACGACCGAGCGGGTGCTCCGGCTGCTGGCGCTGCTGCAGCGCCGGCCGTCCTGGACCGCCGCCGAGCTGGCCGCCGAGCTGGCGGTCACCGACCGGTCGGTGCGCCGCGACGTGGAGCGGCTGCGCGCGCTCGGTTACCCCGTGCTCGCGACGGCGGGCGTCGGCGGCGGTTACCGGCTCGGCGCGGGCACCCGGCTGCCGCCGCTGCTGCTGGACGACGAGGAGGCGATCGCGACGGCGGTGTCGCTGCGGATGGCGTCGGGGGGCACCGTCGCCGGGTCGGGCGAGGCGGCGCTGCGGGCGCTCGCCAAGCTCGACCAGGTGATGCCGCCGCGGCTGCGCGCGGAGGTGCGGGCGGTGTTCGGGGCCACCGACACGCTCGCCGGCCCGGCGGCGGAGGTCGACCCGGAGGTGCTGGTGACGCTGGCCCGGGCCTGCCGGGACACCGTGCGGGTGCGGTTCCGGTACGCCGGCCGGGACGGCGCGGAGCAGGAGCGCAGAGCCGAACCGGTGCGGATGGTCGCCACCGGCCGCCGCTGGTACCTGATGGCCTGGGACGTCGACCGCGACGGCTGGCGCACCTTCCGGCTGGACCGGATGCGCGAGGTGGCGGCGACGACCTGGCGTTTCAAGATGCGCGAGCATCCGGACCCGGTGGCCTACGTGCGGCGCTCGGTGACCGAGGCGCCCTACCGCCATGTCGCCCGGGTACGGCTGCGCGCCCGGGCGGAGCGGATCCGCGAGCTGGTGCCGCCCTCGGTGGGCCGGGTCGAGGACGACGGCGACGGGTGGTGCGTGCTGGTCGTCGCGGCGGACGACCTGGACCGGATCGCCGCGCACGTGGCCCTGCTGGGGTTCGAGGCGTGCCTGCTTTCGCCCCCGGAGCTGCGCGAGGCCGCCGCCCGCCTGGCCCGCCGCCTCACCGCCATGGCCGGCCCCGGATGACACACGCGGCCGGGTCGGGCGCGCGGCACACCGTGGCGAGGACGCCGGATGCGCCGAGTGGACGCGTACCGCAAGATTTCCGGAGTGGGGCGCCCGATGGCGGCGGGCGCCGAGTGGAGTCAGGAGAGGCCGAGTGGAGACAGGAGAGACGACGTGACCGAGACCAGACCCGCCGGCCCGCATGAGCTGGCCGACGTCCCGATCGCGGCCCGGCTGGCGCGCTGGCACGAGCTGACCGATCGTGACCTGCACGTGCAGGCGATCGCCACCTTGCGGGCCCGCGGCGAATTCGACCCCGCCCGCCACGGTGACGCGGACCGGTACCCGCCGTTGACGGTGGACGAGCACGTCGAGCTACTGGCCCTCGGCGAGTCGATCGCCAGGAGCGTCCGCAACCCCGCGCATCTGGACCGGGCGCTGCAGGCGGGGGTCTCCTGGCGGGAGGTGGCCGGCGCGACCGGTGGGGACGAGCAGGAGGCACGCCGTGCCTACCAGAGGTGGGCCGACGACCGGCACGACCTGTACCAGGAGTATCCCGGCACCGCCGGCGGCATGACCGACGAGGAGCACGCCGCGGCGACCGCCCGGGCGACCGCACCCTGAGGGGCGGCCGCCCGTACCGGCGGGCGGTCGTACCCGCGACGGTCGCCGGCGCGGACGATCAGGTGGCGTAGGAGTAGACGGGGATCGCGAAGTTCCAGCCCACCGCGAGATGCCCGCCCGGGCCGGCCGGGCAGATGCCCTTGAAATTCGGATAGCCGTCGAAGAACAGCATGAAGCATCCCGGGTCGGGCGCGCCGGACCGCAGGCAGAACCGCCAGTTCGCCTGGTGCCCGGCCGGCTCGCCGACGTTGGCGGGCAGCGCGAAGTTGGAGTCCACTCCGGTGCGCTTGTGCTCGATGCCGGTCGAGCACCGGCCGTCCGGGTCGGGGTAGCCGTC
Organism: Sphaerisporangium rufum; assembly: GCF_016863395.1. GTDB lineage: Bacteria > Actinomycetota > Actinomycetes > Streptosporangiales > Streptosporangiaceae > Sphaerisporangium > Sphaerisporangium rufum. The sequence goes on along the minus strand of NZ_BOOU01000114.1, from coordinate 8,005 downwards.
GTAGTGGAGCGCGTTGCAGTTCATGCAGCAGCGCCACTCCGGCTGGTTGGGCAGCCGGTAGCCGTCGATCGGCAGCTGGAAGGTCCAGCCGGCCGCCGCGTGCGGCCCGCCCGCCGGGCAGCCCTTGTTGCCGAGCGGCCAGAACAGGCCGGCGCACCGGACGCAGTAGCGCCAGCCCGCCTGCATGCCGGCGGCACGGGCGGGGGGCGCGGCCACCATCGCGCCCGCCAGTCCGCCCAGCACCACCCCCGCGCCGACTCCGGCGGCCTTTCGGAGCAGTGACCGGCGGGCCACCGTCTCGGGCTGGAATTCCGGCATTTCATTACCTCCGATGGAATCGGTGCCGCCTGTCACAGCACGAAATTGAAGAGGAAGAAGAGGAATCCGATGACCAGCACGACGCCGAGCAACGCGGAGAAGAACCCGCCGCCGCTGCCGCCGGAGTAGTGCGAGGGGGGCCGGTGCGAGAGATTCGGGTGCACCGGCCGGTGCGGGGTGCCGTGTGGCCGCATGTGCCGCTGCTGCGTTTCGGCGGCCCGCTGGTGCGCCTGCTGGTTGAGCATGTTCTGCAGGTTCTGGTTGGGGAACGGGTTCGGGTTCATGAAGGTGCCTTTCACGTCCGGTCGGAGCTGACGTGGCTCCACGATGCGGCGCGGTGGAGATGTCCGGCCAGCGGACCGGACACATTCCTCATCCGCCCGCTGAAAGCCCTGGTCGGCGTCATATGCTGGGGGCGCGCGGGTGTCCGGCGCCGCCGGACACCTCTTGGCCCGAGCCCTCCGGAGAGCCGCGTGGACGATACGACCGATCCGCGAGTGGATTTCGCCCGCCGATTACGGGCCTTGCAGCAGGCGACCGGCCTTTCGGTACGGCGACTCGAAGTGGAGAGCGCGCGCACCCCGCGCCGGCGGCAGCAGGAGGCGCTCCGGTTGAAGCGTGGCACGATAGCCGGAATGACCAGCCTCGAACGCCCGGTTCGTCCGGAAATTGCGAATTTCGAGGTTTTCATCGATACCTGTTTGCGGGTGGCGCGGGAGAATGACATCGCGCTGCCCCCGGAGCTGGCCGATCGGCACGCCTGGGACGAGGCCTATCGCGAACTTCGCGAGCAGGTTGAGCGGAATCCCCGCCCGCCGCTCCCGCGTTCCCGGACCGGCCCTCCACCGCCGGCGCAGCCGATTCCCGCCGAACCGGTCGACCCCGCCGACCCCGCCGACCCCGCCGAACCGGTCCTCCCTGCCGAGCCGGTCGCCCCCGCCCGGCCGGCGATGGCGCGGGTGGCCGGCGCCTCGCTTCCCGGTCGCCGGTCGCTGCTGGCCGCGTCCGCGCTGGCGGCCGCGGCGGCCGGGGTGGGCATCCCGCTCTGGGCGCGCCGGTCCGGATCACCGCCCGCCGGTTCCCCTGCGACCGGGCCGGCCCGGCCGGCCGGCGACGACACCTACAGCCCGATGGGCCGGCTGCTCAGCCCGCCGATCCGGCGGAACGACCCGGTCTGGGCCGTCGCCATCGGCGGCCTCCGCGGCGAACCGCTCGCCGTCGTGGGCCGGGGCGACGGCACCGTGCAGCTGTGGAACCCGGTCACCGGCCACGCGCGCGGCGGGCCGATCGCCGGGCACGACAAGCCGGTCTACTCCATCGCGCTGCAGGCCCCCATGGCGGTGTCCGGCAGCGCCGACGGCCTGCTCCGGGTGTGGAACCTGGCCGCCGACCGGCCCACCGGCATCCGGCTGGGCGACGAGATCACCGCCGGGATCAACGGCGTGGCGCTGGGCGTGGTGGACGGCCGGACGGTGGCCGTCTCGGCCGGTGACGACCACACGGTCCGGATCTGGGACCCGGCCGCGCCCCGGCGAGGCGGCCGGATCCTCGGCCGGGAGCTCGACGCCCAGGTGAAAAGCGTCGCCACCGGCACCCTGGGCGGCCGGCCGATCGCCGTGTCCGGTGGTGCCGACGGCACCGTGCGGCTCTGGGACCTGGCCGCCCGGCGGGCCGTCCGGCTGCTGGGCGCGCACGAGACGACCGTCGGCACCGTGGCGGTCGGCGGCCTGCCCGGCCGGACCGTCGCGGTGTCGGGCAGCGAGGACGGCGTCGTGCGGCTGTGGGATCTGTCGGCGGACGGAGTGGCCGGCACGATGCTCGGTGATCGGATCTTCAACGCGGTGAAGACGGTGGCCATCGGCGCGGTACAGGGTAGGACGGTCGCCATCGCCGGCGCCGACGACGGCAGCATCCGGATCTGGGACCTGGCCACCGGCCGCCCCTACGGCGCCGGCCTGACCGGGCACGCCACCGCCGCCGAGTCACTCGCCATCGGGCGGGCGGCCGGCCGGGCCATCGTCGTCGCAGGCCACTGGGACGGCACGATCTGGACCTGGAGCCTGTGACGCGCGGCGTTCCGGGCACGCACCGGGCGGTGTGCGGGGTGTCCTCGCCGCTCGGGGTGAGTGGGCACATGGTCACCGTCGCCGGGCGGACGCCCTGACCGGCGAGCCGGCCGCCGCCGGCGGGCGCGCGACGATCGGGTGGTCCGCGATGGGCGGTTGCGGCAGGATGCAGGGATGACCGACAACCGGACATATCCCCCGCCGATGGCGGGCGAGCGCGAGATGCTCCGCTCCTGGCTGGACTGGCACCGCGAGACACTGGCCGTCAAGTGCGCGGGGCTCACCGACGACGAACTCCGCCTGCGGGCCGTGCCGCCCTCGACCATGTCCCTGCTCGGCCTGGTGCGCCACCTGGCCGACGTCGAGCGCGGCTGGTTCCGCCGCCGGCTGGCCGGCGAGGACGCGGGGCGCCTCTACTACGGCGACGACGACCCGGACGGCGATTTCGACAACGTGGACACCGCCTCGGTGGCCGAGGCCCTCGCCACCTGGCGGCGGGAGATCGAGCACGCCCGGGCGGCCGAGGCGACCTGCCCCGACCTGGACGTGCTCGCGAAGGTGGACCGCGAGGGCGTCCACTTCTCGCTGCGCTGGATCCTCTGCCACATGATCGAGGAGTACGCCCGGCACAACGGCCACGCCGACCTGCTGCGCCAGCGCATCGACGGCGCCACCGGCGAATGACCCGCCCGGCCCCGGTTCGTCCCGGGCGGTGGGGGCCGGGTCGTCCGGCGGCCCCGGCGCCGTCACCGCCGGGCGTCAGTGGCCCTGGGTGTACGAGATGACCTGGCCGAAGTCGCGGGCCGCGAGCCGGTCGCGGCGGATGCCGAAGATCAGAATGCCGCCGTCCCCGAAGAGCATCCCGTTGTCCTCGTCGAGTTGCAGCAGGTTGACCCACTGCAGGGCCTCCTCGGCGAAACCGGGGTCATCGGGGGACAGCCCGGCGACGTTGTAGGCGGCGTGTGCCTCGACCGGCCAGTGCAGGGCGTCCGACCAGCCGCCGACCTGGTGCCGGCGACCGCCCTCGGCCTCCTCGAACTCGGCCAGCAGATCGGCGAACACCTCCCAGGGCTCCTCCCCGCATGGACGGTCCCAGAAGTCCTCGCCCAGCCGGAAGATGTCGTCATGCCCGCGCGCAGGCCAGGTCGGCGACGTCTCGGCGGCGAGCAGCACCTCGGCGTACGACCGCACCTCGGCGTACCGCCGGTCCGGGGACGGCACGGGCACCTCGCGGTCGGGCCCCCGTACCGTCCCGGGCGGGAGCAGGATCACCCGCGCGGCCCGGGTGTCCCAGGTGGCGAAGAACAGCAGGCCGCCCTCGGCGGGCAGTCCGATATCCGACCCGTACGCCGCGAGCGCCGCGCAGTCCAGCTCGGCGAGGAATTCCATCGGCTCGCCGTCCTCGCCGCGCAGGCGCGGCCACGGGACGTCCTCGGGCAGCCGGGGCAGGCCGCCCAGCCGGCCGACCGCGATCTCGGGCTCGTCGGTCGTCGACAGCCGGATGGCGGGCCGGGCCAGCGCGATGAACCGCTCGGCGGGCTCCTCAGGTAACAGCTCCCGGACGTACTCCGCGAAATCCGCTTTCCACTCCTGCATTCGCCCATCCTGCCAGCAGACGATCTTCGGTGGCCCGCGCGTCAGCGAAGTCGCCACGGTTTCCGCGGCCCGGATGTCAAGGACGGGCCGGCCGCTCCGACCGACTACCGAGAAGCGGGAATCGCGCGGAGGAGCCGGACATGCGGAAGATCATTCATTGGGTGCACGCCTCGGTCGACGGCTACATCGACGGGCCGAAAGGCGAGTTCGACTGGCCGGTGATGGGCGACGAGCTGTCGGCCTACTCCGAGACGCTGGCCGACCGGTCCGACACCTTTCTGTACGGGCGCGGCGTGTGGGAGGGCATGGTGGCCTTCTGGCCGGACGCCGAATCGATGTCCGACCACCCGCACGTGCTGGCGTTCGCCCCCCGGTGGCGAGCCACTCCGAAGATCGTCTTTTCCGCGTCCCTGCCAGCGGACCGGTGGACGCAGCGGATCGTCCGCGGCGACCTCGCCGCCCAGGTGGCCGAACTCAAGGCCGGGCCGGGCACCGACCTGTTGCTGACCGGCGGATCCGGGCTGGCCGCCGCCCTCACCGGGCTGGGCCTGATCGACGAGTACCACATCGCGGTCCACCCCGTCGTGCTGGGCGGCGGCCGGCCACTGTTCGCGTCCGGCCCGGACCGCCGCGCGCTGCGGTTCGCCGGGTCCCGGGTGCTCGACGGGCAGGTCGTCGTCACCCGGTACGACCGGGCCTGAGGCGGCGGCGGTCCCGGAACGGGCGGGCTACCAGCGCAGCGGCAGGGTGGCGATGTAGGCGCCGAGGCGGTCGGCGATGACCTGGTGGTCGTGCTGGGAGGGGTGCCAGTCGCAGCCCATGTAGTCCAGGCCGGACTCCTCGTAGTACCAGTAGCGGATCCGGTCGTCGCCGCGGTCGTTGCGCTCCTGGACGACCTGCCGGGCGCTGTCGGCGAACGCGGTGGTGCCGTACACGTAGGTGGCGCTGACCACGATGGTCGTCCGCGGGCCGTACCGGGCGCGGAGCTTGTCCAGGAAGCCGTGGTAGGCGTCGCGGTAGGCGGCCACCAGGGTCTCCGGCGTCCAGGGCTCGCCGGGGTTGATCCCGGTGGAGAAGTCGTTGATGCCCAGGCCGACCACCACCAGTTGCGGCCGCCAGGTGCCCGGGTCACGCCAGACGTCGCCGTCGACGTTCAGCAGCGCGCGGTCATAGTAGGTGCGGAAGTTCACCTCCGGGTCGATCCCGTTGTAGTTGCGCACCATGCCGCGGCCGGAGAAGGCGTTGAGCTGGTAGTCGGCGTGCAGGCGCCGCGCGGTGAGCGCGCCGAAGCTGACGTCGGCGTTGCTGGTGCGGGCCAGCTTGGCGCTGTCGCACTCGCGCGAGTCGGAGGTATTGCCGTAGCCGGCGGTGTAGGAGTCGCCGATGAACTCGATCTGCCGGTGCCGCGGGGCGGGCCGGCCGAGGATCGTCCCGCCCGGGGCGGCGACGAAGCCGCCGAACGCACCCGAGGCGCCCGGACTCTCGGTGCGCTTGACCAGCCGCACGTCGTGCGTCCCCCGGCGCAGGTCCCGGACCCAGTAGGTGGTCCGGCCCGGGGTGACCAGGGTGGCGACCGTCGCGCCGTCGATCTGCACGTCGTAGTCGTTGGCGGCGTCGTCCAGGACGACCCCGACGCCGGTGCCGCGGAAGCGGCCCTCGAAGTAGACGCCGGGCCAGCTGTACCGGACGCGCTGGCCGTCGGGCTGGACCCGTCCGGCGGTGTGCGCCGTGGCCAGGGCCGGCCGGTGCGCGGGCGAGGCGAGCGGAACGGAAGGGCCGGCCGCGTGGGCGGTCTCGGCCGATAACGCGACGCTCGCCAGTCCGGCCAGCACCGCCAGTACGGCGGTCACACGTAGGGGACGCACGGATCTCCTTCCCACGGCCGGCGGTCCGGCCGTGGCCACTCGACGGGAACTGCGACGGACCGAACCGAACCATGGGAGAAGACGCCGCGGTGATCGACGCGACCGGCTGAACGTAAACACCACGCACGGGCGGGACAACACCTGACGTGCGCCTCGCGGACCGGCACGCGCCCCGACCACGGTCAACGTGGCGGACCGGGATCGGGCCCGGTGAAACGAGATGAAACCAACGGCGCCGGCGGCGGCGCGGCCGTCAGCCGCCGACGGCGCGGCGGGGGCGGTCGGCGTACTGGTCGAACAGCTCGGCGGGCCGGCGGAACGCGAGGATCTTCGCCTCGGCCTCGGCGGCGGCGGTCGCCGCCACGGCCTCCCGCTCGCGGGCCTGGCGCCGCCGGGCGGCCCGGGCGTCGGCCAGCTCGGCCCGCCGGACGCGCTCCGCGGTGACCGCGACGCGCAACACCGACAGGTAGCCGGCCAGGACGACTCCGGCGGGCGTCACCCCCCACCACGGGACGGCACGGAAGGCGGCGGCCAGCACGGAGGCGACCACAAGTAGCACGGTCCACAGCAGCCAGCGGCGGCGGCGGGCCATCACCTTGGCCCGGTGCCGGCGGCCGCGCCCGGCCCGGCGCGCGGGGCGGCCCGGGTCGCCGGCGGCCGGATCGTCCGCGGCCGCCTCCGCTTCCTCGTCCGCGAGATCAGCGGCCACCGGCGCGTCACCATGCCGCGGACCCGGGACGGGCCGCGCGCCGCCGCGCCGAAGATCTTCGGAGGTAAAGAAATCATCCAGCAGGGGTGAAGAACCGGACTGCCGGGAATCATGGTCTCCGACAGCGCCACCGGACGGGAGAGGAGCCTCGGCCTTGACCACACCCGCGAGCCCGCCGGCCGGCGGGACGTTCACGGTGACCTCGTCGTCGGAGCCCGGGGCTTCGGGAACGGGCAGGTCGGAGAGGGTGTCCTCCGGCTCGATGGTGTAGCCCTCGGCCACCTCGATGGCGTGCCGGTCGCGGCGCAGCCACATGGGCACCAGGACGCACAGCCACATCAGCACGATGCCGAGGTAAAGCAGAGCGCTACTCATCCGCCCCCCTCCGGGCAGCGTGAACACGGCGCGGAGTGCGGGCCGTCGCAAATGTGCTCACGTCACGCACCGTAGGACCCCACGTCACTGGTTGACGAGCATCCGGTGCGGTGTGTCGCGAGATCGTCAACCCGGCGACGGCCAGACATGGGTCAAAGCTGTGCACAGCCGCCGCGCGGTTCGGGCAACTTCTCGGCCGGAAACCGTTGTGAACACGGGGGGATCGGGTGTCCGGGCCGGTGGACGCACCCGGCCCGGCGGCCGGCCGGGCGTCCGATCGCATCCGGCGGCCGTCCGGGCGGCACGATCGCGTCCGGCCCGGCGTCCGGGGAGCACGATCGCGTCCGGCCCGGAGTCCGCGCGTCCCGATCGCGTCCAGCCGGGCCGCCGGCTCACCTGGGGTGCGGGCCGGCCGGGCCGTCGTGCGGGGTCTTCTGCCGGGTGCGCCGCCACTCGCCGAGCAGGCCGCGCGGCACGTCCTCGACGGTGAGCGCGTAGCAGATGTGGTCGCGCCAGGCGCCGTCGATGTGCAGCTGCCGGCGGCGGACGCCCTCCTCGCGGAACCCGAGCTTCTCCACCACCCGTCGGCTGGCGTGGTTCTCCGGCCGGATATTGGCCTCCAGCCGGTGCAGGCCGACGGTGAAGAAGCAGTGGTCGACCGCCATGGCCAGCGCCGTGGGGATGATGCCCTGCCCGGCCAACGTGCCGCTCACCCAGTAACCCACCTGCGCCGACCGGGCCGACCCCCAGACGATGGCGCCCACGGTGAGCTGCCCGGCGAAGCCGCCCTGCCAGGTGACGACCCAGGGCAGCGCGAGCCCCTGCCTGGCCTCGCGGCGCAGCGTGCCGACCATGGAGACGTAGGGGCCGAGGCCGGTGCGGAACAGCGGTGTCTCGGGGTTGCTCGGCTCCCAGGGCCGTAGCCAGTCGGCGTTGCGCAGCCGGGTCTCCCGCCACACGCCGACGTCGCGCAGGCGCAGCGGCCGTAGTCCCACCGGTCCCTCGTTCAGGCTCACCGGCCAGCCGCGAAGTCGATCCACGGCCTAATCATCCCCCGCCGGGCGGTGGATCCGCCA
>NZ_BOOU01000113.1 GCF_016863395.1 Sphaerisporangium rufum | reverse complement strand
GGATGATCGATGGCATGCGGGTGCCGATTCCGGCTCCGGAAGCCGGGTATGGGCCAGAGGTGTCCTCCTATCACGGCGGGGTGGCGGGCCGTCCCGTGGCCCGGTGCACGGTGGCCCGGCTGATGAAAGCCGCCGGGCTCAAAGGGGTCTCCCGGAGCGCGACCCCTGGCACGACCCGGCCCGGCAAGGCCGCTGAGATGCGCCCGGACCTGGTGAAACGCGCGTTCAACGCCGCGGCGCCCAACCGGTTGTGGGTCGCCGACATCACCTAGGTCCGCACGTTCGCCGGCTGGGTGTACGCCGCGTTCGTGCTCGATGTGTTCTCCCGTCGTGTGGTCGGCTGGCAGGTGGCCACGCATCTGCGCACCGACCTGGCCCTGGACGCGCTGGAGATGGGCCTGTGGACGCCGCGAGGCCGGGCAGCACGCCAGCGACCTGGTTCACCATTCCGACCGCGGCGTGCGATATGTCGCTGTGCGCTACACCCAGCGCCTGGCCGAGGCCGGCGCCGTCGCCTCGGTCGGGTCCAAGGGGGATTCCTACGACAACGCCCTCGCCGAGGCGTTCAACTCGCTGTTCAAAGCCGAACTCATCCGCGACAAGGGCCCCTGGCGGGGGATCGACGATGTCGAGATCGCCGTCGCCGAGTACATCGACTGGTACAACCACCGCAGGCTACACGGGGAACCGGGCCTCATCCCGCCCGTCGAGCACGAGACCAACCATCAACACCCCACCCCGCCCCTCCGGACGACGAGCGGGTGATCACAGCCTCCATCAAACCCGGCACTTGACACTCCGGTGGGTCGGGTCGCGGTTGCGGGCATGGTGGGTGCTGATGTGGGTGTACCGGCGGCACTGGCAACCGGTCATGGGTCCCGCACCGGTCCGGGTCCGCGCCGCTGTCACGGTGATGTCTCGGGTGGACGGGTGACGCGTCAACCTGCGAGAGCAAGCCTGTCTGCCGGTTACAACCAACACCGCAGGTCACCACCTCGATCGAGGGGGTCGAGGCCGCACAGGCCGGCGGCAGCCGGGGCATGCCTGAAGCGCGAAGGTCACCAAACCTGACGCGCTGTCACCCTTCTATGCGGCCAAATCTTGTAATAACGTCATAACACCATGATGAGACCTAGGGGTCGCGCCCGGGATCGGCGTGGGGCCGCCTCCCTCCGACCGATGTGCGTCGCCGGTGACCGCGAGTACGGCTGAGGCGCGCTCTCGTGCCAGGTCCCAGGGCGGGAAGGTGGCTCACCTGGGGGACTCAAGGAATTCACCCAAATGTGGCGATACCTCTTGACAAGCAATTAAGTTGTAATAACGTCATAACACCATGACGAGAGGAGCGGGCATGCGCTACGGGGTTATCGGGTGCGGTCGGATCCACCGTAACCACGCTCAGGCGGCGTTGGCCGTTGAAGGGGTCGAGCTCGTCGGCGTTTCGGACGTGGACGAGGAGCGGGCCGCGACGTCAGGCCGGGAGTGGAACGTCCCCTTCTATACCGACTACCGGGAGATGCTGGCGGCCGGAGTGGACGCCGTCGGCATCTGCCTGCCGCACCACCTCCACGAGGAAGTGTGCGTGGCCGCGGCCCAGGCAGGGGTGCATGTCTTCTGTGAGAAGCCGCTCGCCACGTCGGTCGAGGAATGTGACCGGATGATCCAGGCGTGCGATCACCACGGCGTGAAGCTGGCTGTCGTCTTCCAGCACAGGTTCAACGACAACGCCCAGGCGCTGCGCAGGCTGCTTGACTCGGGACGGCTGGGGCGCCCGGTGCTCGGCACGGCCCTTTTCCAGTACTACAAGAACCCTGAGGACACGAGCTACTTCGCTGGTAGTGGCTGGCGCGGAACCTGGGAACGAGAGGGAGGCGGCGTCCTGAACACCCACGCGGTCCACGCCCTCGACCTGCTCTGCTGGTTCCTGGGCGAGGTGAAGGAGACCCAGGGCCTGATCGCCACGCTCACCCATTCCACCGAGGTCGAGGACACCGCGGGCGGAGTTCTCCGCTTCGAGAGCGGAGCGCTTGCGACGATCGCGGCGTCGATGTCCGTCGGCCTGAAGTTCGAGTCGCGGATCACCATCTCGGGCACGAAGGGTGTCGCGGTGCTCACCGACTCCCGCCGACTGGACGTCGAGTATCTCAACGGCGGCCGGGAGACCCACGTCTACGACGAGCCCCTGGACGATCCGTCCTTCCAGACCAACCTCGCGTACGGGCGCGGCCACCTCGCCCAGCTCGCGGACTTCGCCGACGCGATCGCGCACGACCGGGTTCCGGTGTCCGATGGACGGTCGGCCCGGCATGTCCTCAGTGTCGTCAAGTCGTTCTACGCGAGTGCCCGGAACTGACCCCTTCTCACATCACCCCTGAAGTAACGAGGCATCATGTACGTAGAGGATCTTCGTTCCCGTCCGTTCCCGGCGCGCCGCGCCACCACGATCGCTGTCTCGCTGGCTGTCGCGGCCGGGCTGGTGGCCTGCTCCCCGCAGAAGCCCTCCAACGACACCGCCAACTCCGGCGCCTCCAAGACCGTCATCGACAAGTACCTGCTTCCGCCCGCCGACGCCGTCGCGTTCGGCAGCAAGCCGGGGCCGGTCGAGAAGGGCCCCATCACCGGCGCGCCGCTGTCCCTGCCGTACAAGGAGGTGCTGCCGCTTCCCGACGGACCGATCGGCGACGCGAACAAGAAGTACACCTTCTGCTTCTCGCAGGCGCTGATCCGGCATCCGTGGGCCGTCGCGCAGAAGGAAAGCGTCATGCTCGAGGCGGCGCGGCACCCGAACGTCAAGGTCATCTACTACAACACCGACAACGACGCGCTGAAGCAGGTGCAGGACATCGACACCTGCATGGCGCAGAAGGCGGACGCGATCTTGGTGTGGCCGCACTCTGTCGGCCCGCTGACCCCGGAGATCGAGAAGGCCAAGAAGGCCGGCTTCACCGTCGTCGGGATGGAGCGCACGGTCGCGACGGAGCAGTACGACACGTGGATCTACCTGGATTACAAGACGGCCACCAAGCAACTCGCGGAGACCGCCGGCAAGCTGCTGGGCGGCAAGGGCGTCGTCGCCGAAACGTCCGGCGCCATCGGCTCCTCGCCCCAGATCCTCAGGCACGAGGGCTTCGTCTCGGTGATGGGCCAGGAGTTCCCGAACATCAAGGTCGTGACGACGCCGCCCACCGACTACAGCCGGGCCCAGGGCTACAAGGTGGCACTCGACTTCCTGCAGTCTCCCGACGGCAAGAAGATCGACGCGTGGTACGTCCACTCCGGTGAGATCGCGATCGGCATCTACAAGGCCATGCAGGAGCTCGGCCGGACCGACATCCCGATCCTCACGATCGACGGCTCCAAGCCCGAGGTGCAGAACGTCAAGGACGGCACCTTCACGGCCGTGGCGCCCTGGACCCCGCTCCACGGCGACATCGCCTTTCGCGTCGCCGCCTACCACCTCCTCGGCAAGGAGGTCCCGAAGAACATCCTGCTGTCCCAGCCAGCGCTGATCACCTCAGACAACGCCGTCGACCAGCTCGACAAGACCTGGGGCCAGCTCGAGAACAAATAGCCGACGTACGACGGGGCAGATCCGAGGTGATGGTCAGATGGCTGGGGACGCGATGAATCCTATGGCTCCAGGGACTCCGAAGCGGGAGCACGGGGTACCGGTCGGACCGGGCGAGAGGGGCGCGGCGAGACCGCCCTTGCTGTCGCTTCGCGGGATCACGAAGTCGTTCACCGGCGTGACGGCGCTGTCCCAGGTGGGCCTCGATGTCCGTGAGGGAACCGTGCACGCGCTCGTCGGTGAGAACGGCGCCGGCAAGTCGACCCTCATGAAGGTCATGGCCGGCGTCCTCCAGCCGGACTCCGGAACGATCGAGATCCACGGTGCCGCCGTACGGCTCCACGGTCCGGCGGACGCCCGGCGGCGGGGGATCAGCCTGGTACCGCAGGAGCTGTCGTTGATGCCGCACCTTTCGGTGGCGGAGAACATCTACCTCGGCTGCCTGCCCCGGCGGGCCGGGCTGGTCAACCGGCGTGCCCTGCTGCGCGGCGCCCGGCAGGTGCTCGAACGGCTCGGTGCGAATGTGTCGCCGACCTCGCTCCTCGGCGAGCACGGACCGGCCGTCCAGCAGCTCGTCATGATCGCCCGTGGGATCGTCCTGGGCGGCAAGGTCTACATCCTGGACGAGCCCACGGCGGCCCTGACGGACCCGGAGATCGAGCGGCTCTTCGCCGTGCTGCGGGAGCTGCAGTCGGCCGGTGCCGCGCTGGTGTACGTGAGCCACCGGCTGAACGAGATCACCGGGCTGGCCGACGAGGTGACCGTGCTGCGGGACGGCCATGTCGTACAGCACCGTGCGGCCTCCGGCGTGACCGAAGACGAGCTCGTGCGTGCCATGGTCGGGCGTTCGGTGGAGCGGTTCTTCGACCGTCCAGGGAAACCCCAGGGCGACTCGCAGCCGGTCCTCACGGTCAGCGGCCTCACCCGCCGTGGCGTCTTCGAGGACGTCGGCTTCACGGTCGGCGCGGGCGAGGTTGTGGGACTCGCCGGCCTGGTCGGGGCCGGGCGGACCGAGGTGGCGCGTGCGATCTTCGGCGCGGACCCGGTCAACGTGGGCGAGATCACCGTCCGCGGCCGCCGGGCCCGCGTCCGGTCGCCGCGGGACGCCATCGCGGCGGGGATCGTCCTCGTTCCCGAGGAACGCAAGACCCAAGGACTCATCCTGAACCTGTCCATCTCTGACAATATCGCTCTCCCGCACCTACGCTCGTTCGCCCGCGGGCCGTTCATGAGAACGCGCCGGTTGCGTGACCACACCAAGCAGGCAAGCGAGCGGCTGCGGGTCAAGGCGCGGAGCGTCTCGACCGCCGTCGGCACGCTGAGCGGGGGCAACCAGCAAAAGGTGGTGCTCGCCCGCTGGCTGACCCGGCAACCGGCGCTGTACATCCTCGACGAGCCGACACGAGGCATCGACGTCGAGGTCAAGTCGGAGATTTACCGCGAGATCGGACGGCTCGCCGACCAGGGAGCCGGTGTCCTGGTGATCTCATCCGAACTGCCGGAACTCCTCGGAATCTGCGACCGGATCCTCGTGATGCGTCAGGGGCGACTCGTCGGCGCGGTACCGGCACATGCGGTGACGGAGCACGAAATCCTCGAAATGGCGATGGGAACGGGAATGTCATGACCACTACAGCCGACAGCGGCGTGCAGTCCGGCCCCAAGGCCGGTGGCAGGAGCGACACCATGCGCAGGGCGCGGAGCGTCTTCGCGAACAGCGGCATGATTCCCGCGCTCGTGCTGGTCATCGGCATTGGCGCGATGTTGTCGCCGGTCTTCCTCACCGCGCCGAACCTGGCCAACGTGCTGCGGATCTCCGCCGTCGTCGGTCTGCTCGCGATAGGCCAGACTCTCGTCATCCTGGCCGGGGGAGGAGGCATCGACCTGTCCGTCGGTTCTGTGACCGCCGCGGCCGGCGTCGTGGGAGCCCTCTACCAGGGGTATGGCCTGGCGGGGACGATCATCGCTGCCCTGGCGACGGGCGCGTTCTTCGGATTGGTCAACGGGCTGGGGGTGACCACGGCCCGGCTGCAGCCGTTCATCGTCACCCTCGCGACGCTGACCATCGCCCGCGGTGTCTCATTCCAGCTCTCCAACGCGACCCCCATCTACGTGAGCGTGCCCGGCCTCGACTACCTCGCGACCGGCGCGATCCTCGGCATTCCGGTGCCGATCGTCATCCTCGGCGTCGCCCTCCTCGTCGGACAGCTCGTGCTGAGCCGGACGGTGTACGGCCGGAAGCTGTACGCCGTGGGCGGCAACGAGGAGGCGGCGTACTTCTCCGGCATCAACGTCAACCGGCTGCGGCTGTCCGTTTACATGATCAGCGGTCTGCTCGCCGGGCTGGCGGGTGTGCTGGCCACCGCGCGGCTGAGCACGGCCGACGCGAACTTCGGCACCGGCTACGAGCTCGCCGCGATCGCCGCGGTCGTGGTCGGCGGGGCGCCGCTCACCGGTGGTCGCGGCAGCATTCTCGGCACCGGCGTCGGGGTTCTCATCATCGCTCTGTTCGAGAACCTGCTGAACCTCCTCAACGTCAACCCGTGGACACAGCTCATGGTCACCGGGCTCATCGTCATCGTCGTGGTGGCCCTCAACCGGAAGGGCGAGGGGGGCCCCGACCGCAGGATCTGGAAGGGGCTACCGTTGTATGCCGTGCTGGTGGCGGGCGCCCTTCTCCTGTTCTTCGTCCTCTGAACCCATCGATCCCCTGATTTCCTTTCTTCTCATCCCCAGCTCCATCTGCCAGGTCGAGTCGCGTCGACTCACCCCGGCGGCCCTCCGAAATTCCTGTGTCTGCGGGGTTCCTGCTCGTGACGATCGGTCATACGGTGACGCTCCCTGTCCCGTTCATCCCGTCCGTGGCCTTGTTCGCGGCCATCGGCGCACTGTCGTCGGCGCTCGCGCACCGGGGCGTCAGCGTCTTTCACGACGGCCTGCGGCCCGTCATGGGCTCCTTCCGTAAGGGCGAACTGCCGCGGAAGGAGGTGTCGAAGACGTCCTTCAACCTCGCGTGGGGCTTCTTCTGGGCCTTCGGCATCCCCTTCTCCATCGGCTATGTCGTCCCCCTGGTTTACATGATCTTCATGGCGACCGACTGGATCGGGGTGACCGTCCCAGGAGATCAGTCGTCTCCGTGGCACCGGACCGCGCGTGCGCGGCGCGGGGTCGCGCTCGCGTTGCTGGCGGGCGGCCTGTGGGGCGCGGGGATGGCGGTCCTGCTCCGCCTCATCACTGAGGCCATGCACCGCCTGCCCATCGAGATGGCCGGCCCGGTCCACCTCTTCAGCGAGCCCGCCGCCGGGGCGTACTTCTTGTTCGCGGTGCTGACCATCGCCTACCACTACGGCTACCGCCGGGCGTTCGTCGCGCTCGTGGCCTGCTCGGTCGCGTGGTTCGGCGCCCAGACGGCGGGCCTGCCGTACCCCGCGGTGTGGTCGTTCACCGTCGGGGTCGTGTTCCTCCTCGCGTTTCTCATCCTGGAGGCCCGGCGGGGCAAGGCGGCGCAGGAGCCCACCGTGGCCTGGGCCATCGAGGACGATGACGACGAGGAGGAGGACGTCTTCGACGAGAACGCACGGCGAATCCGCCGGGCCCTGCTGCCGATCGTCGCTCTCGCGGCGCTGATGGGAGCGGCGTACAACTGGGGCCTCATGACGAAGGACCCCATCTCCGGGCTGCTCTACGCCCAGGGCCTGGCCATCCCGGCGGCGCTGATCATGCTCGCGTGGGCCTTCGCGTTCATCCCGATGAAGTTCACGACCGCGGCCGTCACCGGTTGCATGGCGACCGGCACATTCCTGGACCAGGGCATCTCCATGCTCATGCCGAACCCGTGGGCCGCCGCGGCGGCCTGCGCGGCGTTGCGGGCGGTGGAGGTGCTCGCCCTCGTGGCGGTCGTCCGCGGCATCGAGCGGCTGCCGTCCATCCGCGAGGTCGCGGACGTCATGCGGACGGCCATCTTCCACGTGATGGAGATCGGTTTCCTGATCGGTGGCGCGCTCGCCGCCTCGGCCTTCGCCGGGCAGTGGGGGTTCGCCATCGTCGTCGCGGCCTGGTTCCTCAACAGCCGCAAGAACTTCCCGGTCATGCCGATGTCCGTCGGCGCCTACGCCGCACTGGCCGTCGGCGTGTTCGCCAACATCCTGGCCCTCCTCGGCTTCCAGGTCACCTGACTCGCCGCCCAAGTACCCCCCGTCCGCGATGGCCGTGGCGTCCTGTGCCGCCCAGCGGATTCGCGAGGCGGCCGGCTCTCCATCAGCGAACAGGAGAAGTACCAAGCCACTTGTCGCCATTACCGGCGCCCGCTCCGGAATCGGCGCGGGCGTTCGGCACGGCCGGACACCCGCTGCTGCTCACCGCCTGTCGGATCGACCGGCTCGAGGCATTGCACCTGCCCGGTTCGATCTGCCGCAAGCACGACATCCTTGCTCGGGCGTCACCACATCTCACGACTGCGGTTCCGGATCGGTCGGCTTGGTCATCGCTCTGAGATGGGCCTCGAACCGTGGATTGCACAGGGCGTAGCCGCTGCGCCTGGCGCGGATGAGACGGATGGCTTCGCCAGGCTCGACGCCGGTCTCGATCAACGTCCGCGCCACCACGAGGCCGGAGCGGTTGAGACCGGCCTGGCAGCGCACCAGCACCCTCCGGCCGGCCCGCCACTGGTCGTGCACCCAGCACATCGCCGCTGTGAGCTCGCTCTCGTCCGGCATCTCCGCGTCGAGGATGGGCCAGTGGCGCTGCTCGAGGCGGCCGGAGATCGGCTGTGCGGACGCGTAGAGGGTGAGCACGGCGTCGAACTCGGCCTCCGCGGGAGTGACCCAGGAGCCGCCCTGGTGCAGGCCGTCCAGGATCTCGTTCCATGGCTCGGATGGCACCGGCACCCAGCCGAAGCCTTCCACCACCGGGACCACGCACGGGTCGGTGTGCCCGTCGGCGAACGGGCAGTCCGGCGAGGCGCTACACGGGATCATCGGTTCCAGTCCTCGGCGGGAAGCGGTCAGGATGCGGGGCGGCGGAGCCGTCACGCACGCGGGCCCCAGGTCAGCAGCCGCGCGGGGTTGTCCACCAGGAGAGCGCGCAGCTCGTCGTCGCCGAGCCCGGCCCGGCGCAGCCACGGTGCGAGACGCCACGGGATGTAGGTGTATCCAGGGCCGCCTCCCCAGGAGACGAGCTGGCTGCGCCGGGCCAGGTCGCCGGACAGGCAGATGTGAGCTCCCAGCCCTGCTTCGAAGAGGCGCACGATGTGCTCCACCCGCCGGGCGTCCGGCTCGTACCAGTCCTTGGAGACACAGTCGTAGCCGAGGAAGAAGCCGTCCTCGGCGAGTCCGCGATGGATGTCGAAGTCGAGCCGACGGTCGAGGTGGCCCAGGCAGACGTGGCACGGGTCCGCCCCTGCGTCGAGCAGGATGTCGGCCTGCTCGCGGGCCATCGTGCCGGCGCTGGTGTGTGTCGTGATCGGGGCCCCGGTCTCCCGCTGTGCGCGCGCCGCGGCGCGTAGCACCCGCTCCTCGGCCGCCAGGACGACCTCGTAGGACGTGCCCGCCTTGATGATGCCGGAGCGGACTCCGGTGTCCGTCATGCCGGTGACGAGGTCGGTCACCATCTCGGCGACCAGGTCGTCCTCGGTCATGGCGTCGACGTCGATGACGCCGCTCCAGTACTCCGCCGATGCGTGCCCGGTCGTGGATATGACGTGCACGTCGGCGCGCTCGGAGATGCGGCGCAGGGCGAGTGGGTCGCGTCCGAACTCTGGGGTCGTCACCTCGACGAGTGCTCCGCCGCCGGCGCGCTGGAACAGCTCCAACTCGGCGACGGCCCTGTCCTCGTCGTCCAGCACCATGTCGCCGCCGTCCTGGAGCCGCTCGGCGGGCCGCGTGAAGAGGTGTTCGTGTCCCAGCGTGACGCCCAGCACCGCCGGATCGACGTCTCCCGTCACGGTCCGGATCTGCCCGCTCATGTCGCCTCCCGCATCTCTTGACTGTCCCACGAATCACATCATAATGTCATCACAACCTGAAGGGACTACCGAATGCCAAGTTGGCAGGCGATCTCCACCACGTCGCAGCAGCACGCTGGCACCGTCGCCCGAGAAGCGCTCTACTTCGTCGGCGTTACGACGTCGGGGTCCAGCATCATGACCCTCTTTCCTGCGTGGGCCCGGCACCTTGGGCTGGACGCACGGATCACCGGCATCGATGTGCCGCTGGGTGCCGAACCCGCAGCGTACCGGGCCTGCGTCAAGGCCATCGCGGACGACCCGGCCGCCCGCGGCGCGCTCGTCACGACGCACAAGTCGGCGGTGTTCGAGGCTGCGGGTGATCTGTTCAGCGAGCTCGACCCGTACGCCGGCCTGTGCCGCGAAGTGTCGTGCATCGTCTCGGCGGACGGCCAGGTCCGGGGCTCGGCCAAGGATCCGCTGACGGCGGGTCTGACCCTCGACCACATGCTTGGAAGCGACCACTGGGCGAGCTCCGGCGGTCACGTGGTCTGCTTCGGCGCGGGCGGGGCGGGTCTGGCCATCATGGTGCGCCTGCTCTCCGAAGCCCACCGTCCCGAGCGCGTGGTCCTGGTCGATCGTGACCCGCGGCGTACGGATGTCGCGCGGGAGGTCGCGGCGGAGATGGGCGTGGACGCTGGCGTGGAGTTCGCGACGCATGGCGACCCGGTGCTCAACGACGCGCTGGTCGCCGCCGCACCGCCAGGCTCGCTGGTCATCAACGCCACGGGGATGGGCAAGGACCTGCCCGGCTCTCCCGTCTCCGCCGAGGTGCGCTTCCCGGCCGAGGCGGTGGTGTGGGACCTCAACTACCGCGGTGATCTCGTCTTCGTCGACCACGCCCGAGCGCAGACTGCGGCGAGCGGGCTGACGGTGCACGACGGGTGGCGCTACTTTCTCCACGGGTGGACCGAGGTCATCGCGGAGGTCTTCGGCCTGCCCATGACGCCCGAGCTGTTCGGGCGGCTCGCCCGGGTCGCCGAGCCCTTGAGCGGACGGGCCGGGGCCGGTGGCAACGTGGCCGGAGCACTCAGCGATGCATGAAGTCGGTGGACGCGGGCCGGCGGTCGCGCACGACGTTCATCTCCAGCCGGGTGCGGTCCGCGCGGTGCCACGCCTGGAAGTACTCGACCGCCTTGCCGTTCCCGTCGTGCCCGACCGACTCGATGTAGAGGACGGGCTCGCCCGAGCGGATGTGGAGCAGACGGGCCAGCATGCCCTTGGCTTTGGACGCCTCGAGCGAGCGGTGCCCGGATTCGATGCGCATCTCCCAGTTGTCCTCCAGGACCCGGTAGAGCGACGTTGTCGAGAGCTCGGCCTGGCGCAGGTCGGCCAGCAGCTCCTTGCTCGACGAGTTGACGTACGACTTGGTGAAGGCGACGGTCTCGTCGTTGACCGAGCGAAGCCGTACGAGCTCGATGCACAGGGTCTTCTCCGGCACACTGAGCGCTTCGGCGACCTTGCTCCCGGCTTCGACGAGGTCGAGGCTGAGCACGTCGCTGACGACCTTGTGGCCTCGGGTCGTCATGTCCTCGAAGAAGCCCAGCGTGCTCTCGATGAACTGCTCGCGCAGCTTGGGCCGCGCCACGAACGTGCCCTTTCCCCGCATGCGGTGCAGCAGCCCTTCGTTGACGAGGTCGCCGATGGCCTGCCGTACGACCGTCCGGGACACGTCGTACCTGTCGCAGAGCTCGATCTCGCTGGGGAGCAGGTCCCCGGGCTGGAGCCCCTCCGTGTCGATCTGCTGCACGATCAGCCGCTTGAGCTGCTCGTAGTAGGGGACCGGCATGTCCCGCCGGATCGACAACGGGGCACGGTGAGCCATCACCACTCCTTAAGGCACTAACATCATGACATCATCACCGATGACTCAATACTAGGTCGCAACCTTAGTGGACCAGCCGCAGGCCCGAGGCGGAAAACGTTCGCGATTTTCCATGCCGGACGTGAGAAAAGCAATAGGAGGCTCGTGATGACGAGCAGAGAGATCATCCGAATCGTTGCCGCCGGCGTCGACGCCGCGGGAATGGCCACAATCGCGCAGGAAGCCGGCGGCGGCCGGGTTGAGGCGGCCGCGCTGGGTGACATGCAGGGCGCCCGGCTGGTGAAGAAGGGACAGGCCGACTTCTACCTCGGGACCTGCTGGTCCGGAGGGGGCGGGGCGCTCGCCGCCGCGACGGCCCTCCTCGGCTCGACGAAGGTCGGCATCGCGGGGACCCCCGGGATGGCCGTGAGCGACGAGAAGGTCGCCCAGCTCGTCAGCGAGGGCAAGATCGCGTTCGGCTTCCCCTACGAGCAGTCCCGCAGCGCGATCCCGATCATCATCAAGGCGATTCTCGCCCACCACGACACCAACGGCGAGGAGGCCGGTAATGGCTGACCCCGGCACCGTGGCGGCGTCCTCGCTCGCCGAGCAGATCAAGGCGGAGTTCGCCGAGCGGCTCGACCTGCTCGAAGACGCTCGACAGATCACCCCGCTGGCCCGGCGGCTCACCGAGCTCACTCTCGCCGAGATCGCCGAGGAACTCGGTGTCACGTTCACCGAGGACGGCGCCGCGCCGTTCGTGACCCACCTCGCGGTCGCCCTCACCCGGCTGAACCGGCTGGAAATGGAGGCGGTGCCGTCCGCGGTGGTGGACGAGGAGATCCGCCACCGGACCCGCGAGCGCGGGGTCATCCAGCGGGTCATGGAGGAATGCGAGAAGCTCCTCGACCGGGAAATACCGGACTCGGAGATCGCGTATATGACCGTGCACCTGTGCGCCATCCTCGACGACGACTGAAAAGGTCGGTTCCCCGTGACTGAAAGCATGGGCGACCGCCGCGTCGTCATCCTCGTTCTCGACGGTCTCGGCGTGGGGGTCATGCCGGACCACCCGCCGGAGGACGCGGGCGCCAACACCCTGCGCCACGTCGACCAGGCCGAGGGCCCGCTCAAGCTGCCCAACCTTGCGGCTCTCGGGTTCGGCAACCTCACTGACGTGCCCGGCGTTCCCGCCGAGCAGTCCCCGACCGCCGCTCACGGCAGGTGCGCGCTGCGCCACCCCGGCGCCGACACCTACATGGGTCACCAGGAGCTCATGGGCGGCGGACTCGACAACGTCCGGCTCCTGCTGCTGGCCGACGTCCTCGAGGATGTGGTGGCGGCGCTCAGCCAGGCCGGTCACCACTGCGAGCCGCTGACTCCGGGGCTCTCGCCACTGGTGGTCGACGGATGCGTGCTGGTCGCCGACAACATCGAGGCCCGGCCGCGGCTCAACATCAACGTGACCGCGTCGCAGGATGACATCTCGTTCGAGGAACTCACCAGGATCGGCGAGATCGTCCGTGCGACCGTGCCGGTGCCCCGCGTCATCGTGGTCGGCGGGCGAGGCTTCGACATCGAGGACATCCGGGCCTACGTCAAGGAGCGCACGCCGGGGCAGATCGGTGTCGACACCCCCGCGCTGGGCGTCTACGACGAGCACTATCAGGTGCGCCACCTTGGCATCGACTTCGCGGTGGACCAGCAGTTGCCCAGTCGCGTCCGGCAGGCCGGCTACGACGTCGTGCTACTCGGCAAGGCCGCGGACGTCGTGCGCTGCGAGGGAGCGGTCGCCGAGAACATCGTAAGGACCGAGGACGTGCTGGCCCGCGCCGCAGAGCACCTCGACGCGATGACCGGCGGGCTCATCGTCGCCAACGTCCAGGAGACCGACCTCGCCGGGCACGAGCAGGACGTCGAGCGGTACGCCCGGATGCTCAAGACCGTCGACGAGCTGCTGCCCGGCCTGCTCGACCGGCTTCGGCCGGGGGACATACTGCTCATCACCGGTGACCACGGCAACGACCCGACCGTCGGGCACAGCCAGCACACCCGCGAGTACACACCCGCCATCGCCTATGGCCCTGGCATCAGCCCGGTCCCGCTCGGCGTGCGGCCCTCGCTCGCCGACATCGGCGCCACCGCGGGAGAGATCCTCGGCGTGCCGCCTCTCAGGTCCGGGACCTCGTTCCTCAAGGAGATCTCGTGTTCGTAGACGCAACCCGGCGGCGCAACCCCAAGCTGATCGAGGCGACGGTCGAGCTGCACCGCGCCGGCAGGATTCCCTCCAATTGCTATGTCGTCGACGTCGACGCGGTCGCGGCGAACGCCCGCGCCGTCTCGGCCGCGGCGTCCGCCCACGGGCTGACCGCCTACCAGATGACCAAACAGTTCGGGCGCAATCCCGTCGTCGCCCACTCGGTGGCGCGCAGCGGCATCGAGAAGGTCGTCGCGGTGGACTTCGAGGAGGCCCGCGTCCTGCACCGGCACGGCCTGCGGATGGGCCATCTCGGCCACCTCGTGCAGGTGCCGTTCGCCGAGCTGGCGAACGCGGTCGCGATGGAGCCAGAGGTCGTCACCGTCTTCGGGTTCGAGCAGGCGGAACGGCTGGCCGAGGCGGCCAGGGCGGCGGGCAGGGAGCAGCCGGTGCTCGTCCGCGTGGTATGCGAGGGCGACGTCTACTATGCCGCGCAGAAGGGTGGTGTGCCCATCGACGAGCTCGTCGACGTGGCCAAGCGCATCGACGCGCTCGACGGTATTCGGGTGGGGGGCGTCACCTCCTTCCCCTGTGTCCTGTTCGACGAGGAGGCCCGCGAGCTACGGCCCACGTCCAACCTCACCACCATCGCCGAAGCCGCACGGATGCTTCGCGACGCCGGCATGGACGCGGCGATCGTGAACGCACCCAGCGCCTCCTGCTCGGCGACGGCCGGGATGCTCGCGGAGCATGGCGCTACCCACATCGAGCCGGGAAGCTGCCTGACCGGGCACACCCCGCTGCACGCCGTGACCGATCAGCCGGAGATCCCGGCGATGGTCTACGTCTCCGAGGTCACGCACATTCTCGGCGACACCGTCTACTCGCTCGGCGGTGGGTTCTACCCCCGGTCACGGGCGCGAAGCGCGCTCATCTACGGCCGCGGCAAGGACGAGCCCGTTACCGCGCGGGTCGAGCTGGACCCGGCCGAGGCGATCGACTACTACGGCAACCTCTATGTCGACGACCTCGGCGCCGTGTCGGTGGGCGACACCGTTCTCTACGCGTTCCGCTCACAGGTCTTCGTCAGCCGCTGCTTCGTCGCGGTCCTCGCGAACGTCGCCACCGAGCCGAGGCTGCTCGGGGTGTTCGACCGCGCGGGCTTTCCGCTCGGAGACGACCTCCTCCCGACCACCGCACCCTTGGAGAACTCATGAGCGTTTCGCGTACGGTCACCGTGCGTACCCCGTCCGGAATCCACGCCCGTCCGGCGGCGGTCTTCGTCGAGACCGCCAAGCGGTTCAGTTCGGACCTCTCCCTGGAGGCCAAGGACCGTAAGGGGAATTGCAAGAGCCTCGTGTCGCTGCTGAAGCTGGGCGTCGCGCAGGGCACCACGGTGGCCATCACGGCGAACGGCCCGGACGAGGCGGAGGCGATCGAGGCGCTCGTCGCGCTGCTCGACTCCGACGGCGCCGATGGAAGCGGCGGCCACTCATGATTTTGACCGGTGCGGGGGTGTCCGGAGGCTCGGCCTGCGCCCCGCTGTACGTTCTCCACAGCCGTGGGTCGCACTCCGCGCCGGTCTCGCTGCCGGTGCTCGACCCGGGCGCCTGGGGCGAGCGCCTGACCGAGTCCATCGAGTCCGCGCGAGCGGAGCTGGCCGGGGTCGTCGCCGACGCGACAGCACGGCTCGGCCCGGAGGAAGCCGGCATCTTCCGGGCGCACGAGCTGCTGCTCGACGACGACGAGTGGCGGGGTGAGATCGAGCGGCTGGTCGCCGGCGGTGTCGCGGCGCCCGCCGCGGTCCGCCAGGTGAGCGACGCCGTGGCGGCCGAGCTGCGCGAGCTCGACGACGGCTACCTGCGCGAGCGGGCGGCCGACGTGCTCGACGTCGCGCAGCGCGTGCTCCGGCATCTCGGCGTGGCCGAGGGCACCCCGCTGCCCACCGCGGCCGACGGAGAGGTCGTGCTGGCCGCGCTGGAGCTCACGCCGTCCGACACTCTTGGCCTCGACCCCGCCGTTGTGCGGGCGATCGTCACCGAGCGCGGCACCCGGACCTCGCACGCCGCGATCCTCGCCCGCCAGCTCGGCATACCGGCGGTCGTCGCCGTCGGCGGCCTGCTCGCCGCCGTAGAGCACGCCGTACCGCGTGGCGGGCTCTGCGCCGTCGACGGCGACGCGGGGACCTGCGAGCTCGACCCCGACCCTGGTACGGCAGCGCGGCACCAGGCGGCGAGGACCGTGGTCGAGGTCTGTCAAGGCCCGGTATGCACCGTGGACGGCGTCGAGGTCGCGGTGTACGGCAACGCCGCGTCGGCCGCCGAGGTCGCGGCCGCGGTCTCATACGGGGCGGACGGGATCGGGCTGTTCCGCACGGAACTGCTCCTCAGCGGCACGGTACGCGTGTTGGACGAGGAAGGACAGGTCGCCGCCTACACCGCCGCGGCGGTCGCGGCGGGCGGCCGTCCGGTCGTCTTCCGGACCTTCGACGTCGGGGGCGACAAGCCGGTCAAGGGACTGAGCGTCCCCCACGAGGATAATCCGTTTCTCGGCCTGCGCGGGGTCCGGCTCTGCCTGGACCGCACGGACGTCTTCGCCACCCAGCTCAGGGCTCTCGCCCGGGTGGCCCGCGACCACCCGAACGTTCAGGTGATGGTCCCGATGGTCAGCGGCCTCGAAGAGCTCGACGCCGTGGACGCACTGCTGGGCGAGCTCGCGGCGGAGCATCGGCTGTCCGTCGGGGCGATGGTCGAGGTGCCGAGCGCCGCCGTGCTGGCACGGGAGTTCGCCGCCCGGTGCGACTTCCTCAGCGTGGGAACCAACGACCTGACCGCCTACCTGCTCGCCGCGGACCGGAACAATCCGAGCCTCGGGAGCCTCTACAACGACCTGCATCCCGCCGTCATCCGCGTGATCTCTACGGTCCTGGAGGCGGGCCGGGAGGCCGGGGTGAAGGTCAGCGTGTGCGGCGAGCTCGCCGGCGACATCCACGCGCTGCCGCTCCTGGTCGGCCTGGGCCTGCGCGCCTTCTCCGCGGCGCCCCCGATCGTGCCCAGGCTCAAGCAGCTGATCTCTGAGATCGACTCACGGCAGGCCGAGAGGCTGGCGGAGCGGGTGCTGCGGGCCTCGCGGGTCGAGGAGATCGCGCACCTTCTCGCGACGTGGCCCTCCGAGGAGGCCTCCCATGCCGCCGCTCCCGCACGGGCCTCGCAAGCCGCACTGGCGACCGCCGGTGATCCCACCAGAGAGTGATCTATCGCGATGACCACGAATTCCGAACCCGCCACCGCTACCCGCTTCATGCCCGAGCATCCTCAAGACGTCCTGGCGGCTGACCGTGTCGCCGCCGTCGTTCGCGGCAGCCGCGTCGCCGACCCGGCCGGTCTCGCCGCGGCGCTCGCGGACGAGGGCGTGCGGTGCGTGGAGTTCACGTTCACGATCCCCGGGGTGCTCAACGTGATCGCGTCCGCCGCCGCCGCCGAGGGCGCCGTCGTGGGGGCCGGCACGGTGCTCACCGCGGATGATGCTCAGGCGGCCATCGACGCGGGCGCCCGCTTCATCGTCTCCCCAGGTCTCGCCCTCGACGTGGTCGAGCCGTGCCGTACGGCAGGCGTGCCCTTCTTTCTCGGGGCACTGACCCCGACGGAGGTCATGACCGCCGTGCGGGCGGGATCGGCGGCGGTGAAGCTGTTCCCCGCAGGGCTCGGTGGGCCGCGTTATCTGAAAGACCTGCGGGGGCCCTTTCCCGAGGTGCACTTCGTGCCATCAGGTGGCATCACGCCGGACACGGCACCCGAGTTCCTCGCCGCGGGGGCGCTCGCCGTCTTCGCCGGCTCCGACCTGGTGCCGCGTTCCGCGGTCGAGACGGGCGACCTCACGGCCGTGGCGAAGCGTGCGGAGGCCTACCGCGCCGCGCTAAGCGCCTCCGGCCACCTCGCGAGCCGACAAGCCGCACCCGCCGGTTGATGGGCAACGACTCAACCTGTAGGGTCATCATTACATCATTATAAGTTGGAGGTCTTTGTCGTGGAGGGCACGGAAGCGACCAGGCATGTGGCAACCACCGAGGAGACCACTGACGAGCGCAAACACCGCCTCGTCGAGGACTCCGTGCGATACGTATGGCGGCATGGCGTCTCGACGGACAGCACCCGCCGCGCGCAGGGCCCGATCGCGGTCCGCGCGAGCGGCGTGCAGGTCGAGGACATCGACGGCAACGTCTACCTCGACGCGCTTGCCGGCGGCTCCGCCGCGGCGACGCTCGGACACGGCCGCGAGGACGTCGCGGACAGGGTCGCGTCGCAGATCAGGACCATGCAGTGGGTGTCCCTGCGCACCTTCATCAATGAGCCTTCGATCGAGCTCGCCAAGCGCATCGCGGAGGTGGCGCCGGGCGACCTGACCACCTCGTTCTTCGTCTGCGACGGTTCCGAGGCCGTGGAGAGCGCCACCCAGCTCGTCAAGTCCTACCACCGCCAGCGCGGCAACCCGGGTAAGACCAAGTTCCTTTACCGCAAGACGGGCTACCACGGCACCACGCTGGTCGGCGCCAGCGCGAGCAGCAGCTCGGAGTTCCGCACGTGGTTCGCGCCGCTCGCCCCGGGCTTCGTCGAGCTCGACGCCTGCTACACCTATCGCCGTCCCTCCGGCATGACCGAGGAGGAATACGGCGAGGCGTGCGCCCAGGCGATCGAGGACGAGATCCTCCGCCAGGGTCCCGAGACGGTCGCCGGTATCCTTGCCGAGGCCATCCCCGCGGCCCTCGTCCTCACCCCGCCGCCGAACTACCTGCGTCGGCTGCGCGAGATCTGCGACAAGTACGACATCCTCTGGATCGACGACGAGGTCTTCATCGGCGTCGGCCGCACCGGGACCTACTTCGGCTCCGAGCACTATGGCGTCGTCCCGGACGTCATCACGGTCTCGAAGGGAATCACCGGCGGTTACGTCCCGCTGGGCGCGGCGATCGCCTCGCAGCGGGTGATGGACGTCCTCATCGCGGACGGCGGAACCGGGCAGGCCAAGGTCTCGGGCCACACCTACTCCGCACATCCGGTCGCGTGCGCCGCGGGGCTCGCCGTACTCGACGCGATACGCGACGAGAAGCTCGTAGACAACGTGCGTGACCAGGGCGAGTGGCTGCTCGCGCAGCTCCGGGCCTGGGGAAGGACCAACCCGCACGTCGGCGACGTGCGGGGCAAAGGCTTCCTGATCGGCATCGAGCTGGTGCGGGACAAGGAGACGCGGGAGCCGTTCCCGGCCGAGTGGGGAGTCGGGGGCAAGGTCTCGAAGGCCGGCATGCGCAACCTCTTCATGTGCCGCGCGACCGGCGACGTCGTGACGCTGTTCCCAGCGCTCGTCGCGACCCACGACGACGTGCGGGCCATGTTCGACGGCGTCACCAAGGCGATCGAGGAGGCTCTCGGTGAGCTCCCCGAGTGACTTCCCGGCGCTCGCGCTGGACCAGCTGCGGGCCACGGTGGTCCGGGAGCACATGACTCTTGACCAGGCGATCGACACGCAGTACGCGCTGGTGGACGCCATCCAGGCGGTCATGGGATCGGACGTCTACTTCACGGAGGACTACGGCCAAGTCCGCGAGCTGGCCACCGTCGGCTTCGGCGGTGGCGGGCGGCCCCGGGCCACCGCCCGCGTCGAGCGCGCACTGGCCGGCTTCTTCGGCACCGAGGACGCCGTGCTCGTGCACGGCGCGGGCACCGGCTCGATCCGGGCGATGCTCAACGCGTCGCTCCGGCCGGGTGACAACGTCGTCCTGCACTCTGCGCACCCGTACAAGACCACGCTGCCGGCCATGAAACACATGGGGCTGCGCCTCCACCAGGTCGACTTCAACGACCTCGACGCGGTGCGCGAGACCGTGGCCGACGTCGAACCGGAGGGCCTGTACATCCAGCACGTCCCACAGGGACTGGGTGACAACCACGAGATCACCGACATCATCGACCTGGCGCGCTCCCTGAAGGGCGACCGCGTCAAGGTGATCGTCGACGACAACTACGCCGTCATGCGGTCGCGTCGGATCGGTGTGCAGCTCGGCGCGGACGCCAGCGCGTTCTCCCTGTTCAAGCTGCTCTCGCCGGTGCAGGTGGGGTGCGTGCTCGGCGACGAGGAGCTCGTCTCGGGCATCCGGCGTGACCTGTCCTCGGCGGGCTGCCAGGTCCAGGGGCCGGGCGCGATGCAGGCCCTGCGAATGCTGGTCTTCGCGCCGGTGGCGCTCGCCGTCCAGAACGCCACGGTGATCGAGACGACGGATCGGATCAACGAGATGGTGTCCGCCGGGCGGCTTCCGTACATCCGCGGGGCCGTGGCGGCGCAACCGGGGATCCGGTGCAGCGTCCTCGTGTTCGACGAGCCGGTGGCTGAGGCGTTCGTCCGCGCGGCGTGGCGCAACGGCTCTCCCAGCCAGTCCGTCGGCGAGGAGGCGCAGCCTGAGGTGCTTCCCCTCTTCACCTACCTCACGAGCACCTTCCTCAAGGGCATGCCGGGTCTGGAGAAGTACGCGATCCGCATCAACCCCATGCGGGGAGGCGCGTCGACCATCCTCCGCGTCATCGAGGCCGGCCTGGCCGACGCGGAGTTCCAGAAGGAAGTCGAGGCCCTGCGGAGTTGATCCGCCCCGAACTCCTACTCGAAAAGACAGGAAGAGCCTGATGCTTCAACCGTTCACCCGTGTCCTCGACCTCGGGACCGGGGACATCGCGCCGGAAAACCGCCTCGTGCGGCGGCGGCTGTCCGACATGAGGGGCGCCTATGCCGAGGACTGCGACGGCGCCCAGGTGGTCTACGAGGTCTTCAACATCGACGTGCCCGAGACCAATTCTGAGCTGCAGACGTGCACCACCCGCCTCTACAACGGCAAGGTCGGCGACGAGTACTTCATGACGAAGGGACACTTTCACGAGGTGCGTGACCGGTCGGAGGTGTACCTCACGACCTCCGGCTACGGACGCCTCGTGATGGCCACCGAGGACGGCCGGTACGCCATCGAGGAGATGCGCCCCGGTTCGATGAACTACATCCCCGGCGGATGGTCGCATCGCAGCGTCAACGTGGCGGACGAGCCGCTCGTCTTCTTCGCCGCCTACATCGGCGACTCGGGGCACGACTACGGCTCCATCGAGGAGCGAGGCTTCCCCGTCCTGGTCGTCGAGGGTCCGTCCGGCCCCGAAGTCGTTCCGAACCCGCGGTACCAGAGCTCATGACGACGATCGCGGTCACACCCCGCGGCTTCCGGCAGACGGCGGGACGGCACCAGGCCCTGCTGGCGGAGCACGGGCTGAGCCCTCGCTTCCCCACGGTCGACCGGCCGCTCACCGGTGACGAGCTCGCCGAACTGGTCACCGGCTGCAGCGCGGCGATAGTGGGGCTCGACGAAGTCGGACCGGCCGCGCTCGCCACCGACACTCTCCGCGCCGTGGTCCGCTTCGGGAGCGGTGTGGACAACGTGGACCTCGACGCCGCAAGGCGGCACGGCGTCCTCGTCGCGAGGACACCTGGCGCCAACGCGGTATCCGTGGCGGAGCTCACGATAGCCCTGATCTTCGCGGTCGCGCGCCGGGTCACCTCGCTCGACCGTTCCGTACGGAAGGGATTGTGGCGGCGGGTACCCGGCTTCGAGCTGACGGGCCGCCGGCTCGGCATCGTCGGACTCGGTGTGGTCGGTCGTGAGGTCGCCGACCGGGCGGCGGCTCTCGGCTTGGAGGTCGTGGCCTTCGACCCGGTCGCGTCGGAGGCACGGGTGCCGCTGGTGGCGTTCGACGAGCTGCTGACCACGTCGGACGTGATCTCGATCCACTGTCCGCTGACCGACAGTACGGCTGGGCTGTTCGGAGAGGCGGCGCTACGGGCGATGAGGCCGGGCAGCGTGCTCGTCAACACGGCCCGTGGCGGGATCGTGGACGAGGCGGCGCTCGCCGCCGTCCTGCGCGAAGGGCACCTGTCGGGAGCCGCGCTCGACTGCTTCGCCCGCGAGCCGCTCACCGACAGCGAGCTAATCGGGCTCGACAACATCATCCTCACGCCCCACTGCGCCGGGACGACCCAGGAGGCCGTCGAGCGGGCCGGGGTCACGGCCGTGCAGGAGGTGCTCCGCGCGCTCGCCGGAGAGCCCCTACATCACCGGGTCGCCTGACACCTCAGCCTCAGGGGCTGGTGTCGACCGGTTGTCATAACATCGTCAGTTCTAATCAGTGAGGACCAATGGTACAGATTGACCCCGGCGCCCTGATGCGCGCCGAGATGGCTGAGCAGCCCGATCGTGTGGCCGCCGCGCTCGACGGTGTCTGGGCGGCGCTGGACCATCTGGGCCAGGCGGTTCACGACGCCAGGTCGGTCGTGCTGCTGGGCCGGGGATCGTCGCGGTCTGCCGCCACCTACGGCGTGCACGCGATCCGCACCTTCACCGGGAAGCCGGCCTTCCAGCTCTCTCCGGCCGAGCTGGGCTGGGGCGATCCAGGTGTGGACCTGTCCGGTGCTCTGGTGATCGCCATCTCCCAGTCGGGGGAGAGCCGCGAGGTGCTGGCCGCGGCGCAGCGCGCGACCGATCAGGGCGCACGGCTGCTCGTCATCACCAACTCTCCCGAGTCGGCGCTGGCGCGGCTGATGCGCGACCACCAGAGCGTGCTCGACTGCCGCGCGGGCGGGGAGCGCGCCGTTCCGGCCACCAAGAGCTTCACTACGACACTCGCCTGCCTGCTCGGGCTCGCGCTTGCCGGATACCCCGAACAGCTCGACCAGGCGCGCCGCCGGCTCCCCGGGCTGATGCGGGCTGTGCTGGACGATTCCGAGGCCAGGTTCGACCTCGCAGGGCTGAGCGGGTTCGTCCTCGTGGGCGAGGGCTTCGCGGAGTCCGTGGCCGAAGAGGGCGCCATCAAGATCCGGGAGACGCTGCGGACGCTCGTGGCATCCCTGGAGGCGAGTGAGTTCCTGCACGGAAGCGTCAACGCGGTGTCGACCGGAAACGGGGTCATCGCGGTCGGCGCCGACCCCCTCGGGCGTCACCTCGCCGAGCAGGCGGTTACCGAGGCCGGCCTGCGCGGGGCAGGAACCGTGTACATCGCGCCTTCCGGCGACTCGCCCGCAGACCAGCGAGTCGCGCTCCCCGAGGGCCCCCCCGAGTGGGTGCCGTTCCTGGCGATCCTGCCCATCCAGCGCGCGGCCCACGACGCCGCCCTGGCCCTCGGGCTCGACCCGGATACCCCGGCCGGACTCAACAAGATCACGCGCATTGGCGAGCTGCGGGCGGCCGAAGTGACCACATCCGGGCGGCGGACGCTGAAGTGATCCAGGAAAGTCTCTGAAGGAGGCGAACCTTTCCGGCGTCCAATTCCACGCGATCATTCTGCACCTCAGCCACCTTGTGGCTCATGACCCGACGCTGGGGGAAACGGCGTCGTTGTCTGCTGGCCATATGGCCTGGCGACCCTCCGCCCTGGACCCATGGGTTATCGAGCCATGGGCCTACCCAGATGACGACCAGTGGCCGGCAAGAGGTGAGACGGTCGCACTGCGTGGAGCGGGTGACGGGAATCCAACCCGCGCTGTCAGCTTGGGAAGTGCGTGTACGTGCCCGTACCCGGCACCGCGCTCCACCTGCGGCCGATCGCACTGGTGCCGCGATGGATCGCCGCCGACCGGCCCTTCCAGCAGCCCAGTCACCTGGGCCGCGACATCACCTGGCAGGACCGGCT
>NZ_BOOU01000112.1 GCF_016863395.1 Sphaerisporangium rufum | reverse complement strand
GGCCAGTCCTGCCAGGTGACGGGGCTGCCGGAGGGGCCGGTCGGCGGCGATCCATCGCGGCACCAGTGCGATCGGCCGCAGGTGGAGCGCGGTGCCGGGTACGGGCACGGGGTGGACGAAGTCCTTAGGCAGCCAACTCAGGAGGCCCGAGGCTACCGCCGGCAGGCCGGCTCGTAGCGCCGCACGTCACGCTGACGGAGTGCGTGCGGGGCCCGATTTCCGGGTCGTCCACCAGATGATCGCGGTGATGACGGCCAGCCCGGCGCCGGGCACCAGGTTCGTGACCGAACCGACCGCCTCGCCGCGGCTGCCGAGGGCTCCGCCGAGGTCGAGATGCAGCGTCGTGGCAAGGACGAACGCGGTGGCGTTGTACACGGCGTGCAGCACGACGGCGACCTCGAGCCCGCCGGTGCGCCAGGTGACGATCGCCATCGCCGAGAACAGCACGAGATACGACGTGAGCAGGTAGGGATCGAGCGTGCCGTGGAAGAGCGAGAACAGCACGGTCGTGACGATGATGCCGAGGATCGCCCCGGAACGGGCGCCGCGGGTCCAGCCGCCGACGACGCGGAACATCAGGCCGCGCAGTCCGTACTCCTCGCCGGCCGCCGCCAGCGGGCTGAGCAGCGTGCTGATGACGATGAATGCGACAAGGTCGGCGGTCGTCCAGGGGACCGCCTCGCCGGGCATGAGGGACGCGATGGAAACGAGGATGAGGAGCAGCGGCCCGAAGACGAGCAGCGTGCGGCCGAGGACGCCATGGCGGAAGCGTCCGGTGACGGAGTGCAGCGAACCCGCGGGCACGCCGTAGAACAGGCGCTGCAGCAGCATGCTGTAGGGGATGAGCACGGCGAGCGAGAGCGCGCCGGCGGCCTGCTGGAGCGGGGTGAAGCCCGTACGGCCGAGAATCCGCGCGTCGATGGTGGCGGCGCCGAGCAGGAACAGCTGCGCGAAGCCGATGAGCCCGGCGAACAGCAGCACGATCACCAGGAGGCCGCGCAGGATCCGGCGCTTGTCGCCCGCGTAGACGCGGTGGTATTCGACGCCGGCCGGCACGCGCGGCGGGCGCACGGGTACGTCGGGCCGGAGGAGCCAGCCCTCGCCGGCCGCCCCGCGGGGCGGGTGCGCGTGCTCGTCGGGCCGGCGGATCCGGTCCTGGGCGGTGCTCGTCATGGTGTCCTTCCTCATGGTCAGCTCGCGAGAGTGTCGAGCCAGTTCGAACGCAGTCGCAGCGCACGCTCGGTGCTGCCCACGACCGCTGCGACGCCGGCGGCGATGTTGGCCGCGACCGGGACGTGCACCGGGAGATCGAAGGCCCCGAGCGCGTCCGCCACCGGCGGGATGTGCGAGATCGTCGCGGCGAGCTGCGGCACGGCCACGCAGATCCCGACGAGCACGAGCAGTGCCGAGACGGCGCCGACGAGGCGGCTCAGCCCCGGGCGGGTCCGATGCAGGTGGGCGCGCCGCCCCTCGGCGGAAGCGGGATGCGGCGTCAACGGCTTCGCGGTGCCGTCGGCGCGTACGTGGTGGCAGCGCCGCAGGCCGTAGGTGCCGACGGCGACCTCGATGTGACCGCCCGGCACCGGGAAGCGGGCGGGCATCGTCGAGAGCGAGACGAGGGCACCGTCACGGTAGAGCCGCGCGCGTATCGCGCCGTCGTCGCGATCGCCCAGCTGCCGGACGTCGACCGCGTAGGTGGACGCGGTGCCGTCCGGCGCGCGAAGCGTCAGCGTGCGCACCGACCTGCTCAGCAGCTGCCACCAGCGGAACCGTGGCAGCGGCTCGCCGTTGCCCGGGCGTACGCGCCGTGCCGCGCGACGGTCGCGCCATCCTCCGAACACCACTTCAAGAACCTCCTATCTTCGATCACCGCACTCACTAGCACACTGTGCTACTCCGGCAAAGCTAGCACACTGTGCTAGAACTGGTGCGTGAGGAGGCCCCGATGAACGACCGTCCGACGAGAAAAGACACCCGCGACCGGATCCTGATCGCCGCCGCGACCATGCTCGGCGAGGACCCGACCGCTCGGCTGAGCGTCCGAGGGGTCGCCGCGCGAGCAGGCGTCAGCATGGGTTCGCTCCGGCATTTCTTCCCGACGCAACGGGAGCTCATCGACACCGTCGTCGCCGGCCTCTACGACGTCGACATCCCTGACGACCCCATCCTCGACACCGAACGCCCGGCGGTGGATCGCCTCGTCGACTGCCTGCGGCTATCGCTCTCGACGGTCGGTACCGGAAGCCGGGCGCGCGAGTACTGGCGCGCGATCCACGAGACCTACATCGCGTCCGATCCGAGCGATGACCAGGTCACCACGTTCCGGTCGCTAGAGCGGCTGGGTCTGCACCGCATCGAGCGATGGCTGGCCGTCCTCGCCGGCGAAGGCGCCGTACCGGCGGACGACGTCGAGCGACGCGCACGCTTCCTGGCGACCGTCCTCAACGGCCTGCTCACCGAGCGCGCGCTCCCCGCCGACGCCGGCCGACTCCGGTTCGAGACCGACACGCTCCGCATGGCCGCCGAAGCCGTCACGAGCGGACACACCAGGGCCGCGCACGCTGAGCACTGACACGCCCGCCCCGTCGAAACGACGACACCGAGGACGGCGTGCGCGACTCTCAAGACCCGCTCGTGCGCCCACCAGGCCATCCTCCACGTGCCGCTTGATCGGCCACCAGGGTCGATCAAGACGGTCGGCGGCGGGTGACGAAGCGCATCATGCGCATGCTCGGCGCGTATGCCACGAGTTTCCGCAAACGACGCACGGGACACGACCGTTTTGGTGCCCCGGCGGCGACGGGACGCGGGACGTCAAGGACTTGGCGCGCATGATCAATGAAAATTCCGGCGATGGTTGCGATCTTCGTAATCGACGGGAAAGCAGCGGATCCGTCAAAGCGATCTCGAAAAGGTGTTCGCTGCTCGATGAAGGGAGAAAGCTATGGGCAGGTCAGCGCGCATGATGTGGATCACCGCAGCGGCGGCACTGGGAATGCTCTTCTCCGCGGCTCCGGCGAGCGCGGCGGACGTAACGGTGGTCACCTACATCAACGGACTCGTCGCCGGCTCCGGTAAGTCGTACAACTACAGCACCATGGTTCAGGCCTGCGACGTCAGGGCCGACAATCTCGGCGTGCGTACGGAGTACGTCACCGCCCTGGGATTAGAGGACTCCGTCGGTGATGCCAATGGGTCCGCTGACGGCTGTGGATCGGAGCGACCGGCCGACGGTGCCAGCATCGACAAGCTCCGGGTGTGTGCCGGCTCAGGCACCGCACATTGTTCGCCCTGGAAGCGCGGCTACTAACAACCGAAAGGCCGCAATATCCGGTAAAAGACTATCTGCGTAGCCGCACCATGGAGGGTTGTCATCCCCGGAAGAGAGCGACCGAGCGGCAAGCCGTAAGAACTACGGTTCCCGTATTCGCCGTCCGGTCATTCATCCGCTGTTCAGGCAGCGCGAAATGGCCGAACGCTGCATCAACCGCATAAAGGCGGCCCGCCCTGCGGCGGGCCGCCGGCGTTCACCGGCCGACTGATGGACCAGCCAGAACAGCACAATACCGGCCAGGTGGGCGCCAGCGAGGCGTAAAACAAGGCGACACTACGTCTGGGCGACGGAAAAGGCAGGCGCCGACGACCACGTGCCATCCCATGGCGCGAGGTCACTGCGGCAGCGCTCATCGGCACCGTTCGGTGGCCGGTTGTCGAAGGGACACCCAGCGTGGAGATCGGCTGCCGTCCGGCCGGGTCACGGGGTTGCGGTCGGGCGACTGAGCGCGGTGAGGCGGTCGACGCGCCGGGCGATCGTCGGGTGGGTGGACCACCAGGCCAGGCGGGCGGGTTTGGCCGCGACCAGGCCGGTCACCGGGACGCGTGCGGTGGCACGCAGATCGGCGCGGGGAATCACACCACTGTTGCCGATCTTGAGCAGGGTCGCGGCCAGCAACGCGGGCTGCCCGGTCTGCAGGGCCGCGTCATGGTCGGCGGCCAGTTCCCGGTAGCGGCCCAGGGCCCGCAATGGCAGCTGCGCCAGCAGGCTCCACAGCCCGAGAATGATGATCAGTGGATAGAGCCACGCCAGCAACAATGCGACCGGCAGGTCCCGGATCTCCTGGCGGAGCGGCACCGGCTTGGAGTTCCGCCGCACGAAATCGCGGGCGACCCTCGCGCCCCAGGCCATGGCGATGGCCAGCGAACCGGCCAGCGTCATGATCGCCACGTCTCGGTGCCGGATGTGCGCGACTTCGTGGGCCAGGGCGGCGCCGAGTTCGTCCGGCTCCAGCATGTCCAGCAGGCCGCGGGTCACCACGATGGTGGTGTGCCGTTCAGAGCGGCCCAGAGTGAAGGCGTTGGGCACCGGATCCGGGCTGACGGCCACGCGCGGCTTGGCCACATCGTTCAGCGCGCACAGCCGATTCAGCACGCCGTGCAGTTCCGGCTCCTCGTCGGCGTCCACGATCCGGGCGCCGGTCATCTCCCGGGCGAACCACTCGGCGCCCCACCATTGCAGCAGGATCACCAGCAACACGACCGGCACCACGTACCGCCAGCCGACACCGGCCAGGAGCACCGCCCCGACCACGACCCCGTACATCAGTGCCAGCATCGCCAGCACCGCGATCATGCGAGGAACCAGACCGTGCATCCTTTGTCCAGCCACGGGTCTCTCCCGACCTCACATCGACCGCGATGAAAGTCCGGCCTCAGGAAACCGTTCACCGGTGGATTCCACAAGTGGCCGCCGGCGCACATTTGCTTACCGTCGGACGTTCCTGCCACGGATAGGGCGCCGACGCGCGAGTCGCGCTTCTGAACCTCCCGCCGGATCGACCGGCGGGGTGGCGGGGCTCGCCTCATTTCCGGACCGTCGCCCGCCGAGCATCGCGGCCACCTGCTAGCGACGCCGGCCTCGAGCCAGCACCACGCCGATCACCGCCACCACGACGGCAATGATGATCAGTAGTTCGAACCAGCCCAAGCCGAACATGGAGGCTCCCCTCAACCGCGGGCATCGGATCCAGGGTGGTCGGCCGGACGAATCTGGTCAAGATCTTTCCCGGTGGCCGGAGGCCCGAACAGGCAGGCGGGTCCCCGTCCTGGTCGAATCCGTCGGCGCGGCGACCGGTGCTTCCGGCCGGCCGCCGGGCCGGCCGGGTCTCAGTGGGCCGCCGCCGTGCGGTGCAGCAGGGGTTCGGCGGCGGCGCGCAGTTCGTCGCTGAACGGCGCGGGTCGCATGGTGGCCGGGTCGAGGTTGACCATGGCGCGGTAACCGTCGGCGTGCACCACCGCCCGATCGGCCGACAGCACGCGAAAGCCGTAGACGAGGCTGGTGCGCCCCAGGCGGTCGATCCAGAAGTGCACCACCGGCTCGCCCGCTCCGACGATGGGGAGGTGAAAGGTCACCTTGGTCTCCCGCACGACCAGGGCCACGTCCTTGAACGCCGACCGGGCCGGATCGGGCGCCCAGCCCAGGCGTAGCCAGTACGCCCCGATGCCCCGCTCGACCAGTAAGGCGTACCGGGAGTTGTGCAGCAGGCCCATGGCGTCGAGATCGTCGAAATGCACCTGGACCGGTTCGTACAGGCCATCGTCCATCGTGATCAATCCTCCGGGAGAAGTGTCGGGTCAGGGCAGAGCGCGCGCAGGCGGTCGAGTACCGCACGGCGGGCGTAGCCGAGGGCGGCCGGCCCGTCGTGCAGGCGGGAATGAATGATCACCATCTCCCCCAGCGCGTCGATCTCGTAGGCGAGCTGGGCCACGTCAACGCTCGCGGCGAGCTCACCCATCGCGATGGCCTCCGCCACCAGCCGCCGCATGCACTCCTGCCATGCGCGCAAGGCGCGGGCGACGCGGTCGCGCACCGCACCGGGACGGTCGTCGAACTCGGCCTGGACGGTGAAGAAGAAGCATCCCCCGGGGAGCACGCCCTCGCCGTAGAACCGCAGCCGCGCCTCGTGCAGCGCGAACAGCCGCCGCACCCCGGCCGGGGCCCGCAGGGCCGGGGCCATCACCTGCTCGGTCCACTGGCGACCGGCCCAGTCCACCGCGTCGAGCTGTAGTTGCTCCTTGTCCCGCCAGTGGGCGAAGAAGCCGGACTTGCTGGTGCCGGTCGCCGTCGCCAGCCGCCCCAGGGAGAGCCCGTCCAGCCCTTCCACGGAGGCCAGACTCACCGCCTGCTCGAGGATCGCCTCGCGGCTGCGCATCCCGCGCAACCGCCGTCCGTCCTGCGTCATGGACACAATCTATATTAACGACCGATCGGTTGGATAGATGGCCGATCCGTCCGTACGGTTCGCGGCGTGTTCGGAGGTCGGGGCGGTCGGCGCCGAGCGCGTTCTCGCCGCCGAGCACGCCTGACGGGCGCGGCGGCCTGACGTCCCCGAAGACGCGGCGGGCCGAGCGTGCCCGAATCCGGCTCCCGCCACCGGCTAGGCTGTCGTCGCGTGCAGGAGACGCGCCTTGACACCGCCCGGATCCGGGCGGCCCGCCAGGCCATCGACCCGGTGTTCCTCGACACCCCGCTGTACCGTTGCGAGGCCCTGGAGCCCGGCCTCGGGTGCGCGGTGAGCGTCAAGCTCGAAACGGCGAACCCGGTCCGCAGCTTCAAGGGCCGCGGCACCGAACTCGTGGCGAGCCTGCTCGCCGGCGACGGGCGGAACGCGGTGGTGTGCGCCAGCGCGGGCAATCTCGGCCAGGCCCTCGCCTGGTCCGGCCGCGCCCGAGGGCTGGACGTCACCGTCGTGGCGTCCCGCTCCGCGCCCGCCGCCAAGCTGGAGCGCATCCGCGCGTTCGGTGCCCGGCTGGAGCTGGTGGACGGCGACTTCGACCTGGCCCGCGAGCGGGCGGCGGCCCTCGCCCGGCAGGAGGGCATCCGGCTGGTGGAGGACAGCCTGGACATCGAGACCTGCGAGGGCGCGGCGACCATCGGCCTGGAGCTGGCGGACGCGGCGCCGACGTTCGACGCGGTCCTGATCGCGCTCGGTGGCGGGGCGATGGCCACCGGGGTCGGGCATGTGCTGAAGGAGCTGGCGCCCGGGGTCGAGGTGATCTGCGTCCAGCCGCTGGGCGCGCCGGCGATGACGTTCTCGTGGCGCCGACGGCGGGTGGTCACCACCGATTCGACCGACACCATCGCCGACGGCGTGGCCGGCCGCCGGCCGATCCCGGCCGTCCTGGACGACCTGCTGGTGGTCGCGGACGACGCGGTGCTGGTCCGGGAGGAGTCGATCATCGCCGGCATGCGGCTGCTCCTGGAGCATGCCGGCCTCGTGGCCGAGCCCTCCGCCGCGCTGGGCATCGCGGCCATCCTCGAGGACCGGGACCGCTTCGCCGGCCGGCACGTGGTCACCATCGTGTGCGGCGGCAACGTCGACCTGGACGCCTACCACCGCTGGATCGGCGCGGCCCCCGCCCACCGGTCCTGAACGTCGCCCGCCCGGACCGGACCGGCGTTCGCCTCACGATGGCCGCTCGCCGTACAGGCGATGCGCCTCTGCGATGACCATGTCGGCGAAGGCCAGTACATCCCGGCGGCGGGCCTGAGGGGTCGGGTACCGCGATCGCCTCTCGCGACCCGGCCTGAGCGGCAGGAACTCCGCCAGGCCGGTGACCAGGCCGGCGGCGGTGGGCCGGGCCTGGTCAGCTCGCCGGATGCGCAGGGCCTCCTCGACCACGCGGTGCCAGCGCTCCGGGAAGGTCTCCAGCGCATGGCGACCCGCGCCCTCCTTCGAGGTGATGTCACCGGTCGCCAGGGTGTAGTGCAGGCGGACGACACCGGTGACGATCCAGACGGTGGCGTAAGGGCTCAGGACGGCCGTCCTCCACAGGCTGAACGGGCGGGCCGCACGATCGCAGAGCCGGCGCCAGTACCGGTCGAGATTGGTGTCGACCCAGGCCGCCAGGGCGTGCTTGTCGTGCCAGACGTCCAGGCCGGCGGGTTCCGGGCCGCGGCAGGCCATGCCGTGGCGCGCGAGTGTGTGCCAGAGGACCGGATTGTCGGGGATGGTGGCGCCCTGGAGATGGCCTTCATGGCTGTGCGGCCGCGGGCCGGTGCCGGCCGGACCGTCCCGCAGGTCGTTCCAGGTCAGGTAGACGCCGTCGAGTGACGGGCGGGGCGTGCGGGCGCGTAGCCGCGCGTGCGCGCGTTCGAGGGCGGCGAGGGCGGGACCTTCGGGCGGGGCGGCGGTGACGGCCACGAAATCGACGTCGCTGGTGTACGGGCGGAAATCGCCCAAGGCCACCGACCCCTCCAGGTACAGCCCTTCGATCAGGCCCTCGGCTTCGGCATCGACGGCCCGAAGGTAGGCCGCCACGAGGTCGTCCACTGGACCCGGGAGTCTCATGCGAGGGCAGTCTGCCGCACCGGCCCACCGGCGTCCACGCGAACGGATCCGGCGGATCGGGAACCATCCGTCGGCCGCCCGCGCACGGGTCGCCCGCCGAATCGGGCCGGCCGGCGCGCCACGCGGTCGCGGCCCGGGCATTCGTAAAAGGGGATGAACCTCGCCGGGGCGGGTGCGAGGCTGGGCCGGTGAGCGACACGCGGACCGTGGTACTGGTCGAGGGCCTGAGTGACAGGTCGGCCGTCGAAGCGCTGGCCGGGCGCCGCGGCCTTGATCTCGCGGCCGAGGGCGTCCGCGTGGTGGCGATGGGCGGCGCCACGAACATCGCCGCCTACGCGGGCCGGTTCGGTCCGGCCGGTCTCGGGCTCCGGCTGGCGGGTCTGTGCGACGTCGGAGAGGAGGGTGTCTTCCGCAGAGGTCTCGAACGCGCCGGCCTCGGCCCGGTGGCCACCAGAAGCGATCTTGAGGCACTCGGGTTCTTCGTGTGCGCCGCCGACCTGGAGGACGAGCTGATCCGCGCGGTCGGGACCGCCGTGGTGGAGCGCGTCGCCGATGCCGAGGGCGATCTCGGCTCGTTCCGCACGCTGCAGAAGCAGCCCGCCTGGCGCGGGCGCGACTCGCACGACCAGCTGCGCCGGTTCATGGGGTCGGGCGGCCGGCGCAAGATCCGCTACGCCAGCCTGCTGGTCGCGGCGCTCGACCTCGACCGGGTACCGCGCCCGCTGGACCTGCTGCTGGCCCACCTGTCCGGCGCCCGCACCGTCGAGTCCAGGGCCGTCGAGCCCAGGGCTGGCGAGCCCCGGGCCGTCGGGGGTGGTCCTCATATCGAAGTACTCCGAAACATCGGGCCCGACCTATGATCTGCGCATGGCAGAGGGCGCGTTCTCCCCGGACCCCGACCTGGTCGAGGCGCTGCGGGCGCTGGCGAATCCGGTCCGGTTGCAGTTGCTGGTGTGGCTACGCGATCCCGAACGGCACTTCTCGCTGGACGGGGCGATCGCCGACCCGGCCGAGGTAGGGGTGTGCGTGAGCCACATCACGGCCAGGGTGGGGCTTGCCCAGTCGACGGTCTCAGCGTACCTGGCCGAGTTGCAGCGAGCGGGTCTGGTCCGGGCGACCCGGGTGGGCAAGTGGACGCATTACCGGCGTGACGAGCAGCGCATCGCCCGGCTGGTGGCCACCCTCGGGCGGACCCTCTAGGCGCGGGCGATCCAGCACGGGTACCGGCGTTGCCGTACATATCGTAATTCTGCGATACTTCGATGCGTCTGTTGACGATCATCGGGAGGTATCGGTGGGGAAGATCGACGGCCTGGATCTGGGGACGTTCGGCATCTACACCTTCGACTTCGAGCACCAGTCCGCCGGGCGGATGCGCGAGTCGATCCAGGAACTGGAAGAGCAGGGCTGGGGCGCGTTCTGGTTCCCGGAGCTGCTCGGGCGCGAGGCACTGACGCTCGCCGGCTACCTGCTCTCCTGCACCGAGCGGATGCCCGTCGTCAACGGCATCGCGAAGATCTGGTCACGCGAGGCCCGCTGGACGCACGCCGCCGCCCGCCTGCTGGCCGACGCCTACCCGGACCGGCACGTGCTCGGGCTGGGATTCGGCGACGCGCGGCCGGGCGTCCGCCCGCTGGCCGCGATGAACGAATACCTCGACGCCATGGACGCCTCCCGCACGCCCAACCCGGAACCGAAGGCGCCGATGCGCCGCATCCTGGCCGCGTACGGGCCCAAGATGCTCGAACTGGCCCGCGACCGCTCCGCCGGGGCGCACTGCTACCACGTCAACGTGTCCTACACCGCGCCCGCCCGGCGGATCCTCGGGCCGGACGCGTTCCTGGGCGTCGAACACCCGGTGCTGTTCGAGACCGACCCCGGCAAGGCCCGCGCGATCGCTCGCGAGCACCTGCGTCCCTACCTGAACCAGAAGTTCAACGTCGCGAAGTTCCGCCGGCTGGGCTACTCCGAGGAGGAGATCGCGAACGGCGGCAGCGACCGCATCGTCGACGACCTGGTGTTCTGGGGCGACCTCGACACCATCGTGACCAGACTTCACGGCTACGTCGAGGCCGGCGCCGACCATGTCGGCATCCAGGTGATCGGCATCGAGCCGGGGCGGTCGGCCATGCCGTACTGGCGGATGCTCGCGGACGCGTTGCTACCCCGGACGACCGGCTAGCAGTCGCAGATGAAGCCGTAGTTGCCCCACAGGCCCTTCATGACCAGCTGGTACTTGTTCCCGTACAGACCGTAGATGCCGTGCCGGAACTGCTTGTCGGGAGACACCCGGCCCGATCCGACCTTGCGTCCGGTCTCCCGGTCCCACACCTCCCAGTCCACGATGCTGGAGCTGTCGATGCCGATCCAGATCCGGTCCAGGGTGTGGTTCGCGGGGGTGTAGCCGCTGGCGCACTTGTTCGTCCAGTAGTCGGGACGGCACGTGTGGTACACCTGCGCGCTGGCCGGCTGGGTGGTCGCCAGGACGGCACCTGCCGCCGTGATGAGGGAGAGAACGGCCATGGCGGCTCTGCGCACGATTGCTCCAGGGGGTGAGGGCGCCGGCTGTTGATCACGAGTCTGGCAGCCGGCCGCCCCCCGCGTACA
The DNA here is from genome assembly GCF_016863395.1 of Sphaerisporangium rufum. GTDB lineage: Bacteria > Actinomycetota > Actinomycetes > Streptosporangiales > Streptosporangiaceae > Sphaerisporangium > Sphaerisporangium rufum. The sequence goes on along the minus strand of NZ_BOOU01000112.1, from coordinate 12,568 downwards.
GCCTTTTTGGTCCACGCTTAATACCGTTACCGGACAGCAAGATCTCGGTGACCGGTGCGGATGGTCACGGGCCTAGGGCCGAGCCGGCGAGCCGACATACCATTCGCTCGCACGCCGGACGGATCCGGGCCGTCCGGCCTTCGCCCGGTCGCGAGGGTCCTTCCGGCGCCGGGTTCAGGGGGAGCGGACCGGTACCCGCAGCGGCACCGGGCCGGCCGCCGGCCGCCATCCGCCGTCGTCGAGCCGTTCGAGCCGGTCGACCCGCCAGGGCAGCACGGACGCGGTGAAGGGATCCGCCGACGTCATCGCCTGCACGTGGAGGTGGGGTGCCAGGGAGTTCCCCGAGTTGCCCACCTCGCCCAGCGGGTCGCCCGGCGCCACCCGGTCACCGGCGGCCACGGCTGCCGACCCGCGGCGCAGGTGGGCGAGCAGCACGAACCCGCCGGACAGCTCCAGGACGACGTGGTTGCCCGCTGCGGCGGCGAGGTTCCGCCCGGCGCGGAGCGGGCCGATCAGCAGAACCCGGGGGACGTCCCGGAGGAGGCTCATCGCCGGCCGGTCCGGCTCCCCGTCGTGCACGGCGACCACCGTCCCCGCCGCGGGCGCGACCACGCCGCGTCCCCATCCCGCGAAGCGGTCCGCCCGAATCGAGCCGAGCCCGCGCCAGAGGGACACCGGGGCGAGCCGGGCCCGATCAGCGGTTACTCCCGCCACGTCCAGAACATGGGCCGCGTGCCCGGGCGGGCGATAAGCGACACACACCCCGATCATCGGCATACGATCAAATTCGAGCATGAGAAAGGCTACAACCGACGGATCGCCCGCCGTCGGCGCGGTCTACGGCGACCACGGCCGGCGAACCCGCCTCAGTCGGCCGCCTCGCCGCGGTCGCGGCGCACCACGGTCAGCGCGGCGGCGCCGGCGGATCCGACCTCGGTGAACCGGAAACCGGCCGGAACGCCGGTGGCGAACAGCCGGTCGCCGGCACCGGCGACCACCGGAAACGTGATCAGCCGGTACTCGTCGATCAGATCGGCCGCGGCGAGCGCGCGCACCAGACTCAGGCTGCCGATCACCACGACGTCGCGGTGCCCCCGCTCGGTCCTGGCCCAGTCGAGGGGATCACCCTCGATCACCGCCGAGTTCGACCAGGCGCCGGTGTCGACCCCGGTGCGGGTGGCGACCCGCTTGGGCACGGCGTTCATCAGCGGGGCGTAGTCGTCGTCCCGGCCGGGCCAGAGCCGGGCGAAGTGCTCCCAGGTCCGCCGGCCGTAGAGCTGCACGCCCTTCTCCAACCGGGTGCCGAGCCGGAACTTGTCCCCGCCGACCGCGCCCGGCCCGTACCGGAACGCCCAGCCGCCATAGGCGGTCCCGCCGCGTCCATCGGGGTCGGACACCACGCCGTCGAGCGTGACGAACTGGATGACGATCACGTCGCCCACCGAGGGCTCCCTTCTGGTGGCGGCCCGTCCGGCCGCGACACCAGGTACCTACCGGCGCCGGCCCGCGAACTCATCGCCCCGCCCGAGAAGCGGGCCGCGGTCCTGATGGCATCCGGCGGGCGCCGTCACGGAACGGATCGCCGGTCGTCCACCCGGAGCGCCAGGACGCCCCACCGGCCACCGAGGCCGAGCAGGTCGGCGACCGGGTCCGGGGCCGGGACGGCCAGCCGCTCGTCCGGGCGGAAGTGCACGACCGTTCCGGTCGTGCCGTCGTCCGCGACCGGTACCAGGCCGGTCCGCGGAATCCCGCGTGCGTACTCCTGCGTCCAGGAGCCGTTCGTCCGCCGGTTGGTATGCCGCAACCACCCGCTGAGCGCCGCGACGACGGACATGCCACGGCGCGGGTGGCCGTCGGGCAACGAAGGCGGATCAGGATGGTCGAAGAATCGCAGGTCCTTCGAGGCCATGACAGGCTTCTTCACCACCAGGCCGCGATCGTCGAATCGGGTGTCGGTGCCGCGGCCGTCGTCCATCACCGACACCGAGCCGTCGGGGTGGAGGGTGACGGTGCAATGCCCGCCGTCGCGGCTCTCCGCCTCGTCGGCGGCATATGCGACGACTTCCAGGATCAGGTGGCGTACCCCGCCAGGGGCGAACCGTGCCGGATACTGCCGGATGCGCGAAAGGTGGTCTGCGTCCACCCCACGCGCCCAGTCGTGCGTCGTGTTGTACCAGGAGGCCTGCGGTATGCCCACCCGTGAAGACTATGCCCCGCGCTCAGCGCACGCCGAACGCAGCCCGGCGGGCTACCGCGTCGGTGCGGTGCCGGCTCGGCGCTCGCGACCGCCGGCGTCATGAGCCGGTGCCGCCCGCTCATCGTCCCTCGCCGGCCGGCAGCAGACGGGTCCGGGCGCCGAATCGCCGCTCGAAGGTGTCGAGTACGCCGATCAGCGCCTCCCGGCCGCTTTCCCGGTGGCCGCGTCCGACGGTGAGCGGGACGGCCCGCGCGATCGGACCGGTGGCGAGATTGTAGGTGCGTCGCCTGATCAGGGCGCCCTCGGGATGCTCTTCGACCTGTAACCGGCCGCACCACCACCACTGGCCCCGGGCCTGGACCCAGCCCGAGGCGCGGTCGACCTCGATGGTCAGCGGGACTCCGCTCACCCGCGCGGTGAATCTGGCCGGTCCCCCGGTGACCATGACCGTGCGGCCGGGCACCGCTCCGACGACGAGCGGTACATCCTCCTCCCGCAGCGTGCCGGTGCCGACCTGGAGCACTACGTCGCGTACCTGGCCGGGGGGCAGATCGACCAGCCCGACGTGCTCGGACATCAGCCGTCCTGGTGCCATTCCACCCATTGGCCACCTCCACAAGACGCGTACTATCGCGAATTTCACGTTACCGCGATCATCGCCGGAAGGCCAGGCAGGAGTTGCCATGCGCCGGCTCCTGGCCGGACCGGGCGGGCTGTCGCCGATGCCGCCGCGACGGGCTCCGCGGGTCAGGTCGACGCGCCGGTCACCTTGGCCAGGAAGGCGGCCACGTTGGCGCGGACCCGGGCGGCCTTCTCGTCGACGGTGAGGGACTCGTCGATGGGCCCGCCGCCGGGCGCCTCCTTCCGGCCCCGGACGTAGAGGGAGCAGGCGAGGTCGGCACACAGGTAGTGCCCCACCGTGTTCCCCTGGCGGCCGGCCTCGCCGGTGCGGCGTGCGGTCATCAGCGCGACGCCGCCGTTGGTGTGCGTGGTCAGGCACAGCGAGCACATGCTCCGCGAGGTGAAACCACGCGCCGCGCCGGACGTCACCCGCAGCGCGATGCCCGCGAGGGAACCGTCGTGCTCGGCGACCAGGTAGGCGCGTTCGGGTGCGCCCGGATCCCGCCAGCCGAGGAAGTCGAGGTCCGCCCACGGCAGGTCGGCGAGCTCCCGGGGCGGGTTGAGGCGCTTGGTCTCCCCTTTGGAGCAGTTGATGAATGATGCGCGGATGTCCCGCTCGGCGACCGGTCTCATGACAGTCGAGGCTAGTTTGCCTAGTGTCTCTAGGCAAATGATTAATGAGTGTAACCAGTGGGAAGGTAGGTGCATGGCACGTTCTGGAGTCACCGCCGAGCGCCTGACCGGGGCCGCCGCGGACCTGGCCGACGAGATCGGCCTGCCGAACGTGACCGTGTCGGCGGTCGCCCGCCGGTTCGGTGTCCGGCCGGCCGCCCTGTACGCGCACATCCAGGATCTGCGCGATCTGCGGCTGAGGGTGGCGGAGCTGGCGCTGACCGAGCTCGCCGACCGGGCCGCCGCCGCGCTGGCCGGCCGGGCGGGCAAGGAGGCGCTGGTGGCGTGCGCGAACACCTACCGGGACTACGCCAAGGCGCATCCCGGCCGGTACGCCGCCACCCGCGTCGCGATGGAGCCGGACACCCCGGCCGGCCGGGCGGCGGTCCGGCACTCGGCGATGATGCGGACGATCCTGCGCGGGTACCGGCTGCCGGAACCCGACCAGACGGATGCCATCAGGATGCTGGGCGGCATGTTCCACGGGTTCGTGGACCTGGAGGCCGCCGGCGGGTTCCGCCATCACCCGCGCGAGGCCGACGCCTCCTGGGCCCGCATCCTCGACGCCCTCGACGCGGCCCTGCGGAACTGGCCGGCGGCCTGAGATCCGCTCGCCATCCTGGCGCCGTCCCGCCGTGCCGGCGACCCCGTTCCTGCGCTGAGCCGGCCCGTCAGGCGTTCACCAGCCGCCCTCGGCGGGCTCCCAGACCGAGCAGTCGTGGGCGAACAGCACCCGCCGCGGGTCGAAGCCGGCGAGCCGGGCCAGCCAGGGCCGGTACCCCGGCAGCGGCCGGTCCGCCCCATCGCGGGCGGCCTGGCGCGCCAGCTGGTCCGACCCGAAATGGACGGCGAAGTCGTGCGCCTGACCGGCCAGGATCACGCTGCCGTCGCGCTGCCGGAGCACCAGGGACTGGTGGCCCTCGGTGTGGCCGGGCGTGGGGACGATCCAGACGCCGGGCCACACCTCGGTCTCACCGGACAGTTCCTCGTACCTCACACCGGGGAAGTCGACCAGCGCCTCGAAGGTGTGACCGCCCCGGCGCGCGGTGGCCAGTTCGGTGCGCTGGACCAGGATGGGCCGGCCGGCCAGCGACGGATTGCCGCCGCAGTGGTCGAAGTGCAGGTGGCAGTTGACCACCAGCGAGATGTCGGCGCGGGCGACACCGGCCGCCGCCAGCGCCTCGTCCAGCGCCCGGCGCCGGGGGCGGTAGTGCGCCTCGGTCCCGGCGTCGGCCTGGCCGATGCCGGTGTCGAAGAGGATCAGCCCGCGTTCGTGCCGCACCAGGTAGGCCAGCACCGGCTCCACCCGGGGGTCGGCGTGCCCGGTCTCGGCCGCGGGCCGGATGAAGTACCCGAGGTCCAAGCGCCGCACCGCCATGTCCGTTCCCATCCCGCCAGCCTGGCAGATCGGCGTACGGCTCTCCGGCTGTCCGCCGACGGCGGAAGGCCGGCCGGCGGGGAGCGCCGCGCCGCCGCACGGACGTGCCGCGCTCGGGCGGCCGGCCACGCCGGAGGACCGGCCGGGAGCGAGGGCGGGCCTCGCTCCCGGCGGCCGCCGAACGCCGCCTGACTCAGGCGGTGGTGATCGTCCAGAGGTTGTTGGCGCTGGTATTCGGCGTCCACATGCCGACGGTGGAGCCGGCGGTGCTGTTGCCCATGCCGTCCAGCGCGGTGTTGGTCCCGCGGTTGATGATCTGGTTGCGGCCGTTGCCCGTGTCGTTCAGCCGCCACTGCTGGTTGTTGCCGCCGTTCCACGCCGACTGCCGGCACACCGCGCCGTTGGCGGTGTTGCCCCAGCTGTCGAGCACCATGCCGTTGGTCCGATTGACGATCCGGTACCAGCCACCACCGAGGTCCACCAGCTGCCACTGCAGGTTGGTGCTGCCGTCCCAGTTCCACTGCTTCAGGTTCGACCCCGATGCCACGTTGCCGCCGCTGTCCAGCACCAGCCCCGTGGCCGCGTTGGCGATCCGCACGTAGCCGGTCGGCGTCGGGCCGGACCCCGGCGCGGGGATGGGACCGTTGAAGCGCAGCTTGACCACGTACGCCGGGGCGCTGAACGGGGCGTTCGACGACGGCATGGTGATGTGCAGCCCGCCGCCGTCCTGGGTGCGGGTGGGCATGTCGATGTACTGCCCGGCGGTGGAGCCGAGCAACTGGACCGAGGCCAGCGTGCCAAGGTTGATCCGGTTGGAGTTCAGCGTGGTGATGTGCATCGTGCCGCCCGGCCAGCCCAGCACGGTGGCGTACAGGGTGGTGTTGTCCTTGCTGCGGGTGAACCGGATGTCGGTGTTGGTGCCCGGCCGCGGCGTGACGAACGAGCCGCCGCCCATCTGCGTCGGGCCTTCGCCGTAGATCGACCAGGCCCGGGTGGCGTAGATGGACTCGCCGAACCGCTTGAGGTAGTCGCCGATGCCGAGCAGGATCGTGCGCTGCCCGGACGGGATGGTGCCGTCGGCCATCGGGGCGATGTTCAGCAGCATGTTGCCGTTCTTGCTGACCCGGTCGATCAGCGAGTGCAGCATGGCGTTCAGCGAGTAGTAGCCGATGCCGTTGGTGTAGCACCAGCTGGAGCTGGAGATGCTGTCGTCGGTCAGCCAGTAGGGGGTCTGGATGCCGGCCGGGCCGCCGCGCTCGTAGTCGACCACCTCGCCGCGGGTGTTGAAGCCGTCCTTGTAGGTGGCCACGAAGTCCCGGTTCAGCGCGACGGCCTTGTTGTAGTAGTACGCGAGGAAGTTCAGCCGCTGCGCCTCGGGGATCTGGCTCAGGTTGAAGTCCTGCCAGATGACGTCGGGCTGGTAGCCGTCGATCACCTCGCGGAGCTTGTCGTACCACAGCTGCTGCTCGGCGGCCGCGCCGAGCTGGCCGTACAGCTTCTTCAGCGAGTTCGTGGGCTGCGAGGGCACCCACTGGTAGAAGCCGGTGAAGTTGTAGGCGTGGTGCAGCGCCGTCAGCAGCTTCATCCCCTTGGCCCGGATGGCGTCGGCGTGCAGCCGCAGCAGGTCGAGCTTCGGACCGGTGAGCATCGAGTTCCACTCATTGACCTGGCTGTTCCACATCGAGTAGCCGTCGTGGTGCTCGGCCACCGGCCCGGCGAACTTCGCCCCGGCGTCGGCGAACAGCTGCGCCCACTCATTGGGGTCGAAGTTGCCGCCGGCCGACTTCAGCTTCGGCGCGAACTGCACGAAGTTGCCCGCCTTGTCGCGGGCGCCGTTGATGAAGTTGTGGTACGGCCAGGCCGACGGGTCACCGTAGACGCTCTTGTGGTGGTTGTTCTCGTTCGACCCGTTGTTGTACATGTTGCGCGGGTACCACTCGTTGGCGAACGCCGGGACGCTGAACACGCCCCAGTGGTAGTAGATGCCGAACTTGGCGTCCTGGAACCACTCGGCGGCCGGCGGGTGCTGGTCGACCGACGACCAGCTCGCCGTGTAGCTCTGCGGACCCTCGGTCGCCCACGCCGGGCCCGCCTTCAGCAGGCCTGCGGCGGTGGCGGCGCCGGCGGAGACGAGCAGCGTGCGGCGGCTGAACCGGAATGACGACGAAGACATCAAGACCCTTTCGTGATCTCCGACCATGCCGATCCGACGGGCCGGGGCCGGCCGGGCGTCGATGGTCGGGCGGTGGCGGTGGAACGGCGGTGCCCGGCGCCGTACGGTGCTAGGGCTGAAACCGGGCCTCGCGGGTCAGGGACATGCTCGATGCCGCGCGGCGTGCCGCCGGCCCAGGCCGGCGGCACGCCGCGTCCGGCCTAGCGGTAACCCGCGGCCACGATGTTCGCCTGGACGGCGTTCTCGGTGGCGTCGGACGGGTAGCCGCTGACCATGGCGCCTTCGTAGAAGGTGCCGATGCTCTGGTTGGTGTTGTCGATGCAGCAGTCGCCGCCGCTGCCCAGGATGATCGCCCCCTGCTTCTTCATCGGGCTGTAACCCCGCGGCAGCGCGCCGTCGTACAGCGTGTACAGCGCGCCGGACTGGGCGTTGCTGCCCTTGATCGCGAAGCGGCTGGTCCCGTTGTTCTTCAGCGTCGCGGTGACGAACTTGCTGGTGAACGCCCGCTGGTTGGTGTTCCACGATGAGCTGCCGCCGGGGTAGAGCCCGTACTCCAGGTCGGCCTGCACCCACGGGCCGGAGCCCTGGCAGCCGCCGAACCAGCAGCTGGTGCCGAAGTAGATGGCGTCCATCGCGCCGGCGCCGTCGGCCCGCCGGGTCGTCTCGCTGTTGCCGTAGTCGAAGCAGCAGCCGCTGTTGACGTGCGTGCCGCTGGTCACCATGTACATGCCTTCGGGCTGGCTGCCGGTCGGCACCCCGGTCAGGTGACCGTCCCGCCAGTAGCTGCTGCGCCCGGGGATGAACAGCGAGTACGCCTTGCTGCCGCCGACCGTCAGGGATTCGCTGGTCGCGCTGGCCGGGTTGACCGCGCCGCCGACGCCGCCGGGCCCCTGGTAGCCGAGGTTGTTCCCCCGGCCAGACTGGTCGTAGATGATGGTGATCACGCACGAGGTTCCGGCGCAGAACGAGTCCTGGGCCGCCGCGTTCGCGGTGCCGCCCGCCGCCAGCACGCCGATGTTCCGGGTCGTGTTGTCGGAGGAACGCCGCACCTGGTACAGGTTCCCGTTGTAGGAGCGCAGCAGCGCGCGGGTGGTGCTGTGCGCGGCGATGCAGGGGGTCCCGCCGGCGGCGTAGATGTCGCAGGGCAGGCTGCCGGTGCCCGGCGTCGGCGTGGTGCCCGGCGTCGGTGTCGCGCTCGGCGACGGGCTGGGTGAGGGGCCGGGGCCGGTGTCGCCGGTGCAGGTGGTGCCGTTCAGCGCGAAGGAGGTGGGGACGGGGTTGCTGCCGTTCCAGGAGGCGTTGAAGCCGAACTCGGTGCTGGCGCCGGTGCCCAGGCTGCCGTTGTAGGAGACGTTGGTGGCGGTCACCGCGGCGCCGGACTGGGTGTGGGTGGCGTTCCAGATCTGGCTGATCTGCTGTCCGGCGCCGAAGGACCAGGTGAGCCGCCAGCCGTTGATCGCGTCACCCAGATTTGTGATCTTGACGCTGGCGCCGAAGCCGCCGCCCCACTGGCTGGACACCGTGTAGTCCACCCGGCATCCGGCGGCGGCTTGGGCGGCGGGCGCGGTCAGCGCGCCCGCGGTGCCGGCCACGACGGTGGCGGCGGCGGCGAGCCAGACTCGCAGTCGAGGGATCATGCGTACTCCTGGGGGGTCGAGGAGCCTTGGGCGATGTTCGGCCGCGGGCTCGGGCAGGTCACGAGGTCACCCGGAAGGTGGCGTCGTTACGGTCCGCCTGGCTGGAGGACGAGCTGAGCGGATCGATGCGCAGCAGGTAGTCGCGGTGCCGGAGGTGGTAGGTCGGATAGTTGTACGACCGGAACGACGACCACGCCGGGTCGGCCAGGCCGGCGGTGCGGTAGAAGGTGGCGTCCGCCCGGAACGTCGAGCTGTTGTCGTTGGCGGCGAGCCGGATCGCGTAGTTGTAGTGCCGCAGATAGCTGCCGGGGACGTTGACCGACTCGAACGACACCCCGGCGGAATCGGCCAGCCCGGGCACCAGCCGCCAGAGCTGGTCGCGGAAGGGGTCGAACGGGTACGGGTCGATGCGGCCGACGCCGTTGAGGTGCCGGACGAAGTGGTCGGGGTGGCTGGAGCACTTCAGCCGGACCCAGCTCGGCGCGCCCCACCGGTTGAGCAGGGCGTTGTACTCGGCTTCGGTGATCCCCGTCATGGAACCGTGCTTGGCGTTCAGCGGCGGGGTGTAGTCGCGCTGGTTCAGCACGGCCCAGGATCCGCCGCCGATGTCGCCCGACGACCAGGCGTAGTAGTCGTTGTTCACCGGGCTGTAGGAGTCGCCCCACAGCCGCCAGCCGCCATCGTTGGTCCGCAGCAGCAGGGGCGCCTCGATCCCGCCGCCCTGGCGCAGCCCGCCGGTGTAGGTGGTGAAGCTGCTGGGCGCGCCGGTCGACGAGCGCGCGCCGTACAGCCGGCCGTCGGAGAGGTTCTTGTAGTACATGTAGGTGGTGCCGCCGTCCACCACGATGTCGGCGTCCAGCACGCCGAAGCCCGGGCTGAAGAAGGTCTGCGCCGCGCTGACGCTCCGGAAGTCGGAGGTGTAGTTGACCCGGAAGATGTCGGCCGCCGAGTAGACGACGGCGTACTGGCCGCGCGTGGCGTCCCAGAAGACGGTGGGCGCCCAGGTGTGGTCGTTGGTGGTCTGGAACCGGACCAGCCGGTAGCCGGTGAGGTTGGTCAGATCGACGGAGTCCCAGACATGAAGGTAGGGACTGTTCGACCCGAAGTTGGTGCCCTTGAGGTCGGTGGCGATCACCACGAAGGTGCCGTCGTTCTTCCGGAACACCTGCGGGTCGCGCAGACCCTGCTGTCCGGCGGTGGGGGTGACCACCGGGTTGTTCTGGTTCAACGGCGTCCAGTTCAGCCCGTCCCGGCTCACCGCCAGGTGCAGGCCGTAGTCGGCGGCCTGCATCGACGGCGACTCGGTGAAGTAGGCCATGACATAGGCCGTGTAGGTCGCCGCCGACGCCGCGCGCGGCAGGGTCACCGCACCGGTGGCGGCGAGCGCGGCGGCGGCGAGGGCCGACTTGGTGAAGTCTCTCCGGGACAGGCTCACGTGGGCTGACCTTTCTGGGTGCCGGCAGAAGGGGCCGAGGATCCACCGCGGTTCGCGGGATCATGGATGACGAGCAGGATGCGGAGACGCTTGGGAGATCGACGGCGCGGTCGCACGCCGGACCGTGGCATGAAAACGCGGCTCCCGCCGTTCACCACCGACTCCGGCAGGAGGAGGCCGCTCGAGGACTCAGTGTGAAAACTGCTGTCAAATGTGTCAAGGGTCTATTTGGAAAGTTACCGTCGAGCTGACCTCGGGAAATGCCACGACCTGCGGAGATATGGGGGCCGGCGATGTAACTTTCCAGTTGCTCGATTTTCGGAGAATCACCCCCGATAGGGATGAAACTTTCAGCCGGCTGCACGGCAGGAATACCTCCCGGCGCAGCCAGCGGCCATCGCGGCCCGATCCGGGCCGCCGGACGGCGGGGCCGGTCTTGACGGGACCGGCCATTGTCGTATTTGCTCCAGCGCACCACCACCGCCGAACAGCCGCCGACGAAGGGAATCTCATGTCCGCTTGTGTTAACGCTAACACCAGCTAGGTCGCCGGCTGGAAAGCTTCCCAGGCCCGCCGGCCCGTCCGGTCACGGTGAACGTCGCGGAGACAACCGCGCCAGAACCGCACATCGCTGACCGGCCGTGACGCCGTCCACCGCAGATCACCGGGGCCGACGCCCCGGCGGCGGAGCGTCGGGATTGAAACTTTCCATCAAGCCATCGGGCGATTAGCCCGGCCATCAGGGTCCCGAAAATCGAATTCTGAAAGTTTTCGGGTATTCTGCTGAAATTTCTGGGGTGCGCTTCGTTTGCGCGCCATTAGACTGCGGTCATGACCGCCATCGAGGAGCCGCCGGCGTCCGGCTCCGAGCCGCTCACCCTGGCGCAGCTGGCCGAACTCGCGGGAGTGTCCACGGCGACGGTCTCGAAGGTGGTGAACGGCCGATCCGCAGTCGCACCGCAGACCCGCGCGCTGGTCCAGGGCTTGATCCGGGAGCACGGCTACCGCCGGCAGCGGCGGCGCGTCAACCCGGCCGTCGGCCTGGAAGTGCTCTTCCACGAGCTCGCGGGCGACTACCCGACCGAGATCATCAAAGGCGTCGCCGAGGTCGCGCGCGAGCACCATCTGGCCGTGACGATCTCCGACCTGGCCGGCCGGGCCACCGAACGTGATCGGCTGGACGATGTGCTCAACCGCCGGCCGACCGGGGTGATCGCCGTGTTCTCCAGCCTGACCGAGGACCAGCGGGACCGGATCGTCGAACGGAAGATCCCGCTCGTGCTGCTGGACCCGCTCGGCGACCCCGGCCCTCGGTTCCCCTCGGTGGGCGCGGGCAACTGGAACGGCGGGCTGTCGGCCACCAACCACCTGCTGGAGCTGGGACATCGCCGGATCGCGATCATCACCGGCCCGGCGAACTCGCTGTCCAGCCGGGCCCGGCTGGACGGCTACCGCGCGGCACTGGACACCGGCGGGGTGCGCGTCGACCCGGAGCTGATCAGCACCGGCACCTTCCGGATCCAGGACGGCCTGGAGCAGGCCCGCAGGCTGCTGCGCCTGCCCGACCCGCCGACCGCGATCTTCGCGGGCAACGACGGCCAGGCCGTCGGCGTCTACCACGCCGCCCACGAGGCGGGCCTGCGCATCCCGGAGGACCTCAGCGTCATCGGCTTCGACGACATGCCGCCGCTGAGATGGGCCATCCCACCGCTGACCACGATCCGCCAGCCGCTCACCGAGATGGCGGCCGCCGCGTCGCGAATGCTGGTGACGCTCTCCCGCGGCGAGCCGCTCACCCAGCACCGGGTCGAGTTCGCCACCAGCCTGGTCATCCGGGGCAGCACCGCGCCGCCGAAGGCGTGAGGTGAACGCCTCCGGCGCGGGGGGGCCGAAAGGCCCCCCCGCGCCGGAGCGGTCCCCTCGCCGGGAAGTGCGGTCACCGCGCGGCCGGTCTAGCCCGAGCGTCCCGGCCGGGACGGAATCCGGCCGGCCGGAGCCGGGCCGGATCCGCCCTCACCGCCGGTTCAAGGGCTGGTGCAGGTGGCGGTGGGGGTGGCCGCGGTACCGTTGGCGGTGAAGCCGAAGGTGGTGGAGCCGCCGGCCGGGATGGAGCCGTTGTAGGCGGCGTTCTTGACGGTGACACTGGACCCGGAGACGGTCTGGGTGCCGTTCCACAGGCTGCTGATCGACTGGCCGCCCGGCCAGGTCCACTTCACCGTCCAACCGTTGACCGCCGCGCTACCGGCCCGGACGGTGACGTCGGACTGGAAGCCGCCGCCCCAGCTGTTCGTCGTCGTGATCGTCGCGGTGCACCCGCCACCGGGCCCCGGCGACGGGGACGGCGAGGGAGAAGGCGACGGGGATGTGGGCGGGCTCGGCGACGGAGACGGGCCTGGGCCGGGGCCCGCGCTGTTCAGGACGTTGAGGACGGCGTCGTAGGCCTGCTTCTTGTTGT
>NZ_BOOU01000111.1 GCF_016863395.1 Sphaerisporangium rufum | reverse complement strand
GGGCGGCCGTGGCGTTCGGCGGGCGGCGGGAACGGTGGATGGGCCCGCCGTGGCACCGGGCCGGATACGAGCGCGCGGACGAACCGGGAGACCCGCCCTGGGCCGAGCCGGGGAGTCCCGGCCGGGGCGGGCGGGCGGGCGCGCTGGTACGCGGCCATCGGGGCGGTGGCGCTGGGGGCGATGGTGGTGGCGCAGGTGGCCTCCGGGCTGCAGGCGCGGCCGATCACGCTGACCAGCGTGGTGGTGCTGCTGCTGGCGCTCACCGCGGTGGCCTTCGCCGCCGCGGCGCACTCCCCCGGCCGGGCGCTCGGCGCGTTCGCCGGCGCGGTGCTGCTCGGGTACGCCGCCGAGTGGGTCGGCATCCGCACCGGCTTCCCGTTCGGCGAGTACCGCTACACCGACGTGCTGTGGCCGCAGCTCGGCGGGGTGCCGGTCATCGTGGCGCTGGCCTGGGGCGGCATGGGGTTGGCCGCGCACGCCGTGGCCCGGGCGATCGCGCCGGGCCGGCCGGTGGCGACCGCCGCGCTCGGCGCCCTCGCGCTGACCGCCTGGGACCTGTTCCTCGACCCGCAGATGCTCCGCCTGGGGCTATGGGTATGGGCGCATCCGGGGCCCTACCGCGAGGTGCCGCTGAGCAACTTCGCCGGCTGGCTGGCCGTCTCGTTCCTGATGATGCTGCTGGTCGGCCGGCTGCTGCCGGACGCCCGGCGGGACGGCCGCGGCCTGGTGGTGCTGTACACGGTGATGGCGGTCATGGAGACGATCGGGTTCGCCGCGGTGTTCGACCCGCCCGACCCGCTGGTGGCGATCTCGGGAGGGATCAGCATGGGACTGTTCGCAGCGCTCGCCTGGAGGCGTCGATGGCCGAGGTGATCGTGGTCGGCGGCGGGGTGGGCGGCATGGTGTCCGCCCTGCTGCTCGCCCGGGACGGCCACCAGGTACGGCTGTACGAGCAGCTCCCCCGGCTCGGCGGCAAGCTCGCCGAATACCGCCGGGACGGGTTCGCCTTCTCGCTCGGCCCCTCGCTGCTCACCCTGCCGGAGATCTTCACCGAGCTGGGCGTGGCGCTGGAGCCGGTCGAGCTCGCCGAGCTGTGCCGGTACCGGTTCCCGGACGGGACGAGCCTGACCGCCTACCGGGATCCGGCGCGGATGGCCGCCGAGGTCGACCGGCTGGCGCCCGGCGAGGGCGCCGCCTGGCAGGCATTCCACCAGTGGGCGCGCGGCTGCTACGACGCCTCCCAGCGGACGTTCTTCACCGGCCCGCTCACCCGGCCGCCCGCCGAGGCGCGGCTGTCGGACCTGACCGCGGTGGCGCCCGGCCGCACCCTGGCCGGCCTGGCCCGCCGGTACTTCCGCGACCCGCGGCTGCGCCGCTACGTCGCCCGGTACGCCACCTACGCCGGGTCCAGCCCGTACCGGGCGCCGGCGGCGCTGGCCTGCATCCCGGCGATCGAGCACGATCACGGCGGCTGGTACGTCCCCGGCGGCCTGCCGCGGATCGCCGACGCGCTGGCCGAGCTGCTGGCCAAGGCCGGCGTCGAGGTGCACCTGGAGACCCGGGTGTCGCGGGTGCTGGCCGACGCCGACCGGGTGCGCGGCGTGGAGCTGGCGGGCGGCGAACAGGTGCGCGCCGGCGTGGTGGTGGTCAACGCGGACGCCGCCGCCCTGTACGGGACGCTGCTGCCCGACCGGACCCGGCTGCGGCGGATCGCCCGGCTCGGCCTGTCGTCGTCGGTGATGCTGATCCTGGCCGGGGTGGAGGGCCGCACCGAAGGGCTGCCGCACCACTCCATCGTCTTCTCCGATGACTACGAGACCGAGTTCGCCGACATCTTCGACCGCCGCCGCCCGCCGGAGGATCCCACGGTGTACATCGGCTCCTCGGTGGTGGACGACGCCGCGCAGGCGCCGGTGGGCACCGAGAACTGGACGATGCTGGTGAACGTGCCCGCGGGCGACCCGGCGCGCTGGCCGATGTCGCCGGAGTCCTACCGCGACCTGGTGCTGGAGCGGCTGGCGGGCCGGGGGCACGACCTGGCCGGGCGGCTGCGGTTCGCCGACCTGTTCACCCCGGCCGACCTGCGCGACCGGTACGGCTCCTGGGGCGGCGCGATCTACGGCACCCCCTACCGGGGCGCGCTGGCGCCGTTCCGCCGGCCCGGCAACCGGGGCCCGCGGCGCGGGCTGTACCTGGTCGGCGGGTCGGCGCACCCCGGCGGCGGCCTGCCGCTGGTGGCGATGGGCGGGCGCATCGTCGCCGGGCTCGTCGCCGAGGACCTGGCCGGGGGGCGGCGGTGAGCGGCGCCCGCCGCTGGGGGCGGCGCGCGCTGGCGGCGGCGCAGGCGGCGGCGGCGCTGGCGGTCGCTGTGCGGCTGGCCCGCGGCCGGGACCGGTTGCCGCCGCTGCGCCCGGTCGAGCCGCCGGCCGGCCCGGCCGGGATCTCGGTGGTCGTGCCGGCCCGGGACGAGGAGCATCGGATCGGCCCGTGCCTCGCGGCCGCGCTGGCCGACCCGGCGGTGGCCGAGGTGATCGTGGTGGACGACGGGTCGCGGGACGGCACCGCGCGGCTGGCCCGGGAGATGGGCGCCAAGGTGGTGGCCGGCGAGCCGCCGCCGGACGGCTGGGTCGGCAAGCAGTGGGCGCTGCGCCAGGGGGTGGGCGCGGCGGCCGGCGAGGTGGTGGTCACCCTGGACGCCGACACCCGGCCCCGCCCCGGACTGTTCGCCGCGCTGGCCGAGGCGCTGGCGGGCTGCGACCTGCTCAGCGCGGGCGCGCGCTTCGAGTGCGACGGGCCGGCCGAGCAGGCGCTGCACGCGTCCTTCCTGGCGACGCTGGTCTACCGGCTCGGCCCGATCGGGCCGCGCACGCCGCCGCCGCCGCACCTGGCGATGGCCAACGGCCAGTGCCTGGCGTTCCGCCGGGCGGCGATGATCGCGGCCGACGGGTTCGCCCGGGTGCCCGGCCACCTGGCCGACGACATCGCGCTGGCCCGGGTGCTCGCCGCCGACGGCTGGACCGTGCGGTTCCTGGCCGCCGGCGACCTGCTGGAGGTGGACATGCACGCCTCGGCCGCCGAGGTGTGGGGCCAGTGGGGGCGCACCCTGGCGCTGCGCGACGTCACCGGCCCGGCCCGGCTGGCCGGCGACCTGACGGTGGTGTGGCTGGCCGCCGCGCTGCCGGTGCTGCGGCTGGCGGCCGGCCGGCCCACCCGGCTGGACCTGGGGCTGCTGGCCGTCCGCGCGCTGCTCACCGCCGCACTGCGCGACAGCTACACCCGGCCGGGGGCGGGCGTGCTGCTGTCGCCGCTGCTCGACCCGGTGGCCGCGGTGCGGCTCACCCAGACGACGCTGCGGCCGGAGCGCACCTGGCGGGGCCGCACCTACCCGGGGACCACCACCAGCGCCGGGCTGCCGGGCGTCATCTCCGGCGGGCGGCCAGCGCGGCCTGGCCGAACCGCAGCCCGATGAGGGTCATCAGCCCGCCGGTCGCGGCGACCAGCAGGGCCGGCATGAACAGCAGCTGCAGCACCGGCACCGCGAACACCCCGGCCCGGGCGCCGATGGCGAAGGACCGGGCGAGCAGCGCGCCCAGCACCAGCACGGCCACCGCGAGCAGGAACGCCGGGGGGCAGATCGCCGCGGCGCCGCCGGCGAAGGTCAGCACCGACCGGCCGCCCTGGAAGCGGGCGAAGACCGGCCAGGCGTGCCCGATCATGGCGGCGGCCACCGCCGCGTACACCGGGGCGACGGCGGGCCCGGTGACCACGCCGAACCCGGTGGCGTGCCAGCCGGCCGCCGCCTGGCCGAGCAGCCCGGCGAGCGCGCCCTTGAGCATGTCGCCGGCGAAGACCGGCACGGCGGCCCGGCGGCCCAGCCGCTCCTTGACGTTCCAGAAGCCGGGGTTGCGGTCGCCGGTGTCGCGGGGGTCCAGCCCGTGCGCGCGGCCGACGAGCACCGCCACCGGCACCGAGCCGAGGAGGTAGCCGCCGATGAGCGCGACCAGCAGGGTGACCGGCAGCGGGAGCATCGCTTCGTTCCACCTCGTCAGGTATGCGGATCGGGGCGCCATGCGTCACATGGCGTTCGACCGGCCGGTGCTGCGCGGCACCGGCGGCCTGCTGTTCTGGCGCCTGCTCGGCACCGGCCGGGGCACCTCGATGAGCCTAGGGGCCGATCTGCGGCGGTGGGCGCTGTTCGCGGTGTGGCGGGAGGAGGCGGCGCTGGCGGAGTTCCTGGCCGGCTCGGCCATCGCGGCGCGCTGGCGACAGGAGGCGGCGGAGTCCTGGCACGTCCGGCTGGTGCCGCTGTCGTCGCGAGGCCGCTGGGGCGGCACCGACCCGTTCGCCACCGCGCCATCCGGATCCGGACGGTCCGGCACGGGACCGGCGGGCACCGGTGTGCCCGGACCCGGCCCCGTCGGCAGCGGCCTGTCCGGAACAAGCCCGGCCGGCACCGGCTCGACCGGAATCGAGCAGGTGGCGGCAGGCGTGGCCCGGACGCCCGGTGGAGCCGTCGCCGGTCCGGCTCCGGCGCAGGGCTCCGGTCGCCCGGCCGGCGCGGGCGGGGCGGTGGCGGTGCTGACCAGGGCGGCCATCCGGCCGTCCCGGCTGGC
Source organism: Sphaerisporangium rufum (assembly GCF_016863395.1). Lineage (GTDB taxonomy): Bacteria > Actinomycetota > Actinomycetes > Streptosporangiales > Streptosporangiaceae > Sphaerisporangium > Sphaerisporangium rufum. The sequence continues at coordinate 22,275 of NZ_BOOU01000111.1, read as the reverse complement.
CGCGTTCTACCGCTCGGTCCCCGGGGTGGACCGCGACCTGGCCGCCCAGGACGGCTGCCTGGCCTCGGTCGGGATCGGCGAGTGGCCGCTGGCCCGGCAGGCGACGTTCTCGCTGTGGCGGGACGCCGGCGCGGTGCGCGCCTTCGCCTACCGGCGGCCGGCCCACCGGCGGGTGGTGGAGCGGGTACGCGCGGAGAACTGGTACTCCGAAGAGCTGTTCGCCCGCTTCACCCCCTACGCCAGCGAGGGCACCTGGGACGGCACCGACCCGCTCGGCGGCTGACCAGGTCATCCGCCGGCCCGGTGCGGGGCCGGCTCGCGCAGCCGGGCGGCCAGGTCGCCGGAGGCCAGGTCCCGGGCGACCACGCAGGCCCGGGCGATCGTCTCGGCCCCCGAGGAGCCGTGCGCGACCACGACGGTGCCGGCCAGGCCGAGCAGCGCGGCACCGCCGTGGCTGCGCGGGTCGTAGCGGCGGGCCACCTCGGCCAGCCGCTCCGGCGAGGCGATGCCGGCGCCGGCGACCATGGCGAGGGTGACCCGGACGGTGCCCTCGACGTTCTTGAGCACGACGTTCCCGGTGAACCCGTCGGTGACGATCACGTCGACGGTGCCGGCCAGCACGTCGTGGCCCTCGATGTTGCCGTGGAAGCGGAACGGCAGCCCGCCCAGCAGTTCCTCGGCCCGCCGGGTCAGCCGGTTGCCCTTGCCGGGCTCGGAGCCGATGGTCAGCAGCCCCACCGCCGGGTCGGGCCGCTCCAGCACCAGCCGGGCGTAACCGGCGCCGAGCTGCGCGAACTGGGCGATCATCTCGGGGGTCGGGTCGGCGGTGGCGCCCGCGTCGACCAGGACGCTCGCGCCGCCGGTGAGCTGGGGCAGCGCGACGGCGAGCGCGGGGCGCAGCACGCCGGGGGCCTTGCCGATGCCGCGGATGGCGCAGGTGACCACCGCCCCGGTGGAGCCGGCCGACACCAGCGCCGCGCCGGCGCCGGTCCGGACCAGGCCGCAGCCGACCGCCAGGCTGGAGTCGGCGCCGGCCGCCGCCCCCGCCCCGCGTTCGGTCATCGGCACCGCCTCCGCGGCGTGCACCACGTCGATCTCGCCGGCGGCGCCGTGCCGGTCGAGCTCGCGCCGCACTTCGGCGGCCCGGCCGACCAGGACCACCGGCACGCCGTGCTCGCGGCACGCCAGTACCGCGCCGCGTACCGGGGCGGCCGGCGCGTGGTCGCCGCCCATCGCGTCCACCACGACCGGCCGGACCGGTTCCCGGGGGCGATCGGCCATCTCAGGGCACCTGGACGGCGACGCGCCGCTCGGCCCGGCCGGCGGCGGAGGCGGCGGCCAGGTGCCGGGCGAAGATCCCGAGGCGGGTGCGGCGCGGCACCCGGGCCCGGCCGGCCAGCACGTCGAACCCGGCCGCCTCGATGGCGGTGAGGATGCCGCCGTACAGCTCGTAGGCGGCGCGGATGCACGGCCGGGAGGACGGCACCAGCAGGTCGATGCCGGCCAGCGCCCGCCGGTAGTGGTCGCGGGCGCGGTCGGCCTCGAAGGCGAGCAGCTCGCGGACCGCGGGGCCGGCGGCCGGCCGGGCCAGGTCCTCGACGGTCACGCCGAACTTCTCCAGGTCGGCCAGCGGCAGGTAGACCCGGCCGCGGGCCAGGTCCTCGGCCACGTCGCGCAGGAAGTTGGTGAGCTGGAAGGCCAGCCCGAGCTGGCGGGCCGGCTCTCGGGCCGGAGCCTCGTGGCCGGGCAGCGGTTCCAGCACCGGCAGCATCATCGTGCCGATCACCGCGGCCGAGCCGTCCATGTAGCCGAGCAGCTCGTCGTAGTCCTGGTACCGGTCGACGGTGAGGTCGGCGCGCATGGAGGCCAGGAACGAGGTGACGTCCCGGTGGTCGATGCCGAACGAGCGCACGGTGTGCGCGAACGCGGGCAGCACCGGGTCGTCCACCGGCTCGCCGGCCAGCGCGGCGGCGGTGCGGTCGGTCAGCCGGTCCAGCGCGGTACGGCGGTCGCCGGTCATACCGAACGAGTCGACGATCTCATCGGCGTACCGGGCGAACCCGTACAGGGCGTGCACGTGGCGGCGCTTCCAGGCGGGCAGCAGCCGGGTGGCCAGGTAGTAGGAGCGCCCGTAGCGGGCGTGCAGCCGGCGGCAGCGTTCGTAGCCGGCGGTCAGCGTCATCGGGAGCCCTCCAGGATGCGTTCGGCGGCCAGCCGGCCGGAGATCAACACGGGTGGCACCCCCACGCCCGGCGCGGTGTACATACCGGCGAAGTGCAGGCCGGGGACCCGGCGGGCGCGGCCGGCCGGGCGGAACCACGCGGTCTGGCCGAACCGGTGGTCCAGCGCGAACGGGGTGCCGGCGGAATGGCCGCCCCGGTGCCAGGCCGGCGGGTCGAGGGTGAGCCGGGGGGCGGCGGTCAGGTCGCCGTAGCCGAGCCCGGCCAGCCGCCGGAGCAGCCGGTGGGTGAGCCGCGGGGTGAGCCGGTCCCAGTCGCCGCCGCCGAGCAGGTTCGCCGTCGGTTCCAGCACGGTGAGCGTGGCGTGCCCGGCGGGGGCGGCCGCGGTGTCGGAGTCGGGGTAGGTGACCAGCAGGTTGGGGTCGGGCTGCGGGCGGCCGGCGGCCAGCGCGTCGAAGGTTCCGTGCCACTCCTGGCCCAGGTGCAGGGTGTGGTGGGCCTGCCGGGGCAGCCGGCGGTCCAGGCCGAAGTGCAGCACCAGGCAGGACGGCGAGTAGTGCGGCCGGCGCAGCCGCCAGTCGCCGGACCCGGCGGGCAGCAGCCCGTCGGCGTGGGCGCGGGGCAGGTCGGCGGCCATCACGACGTGGCCGGCCGGCAGGTGCTCGCCGGTGTCCAGCCGGACGCCGGTGACGCCGGAGCCGTCCGCCTCGACCCGGACGGCGCGCACCCCGTAGCGGACGGCGGCGCCGGCCTTCTCCGCGGCGCCGGCCATGGCCCGGGGGATGGCGTGCATGCCGCCGTCGCCGGGGAAGTAGACGCCGCCCACGGTGTCCATGTGGGCGATCACCGTGTAGATGCCGAGCGCGGCGCGCGGCGGCAGCCCGACGTACAGGGCCTGGAAGGTGTGCGCCCGGATGAGCCGCTCGTCGGTCAGGTGCCGCCGCACCAGCGAGTCCAGGTTCCGGAACCCGCCGAGCGCGGCGAGCCTCAGCATGGCGTAGGGGCGGGCCAGCGAGCGCAGCCGGGTCATGTCGCGGTCGATGAAGGCCGGCCACTCGGCGGCGAACATTTTGCCCAGGTGCCGGCGGAACCGCAGGTAGCGGGCGGCCTCGTCCGGGCCGCACACCTGGCGCACCTGGTCGGCCATCGCCTCCTCGCCGGCCACCACGTCCAGGCTGGACCCGTCGTGGTAGCGCAGGCGGTAGTAGGGGTCCAGCCGGCGCAGCGGCAGCCACCGGTCCATGTCCTGGCCGGCGGCGGCGAAGGTGTCGGCGAGCACGCCGGGCATGGTCAGCACCGAGGGCCCGGTGTCGAAGCGGTAGTTCCCCAGGCCGGCGGTGCCGCAGCAGCCGCCGGGCACGTCGCGGGCCTCGACCACGGTGACCTCGCGCCCGGCGCCGGCCAGCCGCATCGCGGCGGCCAGCCCGCCGAGGCCGGCGCCGATCACCACGATCGGGGCGGGGCGGGGCATCAGCGGCCTCCGCCCAGGGCCGGCCGGATCGGGACGGCCGCCCGCCGGCCGGCGGGCCGGTCCGAGTCGTGGTGGGTCGGTGCCCGCGGACCGGTCTCGTCACGGGTCGCCATGGCCATCGGCGCAACTCCTTCTGATCGTTGCCCATCCTTTCGATGGCGATGAACGTTTCGGATGCATGGATTTCCCGGCATTCCCGGAGATCTCCCTCGCCCCATCCGTCCCGCGCGGCCGGCGGACCGGATGCCGGCCCGGCGCATCCGGATCGGGGTCCGATCTCGAAGGGACGAGAAGGATCGAGGAGAGCCGGAGACCGGCCCGGGAGGTGACCCCAGCAGATGACGTTGCCCGCGGTGATCTCGCTACGCGCGACCCGTCCCGTTCATTGCCCGGCGCAGGCCGGTTCTTGCCCGCGCCCGGTGCCCCCGGCGGGTCCGGTGCCACCTGCCGCCGGCCCAGGTGCCGGCGGGCCGCGGGGATCGGACCGCGCGCGTCCCGCGGCCGCCGGCCGGCGCGCCGCGGCGCGGGCGACCGTCCGGCGGGCGGCCCGATGAGCGGCCCGGCCGGCCCGGCGGGCGGTCCGTCCTGGGCGGGGCATCCGCGGCCCCGGGTCGGGGTGTCCAGCTGCCTGCTGGGCGAGCCGGTGCGCTTCAACGGCGGGCACAGCCGCGACCGGTTCGCCGCCGGGGCGCTGGCCGGGTACGTCGACTGGGTCCCGGTCTGCCCGGAGATGGAGATCGGCCTCGGCACGCCGCGCGAGACGCTGCGGCTGGAGAGCTCGCCCGAGGGCCCGCGGCTGGTCGCCCGGCGCAGCGGGCGCGACCTGACCGCGCCGATGGCCGGGCTGGCCGGCGCCCGCGCCGCGACGCTCGACCTGGACGGCTTCCTGTTCAAGAGCCGCAGCCCGAGCTGCGGCACCCACGGCATCCCGGTGTACGCGGGCGACACGCCGGTGGACCGCCGCGGGCGCGGCCTGTTCGCCGGCCGGATCATGGACGTCCACCCGCTGCTCCCGGCGGAGGACGAGGGACGGCTGCGCGACGACGCGCTGCGCGAGGCGTTCGTCGAGCGGATCTTCGCGCACGCCCGGCTACGGGAGTTCCTGGCCGGCGACCGGCGGCCCGGTGACCTGGTGGCCTTCCACAGCCGGCACAAGATGCAGCTGCTGGCGCACGACCCGGCGGCCTACCGGCGGATCGGCCGGGTGGTGGCCGCGGCCGGCGTCCGCCCGCGCGAAGAGTCGGCCCGGGAGTACGCGGCCGCGTTCCGGGCCGCGCTCGCGGTGCGCAGCACCACCGGGCGCCACGTGAACGTGCTGCACCACTGCCTCGGCATGGTGAGCGACCGGCTCGACCTGGTCCGGCGGGCCGACCTGGTGGAGGTCATCGCGGCCTACCAGGCCCGCCAGGTGGCGCTGAGCGTGCCGCTGGCCCTGCTGCGCCACCACGTCCGCGGCACCGGCACCGCCTACCTGGCCGAGCAGACCTACTTCGCGCCGTACCCCGACGAGCTGGGCCTGCGCAACCACGTCCCCCGCTGACCGGCCCCGGCGGGGCCGGTCGCCCGGCGGGTCAGGGGCGCTTGCCGACGCCGGTGGCGATCTCGTGCGCGCGCTCGGCGGCGCCCGCCTCGGGGGACAGCGGCGGCGTGTCCATGCCGCCGCCGCTCTCCAGCCCGGCCACCAGCTCGCGGACCGCGTCCTCGGCGGTGTGCCGCGGTTCCCAGCCCAGCTCGGTGCGCGCCCGGGTGACGTCCATCAGCGGGATCTGCAGGGCCATCTCCAGCAGCCCGGGCGCGGCGGGGACCAGGTGCAGGTGCCAGCCGGCGGCCACCGCGGTGCGGGCGAACCACGCCGAGAACGGCACCACCCGGGTCTTCAGCAGCCGGGCCAGCGCCGCGGGGTCCAGCGGGGGGTCGGCGGCCAGGTTGAAGGCACCGGAGACCGGCCGCTTGACCGCCAGCCGGTAGGCCTCGCCGGCGTCGTCGGCGTGCAGGGCCTGCAACTTCAGGCCGGGGATGTCGGGCACGAACGGCAGCCAGCCGGGCCGGACCAGCCGCTGGGGCAGCAGCGGCCCGGCGAACAGCCGGCGCTGCTCGGTGGCCGACTCCCGCTTGAAGATGAAGCCGGGGCGCATCCGCACCACCCGGATGCCGGGGTGGTCGCGCTCGTAGGCGTCCAGCACCCGCTCCAGGTAGGCCTTCTCCCGCCCGTAGGCGGCGCCCGGCCAGCCGTGCGTCGGCCAGCTCTCGTCCACGGCCTGGTCCTTGGGGCCGGGCGAGTACGCGCCGACGGAGGAGGCGTGCACCAGGGCCGGCACGCCCGCCGCGGCGACCGCGTCGAAGACGCGCATGCCGCCGAGCACGTTGGCGCGCCAGGTGATCGTCGCGTCCCGGGTCGGCTGGAACAGCCAGGCGAGGTTGATCACCGCGTCCGCGCCGGCGAAGGCGCCGGTGAGCTCGTCGGTGGCGATGTCGGCCGCGTGCCACTCGGTCTTGGCCGGCCGCCGGCCGGGCGGGCGCCGGACGACGCCCACGATCGAGGTGATATCGGGATCGGACTCCAGGGCTGATACGACGCTTGTTCCCACGTTTCCTGATGCTCCGACCACAATGACTCGCATATCGGACCGCTGCCCGTGCGGCCCGCGGCGAAACGCCGGGGCCGCGCGGGCGAGGCCGGCTCAGCCGGTGGACCGGCCGGAGAGCTTGTCGCGGATGCGGTCCACCAGCCCGGTGCCCGGGGCCAGCAGCTTGTTGACCGGCGGGCTGTCGGGCGCGGCCGGGTGCGGCCTGGTCGGGGCGATCTTCTTCATCGCGGTGATCTTCTTGCCCAGAGCGTGCAGTTCCTCCACCTCGACGTGCTGGACGAGCTGGGTGAACAGCTCGCTCTCCTCCTCGTGGATGTGCTCGCGGACCGTGGCGATGAGCCGGCCCAGCAGGTGGTCGAACGCCGGGTCGGCCGGGTCGGCCTTCTCCAACTCCTTCATGAGCCGTTCGGACTCGGCGTGCTCCTCGATCTCCCGGTCGGCCAGCGCGTCCCCGCCCGGGATGAACTTGCGCGTCGCCGGGTAGAGGTAGGCCTCCTCGGCGACCGAATGGCGGACCAGCTCGGAGATGACCTTCTCGGTCAGCTCCTTGCGCCGCGCGTGGTCCCCGCCGCCGCGCAGCCCTTCCAGCTCGGTGAACATTTCCTCGACTTCCCGGTGATCCGTCGTCAGGACGGTGATGACGTCACCGGCGTGCTGCATCATGACCCCTACTCCTTTGTACTCTGCCGTCCCGCAGCTCCGGGTCCGGCGCCTGCCGATCTGCTCTTCTGTTGTCGGTGCCGTTGGTGCTGTCCCTGCGGTCCCGGCCACGGGCGCGCCGCCCCGCGCGGCCGGCGACCGGCCGCGGGGTGACGTGCCGCGCCGGAGCTACTCGGCGAAGCGGCGTTCCATGCCCAGCCCGAGCGCCTCGGCCATCTGGCCGATGTTGGCGAATTCCCCATCCGGCAGGTCGCGCAGTGCCTCGGTGACCGCGTCCGGGACGGCCGGATCGCCTGAGGCGTGCGCCACGATCTCCTCGCGCCCGGCCGGGAAGTGCACGCCGGCCAGCCATCGGGCCAGGTCGCCGCGCCGCTCCACGTCGTTCTGCGTCATCCCGGGCGCGACACCCGGCTCGTGCCCGGGCGGGTAAACCCGCGCGCGCTGACCGGATTCCGCGTCCTGGACGGGCTCGGGCTCCTTCCACTCCTCGGCGTGGCTGGTACCCCCGCCGCGCACCAGGCCCTGTGATTCCTGCTTCATCTGCTCGTCGATTCGCCGACCGTGCTGGTCGCTGCCGCGTTCGATACTCAAGAATCGTCCTTTCCGCCGGTGGACAACGGATCGGCAGGGTCGGCATCACCGCCTCCGTCCGCCGCCCCCGCGCCGTCGACCGGTTTCATCGGCTGCCCCTAGACGGGGAACGCCCCCATACCCCGCTCCGACGTCGGCGAACACCCGGCGCGGCACCGATCTGACCCGACCGGCGCCGGCCGGGCGGACGGGCGCCGGTCGGCCGTGAACCGCGTGGAGAAGCGGGATAAATCGGGATGGAGGAATATCGGATTGTCCAGCGGTGTAGGCATGGCGCGGCCATGGAATGCCGCGCGCGGCCGGATACGGCGCCGAATCACGGGTATCGGGAGCACGCACCCCAGCGGGGAGCAGTGAACATCCCGCATACATCACTAAATCGACCACCCTCCGTCGATTCGCCTTTTGGAGGCGTCAATGGGCACCGCACATAACCGGACCTCCGCCACGGTGGGCCGCCGTACTCCGCTGCAGACCGCGGCACTGGTCACCGGAGTGATCTTCCTGCTCGTCGGTGTCCTCGGGTTCATCCCGGGCGTCACCTCGAACGTCGACCAACTCGAGATGGCCGGCCACCAGTCGGACGCGATGCTCCTCGGCGTCTTCGAGGTGTCCGTGCTGCACAACGTCGTGCACCTGCTGTTCGGCATCGCCGGCATCGTGATGTCCCGCACCTGGGGCAACGCGCGTAACTACCTGATCGGCGGCGGCGTGGTCTACGCGCTGCTGTTCCTGTACGGCCTTATCGTGGGCCACGACAGCTCCGCGAACTTCGTGCCGCTGAACACCGCCGACAACTGGCTGCACCTGTTCCTGGCGGTCGCCATGATCGGCGCCGGCGTCGCGCTGAGCCGCCGTCACCACCACGACCACCGGTGACGCCGTCCGGCCCCGGCCGGACCAGGCGCCGCGCACGGACCCGGCGGGCGGCTTCGGCCGCCCGCCGTCGTTTCATCCAGCGAAGGAGCGTTCCATGAAAGCGGTCACCTGGCACGGTAAGCGCGACGTCCGGGTCGAAGAGGTCCCCGACCCGGCCATCAAGGAGCCGACCGACGCCATCATCAAGGTCACCTCGACCGGCATCTGCGGCTCCGACCTGCACCTGTACGAGGTGCTGGGGCCGTTCCTCGACGCGGGCGACATCCTCGGCCACGAGCCCATGGGCATCGTGCAGGAGGTCGGCGCCGAGGTCACCGGGATCGCGCCCGGCGACCGGGTCGTCGTCCCGTTCACCATCGCCTGCGGTCACTGCCCCATGTGCGACCTGAAGCTGTACAGCCAGTGCGAGACCACCCAGGTCCGCGAGCACGGATCGGGCGCCGCGCTGTTCGGGTACACCAAGCTGTACGGCCAGGTGCCGGGCGGCCAGGCGGAGTACCTGCGGGTGCCGCAGGCGCACTTCGGCCCGATCAAGGTGCCCGACGGGCCGCCGGACGAGCGGTTCGTCTACCTGTCGGACGTGCTGCCGACCGCCTGGCAGGCCGTCGACTACGCCGCCATCCCGGACTGCGGCAGCGTCACCGTGCTCGGCCTCGGGCCCATCGGGCAGATGAGCTGCCGGGTCGCCCGGCACCTCGGGCACCGGGTGATCGGGGTGGACGGCGTGCCCGAGCGGCTGGAGATGGCCCGCCGGCACGGCGTGGAGATCATCGACGCCCGGGTGACCGATGACGTGCCGGCGGCGGTCCGCGAGCTGACCGGCGGGCGCGGCACCGACTCGGTGATCGACGCGGTGGGCATGGAGGCGCACGGCTCGCCGGCGGCCAAGCTGGCGCAGACCGCGACCGGGCTGCTGCCGGACGCGGTGGCCGCGCCGCTGATGACCCACGCCGGGGTGGACCGGCTGGCCGCGCTGAAGCAGGCCATCGAGATCGTCCGGCGCGGGGGAACCATCTCCATCAGCGGCGTCTACGGCGGCATGGCCGACCCGCTGCCCATGCTGCGGCTGTTCGACAAGCAGATCACCCTGCGGATGGGCCAGGCCAACGTCCGGCGGTGGATCGACGACCTGCTGCCGCTGGTGACCGACGACGCCGACCCGCTCGGCGTGATGGACCTGGCCACCCACCGGCTGCCGCTGGACCAGGCCCCGCACGGCTACGAGATCTTCCAGAAGAAGCGGGACGGCGCGATCAAGATCCTGCTCAACCCGTGACCGGTGCCCGCCGCCGCCCGGCCGTGTCGCGCAGCCACCGGGCGGCGACGGCGGCGGCCAGCGGCGCGGGCACGGTGCCCGCGCCCAGCCCGACGTCGACCAGCAGGTCGAACACCTCCGGGCGGCGGGCCGCGGTGGCCACCGCCGCGTCGATGAAACCCGGCGACTGGGCGGCGCGGGCCAGCACGTCGGTGGTGCGCAGGTGGCGGCCGAGCGAGCGCCGCAGGCCGCGCCGGTAGGCGGGCACCGGGTCGGCGGCCGCCAGGACCGCCGCCTCGCCGGCCAGCCTGCCGGAGACCAGCGCGTAATAGATGCCCTCACCGGTCAGCGGGTTGATCAGCCCGGCGGCGTCGCCGGCCAGCAGCACCCGGCCCGCCCCCGGCCGCGGCCGGCCCGGCGACAGCGGCAGGTGGTGGGCGCGCAGGTCCCGGGCCGGCAGGTGCGGCAGCAGCTCGGCGAGCCGGCCGTGCAGCACCTCGCGGCCCGGCCGCCCGGTGGCGCGCAGCCGGGGCAGCAGCATGCCGTACCCGACGTTGGCCCGGCCGTCTCCGATCGGGAACGACCAGGCGTAGGCCGGCCAGCCCTCCCGCTGCATGGCGATGAACTGCACGTCGTCGTCGGCGGGCACGTCGGCGTAGCCGCGCACCGCGAGCGCGGTGTGCCGGTCCGGTGAAGGCGGGGCGCCGATGAGGCGGCGCATCGCCGAGTTGGCGCCGTCGGCGGCGACGACCGCGCGGGCGGCCAGCACGCCGTCCAGCACGACGTGGTCGCCGCGGTCGGCCAGCGCGCGGACCCGGTGCCGGCGCACCTCGACGCCCTGCTCGCGGGCCGCGGCGACCAGCCGGGCGTCGAAGACCATGCGCGGGACGACCCGGTTCGGCCGGGCGACGCTCGCCAGCACCCGGGCGCCGCCCGGCGAGATCACCTCCAGCCGCCCGGCCGGCCGGTAGTCGTCGATCAGACCGGGCACCCCGAGCAGCGCGAGTTCCTCGGCGCCGTGCGCGGCGATCCCGTCGCCGCACGCCTTGTCGCGCGGGAAATCCTCCCGGTCCAGCAGCAGCACCCGGGCGCCGGGACGGGCCCGCCGGGCGCCGAGCGCCGCCGCCGAGCCGGCCGGCCCGCCGCCGACGACCACCACGTCCCACATGTCCGCCCGCACGTCCGCCCCTATCTCTGCCACAGGAGGGAGCCTGCCACCGGCGAGCACCGCGAAACCGGACGGCCCGCCGCCGACCTCCGCACCGGCCGGGTCAGTCCGGCCCGCCGAGCACCCGCGCCAGCACGGCGGCGTTGCTGTGGTCGCAGCTCCTGGTCGCGGTGAGCAGCGTCACCGGGCCCGCGCGCAGCAGGGCGCGCAGCCGGTCCAGCGCCGCCCGCCGGCCGGGGGTGGCCAGCTCGGCCCGGTAGCGCCGGTCGAACTCCTCGAACCGGGCGAGGTCGTGGCCGTACCAGGTGCGCAGCGCGTCCGACGGCGCGATGTCCTTCAGCCACTCGTCGACCCGCGCCGCCTCCTTGGTCAGGCCGCGCGGCCACAGCCGGTCCACGAGCACCCGGGTGCCGTCCTGCTCGGACGGCGGGTCGTAGACGCGGCGCAGGCGTACCGGTGAAGGCATCCCCGCTCCTCTCCCCCCACGGCGGGCACGGACCGTTACCAATGATATGCCCGCGGTAAGCTACCGGTCACCCCTGGGAGCCCGCCGGCCCGTCCCCCTTCACCTGGTCACGGCCAGATCATGCCAGGGACGGCCCAGGCGACCGCCGGAGCCGGGGTGACCGCCCTGGTCAGGCCGGGGTTGCGTCTCCGCCCGGGGTGCCGGGCGGCAGGACGCGGCGGTAGAGCCAAAAGACCCGCTCGGCGCGGGCGCCGACGGCCCGGGAGTAGAAGCGCAGCGGGCCCACCCAGGAGATCTGGGTGGTGTGCAGCCCGGCGTCCGCCTGGTCGCGCAGGCAGCGGCGCAGCAGCACCCGGCCGATGCCGAGGCCGCGGGCGGCCTCGGCGGTGCCCGTCGGGCCGAACCAGCGGGGGCGGGCGCCCCAGGCGGCGAACCCGAGGATCTCGCCGTCCCGCTCGGCGTAGTGGCAGCCGGCGGCCTGGGTGACCTCCCAGGCCCACTCGTCGTTCCAGTGCTCGCGGACGAAGCGGGCGACGTCCTCGCGGTGCCGCGCGGGGGCCTCGCGCACGGTGACGCCGGCGGCGGCGAGCGCGGCCTCCTCGTCCTCCTGGCCGGCCGTCCACGGGTGGTCGGTCAGGTCGGCGGTCATGTTCCAGGCGGTCTGGTACCGCTCGTAGCCGAGGCTCTCGGCCAGGCAGGCGGCCGGGGTGTACCGGACGTCGATGCCGGGCCAGGCGTAGCAGGGCGGGTTGCCCGCCAGGCGCACCTCGCGCACCCCCCGGGCGGCGAGCCACTCCTCGGCGGCCCGCAGCAGCGCCCGCCCCAGCCCGCGCCCCTGGCTGTCGGGGTGCACGGCGAGCAGATCGACGTGCCCGACCCCCGCGGTGCGCGACAGGGACGTGAAGACCAGCCCGGAAAGCCGCGGGGTGACCAGCGCGGTCCACACCCGGTCCGGCGGCGGCGCCGCCAGCCGGGAGACCAGCAGCGGGCCCTCGTCGCCGTCCAGCCACAGCGCGGCCCCGGCCACGCCGCCGGTGGCGCGCAGCTCGGCCGGCTCGGCGGGCCGGACACCGGCCCCGTCCGCGCCGTCGGGACGGCCGGTCAAACGATCGGGACGGCCGGTCACGCCGCCTCCCGGGGGATGACGGCCCGGCGGTGCGGATGCACGCAGGCGTGCCGGTGGGCGTCGCCGGTGAGCTCCGGACGCTCGGCCGTGCACAGCTCGGTGCGGAACGGGCAGCGGGCGGCGAACAGGCAGCCGGTGTCCTCGACGGCCGCGTCCAGCGCTTCGGTGGGCACCACCCGCTCCGGTCCCGGTACCTCCATGCCGTGCAGCACCGGGATCGCCGACAGCAGCGACTGGGTGTAGGGGTGCACCGGCCCGGCGATGACGTCCTCGGTGGGCCCGCGCTCGACCACCTGGCCGCGGTACAGCACGTACAGCTCGCTGCCGCCGCCGATGTACCGGGCGGTGGCGATGTCGTGCGTGATGAACAGCACGCTCACGCCGAGCCGCTCGCGCAGGTCCTTCAGCAGGGAGAGCACGCTGAGCCGCATCGACACGTCGATCATCGACACCGACTCGTCGGCGACGAGCATCTCCGGGTCCACGGTGAGCGCGCGGGCGATGACCACCCGCTGCCGCATCCCGCCGGACAGCTGGTGCGGGTAGCGGCCCAAGACGTAGCCGGGGTCGATGCCGACCAGGGCCAGCAGCTCCTCGGCCCGCCCGGCGGCCCAGGCGCGGGAGCGGCCGGTGTGCCGGGCGCGCAGCGCGAGCGGGGCCAGCAGCGTCTGGTGGACGGTCCGGGTGGGGTTGAGCGCCGAGTACGGATCCTGGTGCACCAGCTGGACCCGGCGGAAGTGCCGCCGCCGGCGCCGCGGGTGCAGCGGGGCCATGGAGGTGCCGTCGATGACGATGTCCCCGGAGTCGTAGGTCTCCAGCCCGGCGACGATCCGGCCCAGGGTGGTCTTGCCGCACCCCGACTCGCCGATGAACGAGACGGCGCCGCCGCGCGGCACGGTGAAGTCGATGCCGCGCAGCGCCTGGACGTCGCGGGCGCCGAGCATGGCGCCGCGCTGCCGGTAGGTCTTGGTGACCCCGGTACCGCTGATCATGCGTGCTCCTTCTCCCGCGGGGCGGCGCCGGCGGCGTGGCAGGCCACGGTCCGGTCGCCCAGCCACGCCACCGGCGGCTCGCCGGTCTCGCAGACGTCCATCCGCCGCGGGCAGCGCTCGCGGAACACGCAGCCGTCCACGGGTACGGTACCGAGCGTGGGCGGCCGGCCGGGCAGCGCCCTGGCCGCGTCGATGTCGCCGGACAGCCGGGGGATCGCGCGGATGAGTCCCTGGGTGTAGGGGTGGCCCGGATCGCCGAGCACCTCGGTGGTGGGGCCGTGCTCGACCACCCGCCCGCCGTACATCACGGCCAGCCGGTCGGTGACCTCGGCGGCCACCCCGATGTCGTGCGTGACGATCAGGGTGGTCAGCCCGCGCTCCTTGTGGATCTCCCGGATGATCCGCAGGATGGCCGCCTGGGTGATCATGTCGAGCGCGGTGGTGGGCTCGTCCAGGATGACCAGGTGGGCGTTGAGCACCAGGGCGAACATGATGCCGACGCGCTGGCGCATGCCGCCGGACAGCTCGTGCTGGCAGGAGTCCAGCACCCGGGCGCCGGGCAGGCCCATCCGGTCCAGCAGCAGCCGCGCGTCGTGGACCAGCGCCGCCGGGTCGGCCACCCCGTGCGAGCGGCCGAGGTCGAGCAGCTGCTTGCCGACGGTCTTCAGCGGGTTGAGCGAGTTCTGCGCCGCCTGGAAGACGTAGCCGAGGTGCCGGCCGCGGGCCCGGCGCAGCTCCTCGCCGCCGAGCCGGGTGACGTCGCCGAGCCCGTCGATCTCGACCTGGCCGGCAGCGATCCGGCCGGGCGGCTGGACGGCGTTGAGCAGCGAGAGCGCCAGGGTCGACTTGCCCGACCCGGACTCCCCCACCAGGCCGGTGATCGTGCCCGGTTCGATGGCCAGGCTGACGCCGTGCAGCGCGGGCAGCTCGCCGAGCGGCGTCCGGTAGACGACGGTGAGATCGCGGACCCGCACGCCGGGCGCGGCGTGCGGGCCCGGCGCCGCGGCCGGGTCAGGGTCGATGGTCACCGGGATCACTCCTCACGCAGCCGGGGGTTGAAGATCTCGTCCATCGCGTCGACGACCAGGACGATGCCGAGCGTCAGCAGCAGGATGGCCAGCAGCGGCGCCAGCAGATAGGGCAGCGCCGCCGCGCTGGTCAGCGCACCGCCGCCGAACACGGCGAGGTTCAGCATCACGCCCCAGTTGTTGGACTCGAAGGGCAGCACGCCGAGGAAGAACAGGCCGACCTGGGCGTAGATGGCGCCGGTGACGGCGATGAGCACGTTCATCGCGATGTAGGGGGCCATGCTCGGCAGCAGCTCGCGCACGACGATGTGCGTGGTGGACAGCCCGAGCCCGCGGGCCGCCTCGATGAAGCCGCGCTCGCGCAGCGACAGGGTCTGCGACCGGACGGCGCGGGCGATGCCGCCCCAGCCCAGCAGCCCGAGTACCAGGCCCATCTCCAGCGGGCCGTCGAACTTCCAGATGGTGGACAGCACCAGCAGCAGCGGCAGCCCGGGGATGGTGAGCTGCAGGTCGGTCAGCCGCATCAGGGCGGCGTCCCAGCGTCCGCGGTGGAAGCCGGCGACCAGGCCGAGCGCGGTGCCGAGGGCGACGGTGATGACGGCGGTGACCACCCCGGTGAGGATGACGTACCGGGCGCCGGTCACCACCAGCGCGAGCACGTCGGTGCCCTCGAAGTCGGTGCCGAACGGGTGGGCGAGGCTGGGCGGGGCGTACAGGGCGTCGTCGTCGCGCGGCAGCACCGCCGGGTAGACGATCGGCCCGAAGATCGCCATCAGCGCGAACATCACCAGGATGGCGACGCCGGCCAGCCGGCTGGGCTTGCGCCGCAGCACCCGGCCCACGCCACGCCAGAAGTTGCGGCGCACGCCGGCCGGGCCGCCGCCCGGGGTGCCGGGCTGCCCGGGCAGGACCGTGGCGGCCGTCACGACGCCGTCCGGACCCGCGGGTCGATCACCGCGTAGAGCAGGTCGGCGGCGATGTTCGCGATGATGATCGCCACGGTGGTCACCAGGAACGTGCCTCCCATCAGGGCGTAGTCGCGGGCGCCGATGCTGTTGACCAGCAGCAGCCCGAGACCCGGGTAGTTGAAGATCCGCTCGATGAAGATCGCCCCGCCGAACAGCATGCCGAGGGAGAGCGCCAGGATGGTGAACAGCGGCAGGATGGCGTTGCGGGCCACGTACCGGAACACCACGCCGCGTGACATGCCGCGCAGCTCGGCGGCCAGGATGAAGTCGTCGCCGAGCACGGTGGCCACGCTCGACTTCATGGCCAGCACCCAGCCGCCGTAGGAGGCCAGCGCGTAGGTCAGCACCGGGAGCGTCGCGTGGTGGATCAGCGAGGCCAGGTAGCCGGCGTTCAGGCCCGGGGTGAACTCGACGTCCACCGGCCCGCCGGCCGGGAAGATCGGCCACAGCGTGGTGAAGATGGCCAGCATCAGCAGGCCGATCACGTACTGCGGCACCCCGTGCAGCAGCGAGCCGGAGATGGACAGCAGGTCGCCGAGGCGTCCGCTGCGCCGGATGCCGGCGTAGACGCCGAGGGTGACCCCGAGCAGGAAGCTGAGCAGGGTCCCGCCGAGCACCGGCAGCACCGTCCAGGAGGCCGCCGAGCCGATCAGGGTGGTCACCTCGGTGCCGGGCGTGCTGAGCGACTGGCCGAGGTCCAGGTGCGCCAGCGCGGCCAGGTAGCCGGTGTACTGGTCCCACAGGCTGCCGGTGGGCAGGAACCCGTACAGGGCGGCGGTGGCGCGCTCGGCCTGGTCGGGCGACATCCCGCGCTCGATCAGCGTCTCGTACTGGCCGCGCACCGGGTCGCCGGGGATGTTGCGGATGATCACGAAGCTGATGGTGGTGACCACCCAGATCATCGCCAGGCCGCGGGCCAGGTGCCCGGCCAGCCGCCGGGTCACCGCCCGGGTACGGGAGCCGGGCCGGGTGGGCGTGGTGGGTGGCGTCATGGCGACCTCTCGTGGATCAGGCCGAGTTGCATCCACACGCCCGCGGGCAGCCGCAGCGCCTCGCTGCCGGACGGCGGCCAGCCGGTGAAGCGGGTGGAGTTGACGAACTGCGTGTTGACGTAGTCGTAGAGCTGGATGACCGGCAGCTGCTCGTTGGTCAGCCGGGCCAGCGTGCCGACGATCCGCTTCTGCTCCTCAGGGGTGGCCAGGTTGAGCCGGTTGGTCAGCTCGCCGGGGTTCACTCCCCCTATCGTCTCCGGGCCGCCCATCCAGTTGCCGTCCTGGCCCGGCGGCGCGTGCCGGAGCCGGCCGGCCAGCAGCTGCCAGCCGTTGGCCGGGCCGTACAGGCGCTGGTAGATGTTGTACGGCGAGGGGCCGAGGGCCATCAGCCAGAAGCCCACGTCGATCTTGCCCTGGGCCAGCTCGTCCAGGTAGAGCACGTAGTCGGCCGAGGTGACGACGCTGGCGTCGATCCCGTGGTCGTTGAGCTGGCTGGTGATCGACTTGGCCGCGGCGACCCAGTCGGAGAACGAGGCCGGCACGTTGATCCGCAGCTTCCACGGGCTGCCGTCCGGCATCGCCCAGCGGCCGTCCTTCTTGACCATGCCGGCGGCCCGCAGCTCGGCGGACGCCTTGGCCGGGTCGACCGGGTAGGGGTTCAGCGTGTCCAGCCCGGCGCCGAGCCAGGCGCGGGCCGCGTCGGCGTGCACGCCGGAGGTGGTGACGGCCGGGGTGCCCGCCTCCGGGGAGGCGATCCGGGTCATCTGGGTGCGGTCGATCAGGTACGCCAGGGCCCGCCGCACGCGGGGGTCACCGTAGGGGGCGTGCGACTGGTTGAACGCCAGGGAGGCGGCCACCGGCGAGTACCCGCGCCGGATCTCGTTGCCCGGCGTCCGCTTGATGCGCGCCATCACCGCGGCCGGCACCGCGGTGAACGGCGCGCTGTCCAGCTTGCCGGACACCAGGTAGTTCCAGATCTGCTCGTTGCCGGTGTAGTTGAGCACCTTGACCCGGTCCGGGGCGATCTTGTCGGCGTCGTAGAAGTACTCGTTGCGGCGGAGCAGGGCGGCGCCCGGGTTGACCCGCTCCAGCACGAACGGGCCGGCCGAGACGTCCCTGGCCGGGGCGAAGGAGATCACCTGCTGCGACAGCCCGGTGATCTCCGCCTTGGCCGCCTCCGCCGCCTTCCCGGTGCCCCGGGCCTGGGCGAGGGTCGTCCAGAAGTCGGCGGGCAGCAGGTGGCCGAACACGTGGGCCGGCACGATGACCGTGGACAGCACGTTGCGCAGGAAGGCGTTGCTGCGGTTGGCGCCCTGGCGGATGGCGACGGTCCGCTCGTCCACGACCCGGATGTCGGCCGCGGCGCCGGCCGCGCCGGCGTTGACGGTGTAGGCGGTGCCGCCCTGGGTGTAGGCCAGCCCGATGGAGGCCCGGACGTCCTGGCTGGTCACCGGCCGGCCGTCCGACCAGCGGGCGCGCGGCTGGAGGTGGACGACGACCTCGCCCTGGTCGGGCGTGGCGGTCCAGCTCCGGGCCAGCCCCGGGTAGAAGGCGTTGGGGTCCATCAGGTCGTTCTTCGGCCAGGCCAGGGCCATCACGTCGTACCCCACGAACGTGCTGCCCTTGGGGTTGAACGGGTTGATCGGCGCGGTGGCGTCGATCTGCTTCGAACCGTCGATGGTGGTGTACACGGCGCCCGCTCCGGCCCCCTGGCCGGAGCCGCAGGCGGTGGCGGCGAGGGCGGCCGTGAGGGCGGCCGCGATCGCGGCGAGTCGCTTCATACGGATGCTCCAGGTCCCCGATTAACCAGGACCATACGTGCGCCCGCCCGGGGTGGTCAATTTTTTTCTCACAAACTGACATTAATGAAGGAAATTTTTACACACCCCTCCCGAGCTGGGAAGACATCGTATTCATCACCGTTCACGACTGTTATCAGCGATAACAGTCGATCACCACACCCTTCCGGATCATCGCGATTCTGGAGATCATGACGAGACGTTGCCACGGGGGCAACCGCTCACGCTCCGGCCATCGAACGCCCTGGACATCCCGGAAGACGGTCATGCAGCACCAACTTGTGGCGGAACACGCCGCGCTCGAACGACTCGCCCAGCTTTTCATCGCCCGCGCGAACGCCTTCTCTGCCGAGGGCCGGACCGCCGAGGCCCTCGACATCCCCTCCCGTGACTGGCCGCTCGCCGCCGCCGGGTGCGCGGGCGTCTATCGGGACGCCCGGAACACCATGAGCGAGGCCGCCTTCGCCGGGGACAGCGCCACCCGGGCCCTGGCCGGGGTGATACGGACCGTGCGAGCCCACTACCTCCAGGCGGAGCACTCGTCCGCCGCCGACGCCGGCCCCGAACCGCAACCGGTCGACTCCCCGATATCCCGCAGCCCGGGCAGCGACACCGCATACACGGCGCAGTGGCTCGCCGGGCCGGCCACCACGGTGTGGGCGGGGGTGCGCCTCTACCAGGCGGTGACCATGACCGGCCAGATCGAAGCCGCCGAGCGCTTCATGCCCGAGCTGCTGCCCTTGGCGGTCGGCGCGTCCCTGCTGCTGCTCAACATGCGGGACGACGAACCCTTCCGCCAGGCCGGCCGGGCGTGGCAGCAACTGGTCAAGGCCACCGAGTCACATGCCGCCGGCATCAAGACGCACACCGACTCCACGCTGAGCGGCGACTGGCAGGGGGAGGGCGCCGCCTCGTTCGCGCGCCACCTTAACGACCGGCTGCTCCCGGCCCTTGAGACGTACCGGGACGAGCTGCTGGCCCTGGCGGAACTCGGCGACGCCGGCGCCGATGCCGTGAAGTCGGCCACCGAGACCGGCTTCAAGTTCCTCGTCGAGGCCACGGTGATCATAGGCCTGGCGGTCACCGCGCGGGCCATGGCCGGGCCCACCGCCCCGGTCGCCATGTTCGCCGTGACGTTGGCATGGGGGGCGGCCGTCGGCCAGTTCCTCTGGCAGGTGGGCAAGCTGTTCGCCGCGCTCCAGGCGGTCAGCGAACGGATCTCGACCGGCGCCGAGGACGTGCGGCAGGCCTTCCTGGCCGGAGCCGGAGACCTCGGCGAGCAATCGGCCGGCATCAAGCCGGTTCCGGGTATCGACTGGATCCCGGGGGCAGGCGACAAGTGGACCGCCGAGGACTGGGCCGATCGGTGGCGGCCGGGCCGGGACTCCTGACCGGCGCCGCCCGGACGCCGGGCGGCGCCCGGGCGGGCGGGGCGGTCAGCCGCCGAGCAGCTCGCGGACCCGGCCGGCGCCGACGGCGAGCAGCAGCGTCGGCAGCCGCGGACCGGTGTCCCGGCCGACCAGCAGGGTGTAGAGCAGGGCGAAGAACTCGCGCTGGGCGACCTTGAGCTCCGGGGTCGGCTTGGCGTCCGGGGTCAGCCCGGCCTGGACCTTCGGCACCCCGTAGACCAGCGCCGTCAGCCCGTCCAGCGACCAGTGCTCGTCCAGCCCGGCCAGCAGCAGGCGCAGCGACTCGCGCTCGCGCTCGCCGAGCGAGGCGAGCAGGTCGGCGTCCGGCTCCTCGCGCACCCGGGTGCGCTGCTCGGCGGGCACCTGGGTGGTGATCCACCGCTCGGCCAGATCCAGCCGGGGCCGCACCTCGGCCAGCGAGGTCACCGGCTGCTCGGGGTCCAGGTCGCGCAGGATGCGCAGCGTCTGCTCGGCGTGGCCCGTGGTGACGTCCAGGATCGAGGCGAGCGTGCGGAACGGCAGCGGCCGGGGCGTGACCGGCAGCGGACCCGCCGTGGCGGTGCCGGCGGCGCGGTTGTAGGCGGCGAGATCCGCCGGCAGCGCCACCCCCTCGGCCACCTTGCGCGCCAGGGTGTCCCACTCGTCGTACAGCCGCTGGATCTCCTGGTCGAAAGCGATCTTGAAGGACTGGTTCGGCCGCCGCCGGGCGTACAGCCAGCGCAGCAGCGGCGCCTCCATGATCTCCAGGGCGTCGGCCGCGGTGGGCACCGCGCCCTTGGAGCTGCTCATCTTGGCCATGCCGACGATGCCGACGAAGGCGTACATCGGCCCGATCGGCCGCTCGGCGCCGAAGATCTCCCGCACGATGGGCTCGCCGACCTGCCACGACGACCCCGGCGACTGGTGGTCGACGCCGGACGGCTCGAACACCACGCCCTCGTAGGCCCACCGCATCGGCCAGTCGACCTTCCACACCAGCTTGCCGCGATCGTGCTCGGCGAGCCGGACCGTCTCGGCGTGCCCGCAGGCGCAGGTGTAGGACAGCTCGGTGGTGTCGTCGTCGTAGGCGGTGACCGTGGTCAGGTCGCGCCCGCACTCCGCGCAGTACGGCTTGTAGGGGAAGTAACCGGCCGCGGCCGCGCCGTCGTCCTCGCTCGCCGCGCCCGAGCCCTCCGCCGCCGCCGCGGCGGCCTCGGCCTCCACCGCGTCCAGCCCCTGCGGGGCCTTCTTGCCCGCGGCCCGGCCCTTGGTGCGGTGGCGGTCCAGGATGGCGTCGATGCGGGCGCGCTCGCGCATCGCGTGCAGGATCTGCGCGCGATAGGCCCCGGAGGTGTACATCTCGGTCTGGCTGATGCCGCGGAACTCGATGCCGAGCGCCGCCAGCGCCGAGATCATGGGCGCCTTGAAGTGCTCGGCCCAGTTGGGATAGGTGCTGCCCGGCGGGGCGGGCACCGAGCTGAGCGGCTTGCCGATGTGCTCCGACCACGAGGAGTCGACGCCGGCCGGGACCTTGCGGAACCGGTCGTAGTCGTCCCAGGAGATGATGTGCACCACCTCGTGCCCGCGGCGGCGGATCTCGTCGGCCACCAGGTGCGGGGTCATGACCTCGCGAAGGTTGCCCAGGTGGATGGGGCCGGACGGGCTGAGCCCCGAGGCGCAGACGATCGGTTTGCCGGGGGCGCGACGCTCCGCCTCGGCGATGACCTCGTCCGCGAATCGGGAGACCCAGTCGGTCTCGACGCTCGTAGCCACGATCGGCACGTCCTTCCTCGGGTTTGTGACCCCTCCATTCTCCCGGACCGCCGCAGTGTCTGGTCCATCCGTCCCGCGCCGCCCGCCGGTGCCCCGTCCCGTCCGCCGGCCCGGTCCCCCGGCCGGGCCGCCCGCCCGGCCGGGGGACGATCAGTCCGGCCGGGCGGGGCCGTAGAGCGCCCGGCCGGCGCCGGTGAGGAAGGCCCAGTACCGGTCGCCGTAGGACCAGTGCCACCACTCGGTCGGGTAGTTCACCAGGCCCGCCGCCGCCAGCGCGCCGCCCATGGTCCGGCGGTTGCGGCGTGCCTCGCCGGAGATCTCCCGCGAGGCGGTGTAGCAGGGACCGTCCGGGCCGAGCGGCGTCGCGTTGACCTCGGTGCCCATCGGCAGCTCACCGCCCGACAGGGTGCACAGCGTCAGGTCGACCGCGGCACCGGAGACGTGCGGCGCAACCTCGGGTGGCGAGATGTAGCGGCCCGCCTCGCGCCGCAGCGCGCTCTGCGGCCAGTCCGGATGGTGCGCCCGCAGCTCGTCGACCGATTCCTGGAAGTAGCGTTCCTGCAGCTCCGGCGGCCGGTAGCCCTCGACCACCAGGAAGGTCAGCCCGGGTTCGAGCAACTCCTGGGCGGCGAGCAGCCGCTCGGCGACGCTGCTCCGCAGCAGCGCGTAGTGGCCCACCGCGTCGGCCAGCCGGGCGTCCACCCGGAACACTCCGAAGGACCGCAGGTCGACCAGCGGTTCACCGCAGTCCCGGACCGGTACCGCGGAGATCACGGGGTCCGACATCAACACCGGCGTGTGCGCCACTTCCACTCCCTCCCCCCGAATCGACATCCGGCCCCCCGGCACCAGGGCAACGCGCGGCTCCCCGGTGTCGAGATCACCTTGAGCGAGATCCCTCTAACTTCGCTGTAAATCCGCTGCAACCGGAGCCGGCCGGTCTGCTCGATG
>NZ_BOOU01000110.1 GCF_016863395.1 Sphaerisporangium rufum | reverse complement strand
CACGTCGATCAGCGCGGCCCTGGCCTTCGGCTGCAGCGCCGCGGCCGCCTGCGCGATGCCGCCGCCCTGGCTGGCGCCCGCCACCGCGATCCGCTCGGCGTCCACCTCGGGGTGCCCGGCGGCCACCTCGACCGCGCGGACGGCGTCGGTGAAGACCCGCCGGTAGTAGTACTGCTCGGGGTCCAGGATGCCCCGGGTCATCATGCCGGGCGCGTGCGGCACGCTGCCACCGTGCGGGTCACCGGTGGCGCCCGGCAGCCCGATGTGCGCGGCGCCTTGGCCGCGGGTGTCCACGACCAGCGTCGCGAAACCGGCGGACGGCCAGGCCAGGTGGTCGATGGGCAGGCCCCGGCCACAGCTGTAGCCCAGGTAGTGCACCACGCAGGGCAGCGGGCCACCGGCGCCGGCCGGGAGCAGCAGCCACGCCTTGATCGGGTCGCCACCCCAGCCGGCGAAGGTGGTGTCGTAGACCCGGACGCCGCTCAGCGGGGCGTCGTAGGGGGTGAACTCCGCGGCCAGGTCGACGGTCGCCGCCTCGTCCAGCGTCTGCTTCCAGAAGGCGTCGAAGTCCGCCGGCTCATCGCGCTCTGGACGGTACTCCCGCAACTCAGCAAGGGGCAGGTCGAACAGGGCCATTACCTCTCCAGAGGGGTAAAGGGGACAGGGCGCGGCACGCTTCCGCATGCTATCCGGGCATTTTGCGGTGGTCGATGGGCCATTGACCGGATGGCGTACCTGACAGCAGATGTCAGCGACGGGCGGCAACATGGCGCCACACACCATCCCGATCAGGAGGAAGCGTGCCTCGCGCCACCGGCACCTTCGATATCGACACCTGGGACCCCAAGCCGCTCGACGAGCGGCCGGGTGCCACCATCAGCGAGGTGCACGTCACCAAGACCTTCCGCGGCGACCTGGTGGGCACCAGCACCACCGACATCCTGACCGCCGTCACCCCCGTCCCGGACGTCGCCGCCTATGTCGGGTTCGAGCGCTTCACCGGCACCGTGCACGGCCGCGAAGGCACCTTCGTCCTGCACCACACCGCGACGGCCACCGCCACCGACCAGTCGCTGAGCTGGACGATCATTCCGCACTCGGGTACCGGCGCGCTCCACGGCATCCAGGGCGGCGGCCAGATCGTCAACGACGACGGCGACCACTCCTTCCACCTCGACTACGAGCTGGACTGAAGCCCTCGGACCGGAGGCCGGCGGAAATCCGCCATGGATGTCGCGATGGGGGTCCGTATCGCAAGATTAGAGACAACCGCTTCCACGGTCGCCAGGGGACGGCCCCGATCCCTTGCTAGGCTGCATCCATCCGTTACGAATCCGACGCTCTCCCATCGCGGCTGGTGGGACCGTCGAGAAGTGGGGTCAAACGTGAAGAAGCTACTCGTACTCGCGCTCGTCGCCCTCGGTGGCCTGCTGGTCTGGCGCAAGGTGCAGGCCGACCGCGCCGAGCTGGACCTGTGGACCGAGGCGACCGGCAGCGAGAACTGACCACCTGGCATGCCGACCCGGGTGCACGACGGCCGCTCCGGCCCGGAGCGGGGGTGACCGGATGACCGGCGACCCACCCATCAGGCTGGCCTGCCTGGACCTGGCCGGCACCACGATCGGTGATACATCCATGGTGGAGCGGGCGTTCGCCGAGGCGATCGCCACGCAGGGCATCGTCCCGGGCACCGGTGCGTACGCGCGGGCCATGGTCCACGTGCACCGGTCCCGGGGCTGTCCCAAGATCGAGGTCTTCCGCGGCCTCTTCCCCGGCAACGAGGCCCAGGCCCAGGCGGCCAACCTCACCTTCGAGCGCTCCTACGAGGGCGCCATCGACCGGGCCGGCCTCAGCCCCGTCCCCGGCACCCTCGAAGCGCTGGACGCCCTGCGCGCCGCCGAGGTGAAGACCTGCATCATCAGCGGCTTCAGCCGGCGCACCCTGAGCCGGGTGCTCGCCACCATCGGCTGGACCGGCAAGGTCGACCTCGCCCTGTGCCCCGAGGACGCGGGCCGCGGCCGACCCTGGCCGGACATGGTGCTCACCGCCGTCCTGCGGCTCGGCATCGACGACGTCCGCCAGGTCGCGGTGGTCGGCGACTCCGAGAGCGACATGCTGTGCGGCAGCCGCGCCGGCGCCTCCATCGTGGCCGGCGTCCTCACCGGCGTGCACAGCCGTGAGCGCCTCCTCAAGGGCGGCGCCACCCGGATCATCGACTCCATCGCCGACTTCCCCGCCCTCGTGCTCGGCTCCACCCCCGCTTCGGCCCCAGTCACCACCACCTCCCGGTAGGCTGGTCCCCGACGACCGGGGCCTTAGCTCAGTTGGCAGAGCGCCTGCTTTGCAAGCAGGAAGTCAGGGGTTCGAATCCCCTAGGCTCCACCGCAAGAAAACCCAGGTCAGCCCACACGCGGCGACCTGGGTTTTCTGCCTTATCCACCGTCTCACTCGCCTCGTGCCCGTTGCGTGCCCGATGCCTTGGTGAGCTGCCTCCGCGCGAGCGAGTCGAGCTGCCGCGCCACCTCACGTTGCCGCTCGTGCGACCCGTGCTGATAGATCATTGCCGCACGCGTACTCGTGTGCCCCATCCGATCCATCAGCTCCCGGATCGACGCCCCGGCGTTCGCCGCGAGCGTGTTCCCCGTGTGCCGGAGGTCATGGAAATGGATCTTCGGAAGCCCGGCAGCGGCTAGAGCCCGACCCCAGAAGCGCCGGTTGAAGTTGCTGTTCCACAGTGGCCCGTCGTCCGGCCCCGCGAAGATCAGGCCGTCATCCCCGTCTTGCGCGAAGTACCGCACGTGCTCTTCCAGGTCCTTGACGATCAGCTCAGGGATCACGACCGTCCGCTTGCCGGCCGCTGACTTAGGTTCGGTGAACACCAGCCCCTTCCCCGTGACGCGAATCAGTTGCCGCTCCACCCGCACGGTCCCGACCGTCAGGTCGACATCCCGCCGGCGAAGCCCCGTCAGCTCACCCCACCGCAGACTGCCGAACGTCGCCAGGAGCACCAGCGCACGGAAACGCGGCTCGATAGCGTCCGCGAGCCGGTAGACCTGAGCCACCGTGAGCACCGGCCGTTCTGCCGAGTTCTCCTGACCGGCTCCTTTGATCCGGCAAGGGTTACGTTTGATGAGCTGATCATCCACAGCCGTGGTGAAGATGGCTTTTGAGCAGCCGGTACGCCTTGGCCGCCGTGACCTCACTCACGCCCTGGTCGAGCAGCTTCTTACGCCACCGCCGCACGTGCGGGTCCTTGACGTCGCTCAGTGACCTGTCCCCGAAAGTCGGCGCGATGTGCACGCGGAGGAGATAGCTGTACAACTCGACGGTGCGTGGCCGCAGTCTTGGCCACTCATCGATCCAGGTCCGGCCGTACTCGCCGAACGAGACCTTTCCCGCGTCGGGATCGATCCACTCGTCATCCAGGATCGCGGCCTCTTGCCTGGTCAGCCAGATCTCGGCGTCTTTCTTGGTCGTGAACGTATCCGGCGCGGGACGGTCGATTCCGTCCGGACCGGGATAACGAGCCTGCCACCGCCCCGAGGGCAATTTCCGGACCCGGCCGAACCGCCTCTTGGCCGTTACGCCGCGCTCCTACGCCTCCGGGACACTCCATGAGTGCAAAAACAGATCCTGAGCCACTCCCCCAGCGATGGGTGATCGTGATTGGGATTTCGGCCGCAGTAGGCATCACCGTTGGGATCGCTAGCGTGAGTTTGGGCGCTGGGGTCTGTGCGGGTTCAGCCTTTGCCCTTCTGCTTCACAACGTCATGTCCTGACGGGTGTGTTGCTCCCGTCCTCCTCGCTGTCGAGTGTCCCGGGCGAGCCCACCGAGTCAAGGGCGCCTACGGCGTCGCTACGCGATCAACTTCGTTGACCCTTGACACGGTGGTCCCGCCCTGGGGTTTGGCAGCTACGAGGAGGACGGGGGAGAACCAGGCGACGGGCGGGCTACTGCAACGCGTACTGCAATAGCCCCGCACAACCGCTCACGATCACGACCGCCCGGCACCCGGGTGCGGCGCTCAGGATTCGCCGGCGGCATTCCTTCGCGCGATGAAGACGGAGCCGATGGCCAAACCCAGGGCCAAACCTAAGGCCAAACCCAAGGCGGCACCGAGAGCGATGTTGTCAAAAAAAATCCCGACCGTGGTGCCGAAGACGGCGCCGAAGAGAGAGCCAAATGCGAGCCAGACCCCGAGATTTCCCGCAATCCCGAGACCTTCGGCGCCCGAGGGCATGTTGTTGCTCGTCATCGCATCTCTCCAGGACGTGGGCGGAAAGGCTGACAAACTGGCGGGCCCACCACGGCGGATGCGCAACCACCTTCCTCCACAACGTAACACCTGACATCAGAGTTCCCGCCGCCATCACATGATCTTTAGTTGTCTTCACAAACTCAAAATGATCTCGCGGTGGCCGTCGCCATGTGATCTCCAGGAGAGCGGCCAAAGAGGAGTCATTGGAATTCGCGAACAACGGAACACCGCCTCTGACCTGAATCTCAGCAGGGTCAGAGGATGGTACGGACGGATGACCGCTGGACTGAGATCCAGCCTCCTCGCGGGTCGATTCTCCTGGATGAGCCCACCGAGTCAAGGGCTCCTGCCGGCGTCGCTTCGCCATCAGCTTCGCTGACCTTTGACACGGCACGCTCGCACTAGAGATCGGCAGCTACGAGGAGGAAGGGGGAAGACCAGGGGCCTGGTGAACGGTCCGCTCCTCTCGTGCCCGTCGCGTGCCCGATTGGGCGGGAAACAAGGGGGAACACAGGGGAGTCACGGGGAACGCCATCAGCGCGCTGAGCTGTGTGTTCGCAGGGCGAGCAAAATCGGTAGCCGTCTTTGCAAGAAGGAAGTCAGGGGTTCGAATCCCGTAGGCTCCACCCCAGGTAGAAGGCCACTTCCCATGATCAGGCAGCCCTCTGAGCTACTTCCGGCGATCAGGCTTGGTGGCTCGCGTGCTCGGCCGGACGACGTAGAGCACCAGCACCGCGGTCAGGGCACTCACGGCCTGCTGGATCGACTCGGACATTTGGTGGGTAGGGATTGATCCTCAGTCCTCCGAGTCGTGATGTCCGGAACTCAGCTCCGCAGGTCGGGCATCCTGATTCGGAGGAGTGTCGATGCCTTTCCCCTAGCGCCCAAAGTGCGTCCTCGGGGTAGAGCACCTCGTGTTCTGCCCCGCAGCCGAAACAACGATGAAGACGGTTGCAGGCAAGCAGTACTCCTCGCAGATCTTCAACAGTCCACGCGTCGGCGTCGGTCGCAGCGCTGCGCGGTTCGATACCACACGGCCACACCGCGATACATCCCATGGTCGCCCCCAGCACATCGATGCGAAAGGCGGCCGGGCGATAGGAGTCCTCGCCGTCCAGCCACGCTGGAATGGGATCGACATACGGTGGCAGGGCATCACGGCCCTCATAGACCGTGATGTGCGTTCCGTGATCTAGGCGGATAGCCTGCACAGCCGGACACGTTACTACGCTGGGAGTCACGAGTGATCGTGTCAGGCCGGTGACGGTCCGTGGCTTCGTTACTCAGCCCCGGCCTACCGAACGATGTGGCTGCCGTACCCGTTGCGTGCCCGATGGGGTGGGGAAGCGGGGGGGAACGATGGGGAGTCACGGGGAATGCCACCCGCATGCTGAGCTGAGTCGTCCCTGGTGGAGCAAGATCGGCGTGCGCCTTTGCAAGCAGGAAGTCAGGGGTTCGAATCCCCTAGGCTTCACCCCAGGTAGAAGGCCACTTCCCAAGATCAGGAGGTGGCCTTTTCGATCTTGTACAGCAGCAAAGTACAGCACGGCCCGCAGCGAGCCGGTTGCCCCCAGCCTCGGGCCGCACTGAACTACTTCCGGCGATCAGGCTTGGTTGACCGCGGTGCTGGGCCGGACGACGTAGAGCGCCGGCACCGCGGTCAAGGCACTCACGGCCTGCTGGATCTCCACCCCCCTGGCGTCCCGCGACGGTAAGTACGACGATCAGAGAAGAACCCCGCCGGCCGTGCGTTCATCTTCATGCCGGGCGAGTGGCCGGCGTTCATGAGCGGCGTCAAGGGCGGCGAGTTCGACATATAAGCCCTGGCCGCTGATGGAACGGCGGGAATCCGTGGGAGGGCGGCGCCGTTGGCCATGGTGCGGGTCCGATCGGGCCCGCCCGGACGAGATGCGCCGTACCCGGTCTGCACGACGACGCTTCCCAGGAGAGGAAGGTTGTCGTGGCCTGGTTCTTGGTCTTCGCCGCTGGTCTGTTCGAGGTCGTGATGGCCTACCTGCTCAAGCTCAGCGACGGGTTCTCCGTACCGCTGCCGGCCATTGGCTTCGTCGTCTTCGCCCTGCTCAGCTTCGTGCTTCTCGCGTTCGCTCTGAAGAGTCTCGACGTCGGGACGGCCTATGCCGTCTGGACGGGCATCGGCGCCGTGGGCACCACCACACTGGGCGTGATCTTCATGGGGGAGGACGCGTCCCTTATGAAGATCGCCTCGATCATGCTCATCATCGCCGGCGTCGTCGGGCTCAACCTGGCGGGCGGCGGTCACTGACGTGGGGAGCGTGACCTGCTCGGGCGGCAGGTCACGCGGTCCGGGCGCGAAGTCGGCGGCGGCCGTGGACGCGCGCCCGCTACTTGCTGGGGGCATTGCGCACGCAGTGGCCGACGCGCTTGTCGTAACGCCGGCTCTTGCCGCACTTGCGGGGCTTGAGGGCCATCTGCTGCTGGACTGGCGCGGCCGCTCACCGCGCGGAAGCGATTAATCCCCCGAGTCCAGGCGAAGAAGTATGTACGCGCGTTGATGAGCGACCTGCCCGCAAGAACTGCTGGACCATCGCCGAGCCTGCAGGGGACCGTACATTGGGTAAGATCGAATCATCACTCGTTGGGCGGGATATCTGTTGCCGCAGGCGCAGAAATACGTGCGATGCGAGGCCAGGTTTCAGGGTGAGACCTGCGAAACTCGAAGCGCCGCTTTCCTTGATCGTGCAGTCTATGCTAAGCTCGATTCAGTTGCAGTTGTGGTTCCCGAAGACTTCAAGTGCCCTCGTCGGCGTTCGCCGCCGATGACGGCGCTTTTGTATTGCCGGTACTTTTCCGGACGGGGTAATCATCGCGGCGACGCGAGGCTCGCGCGGTGCGAGCTTTCTTGGCACTGCCCCGAAGGAGACGAAAATGGCTACAGGCACAGTAAAGTGGTTCAACTCGGAAAAGGGCTTCGGTTTCATCGAGCAGGACGGTGGCGGCGCTGACGTCTTCGCCCACTACTCGAACATCGCCGCCCAGGGCTATCGTGAGCTCCAGGAAGGCCAGAAGGTGAGCTTCGACGTCACCCAGGGCCAGAAGGGGCCGCAGGCGGAGAACATCGTTCCCGCCTGACGCTGAACATCACGCAGTGGGGCCCGCACCTCTGGGTGCGGGCCCCATCTGCATTGCCTCATGGTCTACGACGTGCTATGACCGCCGCCACGAACGGTGAGTGGAGCATGTCCGATCTTCACCGCGTTAGCGAATGGGCCACTAATGGCGCTGTTCGGACACGAGTCCGCTGGTGCCCCTCTGGCGTGGCAGCCTTGGTGGCCGTCTCTTCGGCGAACTCCATCAGTCCGGTGCACTGGCCCAGGACGTGTTCTGTCCGGCTGGATTCGTCTTTCAGCGGCTCTTGGGCGCTGCTCTTCGCGCCGCCGATCGCGAAGAGAATCACTTGATACGTGCTGCATGTGAAGTTCTTCATGAGCCGTGCGACTCGTGCCTACCACTACTCTTCCGCCCGCACCCTAGGCCGAGCGGTCGCCCGCGCTGCCGGATCGCCGGTGGCGATCCTGCTGGAGTTCGGCGTTGATGCGCAGCGCTTCGGCGAGCTGGTCTTCGAGGATGATGATGCGGCAGGCGGCTTCCAGGGCGGTGCCCTGGTCGACCAGTTCGCGGGCGCGGGCCGCCAGGCGCAACTGGTAGCGCGAGTAGCGGCGGTGGCCGCCCTGCGAGCGCTGCGGCTCGATCAGTTTGGCGGTGCCCAGGTTGCGGAGGAACGCGGGGGTGACGCCGAGGATCTCGGCGGCCCGGCCCATGCTGTAGGCGGGGTAGTCCTCATCATCGAACCGGTGCTCGGAGATGTCGGCCGGCGTGCTCGGACGTCGTCCATCGGCCCCTCTCGCGTTGCCGGCCTTATCGGCCGGTTCAGCGCTGTCGGCGGTGTCTCGGAGCCTGGGCTCTGATCGACCGGCCGGCGCCAGTGGTGCTCGATCCATAAAACCATCCATTACGCCAATAGGGGCCCCGGCGCCAAGTGGCGCCGGGGCCCGCGAGGTTCAACACCATCTAACGGCTCTAGGGCCGATTCATTGTTCCGCATTGGCCGCCCCATAGGAGGCGGGGATGCGGGGATCGCGTACGCGTGACCGTAGACCACCGTCCCATCCGTGGAGCCGCGGTACCCGTGCGGCGAACATCGACCGGCAACGGGCGATCCTGATGGCGTTCAACACTCCTTTCGCTGTCTCTGCTTGCTGGACCTCATACTGCGCGACGCGTCCACGGCCAGGACCCTTTCACCTACGCCGGCCCCGGCACGTCCGACATCGTGCGTCGTCTACTGCCTATCTGCGCTCGTCCGGGCGGTTCCTCATGATGCCTGTGTCCTGCACGCCCTGGCAGATCCGTTCCTTGCGATGTCAGAAACCCTAGCCTCTGGAGTCGGAGAAGTCTACTTCGATCACTACAGATTTTAGACCTCGAAGAAGTAAGATCGAGCGACCGGGAGCGTGCCTGCCACTGGCAGGGTGTGGCCGGCCAGGCGAACCGGAGGAGACGGGATGATTCCGCTCTGCGCGGATCAGGGCGAACTCGAACGCGCCGTCTACCTAAGGTGAGGCATGGGCTCCTCTATCCCGCCGCTACGTCCAGCGATCGATCGGACTGACTCCAAGCCGTCTCCGGCTCGCGAGCCGCTGTGGCGGCACGCGCTCGGTGAGTGTTTCAGAGGCCTTCGTCACGAGCGGGGCGAGAAGTTGAGCGAGACGGCGCGTCGCGCCGGAGTCTCGCCGCAGTATCTCTCCGAGATGGAACGAGGCGTCAAAGAACCGTCGAGCGAGATGATCGCTGCGGTCGCCGGCGCGCTGGATGTGACCCTGGTCGATCTGACCCTTGCCGTCGCCGAGAGCTTGCGGTCTGCGCAGAGCAGCACGTCGAGAGGCGCTACCTGCTCGGCGGCGTATGCTCTGGCCGCATAGGATGGCGTGCCGGGATCATCCCCTGCCCTATGAACGCTCCTCGATGATCTGATCGAGGAGTCCGTACTCCAGGGCCGCGGTCGCGGTGAACACGCGATCGTGATCGGTGTCGGCGCGCAGGGTCTCGATCGTCTGGCCGGTGTGCCGAGACAGTATGCGCTCGATGTCTGCTCGGACCCGGACGACCTCGTCGGCTTGGAGGATGAGATCGGGGATCGCTCCGCGCCCCTGAGCGGCTGGTTGGTGCAGGATCACCCGTGCATGCGGGAGAGCGGCACGTTTTCCTTCGGCACCCGCGGCGAGAAGGACGGCACCCACCGCGACGGCCTGTCCGACGCAGGTTGTGGAAACCCGTGGTCGGATATAGCGCATGGTGTCGTATATCGCGAGCATCGCGCTCGGATCCCCGCCTTCGCAGTTGATATAGAACTGGATTTCGGCCTCGGGGTTGTCCGACTCCAGAAAAATCAGTTGCGCGATGAGCGCGTTCGCGACGCCCGCGTCGATCGGGGTGCCCAGATAGATGATTCGCTCGGTGAGGAGGTGGGAGTAGACATCCATGATGCGCTCGCCACGGGAATTCTGGGTGATGACGTTCGGGATCGTGTACGTGGTCACTGGTCGACTCCCTCGGTGACGCCGAATCCGAGCCGTGGGCGATTGCGTGGCGCGATTTCGTCAAAATTTTGCACGATTGTATCTATGAAGCCGTAGTCCAGTGCCTCTTGCGCTGTGTACCAACGATCGTGCAGAGAATCCTCGAATATGCGCTCGACGGGCTGGCCCGTGTCCTCGGCGATAAGACCGAGCACCGTGTCGCGAGTATGCCGAAGGTCGCCGGCCTGCAGTTCGATGTCGACTGCGGTGCCGCCGATTCCCGCCGAGCCCTGGTGCATCAGGACGCGTGCGTGCGGCAGGGCGCGGCGCTTCCCTCGGGCCCCCGATGACAGCAAGAATTGTCCGGCGCTGTAAGCGATGCCCAGCACGAGGGTCGATACGTCACAGGGGATGAGTCGAATGATGTCGCGGATCGCGAGCATCGAGGGAACCGACCCGCCCGGCGAGTGGATCCACAATGCGATGTCCGTCGACGCGTCCTGCGTGGCGAGTGCTATCAGTTGCGTGGCCAGCAGTGTCCCGTTGTCATCATCTAGAGGGCCGTCGAGAACGAGAACACGCTGGTCGTAGAGTTCGCGCCTTACTCGCGCATCGAACAGGGGAAGATTCGATTCTCCGCTCATGCGTCCATCATGTGCGGCGATCCGGACCGGCGTCGACCCGATCCGCTTGGGGCAGATCTGCTCTGAGCAGAGGGAACTCGGTTTCCGGCCCGGTTCGTACCATTACGGTCGGGAATTGAGTGGGGCGAGCGCGCCGACGGGAGCCTCGGTGATTAGTGCTGTACAGTGCGGCCGTGGCCGTGGCCCTGCCGGGGCAGCCACCCGCGCGACTACAAGGTGGCCGTGGTCTACTGGGTGACGTCGTCGTTCATGCTATTCACCTTGATTTACTGTTCGCTGGAAAGGACGGACCTATACCCAGAACGTGTCGTGGCGGAGGTAGAACTCGGCGAGTTCCTCCTCGCTGGGGCGCCCGGACACGGCGAACTCGACCAGCCCTTCGAAATAGCCCTCGCGGGGCGCGCCGGGCGAGAAGTGCAGCAGCATGCTGGCCGGTTCACCGGACTCGTTCCGGAAGCCGTGGATGCCGCCCTCAGGGACGTGCACGAAGTCGCCAGGGACGGTGTCGATCCAACGGGTGCCGTCGTAGATGCGGATCGTGCCGGTGAGGACGTAGAACGACTCGGAGATCGAGCGGTGGAAGTGCGGGCTCGGGCCGCTCGGCACCGGGCCCATCTCCCACCGGTACATTCCGAACTGCCCGTTCGTCGAGGCCCCGGTGGCGAGGTAGTGCGTCACGGTGCCACCGGAGGACCGCAGCTCGGGCTCGTGGTCCGCGGCGCGGTAGGTGGCGTTGATCTCGCCCGTGTCGCCGAGGTAGCGGGGTTCTGGATAGCTCATAAAGGTCCTGCACTCACTGTCCGGGGGGCGTCATCGGGCACCGCGGCATCGGCGGGTGACGTCGGTCATGGTCGCGACCGTACCGAACGGGTCTGACAAATAGCCACCATCCGGCAGCGCTACCGCATCGAAATATGCCCCGGACTCCCAATTCATGCGACGACTCGGTACGCCGCGTGATGTGCCGGTTCCTCATCGTAGCGCATCGGCTGCCAGGTTGGGGCGAACCATCGCGGGCCCACTCATGACCGGACGAGCAGACAGTACAGTGCGGCCATGACCCTCCCTGCGGTGGAAAAGACCACCCACCTGCGCCGCGCACGTCTGCTAGGGATCGTCCTGGCTGCTCTCATCGCGGGAGGCTTCATAGGCAGCTACCTGCCTATCGGCACCGTGCCGCTTCGTGTCGTCGAGGGCCAGGCGTGGATGATGGCCGATGGGGAAAAGGGCTCTTTCCAAGCGGACGATGGCTTGAGCGCAGGCTTCCATGACGATGTGGTGTGGTCGCGCGCGGGAGGGACGGTGACCGTTGGTGGCCGTCCCTCCTGCTTATGGAACCATGAGACGAGAACACCGCTCGACAGGGCGACCAGGGTTGAGGCCGGTTATCGCTGGATCAAGACCCCGGACGGCGTTAGCTACCCCGTCGTGGTCTGGCTGAGGTGTCTGGATCCCTGAACGCAATGATCCGGAGCATGTGCGGAATGACCGCCGTACGCCGCAATGGTTTCACCGAATAATCGCTTCCCATTTGTTCCTTGGTGCGTAACCGCTCTGTTCGGCATTCCCGGAACCACAGGAACCAGATGTCGGTCCAGATCATTTTGTTGCACCTTCAATGGGTGGCGTACATCACAGGGCCGTGCTGTCACGGGGGACGGTTGGCCGGCATCTCCTGTTCGTCGGGACGCCGCGTGAGCGACCGGTGCGGCGCGCGGCCGTACGGAACGGACCCCCTCGGACAGGAGCTCGGCCATGAACGAACCCATCACACATCAGGTGGCGATGATCACCGGCGCGAACAAGGGGATCGGCCGCGCGATCGCCGAGCAGCTCGCCAGGCTGGGCATGACGGTCCTGATCGGCGCCAGAGACCCGCGGCGCGGGGAGGAGGCCGCGGCGGCACTGCGCGCGGCCGGGTACGACGCTCACGCGGTGCCCCTGGACGTCACCGACCCGCCCACGGTCCAAGAGGCCGCGAGGTGGATCGAGGAGCGCTTCGGCCACCTTGACGTGCTGGTCAACAACGCCGGTATCACCGGATCGGGACAGGTTGCGCCGGAAGACGCCCACGACCAGGTCCCGAGCACGGTCGACCTGGTCATGGTCCGGGCGGTGTTCGAGACCAACGTCTTCGGAGTGATCGCGGTGACCAACGCCATGCTGCCGCTGCTGCGGCGGTCACCGGCGCCGCGCATTGTCAACGTCGGCAGCCACGCCGGGTCGCTGACCCTCACCAGTGACCCGAACGGCCCTTTCACGGCGCTGTTGCCCTCGGCGGCGTACACGCCCTCCAAGACCGCGCTGAACGCGCTGACGGTGCAGTACGCCAATGAGCTGCGCAACGACGGAATCCTTGTCAACGCCGCCGCTCCCGGCTACGTCGACACCGACAGCAACGACCACACCGGCCATCTCACCCCCGCACAGGGCGCCGCGGTCGTGGTGCGCCTGGCCACGCTCGGTGCGGACGGCCCGACCGCCGGGTTCTTCAGCGAAGAGGGCCCACTGCCCTGGTAGCGAAGCGAGTGGACCCGGGCTGCCCGGCACTACCACCGGATTCGTCACGCAGCCTCGGCCCGCGATCCCACGTGCCGAGAGCGTGCCTGCCACTGGCAGGGTGTGGCCGGCCGGCGAACGGGTCGCGAATACTGTGAGCCATGGACAGCAGACGACGGCTCGGGGAGTTCCTCCTGGCAAGGCGATCCCGGCTGCGGCCCGAGGACGTGGGGGTGGCCACCTACGGTGACCGGCGCCGGGTCCCCGGGCTGCGCCGGGAGGAGCTGGCGCTGCTGGCCGGGGTGAGCGCGTCGTACTACTCGCGGCTGGAGCAGGGCCAGGCGACCAACGCCTCGCCCGACGTGCTCGACGCGCTGGCCCGAGCGCTGCGACTGGACGACGCGGAACGCCGGCACCTGCACGAACTGGCCGCCGGTGGCCGCCGCCGGGGTGCCGTACGCGGTGCCGCGCCCGAGCGGGTCGGCCCCGCGACGCGTCAGCTGGTCGCGGTGCTCGGCGAGGTGCCCGTGCTGGTTCTCGGCCGGCGCGGTGACGTCCTGGCGTGGAACCCGCCGGGTCACGCCCTGTACGCCGGCCACCTGGCCGCGGAGGCCCCGAACACACCGGGGCAGCGGCCCAACATGGCCCGCCTGGTGTTCCTGGACGCGCACACCCGCGACCTGTACACCGACTGGCCGGCGAAGGCCCGGGGCGTCGTGGCGACTCTGCGCATGGCCTCCGGCCGGCATCCGGACGATCCGCTGCTGACCAGGCTGGTCGGCGAGCTGACGGTCAGGAGCCCGGAGTTCGCCACGATGTGGGCCGACCACCGCGTCAAGACCGGTGGTGACACGGTCCACAAGATGCGGCACCCGCTGGTGGGCACCATGCTGGTCACCCAGCAGACCCTGCGGACCACCCATGACCAGGCGGTGGTCGTCGCTACTACTGAACCCGGCTCGCCCTCGCACTCCGCGATGACGCTGCTCGTGCACAGCGTTGTCGCCGGCCGGGCGGCCCGGCGTACCCGAATCACCAGCTGAGCTCGCGCATCCCCAGGCGCTCCGGCCGGAGCGCCCGATGACGCACGCCCACATGCAGAAAGGACCGCTCATGCGTACCAGATTGCTCGCCCTCGCGCTCGCCGCCGGAATGGGCCTGACGACCGCCACCCCGTCGAACGCGGCCACCCCCTCGACCGCGGTGACGTCCCGGATAGCGGTGCACTTCGACCTGGCGAAGGGCCAGCAGCCGGAGAACATCGCGCTCGCCCCGGACGGCACGGCCTACGTCACCTTCGCCGCCGCCCGGCAGGTCGCCGCGATCAGCCCGAAGGGCACGATCCGCATCCTGGCCACCCTCCCCGCCCCGGCCGAGGGGGGCGCACCGGCCCTCGGGTTCGCCCTGACCACCGGCATCGTCCGCACCGCCGACGGCATGCTCTATTTCCTGTACGCCAGCGGCGACGCCACGACCACCGGCCTTTACCGGCTGCGTCCCGGCCGGACACCGCAGCGCATCGCGGCTCTCCCGGCGAACGGCCTGCCCAACGGGTTGGCCTACGACGAACCGGCGAAGACCTTCTATCTCACCGACTCGGTCCTCGGCTCCATCTCCACCGTGCCCCTGCGCGGCGGGCCGGCCCGGACCTGGTCGTCGGCACCGGAACTCGCCGCGGCCGGATTCCTCGGTGCCAACGGCATCAAGGTACGGCACGGTGCGATCTGGGCCACGAATCTCGACCAGGGCACCCTGCTTCGAATTCCGATCGGGAAGGGCCGCCCCGG
The DNA here is from genome assembly GCF_016863395.1 of Sphaerisporangium rufum. Lineage (GTDB taxonomy): Bacteria > Actinomycetota > Actinomycetes > Streptosporangiales > Streptosporangiaceae > Sphaerisporangium > Sphaerisporangium rufum. The sequence continues at coordinate 15,932 of NZ_BOOU01000110.1, read as the reverse complement.
ACCTGTCCAGGTCAAGGCCACCGGCCTGGCCGGCATCGATGACATCGCCTTCACCGGTAACGGGGATGATGAGGTCGTCGCGGCCCTCAACGCCCCGAACAAGGTGGTGCGCATCGACTCCGGCGGCCGTACAGTGACCCTGCTCACCGCCGGACTCCAGAACCCCACCTCGGTGGCGGCACGCGGCCGGACCCTCTACGTGCTCAGCGCCGCCTACCTCACCGCCACCGATCCCAACCTGATTCTGGCCCCCCTCGGAGCGCGTGCGTGACCGGGCCGGCCGGCAGGAGCAGGGCGATGATGCGGCGAGTGCGGCCATCGGCTGGGGGCGAACGGTCCTAGATCCAGCCTTGCTCCCAGGCGCGGTGGGCGGCGGCGTGGCGGGAGTTGACGCCGAGCTTGGCCATGGCCGCCGACAGGTAGTTGCGCACCGTGCCCGGCGCCAGGTGAACCTGGGCGGCTATCTCCCTGATCGACGCCCCGGTCCGGGACGCCCGCAGCACCTCCAGCTCCCGGTCGCTGAGCGGGCAGTCGTCCTCGGTGAGCGCCGAGGCGGCGATGTCAGGATCGACGTAGCGCCGCCCGGCGGCGACGTCCCGGATGATCTCCGCCAGCCTGGTCGCGGGGGTGGTCTTGGGCACGAAACCTTGCACGCCCGCCGCCAACGCGCGGCGCAGCACCGCCGGGCGGGCGTGCCGCGTCACCAAGATGATCTTTATGGCGGACTCCGCGCTGATCTCCTCGGCGGCGCGCAGGCCGTCGGCCGGCGGCATCTCCAGGTCGAGTACCGCGATGTCGGGCCGATGCTCGCGGGCCAGGCGAACGGCGTCGGTGGAGGTGGCCGCCTCGGCGGCGACGGTCAGGTCCTCCTCCAACTCCAGCAGTGCCGTCAGGGCGCCCCTGATCAGGTCCTCGTCGTCGGCGATCAGCAACCGGATCATCGCGCGGTCCGTTCGGTGGCCGCGGCGGTCCGGCCGTCCGCCGATCGCCGGCCGGTCATATCCGCCGGCAGGGCGGCCGCCACGACGAACCGGTCGCCGTCGCGCCGCCAGGTCAGCTCGCCCCCGGCGGCCCGCAACCGCTCCGCGAGCGTCCGCAGGCCGGTACCCGGGCCGGTCCCATGTCCCGTATCCGGCTGATCGGGGATGCCGTCGTTCGCCACCGTGAGGCGGGCCAGGCCGCCGGTGATCAGGTAGCCGACCTGGGCCTGCCGGGCGTGGCTGTGCCGGAGCACGTTGGTGGTCGCCTCCCGCATCACGAGTCCCAGCAGGTGCGGGCCCGGATCGGGAAGGCGGCCGGAGACGGCGGCGCGGTCGAGTTCCATCCGGGCGTCGATGCCGGCCGCGGCGAGCACCCTGGTCGCGTTCGCGATCTCCTCCTCCAGCGTGACGCGGCGATAGCCCTGGACGACGGCGCGGGTGTCCCGCAACGCGTCCGCGGCCAGCCGCCGCACCTCGGTCATCTCCGCGACCGCCCGCGCGGGGTCGGTGTCCACCAGCCGTGCCGCCAGTTCGCTCTTGAGTGCGATCACCTGCAGGTGGTGGCCCTGGATGTCGTGCAGGTCGGCGGCGAACCGCAGCCGCTCGTCCTTCACCGCCAGCTCCGCCGACAGCCGGCGGGCCGCGTTCGACTGCTCGGCGACCTCCCATCCCCACAACATCCCGAGCGTGCCCCAGCCGGTGACGAGCACCAGACCGGCCGGGAACGCCGTCGCGAACACCGATCCCTGCCCCGACGCCCACGCCGCGACCCCGCCGATGACCGCCGCGCCCACCGCCGTGCCAGTGATCAGCAGCCACCGGCGCCGCGGCGGCAGGAAGGTCGCGATGATCGAGACCGTCATGGCCGGGCCGAACGACCACAGCTCGTAGTCCCGCAGGGCGAGCAGGATCACGCCCAGTGCCGTTCCGCCCGCGCCGCCGGCCACCAGCCATCTTCTGGGCGGTGGTCCGTCCGGCGAGTCGAGGGGAACGCGGCCGAGCCGGCGGCTGATGGACATCGCGACGGCCGTCACCGTCAGCCCTAGGGCGGCCACGGCGGCGAGGCGGACCGGGACCGGCACCGCCGTGTCCATGATCCGGTTCTGGACGCTGAAGGCCAGGAAGAAGGCGGTGACGCCGAACAGACTCCACCAGGTGTAGCGGCGGAAATGCGTCAGCCTCGTCCCGGGGGCGACCGGCGCTTCAGGCACGCCGCCATTGTCGCAGCAATGCGCCGGGTCGGACGTCGGGTCCCACCGCCGTCTCCTGATGACAGATGTCATGCGATCACATGACATGTCCAGGGACTGACGTGCGGTTTCGACGCTACCGAGCGGTCACCGGATCGACGAGCCTGGAGATCGTCCACAACGGCCCCCGTATCAAGGAGACCTCCGGTGCAAGTCTCGACCACTGCGTCCGCCCCCAATCGCTGGGTTCACGTGCTCAAGGGCCGCTGGCCGACCGCCGGCGCCATCGGGCTGACCTTCCTCACGCTGAGCGGCGGCGGCGATCTGGGGAGCGAGGTGCGAAGCGTCGCGGAGGTCCTGCCGGCCCTGCCGCTGCTGTATCTCGTCGTCGCCAGGCTGCGCCGGCCCGCGCTGTCGTGGCCGCTGCTCGGCGTCGGAATGGTGATCATCTTCGCCGCGCGACTGCTGGATGTGGTCGCGCCGTCCACCGTCCTGCTCGCGCTGGCGCTGGTCGTGCTGGTCTGGGGGGCGTTCGATGGACACCTCCGTGGGTCCGCCGAGTTCAGGCTCCAGGCGATCGGCGTTCTCGGCTTCGGCGGGCTGGCACTGGCCGGACTCGCCCTCGATCCTGAGGTCGGCCGGTACGTGGTCGCGGCCGGGTGGCTGCTGCACGGCATCTGGGACTTCGTGCACCTGTGGCGCCGCAAGGTCGTCGCGCGCTCCTACGCCGAGTGGTGCGGCGTGCTCGACGTGCTGATCGCCTTCGAGCTGGTCTTCCTGGTATGACACCGGCCACCACGTCAGGTTCAGCCGGCGGCGGACCGGTCGAGCACATCATCTCCTGGAGGCGGCCGTGTCCGGTGACGCCCAGCGAGCCGGAGAGGGCACGGGCCGGCTTGCCGAACAGGATCGTCCACCGCCGGTTCTGTCGCCGGCCCGGCGGGTGATGCCATGCGACGGGCATGAGCCTGGTGGCGCCGTCCGTCACCTGAGCGGCGTCCAGGAGCCAGGTTGGCGCTGTACCGGCACGGCGGGCCGGCGATCAGCCCGGCGCCTTGCGACTGAGGCGCTCCCAGGCCAGGTACTCCTCCCGTCGGGCTTGGTCCATCTGCTGGACCATGTCGTAGGAGGCGGCGCCGACGATCAGCCGGAGCGGTGGTTCCGCCAGGCCGACCAGTTCGGTGAGCACGGGGGCCGCGGTGCTCGGGTCGGGCCCGGCGTCCTCACCCCACATCTCGGCCAGCCGGGCACGCAGCGGCTCGTACTCCGGGCGTGGCCGGGTCGTGGTGGTACCCCGGGTGAAAAGATCCGTGTCATAGCCACCCGGCTGCACGATCGTCACCTTGATCCCGAACGGCGCCACCTCCATCGCCAGCGCCTGGCTCATCGAGTCGAGTGCGCTCTTGCTCGCCGAGTAGAACCCGGCCGACGCGACTCCGCCGCCGGTTCCCATCGTGGTGACCTGCAGGATGTGGCCGGATCCCTGTGCCCGCAGATGTGGCACGACGGCCTGGGTGACCCAGACCGCGCCGAAGAAGTTGACGTCGAACTGGGTGCGGATCTGCTCTTCGGTGGCCTCCTCCACCATGCCGAGCAGCATCGAACCGGCGTTGTTGACCACGATGTCCAGGCGCCCGAACGCCGCCGCCGCCTGGTCGACCACCGCCCGGACGATGGCGCGGTCGGTGACGTCCAGCGGCAGCCGGACGAGACGGCCCGGGTGGGCGGCGGCGAGGTCGTCGAGCGGGCGGAGGTCGCGCGCGGCGGCCACGACGCGATCTCCACCGGCGAGCGCTTCAGCGGTGAAGGCCCGGCCCAGGCCTCTGGAAGCGCCGGTGATGAACCAAACTCGAGAGGTGGTCATGCGGTCTCCCTGCCATCGAGACGATACGTTGCGTCTTGTTCGGATTGAGTGTGCAGGCCTCTGTGCAACCTGTCAAGACGGTCCGTCTCGTCTCGTTTGCTGGTAGAGTCACCGGCGTGCCCGACCCCGGAAAGCCGAACCCCGCCCGGCGCAGCGAGCGCTCCCGCCGGGCAATCTTGGACGCCGCACGCGAACTGGTCTCCGAACTCGGATATGCCAAGGTGTCCATCGAGGCCATCGCCGCGCGAGCCGGCGTCGGGAAGCAGACCATCTACCGCTGGTGGCCGTCCAAAGGGGCGGTGATCTTCGACTCGTTCCTGGTGCTCAGCGAGGATGGGGACGGTGTCCGGCTACCCGACACGGGGGACATCGAGGCCGACCTCAAGACCGTCATGCGTGCGACCGTCGTAGAGTTCGCCGACCCGGCGTTCGAGGCGCCCATCAGGGCGTTGAACATGGAGATCATCGGTGACCCCGCCCTGGCCGACCTGTACCGCGAGAAGCTGGCCGGGCCCGTCGACGTCGCCAAGAAGGAACGGCTGCGCAGCGCCCAGCGCGCGGGCCAGCTGTCGGCGGACGCCGACCTCGATCTGGTGCTCGATGTGCTGTACGCGCCGCTGTACCAGCGCTGGCTGCACCGCTCGGGGCCGCTCACCCAGGAGTACGCCGACGCGCTCGTGGAGATCACCCTTCGTGCGTTCGGCCCTTGACCGTCGCCGCATGCGGTTCAACCGAGCGTGTTCCGGCAGGCGGCGCCTGTCGTTGTGGTCCGACTCGATCAACGGTCGACCCTGGCCGGCGCCGCGTCGCTCAGCGTGGCCGGCTGACCGGGACCACGGTGAGCAGATGGTCCAGGCCGGACCAGGGGCGAACACCACGACGGTCTCCCGATTCGCGCTCGATCACGCGACCGGTTCGCACGGTCGGGCCGGGCGGCGGCGCGCTTCACGAGAGTTCGGGGAAGCGTTCGCGCAGGTAGGTGAGGACCGCCAGGACGCGGCGGTTGGTGTCGTCGGTGGGGGTGAGGTCGAGTTTCGCCAGGATGTTGCCGATGTGCTTGCCGATCGACGCCTCCGACAGCACCAGAGTTCTGGCGATGGCCGCGTTGGAGTGCCCCTCGGCGACCAGGGCCAGCACCTCCCGCTCGCGTTGGGACAGGCGCGCGATCGGGCTGCTCTGCCGGTTGAGCAGCCGGCGGACGACCTGCGGGTCGATCACCGTGCCGCCGGCGACGACCCGGCGCAGCGCGGCGACGAAGTCCTCCACATCGACGACGCGGTCCTTGAGCAGGTACCCGACGCCGACCCCGCCGCCGGAGTCGAGGAGCTCGGCGGCGTAGCCGTGCTGGACGTACTGGCTCAGCGCGACCACGGCCAGGCCGGGGTCGTCCCGGCGTAGCCGCACGGCCGCGCGCAGACCGTCGTCGGTGAACGTCGGTGGCATGCGGATGTCGGTCACCACCAGGTCAGGGGAGTGTTCCGCCGCGGCCCGCAGGAGCTGCGGGGCGTCGCCGACGCTCGCGACCACGGTGAAGCCGAAGCGGTCCAGCAGGCCGGCCAGCCCTTCGCGCAGCAGCACGCCGTCTTCGGCCAGGACTACGCGCATGGCAGCTCCGTCCGGATCAGGGTGGGACCGCCGGGCGGGCTGGACAGCAGCATCCGCCCGTCGGCGGCGGCGACCCGGTCGGCCAGGCCGGTGAGACCGGTGCCGTGCGCCGGGTCGGCGCCCCCTCGCCCGTCGTCGCGGACCTCGACGGTGAGCAGGCCGGCGGTCTCGCGGGCGGTGACCCGGACGGCGGTGGCTCCACTGTGCTTGGCGACGTTCGTGAGGGCTTCGGCGACGACGAAGTAGGCGGTCGCCTCGACCTGTTCCGGCAGGCGCCGCGGCAGGTCGGTCTCGACGGCGACGGGGACGACGGACTGGTCGGCGAGCTCGCGCAGCGCGGCGGGCAGGCCGAGGTCGGCCAGCACGTTCGGCCGGATGCCGTGGATCAGCTCGCGCAGCTCGGTCATCAGCTGCTTGGCCTGCTGGTGGGCCGTCTCGACGGCGGAGGCGGCGGGTGAGGCGGCCGGCAGGTCGAGCCTGGCCAGGCCGAGCTGCAGGGTCAGGCCGACGAGCTTCTGCTGCGCGCCGTCGTGCAGGTCGCGTTCGATCCGGTGGCGTTCGGCCTCGAACGCGCTGACCAGGCGGGCTCGCGACCGCGAGACCTCGACCAGCTCGGCGTGCAGTTCTTCGGTGGCGCGGGGGTGGAGCAGCGCCCGGGCCGCCGCGCCGTGCACGCCGGCGACCGCGGTGAGCAGGTAGGGCACGGTCACCAGGGCTGCGAAGCCGATGACGGAGTAGGGCACGGTCTGCGGCGGCGTGGTGATGACGGTGACGCCGAGATCGATCTCACCGCCCGGCACCAGCCAGGGGCTCAGCGCGCACACCACGATGAGCACCAGGACGAGCGCGGCCACGCTGTAGAGCGCCGGGACCACGGTCACCAGCAGGACGGCGTACGCCAGCTCCCGCCAGGTCAGCGGATGGCGGTACCAGGAGAGGCCGAACGGCGCGCGGCGTACCGGCGGAACCGGCCGCGCGTCGACCAGGCGCAGCCGGACCCGCTCGGCGGCGGCCAGCGGCCAGGCCACCAGCGGCCCGAGCCCGGCCACCAGGACGGCGCCGAGGGCGAGCAGCACCAGGCCGGACCCGGTCCGCGCGGTACCGGTGGCGACCTGCCGCGCGAGCAGCGCCCACGGGAAGGCGAGCAGGCCGAGCGGTACCGCGACGAGCACCGCGATCAGGACCGTGGACAACAGATACGCGGCGGCCTTGACCGGCCGGTCGGACGTGAGGAGACGCGGGGTGACGAGCGCGGCGAGCGTGGTGCGGGGCGGATCGGCGGACACAGGGATCACGCTAGCCAGCGCGGGCGGCGGTTCCCATCGGTCCGGGACTACATCCGAGGTATGGCTATCCCTACCGGAAACCGGGGACCAGGGGTAGTGCCGGGCGGCCGGTTCGCTGGTGTGCTTGCCGGCCATGAGAAAACGTCCGCTGCTGACCTATTTCGCGCTGTCGTACGGCGTCACCTGGCTGTGCTGGCTGCCCTACATCCTTTCCGAGACCGGGGTCGGGGTGCTGCCCATCCGCTTTCCCGAGGTTCTGGGCAGTTCACAGACCCTGGGGATCCTGCCCGGTGCCTACCTCGGCCCGGTCATGGCCGCGTTCGTCGTCACCGCCGTGGCGGACGGCCGGCCCGGCCTGCGGCGCTGGGCGGCGCGGCTGGTCCGCTGGCGGGTGGCCCCGCGCTGGTACCTCGGGGTGATCCTGGCGGTCCCGGTGGTGGCGGTCGCCGCGACGTTCCCCATCCCCGGGGCCTTGGCGGATCTCCGCACCCCCGATATATCCGTCCTGCTGATGTACGTCCCGATGCTGGCGCTGCAGTGCGTGACGACCGGGCTGGCGGAGGAGCCGGGCTGGCGGGACTTCGCCCAGCCCCGGCTGCAGGCCCGCTACGGCCCGCTCGCCGGTTCGCTGATCCTCGGCCCGCTGTGGGGGGCGTGGCACCTGCCGCTGTTCTTCAGCGAGTGGGCCGGCCGGTCCGGTGCGGACTGGACGATGATGGTGGAGTTCATCGGCTCGGCGATCCCGCTGAGCATCGTGATGGCGTGGGTGTTCAACCGGACGAACGAGAGCCTGCCGGTCGTCATGCTGTTCCACGCCGGCGTCAACACCGTGTACTCCCTGGCCTGGGCGGAGCTCTTCCCGTCCTTGGACGAGTTCGGCGACAGCCTGCACTCGCTGGCGATCGGATCAGGGGTGGCGGCGGTCGTGCTGCTCATCGCCACCAGGGGCCGGCTCGGCTACGAACCGCTCGCCGCCAGGGAGCCGGCGGGCGCCGGCACCAGGTAGCCGTCAGGGCGGCGGCGGGCGGGTGAGGCGGATCCGGCGCCCAAGGCGTGGGCCGGCGCCGGTCGGCGGGAGCGGCGTCGTGGGGCAAGCTGGGGCGGTGAGTGTCCATGTGGCGGCGGACGATGCCGGAGCCCCGCGGGTGCAGGCCGGGCCGAACCCGCAGCACCTGCTGACCACCCTGCTCGGCGAGTACCTCGACTCCGCCGATGCCGATCTTCCGTCGGCGGCGGTGGTCGCGATGCTCGGGGAGTTCGGCATCAGCGAGTCCAGCGCGCGGGCCGCGCTGTCCCGGCTGACCAAACGTGGCCTGATCGCCGTGCGGGGGGCCGGCCGCCCGCCCGTCTACCACCTCACCGCGCAGGCGATCGCCCGGCACCGGTCCCGGATGGATCAGTTCCTGAGCTTCGGCGCCCGCCCGCCGCGGTGGACCGGCGACTGGGTGGCCGTCTGCTTCTCGCTCCCCCAGTCCGGCCAGGCGCCGCGGCACGCGGTCCGCAAGGCTCTGGGGTCGCTGGGGTTCGCCCGGCTGTACGACAGCGTGTGGATCCGGCCCGGAACCGACGCCGGACCGGTGTCCCGGGAGCTGCGCGACATCCTGGACGGTGTCGAGGGTGGCCGATGGTCGGTGATGCACACCCGGTTCGCCGAGGAGGCCGGCCCGCGCGGTCCGGCCGCCGCCTACGATCTGGCCGGCCTCGCCGCGGCCTACGAGGAGTTCATCGCGCGGTACTCCGGCCTGCGGGTGGCCGTCCGCAACGGGGAGATCGACGCGACCCGGGCGCTGGTGGCCCGCACCTCCGTCATGGACTCCTGGCGGAAGTTCCCGGACGTCGACCCGGACCTGCCCGAGCACCTCCTCCCGGCCCGCTGGCCCCGCCAGGCGGCCCGGGATCTGATGCTGGAGATCCATTCCGCGCTCGGCGCGCTCGCCGAGGCGCGGCTCATCGAGGTCGCGGCACCGTACTGGCCGGACGCCGCGCGCTGGATCACCCACTTCCGGGCATCGGAGGACTCCGTTTCGGTCCCGGCCGACCGGGACCGATGAGCGAAACTTTCATTCGCCTGCCCGGCCGCCCCGCCGGCCGGGCGCGATCCGTGACCGCCGCGGCGCGTGGCCGGCCGACCGGCCGCCACCCGCCGGCCTCTCCGGTGCGGCCGACCGGCCATCCGCGCCGACCTGCGGCGAAGCCACCCGCGCCGGTGCGTCCTCCCCGCATCGGGTGGCGTCGCCACGCCGGTCCGGACGATCGGGCCGCGTCTGATCCTGATCACCGGGCGATGAAGGCGTTTCCGACCATGGAGCGCCATCGGGCGGACCGAATGCCAAGTCTTGACACTTTATGTGACCGCAGTGATAGTAACTGCACGTTGCTCTCCTGGGCTCGTTCCGCCTGACCCGGGCGCAACCCGCAGACGATGGTCCGCCACCTCGCCCCAGATCCGGTCGGCGCCGGCCTGGCCGCGGGAGGGGGGCCGTGCCGTTGCCGGGCTTCGCCGGCGTGCGCCGCGCATGTCGCGTCCGGCACGGCGCGCCGACGTGACACCTTTCGGAGGGCGAGATGAGAAGACGCTCGATCATCAGAGCGGTGCTGGTGGCCGCGGCCGTCCCGTTCTGCGCCGGACTAGTGGCGCTCACCATGACGCCGACGGATGCGGCGGTCGGCGGCTCCGGCCCTTACCCGGCCGATTACGAGACCGCCGCCAGTCTGTCCAACCACACCATCTACCGGCCGGGAACCCTCCCGGCCGAGAAGATGCCCATCTACGTGTGGGGTAACGGGGGCTGCTCGGCCAACGGGACGTCACAGCTGAACTTCCTCCGCGAGATCGCCTCGCACGGGTTCCTGGTCATCGCCAGCGGCAGCCCGAACGGCTCGGGCTCGACGACGTCCCAGATGCTCACCCAGTCCATCGACTGGGCGGTCGCGGAGAACGGCCGCCAGGGGAGCAAGTATTACGACCGGCTGGACACCGGCAAGATCGCGGTGGGGGGCTTCTCCTGCGGCGGGCTGGAGGCCTACGCGGTCTCCAACGACCCGCGCATCACCACGACCACAATCTTCAGTAGCGGACTGCTCAACGACTCCGACGACTACCAGCTCCGCCGGCTGACGAAGCCGATCGCCTACTTCATCGGCGGGCCGAGTGACATCGCCTACCCGAACGCCATCGACGACTGGGGCAAGTTGCCGGCCGGACTGCCCGCGTTCATGGGCAACCTGAACGTAGGGCACGGCGGCACCTACGGCCAGACCAACGGCGGCGAGTTCGGCCGGGTGGCGGTGCTGTACCTCAAGTGGCGGCTGAAGGGCGACACCACGGCGGGCACCAACTTCGTCGGGTCCAACTGCGGCCTGTGCAACACCCAGTGGCAGGTCCAGCAGAAGAACCTCACCCTCGGCGGCGGCCCGTCCCCTTCTCCGTCACCCAGCGGGGGCACCTCACCCTCGCCCTCTCCCTCACCGTCGCCCTCTCCTTCGCCCAGCGGCGGTGGGCCCCAGGGATGCTCGGCGGCCTACTCGGTGCAGGACCAGTGGCCCGGCGGGTTCGTCGCATCCGTCAACGTCACCGCGGGCGGTGCCGCGATCAACGGCTGGCGGGTCACGCTGACCCTGCCCACCGGCGCCGCGATCACCTCCCTCTGGAACGGCGTGAACTCCGGCACCAGCGGCACCGTGACCGTCTCCAACCAGACCTACAACGGGCGGCTGTCGGCCGGGCAGAGCACCAATTTCGGCTTCCAGGGCAACGGGACCGGTGCCGGCACCACCGTCACCTGCGCCGCCGGCTGATCTCGGCCCGCCCGCGGCAACGCCGACCCCGCACTGCGGGAAGCGATGACCCGGCCCCGGCGATCACCATCGCCGGGGCCGGGGTCATGTCGAAGGCGTCCGCCCGGGTGCGGGCTTGCCGCCGGCCACGGCATCGTGCGTACGCGTGCCGCGCGCCGCGGTTCGGACGGCGGCCAAGTGCGGGCCGGTTCGGACGGCGGCGGCCCGGACCGCCAGGTGATCCGCGTTCTCTAAAGGGAGAAGCCGGTGATCTTGTGTGGCGTCACCCGGACGATCACTCGGAGCATCTCCTCCCGCTCGGCGGGCGGGTCCTCGCCGAGGTACTTCTGGGAGAGCCGGCGCGGGAGGGACTTCTCCCTGTCCTCGACGATCTGAGCGGTGCCGCGGATGTCCACCGAGTGATACGGGTTCTCCCGGTCGTACACCGTGAGGCTGACCCGCGGGTCACGCGCGAGGTTCTTCACCTTCCGCCGCCCGGCCAGGGCGGAGAACACCACCGTGTTCCCGTCCCGCGCGAACCAGACGACCGACGTCTGCGGCCCGCCGTCCGGGTCGAGCGTCGCGACGGTGGCGAAGTTCCGCCCGTCGAGCAGCCTGCTCGTCCTGTCATCGAACTCCATGGACACGGAGTCACCCTTCAGCCGATATCTACACAGATCCCCTGTGCGTCGCGGCGTCCAGGGACCTCTGCCATTTGCTCCGTCATAGAATATCTACAACGGAACTATATGACCATAGTGGCAGGCAGGCTCCCACCGGGTTCAACCAGCGCAGGCCCATGACGCACGGGGAGCGTGGCTCCCCGCCGGCTCACCGGTCCGGTGCCGGCGGCCGGGCGCCTTCATCGGGGCGGATGTCGGCGTGGGGGACCGCGTACCCGGCGATCGACGGCCACCGGACGGTCAGCACGATCGACTCCTCCTCGGCGAACCAGGAGTGATCGACGCCATGCCCCCACACCACGTAATCACCCTGCCTGGCCAGCAGCACGCTCCGGTCCGGCAGCTCGACCCGGAACCGGCCGCTGATCAATATGAGGAGCGCCGTGCGCTTCTCTCCGGTGACCCAGCGCACCCGCCGATCGCCCCGCGGGTGCACGTACCACTTGATCTCGACGTCCTCGCTGTGCCGCACCTCGCCCGCGGGCTTGAAGTACCCGAGCAGCCAGCCCCGGTCGGTGACCGAATCGACGTTCGCGTTCCCCACGTAGACGTTCTCTGCCACAGCCCCGGACGCTAGCATCACGTCATTCCGGCAGGTGGCGGCCGCCGTCCGGAGAATACGCCCCCGCCGGGCCGGCGGACCCGAGGACGATCGAGGAGTGGCTGCCGGCGGATCAGCGCCGGGTGACGGTCAGGAACACGCCTCGGGCGGTGGTGCCGTCCGGCCAGGTCCAGCCGGCGATGACCGATCCGGCCGGCGGCTCACCGGCCTCGGCCGGCCGCAGCACCCGGGTGAAGCGCACGTCGAGCCCATCATCAGGCGCATCGCCGAGACCACCTCCGGGCCCGTCACCCGGGCCGGCCCGGTGGACGGTGACGGTCGGGTCGGGGGTGTCGCTGCGGCTCTGGTGCTGCGGCGCCGCCTCGCCGCGCAGTAGCGCGCGGACCTGCGCCGTCACCACCGGGTCCTGCGCACCGTCGTAGATCCACCGGGTGCCGAGCACCCCGTGTTCGCTGGTGCCGATCAGCGCGTCGCCGGGGGCGCCGTCCAGCGGGGCACCGCGATAGCTCATCGACACCAGGTACGCCACCGGCTCCGGTCCGGCGGTGTCCACCACGACCATGAACTCGATGCCGACCTCGCCGGCCGGGTCGTCCAGCCGGAACCCGCCGGCCTTGACCGGCTCCGGCGTGCCGTCGCCCGCGTACCAGCCCTGTGCCGGCAGCCAGCCGGTGAGCAACTCCAGCTTGGTCGGCGTCATGGTGGTGTGGTGGATGTAGGCCATGCGAAGCCTCCGGACGGGCGGATCGGGCGCATCGAACCTAGCGGAAACCGCGCCGCGTGAGGGCACTGGCGTCCCTCGCCTGCGCCTGCCGGGTCCCGCCGGCGCGGAGGGCGTCTTCGCCGGCGTCCGAGCGGGGAACGACGTCGGAAGACCCGGCCTCTCGTGGCCTCGCCGTCGTGACCTGAAGGAGAAGGCGCATGTCCCAGCCCGTCCCGTTCGTCATCGACCCCACCGGGACCGACCGGCACGCCGAATACCGGGCGCTGCGGGCCCGTGGCCCGGCCACTCCAGTGGACATCCTGGGGCTGCGTGCCTGGGCGGTCAGCGACCCCGCCGTCCTGAAGGCCCTGCTCACCAGCCCCGATGTCTCCAAGGACGGTCGTGCGCACTATCCGGCCTTCCAGCGGACGGCCGGCACCTGGCCGCTCGCCCTGTGGATCACTGTGCAGAACATGTTCACCGCCTATGGCGCCGACCACCGCAGGTTACGCCGGATGGTCGCCCCCGGCTTCAGCGCCCGGCGGATCGCCGGGCTGGCGCCGATCGTCCGGTCCATGGTCGCCGAGCTCATCGACGAACTCGCCACGGTTCCGGCGGGTCAGGTGGTCGACCTCCGGGAACGGCTGGCCTTCCCGCTGCCCATCGCGGTCATCGGCCACCTGATGGGCGTGCCGGAGGACCAGCGGGAGGGGTTCCGGGAGATCGTCGACCGGGTCTTCGACAGCACGCTCACCCCCGAACAGGCCCAGGCCAACGCCGTGCGTCTCTACGCGCGCATCGACGAGCTGATCGCCGTCAAGCGTGGTGACCCTGGCGACGACCTGACGTCCTTCCTCATCTCGGCCCGGGACGAGGAGTCCGGCGGCGCCGGCTTCACCGACCAGGAGCTGCGTGACACCCTGGTACTGATGATCAATGCCGGTTACGAGACGACCGTCAACGTCATCGACCAGGCCGTATTCGCGATGCTGACGTCACCGGACCAGCTCCACCTGGTCCGGAACGGCCAGGCCACCTGGGACGATGTGGTGGAGGAGACCCTTCGTCACGAGTCCGCCGTCAAGTATCTGCCGCTGCGTTTCGCGGTCACCGACGTCGAGCTGCCGGACGGGCAGGTCATCGCCGCGGGCGAACCCATCCTCGCCGCGTACGGGGCGGCCAACCGCCACCCGGGCTGGCACGGGCCGGACGCCGACGTCTTCGACGTCACCCGGCGGGTGAAGGACCATCTGGCGTTCGGCTACGGCGTGCACTTCTGTCTCGGTGCCCCGCTGGCCCGCCTCGAGGTCGCCGAGGCCCTGCGCCGGCTGTTCCAGCGGTTCCCCGACATCTCGCTCGCGGTGCCCCCCGACGCTCTGCGGCCGGTCCCCACCCTCATCAGCAACGGCCACCGGGAACTCCCGGTCCGCCTGCGCGCCGCCCACTAGCTCGGGGACCGCCGAAGCACGCCGGGCGAGGACTTCTCGATGCGACGGGCTGCTCGGTACCCCGCCCGGACCGACCGGGTACGCGTACTCAGGACACGGCGGCCGCGGCGCCAGACCTTGAGATCATGAGATCACTTCAGTGGATCGGCCGCCATGTCTCCCGGTACGAACGAGGGGTCCTCGCCGCGCGGCTGGCCGGGGTCTACGTACTGATCGTCAGCGCGGCGACGGTCTATGTCGTGATAAGCACCTGTCTGCCCGGCAGCCAGGGGCTGGAAGCGCTGGTACTGCTGGCGGTGACCTCGCCGCTGTCGCAGCTCCTGATCTTCCTGCCGATGGGGTCGCTGAACGTCACGGTCCAGGTGCTGCTGTGGCCGGCGGCGGGACTGGTCCAGGCGTGGCTGCTCTGGCTGATCGCACGTGGCCGTAGGAAGAGCGCCGCTCCGCCGCCGGAAGCCCGGTCACCGGAATGATCCTCGCCCGCGGCCCGGGCCCCGGTTCACGGTCGGCGCATCAGCAGGTAGCCCTGGCCGAACCGCTCGCCCTCCTGCGGCCGGCGCAGCAGCCGCGCGACCTCCTCGAAACCCGCGTCCCGCGCCAGGCCGGCGAGCCGGTCGACGGGCCACCGGTAGGCCGGGGTGACCCGGTGGTCGAAGACGGTCACCGGCTCGCCCTCGGATTCGAAGAAGCCGAGCAGCAGGTGGCCGCCCGGAGCCAGTACCCGGTGGAACTCGGTGAAGTACGGCGGCAGCTCCACCGGCGGCACGTGAATGAGAGAGTACGAAGACAGCACGCCGCCCAGCCCGCCGTCGGGCAGGTCCAGGTCGCGCATCGAGCCGACCTCGAACCGCAGATCCGGGTACGCCGCGGTGGCGAGCCGGATCATTTCGGCCGACAGGTCCATGCCGAAGGCGTCCACCCCGAGGTCGCGCAGGCCGGCCGTCAGATGCCCGGGGCCGCAGCCGAGGTCGGCGACCGGCCCGGCACCGGCGGTCCGCACGAACTGCGCGAACGCCGTCAGCATCGCCTGGTCAAGAGGCATCCGGCCGGCCAGGGCGTTGACGTGCTCGGCGTATCGGACGGCCATCGCGTCGTATGCCTGTGCCGTCGCGGTGAGATATTCGGAGGATTCGGCCACGGCGCACGACTGTAGCCCAGCCGCCGGGCCGTTCGCCCCGGCTCCACGGCCGGTCGATCGCCGCACCTGGCCTGGGACCCCGAGGCGGTGCCCGTCTTTCCGGACTCATGCCACCGGCCGGTGGGTTCCCGTAGAACCCACCGGCCGGTCACATCATTGTTGTGTCGCGTCAGGCCGCGTTCATCCGGTGGCGCTGCCGCGAATGGTGTCCATCACCACCGGGTCGCGGTGGAACGTCGCCTCCTCAGGGAGTGGTGAGTTTGGCGGTGAGAGAGCCGGTGTCGGCGTAATTGTTGAAGAGGACGATGGTGTACACCCCGTCCACAGGCAGGGCGGTGGAGCGGAGTGAGCAACCGCTGCCGCAGTAGGTCGAGGTGATGAGCGTGGTGCCGTCGGGTTTACGGACGCCGACACTGGCGTTGACGGAGTAGTCGAAGGTGCCGTTGGTGAAGGCGTAGGAGACGCTCTGGCCCTGCCGGCCGGTGAACCTCCAGGTGCCGTACTGGCCGGGCGAGTTAATGGTGAGGGTGACCGGCGGGCCGCCGATGGTGACGTCGCCGGTGACGTAACCGGTGGCGAAATTCGCGGTGAGGGAGCCGGTGTAGTCGGAATAGGGCAGCAGTAGGACGGTGTAGACGCCGTCGACGGGGAGGGTGGCGGGGGTGAGTGAGCAACCGTTTCCGCAGTAGGTCGAGG
>NZ_BOOU01000109.1 GCF_016863395.1 Sphaerisporangium rufum | reverse complement strand
CGATCAGATTCAGTCGAAGCCTGCTGGGCTTCGTCGAGCGAGGTCAGCGCACTCCCAACCCCGACTTCGTCAAGCGCTGCGACGAGGCGTTGTCGGCGGGCGGAGAGCTTATCCGTCACTGGAGTGATCTTCGCGGGGAAGCCGGTCCGCACTGGTTCAAGGGATGGCTGGGAGTCGAAAAGGAGGCGCACACCCTTCATGCTTGGGAACCCATCGTCGTTCCGGGTCTCTTGCAGACCGAGGACTACGCCCGAGCTGTCATCCGTGGAGAGCCGGGCATCACGCGGGAGCAGATAGCGAGGGCAGTGGCCGCTCGAATGGAACGGCAAAAGATCTTGTCTCGGCCTGATTCTCCGACATTTCGTGTGATTTTGGACGAGGCTGTCTTGTACCGTTTGGTAGGCACCGAAGAAATCATGCGAATGCAGCTGAAGCGCCTCCTTGAGGCGCTGGATTCGCCGCGAATCGGCATACAGATCGTTCCCATGTCGGCAGGGGTGACAACAGGTGTCCTTGGTGGATTTGCCATTGCGCAGCTTTCCGGTCATCTGGATACGGTGTACATCCAGACCGCGATCCGGGGCCATGTGTCAAACCGCCCCGAGGATGTCAAGGCCATCCATGACCGTTACGACAAGCTGCGGGCCGAGGCGCAGCCGCAACTCGCGTCCATCGAGTTGATCAGAGAGGCGGAGAAGCGGTGGGTCTGAACGACGAACTGAGCAGGGCCGTCTGGCGGAAGGCGACTAAGAGCGGCTCTGACCAGGGGAACTGTCTGGAAG
>NZ_BOOU01000108.1 GCF_016863395.1 Sphaerisporangium rufum | reverse complement strand
AAAGGCGAGTTCGACTTCTGAATCACGGCATCCAGGGGAGGTCCCGCGCCGTCCGGTGCGGGACCTCTCTGCTGTCCGCGCACCTGGTGGCGGCGAGCTGGCGCTCACTCGTCCGCTCGCTCCGGCGCGGTGGCCGGCCCGCCGGCGCCGTCAGGGTCCTGACGGCGCCGGATGGCGCATCCCATTCGGACGTCCGAAAACAGGGGTGGCGTAATCCGTAACCTATGGGTTACGCTTTTGCTGTGGACGAAGTGGCGGGGGCGATCGCGGATCCGGTGCGGCGGCGGATCCTGGTGATGCTGCGCGAGGAGCGGCTGCCGGCCGGCGAGATCGCCGAGCGGTTCGCGATCAGCAGGCCCGCCGTGAGCCGCCACCTGCGCGTCCTGCGGGAGAGCGGGCTGGTCGCCGACGAGCTGGTCGGCCGCCGGCGGTTCTACCTGCTGCGGGCGGAGCGGTTCGCCGAGCTGGCCGGATGGCTGGCCCAGTTCGCCGCGCCCGCCGGCTGGGAGCGGCGCCTGGACGCGCTGGAGACCGAGGTCTACCGGACCCGCCGCGGCCGTGCCCGCGATGCGGTGGCCGAACGGCAAGCGAAGAACGACGAGAACCAGGAGAACATCGCATGACCCGAACCCCCACCGGACGGCTGCTCGACACCGGCAGCGGTCTTGACCTGGTACTCAACCGGACGTTCCGCGCGTCCGCCGACGATGTGTGGGCGAGCATCACCGAATCCGAGCGCACCGCGCGCTGGTACGGCCCGTGGGAGGGCGACGCCGGTCCCGGGCGGACGGTGAAGGTGCAGCTGGCGTTCGAGGAGGGGACACCATGGTCGGAGGCGCGCATCGACGCCTGCGAGCCGCCGCGCCGGCTGGCCCTGTCGATGGCGGACGAGAGCGGTGTCTGGCGGCTCGAGCTGCTGCTGTCGGAGGTGGACGGTGTGACGGAGCTCCGGTTCACCCAGCACCTGGACACCGAGGACGGCATCGGTGAGGTCGGCCCGGGCTGGGAGTACTACCTCGACAAGCTCGTGGCCGCGCGGGACGGCTCGGCCACCCCCGACTTCGGCGACTACTACCCCGAAATGAAGCCCTACTACGACGGGCTGTCCCCCGCCCGTTCCTAGCCTTCCGGCCACGCCTCAGCGGTCGGCAGGGAGTGCCCGATCCGGGCGGAGTGCTGAGAAGCCGTGCTCGGTGAGTTGGCGGTTCACGTGTCGCATCATCCGGGACACTCGGGCGGGGTCGGCTTGGCGGGCACGCTCGCGCAACAGGGCGAGCGCACGGTGGTCGGTGACGCGCTTTTTCGCGATGGCGTCGTTGAAGACGGCCGCGACGCCGGTGGCCTTCCCTGCCGCGACGAGATGCTCCGCGTACTCGAGAACGTCGGGATCCACGGTGATCGTGATCCGGGCCTTCCTGCCCCCGCTCATGCCTAAAATCGTACCGAGCGATCCTGATGGAAGCCTCCGGGAGGCCTGTCTCATCGTGGCCATGTCCGGCCTGCGATGGCGTCGCGAGCGCCGGGACGTCTCTACTTGCTGTTCGGGGGAACGAGCCGCTGGATCGGTGATTATCCCTACAATTCGGTCATGACTGCTGGGCGCATCATCTTTCTCATGTTCGGCTCCATCCTGCTGTTCCTCGGGGTGGGCGGCGGGCTGACCGATGACGATCCTGTCGACCTGCAGCGGGCGCAGATCGCGGTGCTGGGCGGGATCGGGCTGATGGTGGCCGCGGCGGCGTGCGCCACCGCGGAGCGGCGGGAGAGCACCCGGCCGGGGCCGTACCCGTTGCCCGGTCCGGTGCAGCAGCCGCCGTACCAGGGCTATCCGCAGCAGCCGGGCTACGGCGCTCCGCAACCGCCGCACCCGCAGGGGCAGCAGGCTCCCGGGCCGTACCAGCGTTGACATCCGGCCGGCGGCGAAGGCGAGCCGCGGGCCGGCACTGAGGAGCGGCGTCAGAGAACGGCGGCGCCGGAGAGCGGTGGTGGAGGGTGGCGACGGCGTCCGGCCGGTGGTGGCCGGCGTCCGGGCTCAGCGGGGATCGAAGGTGAGCACCGCGGGCTCATCGGCGGTGAGGTGGAGTTCGGCCGGGCCGGTCATCCCGGCGGGGTAGGCGAGCCGGACGCTGCGGTCGCGGCCGGCGGTGAAGGCGGCCCGGGTGAGGCGGCCGCCGAACCAGTCCAGGTCGACCCGGACCGGCCCGCGGGCGCGCAGTCCGGTGACCGAGCCGGCCGGCCACCCGGGCGGCAGCGCGGGGAGCAGCCGCAGCACGCCGGTGTGGCTCTGCAGCAGCATCTCGGCGACCCCCGCGGTGAACCCCAGGTTCCCGTCGATCTGGAAGATCCGCGGCGGGTGCAGGCCCATCAGGTTCGGCGCGGTGTGCTCGCACAGCGACTCGCGCACGCCCGCCGCGGCCCGGGCGCCGTCCCGGAGCCGGGCCCACAGGCAGATGACCCAGGCGCTGCTCCACCCGGTGCCACCGCCCCCGGCCGCCAGCCGGGCCGCAAGGGACCTGCGGGCGGCGGCGGCCAGGCCGGGAGTGGTGTCCGGGTCGATCGCCGTGCCGGGGAACAGTCCGTACAGGTGGGAGAGGTGGCGGTGGCCGGGTTCGGCCTCGGTGAACGGCCGCGACCACTCCAGCAGCCGGCCGTCCGGGCCGATCTCCGGCTCGGGAACCCGGGCGAGCGCGTCCCGCACCCGCCCGGCGAACGCCGCGTCCCCGGCCCGCGCGGCCAGGCCGGCGGCGGAGCCGAACAGCTCCCGGACCAGCCACCGGTCCATGGTGGCGGCGACGTCCACCGAGACCGTCCGGCCGCGCTCGTCCAGGTAGACGTTCTCCGGTGAGGTGGACGGCGCGGTGACCAGCCGGCCCGCGGCGTCCTGGACCAGGTTGGCCAGCAGGAACTCCGCCGCGCCGCGCACCGCCGGCCACGCCCGCGCCGGCCGCGGGCCGTCGTCATCGGCGAACTCGGCGGGCTCGACCAGGTGGCGGGCCAGCCAGGCGCCGCCCATCGGCCAGATCGACCACATCGGGTCGCCCGGCACCGGCCACGTCGTCCGCCACAGGTCGGTGTTGTGGTGGACGGTCCACCCCGCGCAGTCGTACACCTCGCGCGCGGTGCGCGCCCCCGACTCGGCGAGCTCTTCGACCAGGCCGGCCAGCGGGAGGTGGCATTCGGCGAGGTCGGTGGTCTCCGCGGGCCAGTAGTTCATCTGCAGGTTGATGTTGGTGGTGTAGCCGGCGGTCCACGGCGGCCGCACGTCCTGGTTCCAGACGCCCTGCAACCCGGCGGCCTGGGTGCCGGGCCGCGAGCAGGCGATCAGCAGGTACCGGCCGTAGGCGAACAGCAGCGCGGCCAGGCCGGGGTCGTCCGCGCCGGCCCGGACGGCGGCGAGCCGCTCGTCGGTGGGCAACTCGTCCGCGGCCGGCGCCCCTGCGTCCGGGGCGAGGCGCAGCGAGACCCGGGAGAACAGCGCCGCATGGTCGGCCACGTGCCGCCGCACCAGCTCCGCCGGCGAGTACGCCGCCGCCGCGTCGAGCGTGGCCAGGCAGCGGGCGACCGGCTCGCCGGGGTCGTTCCCGGGGGCCCGGTCCCAGCCGCGGAAGGAGGTCTCCACGGCCACCGCCAGGGTGACCGAGGTGGTGCCGGTGACGGCCAGCTCCTCGCCGGTCACGGTGACGGCGCCGTCGCCGGTCCAGGCGCGGACCGCCACCGCCGCGAGCATGCCGGCATCGTCGCGGTAGACCACCGGTTCCGGCACCTCCCCGTGCGGTTCGACGTGCGCCGGGGCCCGGGTGGTGAGGACGAGGGTGCGGTCGCCGGCCACGGTGACGGCCGTGCCGGGGTGCGGGGCGCGCAGCCGGGCGCGCAGGGTGAGCGGGGCCGGCGCGGTGACCCGGACGAGCAGCAGCCCGTCCGGCGCGGAGGCGAGCACTTCGGTGGTGACCCCGCCGGCGACGGTGACCGCGACGCCCCGGTCCAGGTCGAGCTCGCGGCGGTAGCCGCCGGCCGGTTCGGCGGGGGCGTCGCAGGCCAGCAGCAGGTCGCCCACCGGCTGGTAGGACTCGCTCTCCGGACCCTGCAGCGCCCGCGCCGCGTCGCCGGCGGCGAGCCGGTCGTTCTCGGCGAGCAGCAGCCGGCGCACCTCGGCCAGCGCCGCCGGCCCGCCGGTCACGCCGGACCCGTGCGGCCCGCCGGACCAGAAGGTGTCGGCGTTGAGCCCGATGCGCTCGGCGCGCGGGTCGCCGAAGACCATGGCGCCGAGCCGCCCGTTGCCGACCGGCAACGCCTCCGTCCATGTCCCGGCCGGACGCCGGTACCAGAGCGTGGCGGACATGAATTCCCTTCGCCGGTCGGCCGCGAGGTCACCGGTCATCGGATCACCTGCGGCGGCGTGGTGGTCGCCGCCGATGCCTCTTCCGGCGGATACCTGGCATCCCATCACGTTTCGGGTTCTCCGATGAACAGGATGAGGAATCGAATGGCGCAGTCATCCGAACTCTGTGCCGCCTCCCGGCTCCGCCCGGGATGTCGAGGGAGACCTTCCTCCGCCAGGGACCCGGGCGCCCGCCGGACTGGTGCGACGGGCCGCGTGCCGCGGTGCCGTGGAGGTTCACCGGCGGGGGCCCGCGGCGGCGTAGTAGAGGAGGCCGCCGGCGGCCAGGGCGCCGGCCGTCCAGGCGGCGGCGTGGTCACCCGGCGGGAGCAGCATCCAGGTGAGCACCGGCGCGTTCACCGGCGGGGTGAAGAACGCCACGGTGAACCAGCCGAACGGCGGCGTCCAGGCGTACGTCCCGCCGGCCGCCGCCGCGCCGAGGGCGGCCAGCCCGGCGAGCCCGGCGGCGTTGCGGGCCGCGAAGCCGGCAGTGATCGGCTGGCCGCCGAGCGCCTGCAGCACCGGCAGCGTCGCCGCGGCCAGCAGGCCGGCGAGCACGACGTGCAGCGCGCGGCGGGGCGCCCAGCGGATGGCGGCGGCCCGGTCCAGCGCCGGCTCCTGGCCGCTCAGCCCGGCCGAGGCCGCCAGCACGACCAGCAGTTGCGGCAGCGCCGCGAGCCGCGGGTCGGCCGGTCCGCCGCCGGCGAGCAGCCCGATGGCGGCGGTACCGGCCGACGCCAGCGCCAGCGACGCGGGCACCCGCCGGGACCGCGCGTACAGCCAGGGCCATCGTGCCGGGAACCGCCGGCCCGGCGCGGGCCCGGCGGGCCGCCCGCCCGGGGACGACGCCGGGCCGCGAGCGGTTGCACCCCTCCGCTCGGGGGACGATGCCGGGCTGCGATCAGGGGAGCCCGCCGGGCGGGCCGCCGGCGGCGGGCCACCGTCGGGGTGACCTGTACGCCGGGTCATTCGGTGCCACCCCCCGCCAGTACGCGCAGCAGGTCTCCCTCGCAGGAGAGCGCCGCCGCGCGCAGCGCCGCCATCCGGGTGCGCTGCTCGGCGGCCGGCAGCGCGCGCAGCGCGGCGTACGCCGGCCGGGCCAGCCGGTCGATCTCTCCCTGGCTCCACGGCACCGCCCGGTACGGGCGCAACTCGCCGGTGAACCAGGCGGCGGCGACGGCCCGGCCCGCCAGCTCGCGGAACAGCGTCTCCGGCTCGACCGGGCTCAGGTACGGGTCGTGACACGGCGGCGCGCCGGCCCCGGCGAGCAGGGCGTCCCGCAGCGCGACCCCCGAGGCGCCGTCGAAGTCCGCGGCGTCGAAGTCGACCGGGATCACCGCCGGGTCGGCCGCCGGCCGGGTACGGCTCGACGGCGTGCCGGTCTGCTCGCGTACCGAGGTGGGCGCGTCCGGCAGCCGGGCCAGCAGCCCGAGCGCCTGCCGGGCCGGGCCGGCCAGCATGGCGAGGCGGTCCTGGTGCAGCCGGGTCACGCAGACCGGCCCCGCACAGACCGGGACCGTCACCGCCGGGTCGGGCACGTACGCCTGGGCCGGGCCGGCGGGCAGGATCGGCAGCGCGAGCAGCGCGCCGAGCGCCACCGGTACCGCTGCGAGCAGCCGGGTCCGGCCGCTGCCCGCGACCAGCAGGCACAGACCGGTCGCGCCCAGCCCGAGCAGCCAGATGGCCTGGCCGAGATCGAGACCTCCCGCCGTGGTGAGGAACTCGGAGTGCAATGTGTGCAGCGCGGGGGAGAGCAGGGTGACCTGGTACGGCAGTCTCCCCTCCAGCACCGCGCCGGTGTCACTCGCCAGCATGACCCACAGGAAGATCAGCGTCAGCACGGCGAGCACCGGCGGGGTCAGCACGGACGGGATCGTCCGGGCGACGCCCTGGCCGAACCAGGCGGCGGCGACCAGGGCCAGCACGCCGACCGCGGCGATCGGCGTCCAGCCGAGGTGGAACGGGCCGCCGTGCATCATCACGGACCCGCCCCCGGCCAGCGTGAGCAGCAGGTAGGTCAGGGCCATCGCGACCGCCAGGGCGCCGGCGACGGCCGCCGCGCGGTGCCAGGGCGGACGTGGCGTGGACGCGAACAGCTCTCCGGTCCGGGAGCGGGCGTCGCGCAGGCCCTGCAACGCGCCCGCCCCGACGGCGAGCGGCCAGACGAAGTTGATCTGGCCGCGGATCCACCAGGCGCTCGGCGTCCACTGCGCCGTCCACCTGAGGTCGCCTCTCGCCCACGGGCCGGGAAGCAGGTAGAGGAAGCCCAGTGTGAGGACCACCAGCAGGGCGCCGCTCCACAGGGCGATCGACCGGCGCAGTTCGACGCGCAGTATCCGGCCGTTCACCAGGTGCCTCCGGCCGGCTCCGGACGGGCGAGCAGCGCCGCGTACCCGCGTTCGATCGGGCTGTCGCCGGGATGCTCCGGGCCGCCCGCCGCGGCGATCTCCGCTGGGGTGCCCTGGAACACCAGCCGGCCGTCCGCCATGAGCAGGACGCCGGTGCACGCCGCCGCCACGTCCTCCACCAGGTGCGTCGACACCACCACGCACGTGTCGGCGCCCAGCGTCTGGAGCAGCTCGCGCAGGCGCACCCGTTGCGCCGGGTCGAGCCCGACGGTCGGCTCGTCGAGCAGCAGGAGGACCGGGTCGTTGACGATCGCCTGCGCGATCCCGGCCCGGCGCAGCATGCCGCCGGACAGGGTCTTCATCCGATGGTCGGCCCGGTCGGCCAGGCCGACCCGGTCGATGGCGCGCTGGGTGGCCGCCGGGACGTCCGCGCCGGGCACCTCCTTGAGCCAGGCCATGTACTCGACGAACTCCCGGACGGTGAACCGCCGGTAGTAGCCGAACTCCTGCGGCAGGTAGCCGATCCGGCGGCGCGGCTCACGCAGGCCGGTGCGGCCGGTCGCCGGCCGGCCGAGCACTTCGAGGGTCCCGCCCGCCGGGCGCAGTACGGTTGCCAGCGCGCGGATCAGCGTGGTCTTGCCGGCGCCGTTCGGCCCGAGCAGCCCGTGCACCCCCGTGCCGAGCGACAGGTCCAGCCCGTCGACGACCGTCCGCCGGCCCGCCTGTAACCGCAGGCCGGCCGCCCGTACCTCGAACGCGTAGCCCGCCGGGGCCAGCTCGGCCGCGCCCACCAGGCGTGTCATGTCATGGTCTCCTTCTGTCGTCGTCGTCGTCGTCGGCCGGCCGGTCGGCCGGTCGGCGGGGGCCGCAAGGTCACCGGGAGGCGGCGAGCGCGGTGTGGCCGCCGCGGCGGGCCACCACGACCGCGGCGCCGATCACCATCAGGCCCGCCCACACCGGCAGGACGTCCGTCCGCAGCGGTGCCGTCCACTGGCCGGTCGTCGCGGCCAGGGCCGGTACCGTCACCGTCCACGCGGCCACGAGCGTGCCGGCGGCCCGGGCCACCCCGACCAGCCCGCCCAGCGCGAGCGTGCCGGTGGTGAAGGCCAGGCAGGGCAGCAGCCACTGGGCGATGACGACTCCGGTCCACGCTCCGGCGACCAGCAGGATCGGGATCAGCACCAGCAGCACCGCGGCGGTGCGGCGCAGTACCAGGGGCAGGCCGGCCCGCGGGGTGGCCGCCACGAGCTCGTGCATCGGGTCGGCGCCGGCCGCCCACGAGGCGGCGACGCCGAGCACCGGCAGCACCGGCGCGGCCAGCAGTACCGCGACGCCCCCGCCGGCGCCGGCGCCGCGGAACGCCCCGTCGAAGACGACGGCGAGCACCGCGACGATCAGCGACATGCCGGCCCACGGGACCATGGCGGGCGTCAGCCAGGCCGCGAGCGACCGCCTTCGCCGCCGGCCCGGTGCCGGGGCCGCGCCGTGCAGCGCCGGCAACAGCCCGGCCCAGACGCCGTCCACCAGCGCGGCCACCTCCGGCGCCCGGGCGGGCAGCATCAGCCGCAACCGGTCCCGGCAGCGCGCGCACGACTCCAGGTGCGCTTCCACCGCCCACAGCTCGTCCGCGGGGATGCCGGGATCGCCGCTCGCGTACCGGCCGGCCAGCCGGTCCGGGACGTGCTCGGTGCTCATGACAGCGCCTCCCGCATCGCGATCCGCGCCCGGCGGGCGCGGGTCTTCACCGTGCCCTCGGGCAGGCCCAGCAGCACGGCGGCCTCCCGGACCGACAGGCCGTCGAGCACCAGGGCCTGCAACACCTGCCGCAGTTCGGGGGCGAGTCGGCGCAGCGCGTCGCCGACGTCGCCGCCGACCGTGGCGGCCAGCGCCTCCTCCTCGGCGGCGGGCGCGACGGCCGCGCCGGCCGCCGCGGCGGGCGGCCCGGCGTGGTGGGCCCGCCGGCGGAACGCGTCGACCAGGCGGTGCGCGGCGATGGTCCAGATCCATCCGGCGGCGGTGCCGGCGGCCGGCCCGGCGGCGAACGCGCCGGCCGCCCGCCAGACCGCCAGGTACGTCTCCTGGGCCACCTCGGCGACGATCTGGTCGTCGGCGCACCTGCGGCGCAGCCGCAGCACGATCCACGGCGCGGTCCGCCGGTACAGCTCCTCGAAGGCGGTCCGGTCGCCGCGGGCCACCAGGCGGACGAGGGTCTCCTCGTCCGCCTGGCGCACCTCCGCCGCCCGCTTTCTCACACTCGCCAGACGCCGGTCACCGGCACACGGTTCTCCGATGCGGGGTGACGTACGTCACACGTGGCACCGCCACCGGCCCGGCCGGCCCGGTGGCTCCGGTCAGCGGGTGGCGTAGGCGCGGATGACCTCCTGGGTCAGGGTGCCGCCGGCGTCCCCGGCGCGCAGCCGGAGCGAGACGAAGCCGGACTCCACCCGGTCCAGCCTGGCGGTGTAGGCGCCCTTCCCGGTGGCGGTCAGGCGCCGCACCGGCCGCCAGGTGGCGCCGTCGTCGCCGGAGACCTCCAGCGAGACGTCGGTGACGCCGGCCGCCGGCGAGCCGTCCTGCCGGTACAGGCGGAGGCCGATGGCGGCGGGGGCGCCGCGGTTCTGCCCGTCCAGCTCGATGTCGTAGCCGGCGAGCAGCAGCGGGACGACCGCGGCGGTCCCCGGCGCGGGCCGTTCGGAGGTGAACGTCCACACCGAGCCGATCCGGGTGGACAGCCGGGCCCAGGGCGAGCGGTTCTCCACGTCGAACTCCATCCGGTAGTTCGCGCGTTCGGCGGGCAGCGCCACGGTGCCGTCCGGCCGGTACGCCGTCTCGGCGAGCAGCGTGTCACCCTGGTACACCCGGAAGGAGCTGCGCACGCCCGATTCGAACGCGGTGGTGTAGGCGTCTCCCCAGTTGCGGTCGGCGTCCACGAATCCGCGCATCGAGACGCGCAGCTCGTCCCCGGCGCGGGTCACCGGCCGGCGGGGGTTGGTCCCGGAGACCGTCGGCTGGCCGAACCAGGTGCGGTGCCGGGTCTCGCCGGGCCGGAACACGTGGAAGTCCCGTTCCAGGAGTTCCTGGTAGAAGGTGTCCGGGTGCGGGCGGCTGTTGTTGTACGGGTATTCGGGGGTGGTGGCGCCGTTCAGCCACCGTACGTCGGGGTCGGGGACGGTGTAGGTGACCCGGGTGCGCGGAGCCTTCATCACCGACCGGGGGGTGGTGAACGAGTAGGTGTCCCATGGTTCGAACGGGGCTCGACCCTCGGTCACCGTCACGTCGCGGGCGAGCTGCGTACGGAACTCGACATCCTCTCGCGCCAGTTCCCGGTCGCGCAGGACGTAGGTGAGGTCGTCGCGTACCCGGCCGCGCTCCCGCAGCAGCACGTCGTACAGGTAGGGACTCGCGACGGTGCCGCCCGCCAGCACCGGTACCGGGGCCCGGCGCAGCCGGTCCAGCAGCGCCCGCCCCTGCTCGCCGGGCAGGCGCACGGTGGGCACGGTCAGCCGGGTGCCGAAACCGCCGGGGGAGGGGTCGACGCCGGGCCGGTCATTGTAGACCGCGACCATCGCCGCGCCGGCCGCCGCCGCGTTCCCGGACTGCTCGGCCACCGGCAGGCCGTCGGTGCGGCGGACCAGCGCCAGTCGGCCACGCAGGTCCTTGCCCTTGAGGTCCTCCGGCCGGCCCTGCCCGGCGTCGACCGCCGGCAGCAGCCGGGTACCGTCCAGGCGCGGGTACTCGGCGGAGAAGTCGCTGAACGCGGCCGGCAGGTAGTACTCGGGATCGAGTTCGATGCCGGGCGCCTTCATGGTGACCGCGGGGGCGTCCAGGATCCAGCGGGTGGCGACGGAGAACTCGCCCTTGGTGACCCGCCGGGTCGGCTGGACGAACAGCCGCTCCTCGATCTGCGTGCCAGGCATGATCATCGTGCCGCCGATGACCGGGGTGTCCCCCTTGGTCGCGGAGCGGTACCAGGTGAACTGGGCGGCGGCCCCCAGGTTCCGCTTGGTGCGCCGGTCCGGCGTGCGCACCCGCACCTCGACGGCCTTCCGCGCGTCCAGCACGATCTCGGTGTCGCGGTCGATCCGCATCTGCGGGTCGCCGACGAGGCTGACGTGCAGCGGCGTGTCCTCGGCCGTGCTCTCCTGCCACGGGGGCATCGTGTACAGATGGCCGAGCACCGAATAGGTGCCTCGGTGGACCAGCACGCAGGTGCCCGGCCCGTCGGGTTCGGCGGAGCATGGTTCGGCGGGGTCGCCGGGAAGCACCCGGCCGGTGACGTCGCCGCGGTCCAGGTCCAGCGCGGAGAAGCCGCCGCGGGCGGGCCGGCCGTCCCGGCCGATGCCGCGGACCCGCAGCTCGACGCGCGGCTCGTCCACCCGGCCGGTGAGCAGCGTGCGGATCGAGTCCCCGCGGGCGGGGACGGCGATCAGTTCCTCGCGCAGCGGGCCGGGCTCGACCCGGGTGGGATCGAGGGTGACCGTGACGCCGGCCGTCCCGCCGGCCGGCACCGTGAGGGCCGGCGGTGAGACGGTGAGCGTCCCGGTGGCGGTGAGGGAGAGCGCCACCGGCACATCGGTGACGTTGCGGTAGGTGATCTGCCGGGTCATCGGGTCGCCGTCGGTGACGACGTCGCCGAAGTGCAGGCCGCCGGCGGCGGGGACGACCGGCCCGGCGAGTGCGGCGGCGACGTTCACCCGGCCGGTGCCCTGCGCGTCCACCGAGGTGCCGTCCTGCCGGTCGGCCGTGCTCATGACCAGCGCCTTGAGTTCCGCCGGGCGGATGCCGGGCCGCGCCTGCCGCAGCAGCGCGGCGGCGCCGGCCACGTGCGGGGTGGCCATCGACGTCCCGGACATCGCGGCGTAGGAGTCGCCGACCGGCGTGTCGGGCGAGGTGCCCGCGGCCCGGGCCGAGACGATCGCCACCCCTGGGGCGGTCACGTCCGGTTTGACGGACATATCACGAAGGATAGGGCCGCGGCTGGAGAATTCGGCCAGCCGGTCGTCGCGGTCCACCGCGCCGACGGTCAGCGCGGCCGCCGCGTCACCCGGGCCGGCGACGCACCGGTCGCACCCGCCGTTGCCGGCCGCGGCGACCACCAAAGTTCCGTACCTGCCGCCCAGTTCCTCGACCGCCGCGGTCAGCGGGCCGCCGGGCTCGTCACCGCCGAGGCTGAGGTTGACGACGTCGGCGCGCTTTTCGGTGACCGCCCACTCCAGGCCGTCGATGATGCCGGAGGTCTCGCCGTACCCGTCGTCGCCGAGGACCTTGCCGTTGAGCAGGGTGGCACCTGGCGCCACCCCCTTCAGCCGGCCGCCGGAGGCGGCGCCGGACCCCGCGATGATGCCGGCCACGTGGGTGCCATGGCCGAAATGGTCGACCGGGTCGGCGCCACCGGTGAAGTCGCGCGCGTCGGCCACTTTTCCGGCGAGGTCGGCGTGCGCGGCGTCGACTCCGGTGTCGAGCACCGCCACGGTCGTTCCGGACCCGTCGTACCCGGCCGCCCAGGCGGCGGGCGCGGAGATCTGCGGCACGCTGTGGTCCAGCACGGCCCGCACCCGGCGGTCCAGCCAGATCTTGCCGACGCCCGCCAGCGGCCCGGCCGCCGTGGGCGACCGGTCCCGGCGGGTCTCGGCGCGGGCCAGCGTGGCCAGCGCGGCGCCGAGTTCGGTGGCGTGCGCCTTGTCCACCGTGACGGCGGCGCCACCGATGCTCTCCAGTCGCCGGGTCGGGCGTGCCGCCGGGATCGCGGGCGGCGCACCGGACGTGGTGGACGTGGTGGACGCGGTGGACGCGGCGCCGGTCACGATGAGCGGGATGGTGCCGCGGGCGGAGTCGGCGCCGCCCTGCTCGGCGAGCGCCGTCAGGTCGAACAGCGCGGAGTCGAGGTGGTGGGGTACCAGCGCGGCCACGTCGTCGGGGATGACGCTCATCCCGTGCCCGGTGTTCAGCGTCTGGAAGGCCGGAACCCGGCCGTTCCGGCGCGGCGCCGGCGTGACCGTGGCGGTCCGCCGTCCACCGGGCAGGGCGGTGACGCGCACCCGGTCCCCGGTGACCAGGGTGATGTCGAAGGTGTCAGCCGGTGTGGCGGCGAGCCCTCGTGGCGCCGGCGTGGCCGGCGCGGACCGCCCGGCCGGTCCGGTGTCAGCGTGCGCCGCGGTGGCCGGGGCGGTCACCCCGGCGCCCCCGAGCGCCGCCGCGGCGACGGCCACCGCCATCCATCGGGGCATCAGCGGACCTCCGGTATTCGACAAGTACGTGATCCGCATTAATAACGGTCTGTCGTTTTTTCTGTCCACGGTTGTCCGTAGGCGGGATGGTGACTTGTCGTAAATTCGCCAACCGGCCTGTCCGGCCGGCGCCTAGGCTCGAACAGTGGCCGACTCCCATGCCAGGCAGACGCGCCAGGCCGTCGCGGGGGCGGACCGCCGGCTGCTCGACGGCCTCGGCGTCTCGGCCGCCGAGGAGGCGGCTTACCGCGCGCTGCTGCGCCGAGGGCCGGCGACGCTGACCGGGCTCGCCGCCGACACCGGCACCTCGGCGGCCACGCTCCGCCGGTTGCTGCCGCGGCTGGAGGACCTCGGCCTGGTGACCCGGCTCGCCGGCCGGCCGCTGCGGCTGATCGCCACCCCGCCGCAGGTCGCGGTGGACGGACTGTCCGCCCGGCGCCAGGAGGAGATCGCGCACAGCCGTGCCTCGGCCGCGCTGCTGGCCGCGGAGATGGCCGACCGGACCGGTCCGCAACCACACGAGGTGCTGGAGGTCGTCATCGGGCAGGCCGCCGTGGCCCGGCGGTTCCTGCAGATCGAGCGGGACGCCACCGAGGAGATGCTCGTGCTGGTCCACCCGCCGTACGCGCTCGACGTGAGCCGCGACGCGGAGGAGCATCAGCGCGCGCTCCGGCGGCGGGCGCGGACGCGCGCCATCTACGGCCCCGAGGCGTTCGACCGGCCCGGACTGTACGAGCACACCCGGCGGGCCATCGCGGACGGGGAGCGGGCCCGGCTCGGGCCCGTGCCGGTCAAGCTCGCCGTCGCCGACGGGCGCACCGCCATGCTGCCGCTCGTCTCCGACCACGACCGGGCGGTGGAGGCGGCACTGATCGTGCACCCGTCCGCGCTGCTGGACGCCCTGGTCGGGCTGTTCGAGACGCTCTGGCGTGCCGCCACCCCGCTGGAGCTGAAAGGGCCGCCCGGCACCGGCATCCCGCTGCCGCCCGAGGAACTGGACGGGGACGTCCTGGCGCTGCTCGCCGCGGGAATGAAGGACGACGCGATCGCCCGGCAGCTCGCGGTCAGCCCGCGGACGGTGCAGCGGCGGGTCCGGGCGCTCTGCGAGCACCTCGGCGCCCGCACGCGCTTCCAGGCCGGCCTGTTCGCGGCCCGCCGGAACCTCCTGGACGGCTGATCGCGGTCGTCCGGGCGCACCGCCCACCGGGGCGCGACCGGGGCCGGCGACGTTTCCGTCATGTATACCGCATGGTTACCATGAGCGATCCTGTCCGGCAGATCGCCCGGCGTGCGTGCGGGGTACCCACCACAGGGTGGAGGAAAGGGACGCCGGCCGTCGCCGGATACTGGGTGCTCTCGCGGTCCTGACGCTGGCGTCCCTGGTGGCAAGGGATGGCGGAGACGTGCTCGGCGGTCGGCCGCCCGCGCCCGATGGCGGTGCGCGATCGGACGCCGGATCGGACGCCGGATCGGACGCCGGATCGGACGCCGGATCGGGCGCCAACGGGCCCGCCGGACACCACCAGGGTGCGGGGGCGCTCCGCCGCCCGCCGGAGCGCCGGTCGCCGGCCGCCGTTCCGGACGGCGGCGCCTTCCCGCCCGCGTCGCTGCGGGCCCGGCGCCGGCCGGTGCACAGCCTGTCGGACCTGGCCCCGGCGGCACCGGGGAACGCGATCGCGCTCACCATCGACGACGGCCCGCATCCGGAGTGGACGCCGCGGATGCTCGACCTGCTGGCCGAGCACGACGTGCGGGCGACGTTCTCGCTCATCGGCGTGCACGTGCGGCGCCACCCGCGGCTGGCCGAGCGCATCGTGCGCGCCGGGCACCAGGTGTGCAACCACTCGATGCGCCATCCGATGCCGTTCGACCGGCTGACGCCCCGGCGGATGACCGCGGAGATCGTGGCGGCGCAGCATCGCATCGAGGACGCGACCGGGGTGACCGCCCGGTTGTTCCGGGCGCCGGGCGGCGGCTGGTCCCGCCGGGTGGTCGAGGTGGCCGGGGAGCACGGCCTGATCCCGGTGGACTGGGACGTCGACCCCCGGGACTGGTCGCGGCCGGGCACCCGCCGGATCGCCCGCAGCATGCTCGCCTGCCGGCCGGGGGCCATCCTGCTGTGCCACGACGGCGGCGGCGACCGGTCGGAGACGATCCGGGCGCTGCGCACGGTGATCCCGCGGCTGAAGCACCGCGGCCTGACCTTCGTCGCGCTGTGAGCCGGGGACCGCACGCCGCCGTACTCGTGACCGGGGCTGCGCCCTGGTCTCGCGGTGACCCGGCCCGGACGGGTCAGGGCGTGAGCGGCGGCGCCTTGCGGGCCGAGCCGCGGTAGGTGGCGACGTCGTAGCGCCGCTCGGACCGGTCCAGCTTGTCGCCGGCCGCCGCCAGCAGGTCGACGCCGAGCAGGTCGGCCAGCCGGACAAGGTAGTTGGTGACGTCGCCGAGCTCGCCGCGCACCCGCTCCAGCGTCTCGGAGTCCAGGTCGGCGGACTCCTCCGCGGTCAGCCACTGGAACTCGGCGACCAGCTCGCCGACCTCGCCGGCCAGCGCCATCGCCAGGTTCTTCGGCGTATGGAACCGCTGCCACTCGCGTTCGCGCGCGAACTCCGCCAGCCGCTCCGCCAGCTCCGCCACCCGGTCCGTCATGCCCGGCACCCTAGCCGCCGGGCGGCCCGGCGGCGGGCCGGGCGGGTGGCAATTCCCGGACGGGGCGGTGTCGGCGGGGACGCGGCCGGGGATCCTCATTGAAGGTGCATACGTGGATCTTCCCGGCGCATCATGGGAACCTGGTCAGGACCTTCAGGGCGGGAGGCGGCGCTGGGTACTCGGGGGATCGTGGCGGCGGTCGTGGGCGGCGCGGTGCTGGTCGCGGTGGCGGCGCCCGGCGAGGCCGAGCGGCCGCGGGCGGCCGTGGTGCGGGCCGGGCCGCTGGACAATCCGGACGGCACCCGGGCCGGGCTGGTGGCGGTGTCGGCGCGCGCCGACCGGGCGGCGGCCGTCCGGCTCATCAGGAAGGTGCGGGTGGCGCCGCGCGGCTCCGGGCGCGGGTACACCCGGCTGCGGTTCGGCGCGAACTGGGCGGACACCGCGCGCGGCGTGCCGTACGCGGGCAACGGGTGCCGCACCCGCGACGACCTGCTCGCCCGGGACGGCCGGGCGGTGGAGTACCGCCGCGGCTCGCGGTGCGTGGTGGTGGCGATGACGCTGGACGACCCCTACACCGGCCGGACGATCCGATGGCGGAAGGCGCGCGCGGACCGGGTGCAGGTCGACCACGTGGTGCCGCTGTCCTACGAGTGGGCGATGGGCGCGTCCCGGTGGCCCATGCGCAAGCGGGTGCGCATCGCCAACGACCCGCTCAACCTCATGCCGGTGTACGGCCCGGCGAACGAGGCCAAGGGCGGCGCCGGTCCGGCGGCCTGGCTGCCGCCGGTGCGCCGGGTGCGCTGCGCGTACGTGACCCGGTTCGCGCAGGTCGCGCTCAAGTACGGCCTGCCGGTGACGCGGGCCGACAAGGCCGCGATGCTCGCCCAGTGCCGCTGAACGGCGCCCGGGCGGCGATGCTCGACCGGCACCGCTGACCCGCGGCGCCGAGCCGGCGTTGTTCGCCAGGTGGCGCTGACCGGCGGCGCCGAGGCGGCGTAGCCTTCTCGATGTCGCCGGCCGGAGGACCGGAGCCCGGCGGCGCGGGCCGGACGGGTCCTCCAGGCGTGGGGGCGTCAGTAGCGGGCGGGCACCGGCTGCCGCGACTCCTGCGGGGCCTGCTGCCCCGGGTGCTGCGAGTGCTGCCCCGGGTGGGGGTGCGGGGACTGCTGCGCGCGCGGGTCGGCCTGCTCGGCGCGGCCGGCGTCCGGCGCGGGGTGCTGCCCGGTGTCGCCGCCGGTGATGCGGCGCACGGCCGCCTCCAGCTCCTGCGGGGTGTCCGCCTCGGCGAGCGCCGCACCGAGCCGCATGGAGCTCCTCGGGACGGCCCAGAAACGGCGGGTGTGCTCGCCGTACCAGACCATCCAGCCCGGCAATCGGGCGGACAGCTCTCGTGCCGCGGTCTTGCCTTCGGTGACCTCGTTCGCCATCACGATCCTCTTCCCGTGGTGATTCCACCATCGTCGGCCGGCCCGCCCGGCCCGGGACCGCCCGGTCGGGCGGATCCCGGCGGGTATCCCTGTCCCGCCGGACGGTGGATCGGCCGGTTGAGACCAGTCCGCACTGCCCGTGATCGCGCGCAAGTAACCCCCGATACCCACGGTACGGGAGAAAAGACCCATTCGTTATGTTTGCTGGGGCCCAATTTCGGAGACGACCCGCCGGGCCACCACCCCAATCGTCCGGTTCTGGGGTTCCGGGCCGCCCCCGCGGCTGCTCATCATGAGTCCAGCCGACGATCGGAGAGCGCCGATGAGAACCGTGCACCGGACCTGCCCCCTCTGCGACGCCGTGTGCGGCCTGCGGCTCACCCTCGACGGCGGCGGGCGGGTCACATCGGTGAAGGGCGATCCGCTGGACCCGTTCTCCAAGGGCTACATCTGCCCCAAGGGCGCGAGCCTCGGCCGGGTGGACGACGACCCCGACCGGCTCCAGGCCCCGATGGTGCGGCGCGGCGACGAATGGCACGAGGTCGGCTGGGCGGAGGCGTTCCAGGCGGTCGAGCGCGGCCTGCACGGCGTCATCGAGGCGCACGGCCGCGACGCCCTGGCGGTGTACCTCGGCAATCCCACCTTCCACACCATGGGCGGCATCCTGTACCGCGGCGCGCTCGCCCAGGCGCTCGGCACCCGCAACGTCTTCTCGGCCAGCACCATCGACCAGATGCCCAAGCACGTCGCCTGCGGCCACATGTTCGGCGACCCGCTGGCCATCTCGGTGCCCGACCTGGACCGCACCGACCACCTGCTGATGCTCGGCGCCAACCCGGCCGAGTCCAACGGCTCGCTGTGCGCCGCCCCGGACTTCCCCGGCCGGCTCAAGGCGCTGCGGGCGCGCGGCGGCCGGCTGGTGGTCGTCGACCCGCGCCGCACCCGGACCGCGGCGCTCGCCGACGAGCACCTGTTCGTCCGGCCGGGCACCGACGCGCTGCTGCTGTTCGGCATCGTGCACACCCTGCTGGCCGAGGAGCTGACCTCGGTGAACCTGGAGGTGGCCGGGCTGGCCGACCTGCGGCGGCTGGCCGCGGACTTCGCCCCGGACGCGGTCGCCCCGGTCTGCGGCGTCCCGGCCGGGCGCATCGCCGGGCTGGCCCGTGAGCTGGCCGCCGCGCGCACCGCCGCGGTCTACTCGCGCATCGGGGCCAGCACCGTCGAGTTCGGCACCGCCGCCCAGTGGCTGGTGGACGTGATCAACGTGCTGACCGGCAACTTCGACCGGCCGGGCGGCGTCATGTTCACCCGGACCGCCACCATGGACCTCGGCCGCAGCGGCGAGCCATGGGTGCAGGGCCGCTGGCACAGCCGGGTCCGCGGGCTGCCCGAGTCGCTCGGCGAGCTGCCGGTCGCCACCCTGGCCGACGAGATCGAGACACCGGGCGAGGGACAGGTGCGCGCGCTGGTGGTCGTGGCCGGCAACCCGGTGCTGTCCGCGCCGAGCGGCGACCGGCTGGAGCGCGCGCTCGGCGAGCTGGACTTCATGGTCTGCGTCGACCCCTACCTCAACGAGACGACCCGGCACGCGGACGTCATCCTGCCGCCGCCGCGGATCCTGCAGATGCCGCACTACGACTTCCTGCTGCTGTCGGTCACCGTGCGCAACTACACGCGGTTCTCCCCGGCCATCCACCCGCTGGAGCCGGGCCGGCCGTCCGAGGGCGAGATCATGGCGAAGCTGACCCTGATCGCCTCCGGGCAGGGCGCGGACGCCGACCCCGGCGCGCTGGACGAGATGATCCTCGGCGAGGTCATCCGCGGCGCCACCCAGGCGCCCGGCTCGCCGCTCGCCGGGCGCGACCCCGAGGAGGTCCGCGCCGGGCTGGACGGCGACAGCGGCGCCGAGCGGATGCTGGACCTGTTCCTGCGGCTCGGCTCCTACGGGCTGTCGCTGGCCGAGCTGCGCGCCAACCCGCACGGCATCGACCTCGGCCCGCTCACGCCGCGGCTGGCGGAACTGCTGCGCACCGTCTCCGGCAAGGTCGAGCTGGCCCCGCCCCGGCTGGCCGAGGAGGCCGGGCGGCTGCGCGAGCGGCTGGCCGCCCCGGTGCCGGAGATGCTGCTGATCGGCCGGCGGCAGCTGCGGTCGCTGAACAGCTGGCTGCACAACGTGCCGGGCCTGTCCGGCGGCACCAACCGCTGCACGCTGCACGCCCACCCCGACGACATCGCGCGGCTCGGCCTCGGCGACCGGGCGCTGGTCACCTCGGCCGCCGGCGAGCTGGAGGTACCGGTCGAGCCGAACGCCGACATCATGCCCGGCGTGGTGAGCCTGCCGCACGGCTGGGGGCACGCGGGTACCCGGCAGTCGGTCGCCGCCGGGCAGCCGGGCGTCAACGCCAACGTGCTGACCGACGCCGCGGTCGTCGACGTCCCGTCCGGGAACGCGGTCTTCAACGGCGTCCCGGTCACCGTCACCCCGGTCCCCGCCGGGCCGGTCCGGGCACCGGTCGCCACCGGCGCGGCCCGCTGACCCCGCTTTCCGAGGTCCTGCCCGGGTCCTTACCCGGCCCGCTCCCGGAAACGGGCGGCTCGGTCCGGTGCCGCTCCTACCCTGGCCGGGGAGGCGGAGCATGGACGAGGCGGAGCGCGCCCGGCGGGCGGCCGCCGGCCGCGCGGCCGCGGCGGAGCTGGCCGGCCGGGGCGTGGTGGCGGTGGCCACCACCTGGGTGGACACCAGCGGCATCACCCGGGTCAAGGGGGTGCCGCTGGCCCGGCTGGCGCACGCGGCCGCGCACGGCGTCGGTGCCTCCCCGGTGTTCGACACCTTCCTGCCGGACGACTCGGCGGTCACCGGCCGGTTCGCCGGCGGCCCGGTGGGAGACCTGCGCCTGCACCCCGACCTCGACCGGCTGGCCGTGCTGGCCGCGCTGCCCGGCTGGGCGTGGGCACCCGCCGACCGGCACGGCCAGGACGGGACGCCGCACCCGCTGGACGGCCGGTACCTGGCCCGCCGCGAGGCCGGCCGGCTGGCCGCCGCCGGGTTCGCCGTCCGGGCCGCGTTCGAGATCGAGTGGGCGCTGTCGGCCGGCGACGGCACCGAGTTCGTCCCGGCCGCCACCGGCCCGGCGTACGGCATGGCGCGGCTCGCCGAGCGGGCCGGATACCTGCGCGACCTGCTGGCCGCGCTGGCGGCCGCCGGCGTCGCGGTCGAGCAGGTGCACCCCGAGTACGCGCCGGGCCAGTTCGAGGTCTCGGTGGCGGCCGAGGGCCCGGTCGGCGCGGCCGACACCGCCGTGCTCGTCCGCGAGACGATCCGGGCGGTCAGCCGGGGGCACGGGCTGCGCGCCTCGTTCTCCCCCACGGTGGTGGCCGGCGGCGTCGGCAACGGCGCGCACGTGCACGCCAGCCTGTGGCGGGACGGCGTGAACCTGATGGCGGGCGGCGGCGGGCCGCACGGCCTGACCGGACCGGGCGAGGCGTTCGCCGCCGGGATGCTGGCCCGGCTGCCGGCCCTGCTCGCGGTGGGCGCGCCCGCGGTGGCCAGCCACCTGCGCCTGGTCCCCTCGCACTGGGCGGGCGCCTACGCCTGCTGGGGCCTGGAGAACCGCGAGGCGGCGCTGCGCTTCGTCGCCGGCCCGCCCGGCGACCGGTGCGCGGCGAACATGGAGGTCAAGTGCTTCGACCCGGCGGGCAATCCCTACCTGGTCATGGCCGCGCTGCTCGCCGCCGGCCGGGCCGGCCTGGCCGAGGGGGCGCGGCTACCGCCGCCGGTCCAGGTCGATCCGGCGACGCTGGCCGCGGACGCCGGGGTCGCCCGGCTGCCGGTCGCGCCGGAGGAGGCCGTGGCGGCGTTCGAGAGCGAGCCGGCGCTGCGCGCGGCGCTGGGCGAGGCGGTCATCGACACCGTCGCCGCCGTCCGCCGCGGCGAGATCGCGCTGTTCGCCGGCGCCTCCGCCGAGGAGGTCGTCGCCCGCACCCGCTGGCGGCACTGACCGCTGAACCGGCACCGGCCCAGCACACCGGCCCGGCGCCGACCAGCACCGACCGGAACCCGGCCGGGTACCGACCTGCACCTTGAATCGGCACTGACCGGACCCCGGCCCGCGCCGATCAGCCGAACACCGGCCGGCGCCGGTCAGAGGGCGTCGACGAAGCGTTCGGCCTCGTCCTGGTCCATGCCGGTCTCGCCGCGCACCAGGTGGACGGCCTGCTCGGCCCGCCCGCCGGCCTTGAGCTCGCGCACCCGGCTCGCCAGGTCGGGCCGCGCGTCCACCGGCGCCGGCGCGTTCAGGTGGGCCGGGCGGTAGCGGGCCATGATCGGCACCTCCCACAGGTCGGCGCCGCCGGCCACCGCGTCCACGACCCTCTTGGCGTCCGCCAGCCCGAGGCCGGTGGCCTGCCGCAGCACCTTGATGGCCTGGATCGGCTGCTGCTGCCAGACCAGCGTGTTGACGCGGTCGCGCAGGTCGCCGGTGCCCCACCCGGTGGGCGCCGGCCGGCCGCGCTTCAGGATGGAGACGACGATCCCTGCGACGGCGAGGACGAAGACGACCAGGAAGAGGAGTATCAGCAGTTCCATGGGGCCTATCGACGGCATGCCCGCATCGTATGCCGATCACCCGGCCGGTGCGAGGCCCCGGACCTTGACCGGCAACGGGCACTCCGGCCGGGTGAGCGCGTGGTAGGAGACCGACGCGGCGAGCAGGCCGAGCCCCCACACCGTGTACCCGAACATCTCCATCGACACCGTGAGCTGGTCGCCGCCGCGCAGGCCGCCCTTGCCGAGCACCCACGCCGTCATCCCGGCCAGCCCGAAGTAGCCGGTCAGGCTGGCGCCGACGAAGTACCCGGGGCCGAGGACCAGCCACCGGGGGACCGGCCGGCCGGCGAGCGGCACCACCCAGCGCGGCCAGATCCGGCCCCACCGGTGCACCAGCGCGAGCGGCAGCACGGTGCCGGCCAGGCTGACCAGCAGCAGGAAGACGGTGAACGGATCGAACCCGAGGTCCACCGGCCGGCCGAGGGTCAGGTGGTCCCGCACCACCGCCCCCACCCGGGACAGGTAGCCGGCGACCGCGGCGTAACCCGCCAGCCGGGCCCAGCCGGGCGTGGGGTCGGTGCGCCGCTCGGCCGAGCGGCCGTGCACCCGGCCGCAGGCGGCACACCCCTGCCGCAGCCGGTTCCCCTCGGCGGCGGCGCAGGCCAGCGCCAGCGCGCCGCCCACCGTTCCGGCGGCCCGGATGAGCAGGCTCGCCCAGTCGTCGTAGTCGGCGAACAGCATGGACGCCAGGCTGATGGCCAGCATGTACGAGTACAGCACCAGCCCGGCCCCGGCCGCCCACGTCACCACGACCAGCGCCCGCCGGGCCGCGACCGGCCACCGCCGCCCGGCCCGGGCCGCGATCAGGGCGCACGCGCCGGCGGCGGTGAACCCCAGCGTCACCGCGGCCCACCGGCCGGGGGCGAACGGCTCCTCGGGCGGCGCCCACCGCGTCCCGGGGTTCAGCAGCCACCACGACTGGACGGCGCCGTAACCGAACGTCCAGCCCGCCGCGGCCCATGGCGCCCAGCGCGCCGATAGAAGTCCCATACCCCGACCCTCCCGCCCGCCGCCCGGCCGCTGGTTCCCCCGGCCGGGGGAGACCGCTCCCGCCGCCGGTGGATCTTCGCCGCCCGGCGGCCGGACACGGCCTGGACCGGCGCGCGGCGCGGGCTGGACCGGCGCGGGCTGGACCGGCGGGGCCTGGACCGGCGGGGCCTGGACCGGCGGGGCCTTGAGCAGTGCGGCTTGCGAGGAGAGGTCCTGGATCGGCGGGAGAGCCGCATCATCGCGG
This sequence comes from Sphaerisporangium rufum, assembly GCF_016863395.1. Classification (GTDB taxonomy): domain Bacteria; phylum Actinomycetota; class Actinomycetes; order Streptosporangiales; family Streptosporangiaceae; genus Sphaerisporangium; species Sphaerisporangium rufum. The sequence goes on along the minus strand of NZ_BOOU01000108.1, from coordinate 9,260 downwards.
GCGGCCGGGTCGCGGGCGGCGGGGGCCGGTCGGCCGGTGCCCGAGGCCGGCCATCGGCCCGGTCACGCCCGGTCACACTCGGTCGGGCGGGTCGGGGGCGACGTCGGCCAGGCGGTGACGCAGGAAGGCGCGCTCGGGTTCGGTGCCGGCCAGGTCCAGCGCCTCCCGGAAGGCCGCGGCGGCCTCCCCGCGCCGGCCGAGCCGGGCCAGCAGCTCGGCCCGGGCCGCCGGGTAGGGGTGGTGGCCGCGCAGCCGTGGCTCGCCGGCCAGCCCGTCCAGCAGCGCCAGCCCGGCCTCGGCGCCGTCGCGCATGGCCACCGCCACCGCCCGGTTGACCGCCACCACCGGGGACGGCGTCAGGCCGAGCAGCACGTCGTACAGCTTCACCACCTGCGGCCAGTCGGTGGACGCCACGTCATCGGCCTCGCCGTGCAGCGCGGCGATCGCCGCCTGCACCCCGTACGGGCCCGGTGGCCCGCCGGTCAGCGCGGCCACCACCAGGCCGCGGCCTTCGTCGATCATCGAGCGGTCCCAGCGGGCCCGGTCCTGGTCGCCGAGCAGCACCGGCTCGCCGTGCGGACCGGTCCGCGCGTCACGCCGGGCGTGCACCAGCAGCATCAACGCCAGCAGCCCGGCCACCTCCCGCTCGGCGGGCATCAGCCGGCGCAGGATCCGGGCCAGCCGGACGGCCTCCCCGGCCAGCGCCGGCCGTTGCAGGTCAGGGCCCGCGCTGGCCGCGTACCCCTCGGTGAAGATCGAGTAGATGACCTGGAGCACGCCCGGCAGCCGCTCCGGCAGCTCGTCGAGTCCGGGCACCCGGAACGGGATGCGCGCCTGCCGGATCTTCCGCTTCGCCCGGACGATGCGCTGCGCCATCGTCGCGGGCGGGACCAGGAAGGCCCGGGCGACCTCGGGGGTCGTCAGGCCGGCCAGGCAGCGCAGGGTCAGCGCCGCGCGGTCCTCGGCGGCCAGCGCCGGGTGCGCGCAGGTGAAGAAGAGCTGCAGGCGCTCGTCGGGCAGCTCCCCGTCCAGGGACGGGGCGGGCGCGGTGGCCCGCTCCGCCTCCAGGTGCAGCGCGGCCAGCCGGGCGGCGTACGCCTGGTCGCGGCGCAGCCGGTCGATGGCCTTGCGCCGGGCGGTGGTCAGCAGCCACGCGCCCGGCCGGTCCGGCACGCCGTCAACCGGCCAGCGGGTCAGCGCCGCCTCGATGGCGTCCGCGGCGACCTCCTCGGCCAGGTCCAGGTCGCCGAACCGGCCGGCGAGCGAGGCGAGCAGCCGGCCGTGCTCCTCGCGGAACACCGCCACCACCGACGCCTCGGCCGGTGCGGCCGCCGGCTCCGGTGTCCCCGGCGGCTTCGGCGGAACGGCCCGGCCGGCGTCGCCTCGCTCGCCGCTCATCTCAGAACTCGGCGACCGGCCGGACCACGACCGCCCCGCCGCCCCGCGATCCGGGGCAGCGCGCGGCCCAGTCGAGGGCGACGTCCAGGTCCGGCACGTCGATGACGTAGTAGCCGCCGAGGATCTCCCGGGTCTCGGCGAACGGCCCGTCGGTGACGCTGCGCTCGCCGCCCGCGACCTGGACGGTGGTGGCGGTGGTCAGGTCGGCCAGCGAGTGCCCCGAGACGTGGATGCCGGCCTCGTGGACGGCCTTGTCGTAGGCCATCCACTCCTCGAAGGTGGCGGGGTCCTCCGGGCCCTCGCAGCCCGGCTCGACGGTGGCGGAGTAGATGAGCAGCATGTACTTCATGGTGGTTCTCCGTTCGTAAGTGCCCGGGGGCACGCTTCCTACGACACCACGACGAAGGGCCGGCCGTCATATCGACCGAGCATTCGAAAAATCTTGCTCCGCATCCGGCGCTAGGCGGGGGCGGCGATCTGCGCGGCCAGGTGCCCGGCGCCGTAGCCGTTGTCGATGTTGACCACCGCGACCCCCGGCGCGCAGGCGTTGAGCATGGTCAGCAGCGGCGCCAGCCCGCCGAACGCGGCGCCGTACCCCACCGACGTCGGTACCGCGACGACCGGCGCCGCGACCAGCCCGGCCACCACGCTCGGCAGCGCGCCGTCCATCCCCGCGGCGACCACCACTGCGCGGGCCGAGCGCAGCAGCTCCAGCCGGGCCAGCACCCGGTGCAGTCCGGCCACCCCGACGTCGACGACCAGCTCGCACTCCCGGCCCAGGTAGGTCGCGGTCAGCAGCGCCTCGCGGGCCACCGGCAGGTCGGAGGTGCCGGCCGCGACGACCACCACCCGGCCGCCGCTCGGCGCGGGCGGCTCCGGCGGCCAGGCCAGCAGCCGGGCGTCGGGGTCGTGGCGGGCGTCCGGCAGCTCGCCGAGCACCGCCGCGGCGTGCCCGGCGGCGGCCCGGGTGAACAGCGCGGTGGCACCGCGGTCCCGGACCGCGGCGGCGATGCCCGCGACCTGCGCCGGGGTCTTTCCCTCGCAGTACACCGCCTCCGGATATCCCCGGCGGCCGGCCCGGTCATGGTCGAGCTCGGCGTAGGCGGCGAGGGCCTCCGGCGGGGTCCAGCCGCCGGTCACCGGGCCTCCCCGGCGGCGTCCACCAGGGGGAGCGTGAAGGCGCCGGACTGGATGCCGCCCAGGTCGACGGCCACCGTGCGGAACCCGGCGGCGCGCACCGCGTCCCGCACCGCGGCCCGGAGCTCGCCGCCGACGATCCGCGGCAGGTCGGCGAGCGGCACCTCGATGCGCGCCACGTCGCCGTGGTGGCGGACCCGGCAGTCGGCGAAGCCGAGGTCGCGCAGCGCCTTCTCGGCCCGCTCGATCTGGGCCAGCTTGCCGGGGGAGACCTCGGCGAAGTGCGGGATGCGGGAGGCCAGGCATGGCGCGGCCGGCTTGTCCGCGCAGGGCAGGGCGAGGGCGCGGGCCAGCCGCCGGACCGCCGCCTTGTCCAGGCCGGCCTCGGCCAGCGGGCGCAGCACCCGGTGCTCGGACGCGGCCCGGTGGCCGGGCCGGTCCGGGCGCCGGGCGTCGTCGGCGTTCTCTCCGTACGCCACCGTCGCCAGGCCGTACCGGGTGACCACCTCGTCGGAGATCCGGGTGAACAGCTCGTCCTTGCAGTGGAAGCAGCGGTCCGGGCCGTTGGCCCGGTAGGCGGCGATGTCGCCTTCATGCGTGGTGACCTCGACGACCCGGGCGCCGACGAAGGCGGCCACGTCGTGCGCGGCCAGCCGCTCGTCCGCCGCCAGGCTGGGGGAGACGCCGAGGACGGCGACCACCTGGCCGGGGCCGAGCGTCCGGACGGCCAGCGCGAGGAGCAGGGAGGAGTCGACGCCGCCGGAGAAGGCCACGCCGAGCGGGGCGGTGCCCGCCAGCAGGGCCGCGACGCGGCCGGCGTCGGCCGCGGCGGCTCCGGTCAGCATGGGAGCCGCTTCGGGGCTCATGCGGTCTTCCTCCTGGGGTCGAGGGGAGCGCGGGTATCAGCGGCTTGAGGTGGGATCCGCACGGATCGCCGCCGCTGCCAGTTCACCCGATGAACCGGCCGCACCGCAACGCCGGACCCTCGGCCCTCGTTCGCCACCGCCCTCCGGACCCCTGGCCACCGCCCTCCGGACCTCTGGCCGCCACCGGCCGGGCCGGCGTCGCGCTGGGCGGGGGCGGCCGGGCGCGCCCATCGCGGGCCGCCGGACACGCGTGGCCGGGAGCGGTGCCGGCTCCACCCCGGCACGGCTCTATGGAATATCAGACTTATTAGGTTTGTCGGCGTTGCTGGATTTACGCGGAAAACCGCATGAAATCGGATATCTCCGAGCCGCTCGTCAAATGCTGGCACGGGCTGTCACCGGGTAATTCTGCGGATGTTTCAGCTCCTCGGGGACCGGTTATCTTTCCAGCGTCTCGGTGGTGATCATGCCGGGTCGTACAGCGAAACCCCCCGTCAGACGATTCGGCTTTTTTGCCGGATGGGCCCGGGAGGTCGGTTTTGCTGGTCCTGGCGTATACGCAGCGGCGTGGATTCTGCAGAGTATTGTCCGGATTCTTGGCCGGTGCGGTCGGGCTGACCTCGGTGGCGCATCCGGCGGCCGCCGCCGCGCCCGCCGGCCGAATCGATCCGTCGTTCGTCATCGACTGCGGCCCGGACCGGACCGGCCCGGCACTGACCCTCACCCGGGAACTGCGACCGGACGGCGACCGGGTCGCCGTCACCGTGCGGCTGGCCAACCCCGGCCGGGCCGACGCGCGGGACGCGGGCTTCGGTCAGGACCTCGGCGCGGTGCCAGGCCAGGCGGCCCTGGCCGGCGCCCGGGCGAGCGCGGGCACCCTGAGCTATGAGAAGCCGGTGCTCCGCTGGACCGGCGACGTGCCCGCCGGGCACGCGGTCCGGATCAGCTACGCCATCCGGCCGCCCGCCGGTGAGTTCTCCATCCCGACCCTGGACACCACCGCCGGCCGGACCTGCCAGGAGAAGGACAAGGCGGGTGGCACCGCCCACGGCACGCCGAAGCCGCCGGTCACCGCCGGCCCGGCGTCGAAGGCGGCGGCCCCGAAGGCCGTGGCGAGCTCGAAGGCGGCGGCCCGCCCGGGCGCCGGTGCGGCCACGTCGCCGGTCACCGGCACGTCCGCGAAGCCCGCGGCGGGAACGTCCGCGAAGCCCGCGGCGGGAACGAGCACCGGGCCGGGCAAGGCGACCGGTACCGGCCCGATGGCCGGCCCCGCCGCCGGACCGGCGACCCCGGGCGCTGCGCCGGCGCGTCCCGTGCCCGCCGCCCGGCCGGGCGCCGCGCAACCGGGCCCCGGGCAGCCGGCCGTTGGGCCCGGTGCGCAAGGAAGCGGCCCGGCCGCCGAGCCGGGGGCCGGCACGAGCGCCAAGCCGGGCGCCACGAGCGCCGACCCGGGTGCCGCGTCGAGCGCCGGGGCGAAGAGCGGGCCGGGGGCCGGGCCGGCCGGCGCGACGGGTGCGAAACCGAGGAGCCCGGCGGCCGGGAAGCCGGGGAGCGGCCCCGATGCCACCCGGCCCGGTACCGGCCGGGCGGACCAGGCCGAGTCGGTGCCCGGTGCGGGCCGCAAGGCGGCGCGAGCGCCGATCACCTTCGGCCAGCGGTACCTGGACAACTACCGTGGCTCGGTGACCCGGGCCGGCAACACCCTGGTCACCTGCTACCCGCCCGCGGTGGCCGACTGCCTGACCCGCCGCTTCGGCAGCGGGAACAACAACGTCGCCGCCACCTTCGTCGACGTGGACAGCGACGCCTCGACGTTCAACTCCAGCACCGCCGACCTGACCCTGACCCCGGGGGCCCAGGTCGCCTACGCGCGCCTGTACTGGGGGGCGCGCAGCCAGACCACGACCGACACCCCGGGCCTGCCGGCCGGTAACAGGTTCGCCCCCAACATCGCGCTGCGCGGCCAGATCTCGCTCAAGGTGCCCGGCTCGGCCACGTACCAGACGATCACCGCGTCGCCGGGCGACATCGGTGACACCCCGGACAACGTCACCGCCGCCGGCATCGTCTACGGTGCCTCGGCGGACGTGACCGCGCTGGTGTCGAACGCGGGCCCGGGCACCTACGCGGCGGGCAACCTGCAGGTGGCCCGCGGCTCGGACGGCCTCGGCGCGTTCGGCGGCTGGTCGCTGGTGGTCGCCTACCGGGACCCGAACCTGCCGCTGCGGAACATCTCCATCTTCGACGGGTTCCTGGAGCAGCAGAACAACACTCCGGCCACCACGATCACCCTGTCCGGCTTCCAGACGCCGGTCACCGGCAACGTGAACGTGCAGCTCGGCCAGATCGCCTACGACGGTGACAACGCCATCGTCGGCGACTCGCTGAGCGTCAAGAGCACCAACGGGCCGCTGACCGTGCTCACCGACGCGCTGCACCCGGCGGACAACTTCTTCAACTCCACCATCGCCAACCTGGGCACCCAGGTGACCGACCGGAACCCGACCTACACCAACACCCTCGGGTACGACTCCAACATCATCAATGCCTCGTCGGCGTTCCGGAACAACGACACCTCGGCGCAGTTCACCTTCAGCACGGTGGGCGACGCGTACTGGCCGCAGGCGTTCTGGACGCAGATCGACCTGCACCAGGCGAACATCCAGTCCACCAAGAGCGCCCAGGTGGTCGGCGGCGGCACCCCCAGGCCCGGCTCGGTGATCCAGTACACCATCACCGCGACCAACACCGGCGACGACAACGCCGTCAACGTGCTGCTGGCCGACCCGATCCCGGCGAACACCACCTACGTCCCGGAGACCATCGTCATCGCCAGCGGGCCGAATGCCGGGCCGAAGACCGACGCGGTCGGCGACGACCAGGCGGAGTTCGTCGGCAACACCGTCCAGGCGCAGCTCGGCGTGGGCGCCGGGCCGTTCAACGGCGGCACGCTGGTCCCCGGACAGTCCACCTCGGTGACCTTCCAGGTGACCCTGGACGCCACCGCGGCCGGCACCTCGGTGGTCGACAGCTCCACCGTCACCTATGCCAGCGCCGACACCCCGACCCAGGTGGGCACCTCCACCGCCACCACCTCGACCGTGGTGCCCGCGCTGGTGTCGTCGATCACGCTGCTGAAGACGGCGTCGCCGAGCACGGTGACGGCGGCCGGGCAGGCCATCGCCTACTCGTTCCTGGTCACCAACAACGGCGAGACCACGCTGACCGGGGTCACGGCGGCCGACACCGCGTTCTCCGGGACGGGGACGCCGCCGGTGATCACCTGCCCGGTGACCACGCTGACACCGGGGCAGTCCACCACCTGCACCGGGTCCTACGCGGTGACGCAGGCCGACGTGGACGCGGGGGCCATCGTCAACACCGCGGTCGCCACCGGCACGCCGCCCACCGGGCCACCGGTCACCTCCACCCCGTCCACCGTGACGGTGACCGCCGCCGCGGTCTCGAGCATCGCGCTGCTGAAGACCGCGTCGCCGACCCAGGTGGGGGCGGCCGGCCGTACCGTCACCTACTCGTACCTGGTGACGAACACGGGTAACACGACGTTGACCGCGTTGAGCGTGGCCGACACGGTGTTCACCGGGACGGGTACGCCGCCGGTGATCACCTGCCCGGTGACCACGCTGTCGCCGGGCCAGTCGACCACCTGTACCGGCACGTACGTGACCACCCAGGCCGACGTGGGCAACGGCGGGGTACTGAACACCGCGGTGGCGACCGGCACGCCGCCGTCCGGGCCGCCGGTGAACTCGCCGCCGTCCAGCGCGACGGTGACGATCCCGTCGACGCCGAGCCTCGCGCTCAGCAAGACCGCCTCGCCGGCGACCGTGACCCAGGCCGGCCAGACGGTCACCTACTCGTTCGCCATCAGGAACACCGGCAACCGGACGATGAACGGCATCGCCGTCACCGAGACGGCGTTCTCCGGAACGGGTGCCCCACCGGTGGCGACGTGTCCGGTGTCCACCCTGGCACCGGGCGCGACCACCACGTGTACCGCGACGTACGTGGTCACCCAGGCGGACATCAACGCCGGCACGGTGGCCGACACCGCGGTCGCCTCGGGTACCCCGCCGGGTGGGACGCTGGTGAACTCCAACCCCTCCAGTGCCACGGTCACCGCCACCCCGCTGCCCAGCCTCGCGCTGCTGAAGACCGCGTCGCCGGCCACCGTGCCGTCGGCGGGCCGGACGGTGACCTACTCGTTCCAGGTGACCAACACCGGTAACACCACGTTGACCTCGTTGAGCGTGGCGGACACGGTGTTCACCGGGACGGGTACGCCGCCGGTGATCACCTGCCCGGTGACCACCTTGCAGCCGGGCCAGGTGACCACCTGCACCGGAACGTATGTCACCACCCAGGCCGACGTGGGCAATGGCGGAGTGCTGAACACCGCGGTGGCGACCGGTACTCCGCCGTCGGGGCCGCCGGTGAACTCGCCGCCGTCCAGCGCGACGGTGACGATCCCGTCGACGCCGAGCCTCGCGCTGAGCAAGACCGCCTCACCGGCGACCGTGACGCAGGTGGGGCAGACGGTCACCTATTCGTTCGCGATCGTGAACACCGGTAACCGGACGATGAACGGGATCGCGGTGGTGGACACGGTGTTCTCCGGGACGGGACCGCCGCCGGTGGTCACCTGCCCGGTGACCACCCTGGCGCCGCAGGCGTCCACCACGTGCACCGGCACCTACGCGGTGACCCAGGCGGACATCAACGCCGGCACGGTGGCGAACACCGCGGTGGCCTCGGGTACGCCACCGGGTGGGTCGCTGGTGAACTCCAACCCCTCCAGTGCCACGGTCACCGCCACTCAGCTGCCCAGCCTGGCCTTGCTGAAGACCGCGTCGCCGGCCACGGTGCCGTCGGCAGGCCGGACGGTGACCTACTCCTATCAGGTGACCAACACCGGTAACACCACGCTGACCGCGCTGAGCGTGGCCGACACGGCGTTCTCCGGCACCGGCCCGCCGCCGTCGATCACCTGCCCGGTGAGCGTGCTGCTACCGGGCCAGGTGACCACCTGTACGGGCACGTATGTCACCACGCAGCCGGATGTGGGGAACGGCGGGGTGCTGAACACCGCGGTGGCGACCGGTACTCCGCCGTCGGGGCCGCCGGTGAACTCGCCGCCGTCCAGCGCGACGGTGACGATCCCGTCGACGCCGAGCCTCGCGCTCAGCAAGACCGCCTCGCCGGCGACCGTGACCCAGGCCGGCCAGACGGTGACCTACTCGTTCGCGATCGTCAACACCGGTAACCGGACGATGAACGGCATCGCCGTCACCGAGACGGTGTTCTCCGGGACGGGTGCCCCGCCGGTGGCCACGTGTCCGGTGTCGACGCTGGCCCCGGGCGCGGCCACCACCTGTACCGCGACGTACGTGGTGACTCAGGCGGACATCAACGCCGGTACGGTGGCGAACACCGCGGTCGCCTCGGGTACCCCGCCGGGTGGTTCGCTGGTGAACTCCAACCCCTCCAGCGCCACCGTCACCGCCCCCCAGTTGCCCGGCATCACCTTGCTGAAGACGGCGTCGCCGGCCACGGTGCCGTCGGCGGGCCGCACGGTGACCTACTCGTTCTTGGTGACCAATACCGGTAACGACACACTGACCTCGTTGAGCGTGGCCGACACGGTGTTCACCGGTACCGGTACCCCGCCGGTGATCACCTGTCCGGTGACCACCCTGCAACCCGGGCAGTCGACCACCTGTACGGGCACGTATGTCACCACGCAGCAGGACGTGGGCAACGGCGGGGTGCTGAACACCGCGGTGGCGACCGGTACTCCGCCGTCCGGGCCGCCGGTGGACTCGCCGCCGTCCAGCGCGG
>NZ_BOOU01000107.1 GCF_016863395.1 Sphaerisporangium rufum | reverse complement strand
CCTGACCGGCGGCCCGCCCGCCGGTTGACCGCACGACCGCCGCCGGCGGTTCCGGAGCGCGCTCCGGAACCGCCGGCCTTGGCGTTTCCTCATGACGAACCGATTCGATAAAAGGTGCCTGAAGTGCGCTCGCCCGCGCCCCGCCCCGCACGAGAGCGGCAGCGCCCCGGCCAATCCACTCCCCCGGCAGGGGCGGCGTAACACGGCGTTCACCCCGGCGACCCGCGCCATTGACATGCCGTCGGGCACCGACCTAAGCTCAAGCGAATCGATTCGATTATCCTGGCCGGCCCGGTCGGCGGTACCCGCAGCCGCTCCTGAGCGCACGTTCCCGCCGATCTCGTCGCGGGCCGGCACCCGGCGCCTCGCCGCGGGAGCCGGCACCGCATGCCCCGGACGGGCGCCCCGGGCCCGTCCGGCACCCCCATCCCTTCCCGTCCAAGGAGACATCAGTGGACACCACACCCGCCGAACGGCGACGACGCCGCCGCGGCCTCGCCGCCCTGCTCTCCGCCTGCGCGCTCGCCGCCGCGTCCCTGCTGGCATCGGCCACGCCCGCCCAGGCCGCCGACGAGTCCATCTCGGTGGACTTCTCCGCCGGTGGCGGTTCGCCGACCTACCGGGCGTCGGGGTGGATCTACGGGATGACGGAGAACGCGGCCGGGCCGCCGAGCAACTACTTCACCGACGTGAAGTTCCGGTACATGCGGGCCGGTGGCGCGCAGCTGGACAGTCCGGGCGGGTGGGTGTCGGGCAAGTACGACCGGCGGTGGAACGCCACCCGCGCGCAGCTGCTGCGCACCCGCTCGCTGGGCGGGGAGTTCGTGCTGCTGGTGCACGACCTGTGGGGCGCCGACGGCTACTCCATCTCCCGCTTCCCCGGCGACAACGGCAACTGGACCGACTACGACAACTTCCTCACCCGGCTCATCGACGACGTGCGCGCCACCGGCGCCCCCGTCCAGTGGGACCTGTGGAACGAGCCCAACATCACCCTGTTCTGGAACCGCCCCCAGTCGCAGTACTTCGAGCTGTGGAAGCGCACCTACCAGCGGGTGCGGGCCGCGTTCCCGAACCAGCTGATCGTCGGCCCCAGCTGCGCCTGCACCCCGTCCACCGGCGGCTGGTGGACCCAGTACCTGGACTACGTCAAGGCCAACAACGTCGTCCCCGACATCATCAGCTGGCACTCGCTGCCCGGTGACCCGGTGTCCAACGTCGCCACCGCCGACAGCACACTGAACTCCCGCGGCATCCCGCACCCGCGCCCGTACCAGATCAACGAATACGGCGCCTCCAACGAGCAGAACCCCGCCGACGGCGCCTGGTACATCGCCCGCCTGGAACGCGCCGGAGCCGACGGTCTGCGCGCCAACTGGGCCGGCGGCAACAACCTGCACAACGACCTGGGCAACCTGCTCACCCACAACTCGGCCGGCCAGTACCAGCCCAAGGGCGAATGGTGGGCCTACCGCTTCTACGGCTCCCAGACCGGCCAGATCGCCGCCGTCACCCCCAGCGCCAACTACGACGCCTTCGCCACCAAGGACGCCGGCACCGCCAAGATCCTGGTAGGCGGCGGCCGCACCACCGGCAACATCGCCGTCAACCTGCGCCGCCTGGACGCCACCACCGGCATCATCACCAACAACCAGGTCCGCGTCCTGGTCGAACGCATCCCCTACAACAACGGCGGCGCCGTCAGCGGACCGGTCACCGTGCAGAACACCGTCGTCACCCTCAACAACAACGCCACCACCGTCAACCTCCCGCACACCGCCATCGACGACACCTTCACCATCACCCTGCTGCCCCCGGGCTCGACCCCCTCCCCCACGCCGACGCCCACGGCGACGCCGACGCCGCCGGCCGGGGACACCACGCCGCTGCGCAACGTCAACGCCGGCCGGTGCCTGGACGTCCCCGGCGCCACCCAGACCAACGGCACCCAGACCCAGCTGTGGGACTGCAACGGCCAGAGCAACCAGCAGTGGACGCTCACCTCGGCCAAGCAGCTGCGGGTCTACGGCAACAAGTGCCTGGACGCCGAGGCCGCCGGCACCGCCAACGGCACCCGGGCCATCATCTGGGACTGCAACGGGCAGGCCAACCAGCAGTGGAACGTGAACGGCGACGGCACGATCACCGGCGTGGCGTCCGGCCTGTGCCTGGACGCCAGCGGGCTCGGCACCGCCAACGGCACCAAGGTGCACCTATGGTCGTGCACCGGGGCGAGCAACCAGAAGTGGACCCGGAGCTGACCGGGCGCTGACCTCCGGCGAGCGCCCGGGCCGGCCGGACGCGCACCCCGCGTCCGGCCGGCCCGGCGCACGTCCGGCCGCCGGCGGCCCGGTCCGCCCGACCGACCCGGTCAGGCGGGGGGCCGGTCGGGCGGGGGCCGGTTGAACGGTCGAACAGGCTCGGTTCCGCCGAGCCGCATTAGCCGCATCGGTCCGCGAGGCCGGTTCAGCCCGTGGCGACGGCGGGCGGCCCGCTCAGCCGGCGCTCGTAGGCGGCGGCCAGGATGAGATAGCCGCTGGCCGTCCAGGTGTAGGCGCGGTCGCGCAGCCCGGCGCCGCTTCGCGCGTCGAAGTTCTCCGCGAATCCCGACTTCTCGCACAGGACGCGGAACCGGGCGCTGACCTCGTCCGCCAGGCCCGGATGTCCCGCCCGGCGCAGGCCGTCCTCGATCAGCACGGTCGACGGCGCCCAGATCGGGCCCCGCCAGTAGCCGTCGTCCCGGTAGTGCTCGGAGGTGGGCAGCTCGGTGGCCGGCCCGAACTCGGTCAGGTGGCCGGCGATCCGCGCGGCGAGCGCCGCGCGCACCGGTTCGGGCAGCTCCTCACCCAGGACGATGGGCATGACGTCGAGCAGGCTGGTACTGGACCAGGTGCGCCTGGAGTGCGCGCCGCGCGCGACGAAGCGGTCCCCGTCCCACAGCTCGGCCAGCAGCGCCTCGCGCATGAGATCGGCCTCGCGCGTCCACTCGCCGGCCGCGTCGGTCATGCCGAGCCGGGCGGCCAGGCCGGCGAGCCGGCGCATCTGCAGCACCAGGAAGGCGGCCAGGTCGGCGGTCTCCACGACGCGCTCGGGGTCGAAGGTGGTGGCGTTGTCCCAGCCGCTGTCGTTGCCGTGCTGGTAGTGGGCCAGCGGGCTCCCCGGGACGCGCCGCCGGTCCAGCCAGAACCTGGTCCACCGCGCCAGCAGCCGGTACTCCTCCGCCGGCTCGGTGCCGCCCAGCCGCCGCAGGGCCCAGCCGTGCACGGGCGGCTTGACGAAGTTGTAGAGGATCTCCGAGTGCGTGATGGAGTCGGGCAGCGCGCCGGTGGCGTCCTGGTGGTCGAACACCAGCCGGAACTGGTCCCAGGCCAGGTCCGGCCGGCCGTCGGCGAGGGCGAGCGCGTTGAAGCAGTGGTCCCAGCTCCACACCTTGTCCATCCAGTGCTTGGACATCAGCACCGCGGGCCGGGTGATGAACCCGGCGGGCCGCACGGTGGCCGACCACAGGACGTAGGCGGCCAGCTCGGCGGCGGGGGTGCGGTCGCTGCGCCAGGGCGCCACCGCGTCGCGGAACGCCGCGAACTCGGCGAGGGCCGCCGCGGCCACCTCTGCGAAGCCGGCGCGGGCGGCGTAGGGCGGGCGGGCGGTCTCGTACTCCTCGATGGCGATCTCCCACCGGCCGTCCTCGCCGGCCAGCGCCACCCCGCGCTCGGCCGTGCCGAGCGCCTGGTCGCCGAACCCGTCGATCCGCCCGTGCAGGAGTGTGACGCGGTAGCGGCGCCCGGTCTGGTAGACGGTGAAGACCCAGGAGCCGTCCACCGGGTCGCGGTAGAGGTAGGGCCCGCTGAAGGGGGTCAGCACCGGGTCGGCGGCCGTCAGCCGCAGTCCCAGGCCCTGGCCGCGCACCCGCACGGTGTCGGCGCTCTGGTAGGCGAGGTCGATCCGCCCGGTGTCACCGGCCCAGGTGAGCAGGTGCGGCGCGGCGGTGATCCGCGTCTCGGCGCGGCCGCCGGCCGTGGTGGGGACCAGCCGCAGGATGGGATGCATGCCGGTCTGGTGCGACACCAGGTGAACGTCCCGCGCGTAGTCGTTCTCCTTGATCACCGGGGAGATGCCGAACCACGAACCGTGGTAGCTGAACGGGATCTCCCAGGGCGAGAACACCGGGCCTGCGGCGACGGTCATGGAGTGGCGGTCCCTTCGGTCGGGGAGAGGGCGTCAGTGCTTCACGGCGCCCGCGGTGACTCCCGCGGCGACGTAGCGCTGCGCGATGACGAGCAGGGCGGTGGCGGGGATGGAGGCGATCACGGCGGTGGCCATGATGGCGTTCCATTGCTGGTTGTTGTTGCCGATGTAGTGGTAGATGCCGAGGGTGATCGGCTGGTGGTCGCCGCCCTGGTCGAGGGTGGAGGCGAAGATGAAGTCCGACCAGGCCCACAGGAACGCGAACAGCGACACGGTGATGATCGAGTTGCGGCTGACCGGCAGCACGACCGACCGGAACGTCCGTACCGCGCCGGCCCCGTCCACCCGGGCGGCCTGCAGGAGCTCCTCGGGGATGCCGGACATGAAGGTGGTCAGCACCAGCACGGCGAAGGGCACCGCCAGCGTGGAGTCGGCGACGATGAGCCCGGGGACGGTGTTGAGCACGCCGGCGCCGAGGAAGATGGCGTAGAACCCCATCGCCATGATGATCCCCGGGATCATCTGGGCGATCAGCAGCAGGAAGCCGAGGGTGCCGCCGCCGCGCGGGCGCAGCTTGGCCAGCGAGTAGGCGGCCGGCGCGGCGACCAGCAGGGTGAGCGCCACCGTGCCGAGCCCGACGACCAGGCTGACGCCGAGGTAGGGCAGCTGCTGGTCCAGCACCGCCCGGTAGCCCTCCAGGGTGCCGTCCACCGGGAACCAGTCCGGCGGCGACTTGCGCATGTCCTCCTCCCTGGTGAAGGACACGTTGACCATCCAGTAGACCGGGAACAGCATCACGCCGGTGAGCACCAGCCCGGCCGCGGTCGTCGCCCACCTGCGCGCGGAGGTCATGACCGGGCCTGCCTTCGCTGGAGACGGATGTAGACCAGCCCGAAGGCCAGGGCGGTCAGGATCAGCAGGTTGCCGACCGCCGCCCCCGGGCCGAAGGCCGGCAGCAGGTTGCCGAAGCCCAGCCGGTAGGACCAGGTGGCGAAGGTGGTGGACGAGCCGCTGGGCCCGCCCTTGGTCATGATCCAGATGATGTCGAACACCTTGAGGGTGTAGACCAGCCCGAGCAGCAGCGTGATGGCCGACACCGGCCGCAGCAGCGGGAAGGTGATCGTCCGGAACCGGGTCCAGCCGGTGGCGCCGTCCAGCGCGGCCGCCTCGTAGATGACCGGGTCGATCGCCCGCAGGCCCGAGTACAGCACGACCAGGTTGAACGGGACGCCGATCCAGATGTTGGCGATGGTCACCGACCACAGCGACCAGTCCGGCGAGGTCAGCCAGTGGACGGGCCCGGCGCCGAACGCGCCGAGCACCGCGTTGACCACGCCCGCGTCGCTGTTGAGCATCCACGACCAGGTCGAGGCGGACACGATGAGCGGCAGCAGCCAGGGCACCAGGAACAGCGCGCGCAGCGTGGCCGACAGCCGGAAGTTCTTGGCGAAGAACACCGCCAGGGCGAGCCCGATGACGAACTGGCAGGCCAGCGACACCACGGTGAACACCACCGTGTGCCACAGGGCCGGCCCGAACGCCGGGTCGCCGGCGATCTTGGCGTAGTTGGCGAGCCCGGTGAACGGGGCGTCGCCCTGGACGAACGAGCGGACCGTGTAGTCGCGCAGGCTCAGCTCGACGTTGCGGTACAGCGGGTAGGCGTAGAACACCAGCAGGTACACCACGACCGGCGCCAGGAACGCCCAGGCGGCCCACTGCCCGGACCGGGGCCGCGCGGCGGGCGCGGCCCGGCCCGGCCCGGAGCCCGCGCCGGGCCGGGCCGCGGGCCGGGCGGGCGCCCGGGTGGCTCGATTCATCTGCGCGTGCCGCCGGCGCCTACTGGGTGGCGCCGGCCGCCGCGGCCTGCGCCTCGGCCATCGCCTGCTGCGGGCTCTTGGACCCGCTCAGCGCCGCCTGCACCGCGCCCCACATCGGCTCGGAGATCTTCGGGTACTTGGTGCCGAGGTCGTCGCTGGTCCGGCCCTTGGCGGCGCCGACGGCCTCCACCCACACCTTCAGGTCGGGGTTCTTGGCGACCTGCTCGGTGCGGACCTCCTCGGTGGGGGCGACGTACGACAGCGCGGTCGTGGTGGCCAGCGAGTTGGCGGTGCTGGTCAGGCAGGTGACCAGCTTCTGCGAGGTGGCGTACCGCGCGGTGTCCTTCTGCACGGGCATGGCGACGAACTCGCCGCCGGTCGGTGCCGGGGCGGTGCCGCCGGCCTTGGCGGGCACCGGGATGGTGCCGTGCCCGAACTTCAGCTTCGCGGCGGCGGCGAGCTGCCAGGTGCCGTTCTCGGCGAAGGCGAAGTCGCCGCCGGCGAACTCCTGCCAGCTGGTGGTCTGGGTGTTGTTGATGACCGAGTTGGGGGCGTACCCCTTCTTCAGCCAGTCCGCCCACAGTGCCACCGCCGAGACGCCCTCGGGGGAGTCGAGCTTGGTGAGGTTCGCGCCCGATCCCCAGTACCAGGGCAGGAACTGGAAGCTGCCCTCCTCGGTGCCGATGGCGGAGAAGGTGATGCCCTTCTTGCCGGCCGCCTTCACCTTGGCCAGGGCCGCGGTGAGCGAGGCCCAGTCCTTGACCGAGGTGATGTCCACCCCGGCCTTCTTCAGGAGGTCCTTGTTGTAGTATAGCGCCAGGGTGTTGGCGCCGATCGGCACGCCGTAGGTCTTGCCGCCGATCTGCCCGGCGGCCAGCAGGTTGGGGGCGATGGCGGAGGTGTCGAGCCTGCTCTCCTCCGTCGTCGTCAGCACCCCGGCCTCGGCCAGCGTGGAGATCACCGGGTTGTCGATGATGAGCACGTCGGGCGCGTTGCCCTGCTGGGCGGCGAGCAGCGACTTGTTGGTCAGGTCGGTGGTGTCGAACGCGGTGCGCTCGACGGTGACCCCGGCCTGGGTGCCGCAGGACTCCAGCAGCTTCACCCAGTCGGAGCTCTTGTCGTGCTGTGGGTAGGGGTCCCAGATCGTGTAGGTGCCGCCGGCCGAGGCCTGACCCGCCGTCGCCGGGGCGCCGTCGCCGCCGGACGAAGACGAGCAGGCGACCAGGCCGCCCGCCGCGATTATCGCCAGACCCAGACCGGCCGCTCGCCGGCTCGCTGCCGCTGATCCCATGTCCATGACCTCCGCTGACGCGTTACGAGGCTGTTTCCGCCGAAGTCGAATCGGTTCGAATGAACATAGGTCCGCACGTGGCCGACGTCAATGGGTGCGGCGGAAACAACGGCCGAACCCGGACCACCCCGCCGTTCGACCGATCCGTTCGACCTACGATGGTGCGTATCGGTCGGATCACATGAGGAGCGCCGGTGAACATCGGGGAGATCGCCAGGCGGTCGGGCGTGTCGCGGAGCACCGTCTCCTACGCGCTGAGCGGCAAGCGCCCGGTCTCGGAGGGCACCCGGCGGCGCATCCAGGCGGTCATCGACGAGCTCGGCTACCAGCCCAACGCCGCGGCCCGGGCGCTGAAGGAGGGCCGCACCCGCACCATCGCCCTGGTCATCCCGCCGGCCAGCCAGCGCCTGACCGACGTGCAGCTCGGCTTCGTGGCGAGCATCGTCGACGCGGCGGCGCGCGCGGACCTGGACGTGCTGCTGTCGCCGTCCGGCGGCGAGCACGACCGCTCCTTCGAGCGGGTGGTCAGCGGCCGGCGGGTGGACGGGGTGATCCTGATGGAGATCCGGCTGGACGACGACCGGGTGGCCCGGCTGGGCCAGATCGGGCTGCCGTTCGTCGGGATCGGCCGCACCGCCCGGCCGGAGTCGATGTCCTGGGTGGACATCGACTACGAGACGCTGATCGCCCGGTGCGTGCACCACCTCGCCGACCTGGGCCACCGGCAGGTCGCCCTGGTCGACCGGTCCGCCGAGCTGGCGGCCGCCGGGTACGGCCCGAGCCACCGGGCGCAGGCCGGCTTCACCCGCGCGGCGGCCGAACGCGGCCTGACCGGCGTGCGGGCCTGCTGCGCCGACGACGCCGCGGCCGGGCTGACCTGCGTCGAGCGGCTGCTGGCCGCGCACCCCGGGCTCACCGCGATCGCCACCATCAACGAGGCCGCGATCCCGGGCATGTACCGGGCGCTGGCCGAGGCGGGCCGGAAGGTGCCCGCCGACTTCTCCATCGCCGGCGTCTCGGCCCGGCACTGGGCGGAGAACCTGCACCCGCCGCTCACCGCCGCCGACGTGCCCGCCGACGAGCTCGGCGCCCGCGCGATGGAGCTGCTGCTGCAGCGCATCGCCGATCCCGGCATCCCGCACCGGCACCTGCTGGTCGCCCCGCCCATCTCGCTGCGCGGCACGACCGGTCCCGCCCGGGTGCGCGAGTCGTCGTGAGCGCCCGGGCCTGACGCCGCCGCGCCGGGCGGTGCCGGGCCGCCGTCCCCGGCACCGCCCGGCGCGCGCCGGCACCGGACGGGCCGGTGGGCCCGCCCGGTGCCGGTCGCGGTGTCTCAGCCGCGGTGTCTCAGCCGCGGTGTCTCAGTGGTACCTCGAGCGCGGTCCGTCAGCCGCGGTTCCACTTCTGGCCGGCGGATCCGTTGCAGGTCCAGATCCGCGCCCGGGTGCCGTTGCCGGTCCCGGGGACCTCCAGGCACTTGTTCGCGCCGACCGCGGTGATCGTGCCGTCGGAGTTGAAGCGCCACTTCTGGTTGTTCTGCCCGTTGCAGTCCCAGATGATCACATTGCCGCCGTCTGCGGTCGAGCCGCCGCTGACGTCCAGGCACTTGTTGTTGTACACCCGCAGCTCGCTCGCGGCGGTCGAGGTCCAGCGCTGGTTGGCCTGGCCGTTGCAGTCCCAGATCTGCGCCTGCGCGCCGTTGGACTGGGAGGCGCCGCTCACGTCCAGGCACCGGCCCGACTGGTTCGCCTTGATGACGCCCGACGACGGCGACGGAGAGGGCGAGGGGGTCGGGGTGGGCGTCGGCGTGGGGGTGGGGGTCGGGTTCGGCGTGGAACCCAGCTCCTTGATCCGGATGTTGCGGTAGGCCACCACGTCACCGTTGCCGTGGTTCTGGATGCCGATGTAGCCCTGCTGCAGGGAGCGCGCCGGGTTCGTGTTGGTGAAGTCGTTGATCTTCCTACCGTTCAGGAAGACCTGCAGCCGCTCCCCCTCGACCAGCAGCTCGTAGGTGTTCCACCGGCCGGGCGGGTTCAGCGCCGCGTCCCGGGCCGCGATGTCGGCGGACTGGACGCCGTAGATGGAGCCGGTGGTCTTGTCGGGAGTGTCGGTGGCGTCGATCTGGACCTCGTACCCGGTGTCCAGCGCCGTCTGCGGGTCACTGGTGGGCGGGAAGCCGACGATCACCCCGGAGTTGGCGTCGCCGGTCAGCCGCCAGTCGAGCTTGAGCGAGTAGGAGCCGAACTCCTTGGCGTTGTACCACAGCATGCCCATGCCGCCCTGGGAGGTCAGCGTGGCGTCACTGTTGCTGAACGACCCCGGGCCGGCCTGCGTCCAGCCGGTGGTGGAGCCGTTGTACAGGGCGGTGTACCCGGTCTCCGGCCGGCAGTCCGCCTGGATCGCGCCCGCGGCGTAGCGGATGCCGCCGACGAGCAGGGTGCGGAAGTTCGAGTCGGCGAACGACTCCTGGGTGTGCCCGAGCCCGGTGTAGAACGACCGGCCGGACCCCTGCGGGCGGCACCAGGTGATGGGGTGGTCGCCCATGTCACCGCCGCTGTAGCTGCCCTCGTTCAAGTTCTGCAGCACGTGCACGGCAGAGCGCGGGTTGGCGCGGTAGTTGTACCACTCGTCGGTGCGGGTCCAGGTCTGGCCGAGGTGCGAGGTGGCGGCGTGCGCCCGGTCCTCCTGGCGCACGGTGGCCTGCTGGATCGCCGGGTGGCTCTTGAACCAGGCGCCCACCAGCGCCCCGTAGTAGGGCCAGTCGTACTCGGTGTCGGCCGCCGAGTGCACGCCCACGTAGCCGCCGCCGCCGTTGATGTAGGACTCGAAGGCGGACTGCTGGGTGGTGTTGAGCACGTCGCCGGTGGTGCTGAGGAAGACGACGGCCTTGTACTGGGCGAGGTTGCCGCCGGTGAACGCGTTCGCGTCCTCGGTGGCGACCACGTCGAAGTCGTTGGCGGCGCCCAGGTCGCGGATGGCCTGGATGCCCGCGGGGATGGAGTCGTGCCGGAAACCGGCCGTCTTGGAGAAGACCAGCACCTTGTAGGAGGCGGCCTGGGCCGGCACGGCGGGGATCACCGCGGCGGCGGCGGCCAGCGCCGCCGCCGTGAGCGACAGGCGGCGCAGCGGGCTCGTCCCGCCGCCGCCGGACCGCGCGAACGCGGCGGAGATCAGACGTCGCAGCATGAGGAGGTCCTTTCGTCGTGGTGCCCGGCGCGGTCGCGCCGGGCACCACTCATTCGGTCGTCGGGCTGCCCGGTCCCCGCCGGGGCGGGGAGACCGGTGTCAGCCGCGAGCCCACTTCTGGCCGGCGGAGCCGTTGCAGGTCCAGATCCGTGCCTTGGTGCCGTTGGCGGTCCCGGGGACCTCCAGGCACTTGTTCGCACCGACCGCGGTGATCGTGCCGTCGGAGTTGAAGCGCCACTTCTGGTTGTTCTGCCCGTTGCAGTCCCAGATGATCACCGTGCTGCCGTCCGCGGTGCCGCCGCCGTTGACGTCCAGGCACTTGTTGCCGTACACCCGCAGCTCGCTCGCCGCGGTCGAGGCCCACACCTGATTGGTCTGCCCGTTGCAGTCCCAGACCTGCGCCTGGGCGCCGTTGGACTGCGACGCGCCGTTGACGTCGAGGCACCGGCCCGACTGGGTGGCCTTGATGGTCCCCGATCCCGTCGACGGGGTCGGCGACGGCGACGGCGACGGCGAGGGCGACGGCGAGGTGCCGCCGTCGAAGGTGAAGGCGTCCAGGTCGAACAGGTAGCTTCCCCCGCTCGTGCCGTGGAACACCAGGTAGAGCGTCGTGGTGCCCGCCGGTGCGCCGCTCAGGCTCGCCGTCACGTCGGTGTAGGTCTCCCAGCCACCGGTGACCGGCACGGTCGCGGTGCCGAGCAGCGTGCCCGTGGCCGAACCGGCCCGCACCTCGATCTTGCCGCCGGCACCGTTGGACGCCACTCGCGCGGTGAACCGCGAGGCGCCGTTCAGCACGTACGGCTGGAAGGAGATCCAGTCACTGTCGTCGATGTAGCCGACGCTCTTGCCGCCCTCGGCCGGCGGGTGGTCGGCGATCTGGACGCCCTGCATGGCGCCGAAGTGCTCGGCCTGCCGGTGCCGCGGCTGCAGCGTCCGGGTGCTGGTCGAGGTCAGCCCGCCCTTGTCGGTGTAGGACGCCTGGAAGACCCCGTAGATGTTCGCCGCCGAGTCGTGCTCGCCGTCGGTCGGCAGCGTCAGCGAGCCGCTGCAGCCCTCCCGGGAGGTGATCTGGTGGCGGTGGTCGTCGTGCCCGAGGAAGTAGGTCATCGTGACCTTGGAGCAGTCGATCGTGCCGTCCTCCGGGTCGCTGACGCTGACCTGGAAGGGCACCGTGTCCCCGAAGGAGAACAGCTGGCCGTCCGCCGGCGGGTTCAGGGTGACCGAGGGCGCGGTGTTGCCCACCGACACGGTAACGTTCGCGGTCCCGGTGAGACCCTGCGGGTCGCGCACGGTGAGCGTCACGGTGTAGGAGCCGTTGCCGGTGTAGGTGTGCGACGGGTTGGCGGCGGTGGAGGTGCCGCCGTCGCCGAAGTTCCACGAGTAGCTCAGCGCGCCGCCCTCGGGGTCGGAGCTGCCGGCCGAGGAGAAGTTCACCGTCAGCGGGGCGGCCCCGGAGGTCTTGTCGGCGGCGGCCTTGGCGATCGGGTTGCGGTTGGCCTTGCCGATGTACTCGATCCGGTACAGCGCCTGGTTGTTGCTCCCGGTGCCGTAGTCGAGCACGTACAGCGCGCCGTCCGGCCCGAACGCCTGGTCCATCACCTGGGTGCCCGACCAGGGGAACGCCGAGATCTCACCGCGCGAGCCGTCGCTCTTCACCTCGATCGCCTTGATCCACTTGCGGCCGTACTCGCCGGCGAAGAACCGGCCGTCCAGCGCCTGGGGGAACTTGACGTTGGAGGAGAGGTTCGGGTCGAAGCGGTAGACCGGACCGGCCATCGGCGACTCCGAGCCGCCGCCGAACTCCGACGGGGAGCCGGAGTCGCCGCCGTACCGGATCCAGGCCGGCTGGGCGGCCGGCAGGGTGGTCACGCCGGTGTTGCGGAAGGAGTTGTTGGTCGGCCCGCCCGTGCAGTTGTACTTGCCCGCCGAGGGCCCGTTGGGGAAAGCCCACTCGCCGTAGGTCTCGTTGGCGGTGTTGGTACCGGTGCAGTACGGCCAGCCGAAGTTGCCCGGCGCGGTGATCCGGTTGAACTCCACCTGGCCCTGCGGGCCGCGGCTGGAGTTGGTCGACCCGGCGTCCGGTCCGTAGTCGCCCACGTAGACGACACCGGTCGCCTTGTCGACCGACATGCGGAACGGGTTGCGCATCCCCATCGCGTAGATCTCCGGCCGCGTCCTGGCGGTGCCGGGCGGGAAGAGGTTGCCGCTCGGGATCGTGTACGTGCCGTCGGCCTGCGGCTTGATCCGCAGGACCTTGCCGCGCAGGTCGTTGCTGTTGGCGGCCGAGCGCTGCGCGTCGAACTGGGGGTTGCGGTCGGTGCGCTCGTCCAGCGGGGCGTAGCCGCCGGAGTCGAACGGGTTGGTGTCGTCACCGGTGGTCAGGTACAGGTTGCCCTGCGCGTCGAAGTCGATGTCGCCGCCCACGTGGCAGCACTGGCCCCGGTCGTTGTTCACCTCCAGCACGACCTTCTCGCTGGCCAGGTCCAGGGTCTCATCCGACTTGAGGGTGAACCGGGACAGGTTGAGGTGTCCCTTCCACTGGTCGAACTGCGACTGGCTGCCCGTGGTGGGGGCGTCCCCGTTGGGCGTGCTCAGCCGGGGCGAGTAATACAGCCAGACGTACCGGTTGGTGGCGAAGCCCGGATCGACCGCCACGCCCTGCAGGCCCTCTTCGTCGTGCGTGTAGACGTTGAGCTTGCCCGACACCTTGGTGTTGCCGTTGGCGTCGGTCACCCGCAGCGTGCCGTCGCGGGCGGTGTGCAGGACGGAGCGGTTCGGCAGCACGGCGAGGGACATCGCCTCGCCTAGTTCCCCGCCGCCGGTCGCCAGGGCGATCTGCTGGTAGTCGGAGGCCGGGATGACCAGCGCGTCGGCCGCGGGGGCCGCGAGCACGATGGCGCCCGGAGTGATGAGCGCCATCGTGGCCAGCATCCTGTGCCACGGACGTCGGAACATGGGGATGGTTCCTCCCTGACTTGACGAACTCAGTCAGCCAAGGCGCGCGCCGCCGCGCTGTTGCCGCTTGCCGCTGTACGGGACCGGTCAGAGGGGTGCCACCTCTGCCTCCTTCCCGGCGGCACGTGGGATCTGTGCGGCTGCGAAGGAGTTTCAGATTTGTAACACAGCCCCGATCGCGCTGTCACCTCCGGAAACCGGCCGACCGGCGGCCGCCACACATGGGATGTTTCCGCTCACAAAAATCGAACGTTAGCCAGCCGGCGCGGGCGAGGAGTGACGCTCTGATCACTGAGATCCGCACCCCTGCCGGTGGATCGTCATCTGGCCTGGTAACCGAAGACAGCCGACATCATACGGATGACTTCCGGCCTTGACCCCATCTGGTCACTCTGCCTATCGTCCCCTCAGTCGACGCCCCGTGATCGGTTCGAATTACGTGCCGGGGACCAGGAAAACGATGCTCTTAACGCGAAATACCGGTGAAACTTTCACCCCGAGGACTCCCGTCCGCCCGTCCGGCGAGCCCGCGACGGTGCCGAGCCGCCGATCCCGGCCCGACGCGGCGGTGCTACTCGCCGGCAGCGGGCGGACGGGCCACCCACCCCCCTCGCCGGCCGCCGCCGTCCCACCCGATCGATCATTGGGAGTCCACATGTCCACCGGAGTATGGCTGATCGGCGCCCGCGGCTCGGTGGCGGTCACCGCCCTCACCGGAGCGCTGGCGCTGCGCAACGGCCTGGCCGGCCCCACCGGTTGCGTCACCGAACTGCCGGAGCTCGCCGGGGCAGGCCTGCCCGCCCTGTCCGACCTGGTGTTCGGCGGCTACGACGTGGCCTCGGTGTCGCTGGCCAAGAAGGCCGGCGCGCTGGCCGACGCCGGCGTGCTGCCGGCCGCCCTGGTACGGGCGCTGGAGGAGGAACTGGTCGCCGCCGAGCAGGAGGTGCACCCGCTGCCCGTCGCGGGCGACCAGGCCGGGACCGCCGCGATGATGGCGGCCGATCTCGCCGGCTTCCGGGAGCGGCACGGCCTGGCGAACGTCGTCGTGGTCAACGTGGCGACGACCGAACCGGCCGCCGCGCCGCATCCGGCGCACGCCGACCTCGCGGCCCTGGAGGCCGGGCTGGCCGGCGGCGGCCAGGTGCTGCCCCCCAGCTCGCTGGCCGCTTACGCCGCGTTCCAGGCGGGCTGCCCGTTCGTCGACTTCACCCCCTCCACCGGCGCTCGGCTGCCGGCGCTCGACCGGCTGGCCGCCCGGCAGGCGGTCCCGTACGCGGGGCACGACGGCAAGACCGGCGAGACGCTGGTCAAGTCGGTGCTCGCGCCGATGTTCGCCATGCGGCACCTGCGGGTGCGCACCTGGTCGGGCACCAACCTGCTCGGCGGCGGCGACGGCGCCAACCTGGCCGAGCCGGGCCCGAACGCCGCCAAGACGGCCAGCAAGCAGAAGGTGCTGCGCGAGACGCTCGGCTACGTCCCGCAGGGCGACACCCGGATCGACTACCTGGAGGACGCGGGCGACTTCAAGACGGCGTGGGACCTGGTCACCTTCGAGGGGTTCCTCGGCCGGCGCATGCGCATGGACTTCACCTGGCACGGTTGCGACTCGGCGCTGGCCGCGCCGCTGGTGCTGGACCTCGCGCGGCTGGCCGCCGCGGCGCACCGGGCCGGCCGGTCGGGCGCGCTGCACGAGCTGGCCTTCTTCTTCAAGGACCCGCTCGGACCGGCCCCGCACGGCCTGGCCGACCAGTGGCGGCTGCTGTGCGACTTCGCCGCCGGCCTGCCGGAGGACGGCGTCGGGGACGGGGACGGGGACGGGGACACCAGGTGAGCACCCTGAGCACCGGCGGCGGAAGCACCGCGAGCGACGGGATCGCCGTGCGGGCCGGAACGGCCGGGAGCGCCGGAAACGCCGGAAACGCTGAGAACGCTGAGAACGCGGCCACCGGGCCGCCGGCGCCGGCCGGCCCGCGGGCCCGGCCGCGGATCCCGGCGCTGCGGGACCTGGTGCACCTGGTACGGATGCCGGCCGCGCTGTCGGTGCCCGGGGACGTGGTGGCCGGGGCGGCCGCCGCGGGCGTGCTCGGCCGCCGAACCGCCGGGCTGGCCACCGCCTCGGTCTGCCTCTACTGGGCCGGCATGGCCGCCAACGACTGGGCCGACCGGCACGTGGACGCGGTCGAACGGCCCGAGCGCCCGATCCCGGCCGGCCGGGTCTCCCCCGGCGCGGCGCTGGCCCTGGCGGCCGGACTCACCGCGGCCGGCGTGTCGGCGGCGGCCCTGGCCGGCGGCCGGCGGGCCGCGGCGGTGGCCGGCGCGCTCGCCACCGCGGTGTGGGCCTACGACACCGCGGCCAAGGGCACCGCGGCCGGGCCGCCGGCGATGGCCCTGTGCCGGGTGCTGGACGTGCTGCTGGGCGCCGCGCCGAGCGCGCGGCCGGCCAGGGCCCTGCCCGGGGCGCTGGCGGTCGGCGCGCACACCTACCTGCTCACGACGCTGTCGCGGCACGAGGTGTCGGGCACCGGGCAGCGGCTGCCGGCCGGGACGCTGGCGGCGACGCTCGCGCTGGCGGCGGGCGTCGCCCGCCGGCCGGCCGGGGTGCGCGCCGCGCTCGCCGCCTGGTACGCCGGGCGGTTCGGCCTGGCGCAGGCCCGGGCGGTCGCCGAGCCGTCCGCGGGCAACATCCGGGCGGCGGTCGGCACCGGCATCGTCGCGCTGCCCGCGCTGCAGGGCGCGCTCACCGCGGCGGCCGGCGCCCCGCGCGCCGGGCTGGCGGTCGCGGCGGCCGAGCCGCTCGGCCGGGTCCTGGCGGCGAAGGTCTCGCCCACGTGACCGCTCCGCGATTCGGGTACGGGACCAACGGGTTCGGCTGCCACCGGCTCCCGGACGCGCTGCGGGTCATCGCCGGGCTCGGCTACGAGGGGGTGGCGCTGACCCTGGACCACGGCCACCTGGACCCCTACGCGCCCGGGCTGGCGCGCGAGGTCGCGGCCGTCGCCGACCTGCTGCGCGACCTGCGGCTGGCCGTGGTGGTGGAGACCGGTGCCCGCTACCTGCTCGACCCCTGGCACAAGCACGCCCCGACGCTGCTGCACGACGAGCGGGAGCGCCGGCTGGACTTCCTGCGGCGGGCCGCCGCGATCGGCGCCGACCTGGGCGCCGAGGCGGTGTCGTTCTGGGCCGGGGTGCGGCCGCCTTCGGTGCCGCCCGGCACCGCCTGGGAACGGCTGGTGGACGGGTGCGCGCGGCTGGTGGAGTCGGCCACGGTGCCGCTCGGCTTCGAACCCGAGCCCGGGATGCTGGTGGAGACGGTCGCCGACTGGCACCGGCTGCGGGACGCCCTCGGCCGGCCGCCGGGGTTCGGGCTCACCCTGGACATCGGCCACTGCCGCTGCCTGGAGCCCGATCCGGTTCCCGACTGCGTGATCGCGGCCGGCGAGCACCTGGTCAACGTGCAGATCGACGACATGCGCCGGGGTGTGCACGAGCACCTGGAGTTCGGCACCGGCGAGATCGACTTCCCGCCGGTGCTGGCCGCGCTCGCCGCCGCCGGCTACCGGGGGCTGGTGGCGGTGGAGCTTCCCAGGCACTCTCATGCCGCGCCGGACGTCGCCGCCCGTTCCATCGACCACCTGCGCGCCGCGTGGGAGAAGGCCGCGGTGGACCTGCGGGACCCGGCCGAGGAGGAGGAGAGCCGATGACCGACGACCAGGCGCTGCTCGCGGCGCTCGGCCAGGACTGGGTCGCCGCCGCGCGCGCCGAGATCGCCGAGCGGCCCGCCGCGATCGGCCGGTACTTCGCCGCCGCCGGCCGGCGGGCGGGCCGGGCGCCGCTGGCCGGGGCCCCCGGCTGGCAGTCCGACGAGGCGGCCCGTGCCCTGCTGCTCGCGGCGCTCCCCTCGGCCGGCCGGGCCGGCGTGCTGGCCACCCTGTACGCCGAGGGCACCGCCGCCGAGAAGCTCGCCGTGCTCAGGGCGCTGCCGCTGCTGGACGCCGGGGCCGGGGAGGCGGTGCCGCTGCTCCGGGACGCGATCCGCACCAACGACGCCCGGCTGCTGCTCGCCGCGCTCGGCCCCTGCGCGCGGCACCTGGACCAGCCGGCCTGGCGGCAGGCGGTGCTCAAGTGCGTCTTCACCGGGGCGCCGCTGGCCGGCGTGCACGGCCTGGACGAGCGCGCCGACGCCGAGCTGGCCGCCATGCTCGCCGGGCTGGCCGAGGAACGCGCCGCCGCCGGCCGGACCGTGCCCGCCGACGCCGCCGCCCTGCTCGACCGGTTGACTCCCCGTAAGGAAGGCTAAATGCGTATATTCGACCCGCACATCCATATGACGTCGCGCACAACCGACGACTATCGGCGGATGGCCGCCGCCGGCGTGCGGGCCGTCGTGGAGCCGGCCTTCTGGCTCGGGCAGCCGCGCACCAACCCCGGCTCGTTCGCCGACTACTTCGACTCGCTGCTCGGCTGGGAGCCCTACCGGGCGGGCCTGTTCGGCGTCCGGCACCACGCCACCATCGCGCTGAACCCCAAGGAGGCGAACGACCCGCGCTGCCGCCCGGTGCTGGACCTGCTTCCCCGCTACCTGGACAAGGACGGGGTGGTCGCGGTGGGCGAGATCGGCTACGACTCGATGACCCCCGAGGAGGACGACGCGTTCGCCCGGCAACTGGCCCTCGCCGTCGAGCACGACCTGCCCGCGCTGGTGCACACCCCGCACCGGGACAAGGCCCGGGGCACCCGCCGCACGCTGGAGGTGGTGGCCGAGTCGGGCATCGCGCCGGAGCGGGTCCTGGTGGACCACCTCAACGAGCTCACCGTGGGCCCGGTCCAGGAGGCCGGCTGCTGGATGGGCTTCTCCATCTACCCGGAGACCAAGATGTCCCCGCCGCGGATGGTGGAGATCCTGCGCCGGCACGGGCTGGAGCGCATGCTGGTCAACTCCGCGGCCGACTGGGGCCACTCCGACCCGCTGCTCACCGTGGAGACCGCCCGCGCCATGCTGGAGGCCGGATTCGACGCCGACGACGTCGACCGGGTGCTGTGGCGCAACCCGGTGGAGTTCTACCGGCAGTCCGGGCGGCTGGACCTGTCCGACCTGCCGGAGGCCGCCCCGGAGTTCGAGGGCAGCTCGATCCGGCGCGGAGGCGGCTGATGCGGTTGCGCGACGCGGCCGGGCGCGTCCTGCACCTGGGGTACTGCACGAACGTGCATCCCGCCGAGGACCTCACCGGCGTCGTCGGCCAGTTCGACGAGTTCGCGGTGCCCATCCGCGAGCGGCTGGACACGCCGGTGCTGGGACTCGGCCTGTGGCTGGCCGCCCCGGTGGCCGCGGCGCTGGCCGCCGACCCGGCCGCGCGGCGGCGGCTGCGCCGCGAGCTGGACGTCCGCGGGCTGGAGGTGGTGACGCTCAACGGCTTCCCCTACCGCTCGTTCCAGGACCCGGTCGTCAAGCACGCCGTCTACCAGCCGGATTGGACCACCCGGGAGCGGCTGTCCTACACGCTGGACCTGGCGGTCGTGCTGGCCGACCTGCTGCCCGGCGACGCCGCCCGCGGCTCGATCTCGACGCTGCCGCTGGCCTGGCGGACGCCGTGGGACGCCGGCCGGGCGAGCCGGGCCGCCCGCCGGCTGGACGAGCTGGCCAAGGGCCTGGGCGACGTGGAGGCGGCCACCGGGCGCGTCATCCGGGTGGCGTTCGAACCGGAACCCGGCTGCGTGGTGGAGACGACCGCGCAGGCGGCGGCCCGGCTGGCCGGGATGGACACCGACCGGCTCGGCGTCTGCCTGGACCTCGCCCACCTGGCCTGCGCGTGGGAGCGGCCGGCCGAGGCGCTGCGCACGCTGCGCGACGCGGGCCTGCCGGTGGTCAAGGTCCAGGTCTCCGCCGCGCTGGAGACCACCGACCCCGAGGCGCTGCGCCCCTACGCCGAGCCGCGGTTCCTGCACCAGACCCGCTGCGCCGGCGGCCAGGCCGCCGACGACCTGGACGAGGCGCTGGACGCCGGCCTGCCCGCGCCGTGGCGGGTGCACTACCACGTCCCGCTGCACCTGCGGCCCGAGCCGCCGCTGACGGCCACCACCGGGGTACTGCGCGAGGCCCTGGCCGAGCTGGTCGGGCAGGGCGCGTGCGACCACTACGACGTCGAGACCTACACCTGGGGGGTGCTCCCCCCCGGGCACCGGCCGCGCACCCCCGGACAGCTCGCGTACGGCATCGCCGCCGAGCTGGACTTCGCCCGTGACGAGCTACGCCTGCTGGGAGCACGATGAACCCGCATCTGGTCCTCGACGTGGTCGGGCTGACGCCCCGGCTGCTGGAGCACATGCCCCGCCTGCGGCGGGTGGCCGAGCTGGGCTACCAGGCCGAGCTGGGCACCGTCCTGCCCGCCGTCACCTGCTCGGCGCAGTCGACGTTCCTCACCGGGCTGCCGCCGTCCGGGCACGGCGTGGTGGGCAACGGCTGGTACTTCCGCGAACTGGGCGAGGTGCTGCTGTGGCGCCAGCACAACGCGCTGGTCGGCGGCGAGAAGGTCTGGCAGGCCGCGCGGCGCGAGCGTCCCGGCTTCACCGTCGCCAACGTGTGCTGGTGGTACGCCATGGGCGCCGACGTCGACTGGACCATCACGCCGCGGCCGATCTACCGCGCCGACGGCCGCAAGGAGCCGGACTGCTACACCTACCCGGCCGACCTGCACGGCGAGTTCCCGACCTTCCCGCTGTTCACCTACTGGGGCCCCGGCGCGGGCATCGCCTCCTCGGCGTGGATCGCCGAGGCGACCCGCCACCTGCTGACCACCCGCCGCCCTGACCTGACTCTGTCGTACGTGCCGCACCTGGACTACGACCTGCAGCGGTACGGGCCGTCGGACCCGCGCTCGGCGGCGGCCGCCGCCGAGCTGGACAAGGTGCTGGGGCCGCTGCTGGACACCGCCCTGGACCGGGACGTGACGGTGACCGTGCTGTCGGAGTACGGCATCACCGACGTGTCGCGGCCGGTGCACGTGAACCGGCTGCTGCGCGCCGAGGGCCTGCTGAACGTGCACACCCAGGCCGGCATGGAGTACCTGGACCCGTGGACATCCCGGGCCTTCGCCGTCGCCGACCACCAGATCGCCCACGTCTACGTGCGCGACGCGGCCGACGTGGCCGCGGTGGCCAAGCTCTGCGCCGGGCTGCCCGGGGTGGCCGAGGTGCTGGACGAGGAGGGCAAGGCGGCCTACGGCCTGGATCACCCCCGGTCGGGGGAGCTGGTGCTGCTGGCCGCGCCGGAGGCCTGGTTCACCTACTACTACTGGCTGGACGACGCCCGGGCGCCGGACTTCGCGCGCCTGGTGGAGATCCACCGCAAGCCCGGTTACGACCCCGCCGAGCTGTTCTTCGACCCGGCCGCGCCGGGCCGGGCCAAGCGGCGGGCGGCTCTGGCCCTGCTGCGCAAGAAATCGGGCATGCGTTATCTCATGGACGTCGTCGGCCTGGACGCCGG
Organism: Sphaerisporangium rufum; assembly: GCF_016863395.1. Classification (GTDB taxonomy): domain Bacteria; phylum Actinomycetota; class Actinomycetes; order Streptosporangiales; family Streptosporangiaceae; genus Sphaerisporangium; species Sphaerisporangium rufum. The sequence continues at coordinate 14,655 of NZ_BOOU01000107.1, read as the reverse complement.
CGCGCTGGCCGTGCGCGGGTCGCACGGCCTGCTCCCCCGCGACCCCCGCGACGGGCCGGTGCTGCTGTGCTCCGACCCCGCCGCCGCCCGCGACCGGATCGCCGCCACCGAGGTGAAGGAGGCCCTGCTGCACCCCGCCGGTTGAGCGGCCCCGGCACGCACCGGGCCCGGGCTGACGCCGGGGCCCGGTACGTCGTGCGCGACCTGGCAGCAGGTGAGTCATACTTTGCCAAGGATCGCGAGGAGGAACGACGTGCCCCAGACGCCGCGCGAGAGCGGATACCGGCCGGGCTACGAGGTGGCCGCCGAGGAGGTGCTGAACCTCATCGCCCGGCTGCGCCTGCGCCCGGGTGACCGCATGCCCACCGAGAACGACCTGGCCCGGCAGCTCGGCACCAGCCGCACCGTCGTCCGGGAGGCGGTGAAGATCCTCTCGGCGCTCGGCCGGGTGCGCGCGCAGAAGGGCCGCGGTCTCTACGTGGCCGACGACGAGGGCATGCTCGGCACCGGCCGCTGGGCGTCCTTCTTCCTCCCGACCGACCTCGACCACGTCTACATGCTCTTCGAGTTCCGCCGGGCGCAGGAGATGGAGACCAGCCGGCTGGCGGCGCGCCGCGCCACCCCCGCCGAGCTGGGCGCCATCGAGAAGGCCGCCGCCCTGTGCCGGCAGGGGCACGAGACCGGGCGCGAGGAGCTGTTCAATGACGGCGACGACGCCTTCCACACCAGCATCGCCGACGCCTCGCACAACATGTTCCTGCAGGTCGCGGTGCGTGAGGCCCGGCGGTTGCAGGCGCAGTCCAACCTCATCGGCCTCAGCGGCTCGCTGGGCGGGCACGTGGCCAAGGCCATCGAGGAGCACGAGGCCATCTTCCAGGCCATCCGCGCCGGCGACCCGGAGGCGGCCGCGCAGGCGGCGGCCACGCACATCGACAACACGCTGGACGATTACCGCCGGCAGATCCAGCAGCGCCTCTTCGCCCCCTAGCGCGGGCGGCGGGCCGGGGGAATCGTTTCGAGCCGGAGGGCTCCCGTCCGCAGGACGGACAAGGACATGAACGTTTCATCCGCCGCCGGATCCGGCGGGTGACCGGACAGCCGCCGGCGAGCGGCGGCGCGACCGGACACGACCGGATCGGCGCAGGTGGCGGCGGGTCACCCGGCATCGGATGCCGTGGCCGCTCGGGCGTCGCCCGATCCGCCGGCCGCCGCCGCACCTCGGGCACGAGAGATCCGGCGGCGGCCCGCTTATGATGTGAGCGCTAACTATCGGCGGACCGGCGCCGAGCCGGGCGTCCGGCCCATCCATCGAACCGATTCGCCACCGCTGCGGGGTCTCCCGGGCGAGACCGCCTCATGACGGCGTCCGTGGCCGGCGGCGAAGGACACCGGCGCCCGGAACCCGGCGCGTGCCGGTCGTACCGGACGCGGTACCCCCCGACCGCCTACTCCGCAAGGGAGTACGAACCATGCCTCCTTCCTCCGTCCCCCCATCCGGCCCTCCATCCGGCGGCCGGCGCTCCCCGGCGGCCGTGCTCGCCGGCGTGGTCGCCGTACTGGCCACGCTGATCGCCACCGCGCTCACCTGGTCGGCGCCCGCGTCCGCGGCGGCGGCGCCGCTGGTGAGCGCGGCCTCCGGCCGGTGCCTGAACGTCAAGGGGAACACCGACGCCCTCGGCACCGACCTGCAGATCTGGGACTGCAACGGCCAGGCCGGCCAGGCCTTCGACTTCACCTCGGCCGGTGAGCTGCGCACCTTCAACGGCACCCGGTGCCTGGACGCCTACGCCAACGGCACCTCGCCGGGCACCCGGCTGGTCATCTGGTCGTGCAACGGGCAGAACAACCAGAAGTGGCGGATGAACGCCGACGGCTCCATCACCGGCGTGGGGTCCAACCTGTGCGTCGACGTGAACGGCGGGGGCACCGCCAACGGCACCGCGGTCATCCTGTGGACCTGCAACGGCCAGAGCAACCAGAAGTGGAGCACCACCGGTGGCGGCACCCCCACGCCGACCCCGACGGTGACGCCCAGCCCGCCGCCGCCCGGCGCCCGGCCGTGTGACATCTACGCCGCCGGCGGCACCGCGTGCGTCGCCGCGCACAGCACCACCCGCGCGCTCTACCAGGCCTACAACGGCAACCTGTACCAGGTGCGGCGCTCCTCCGACAACACGACCAGGAACATCGCCGTGCTGACCGCGGGCGGCGTCGCCAACGCGGCCGCGCAGGACTCGTTCTGCGCCGGCACCTCCTGCGTCATCACCGTCGTCTACGACCAGTCGGGCCGCGGCAACGACCTGTGGTACCAGGGGTCCAGCGTGGTCCCCGGCTCGCCGCAGAGCAAGCCCGCGACCGCCACCACCGAGTCGCTGACCGTCGGCGGGAACAAGGCGTACTCGCTCTACATCAACCCCGGCAACAGCTACTGGCGCGACGGCCACCTGACCGGCGTGCCCACCGGCAGCCAGCCCGAGGGCATGTACATGGTGACCAGCGGCATCCACGTCAACAGCGGCTGCTGCTTCGACTACGGCAACAGCGAGACCACCCGCAAGGCCGACGCCGCGGGCGCGATGGACGCGATCAACTTCAGCAAGCAGTGCTGGTTCGGCGGCTGCCAGGGCTCCGGCCCGTGGGTGCAGGCCGACCTGGAGTGGGGCCTGTTCCCGGGCGGCAGCCAGTCCTGGAACCCCAACCAGCGGGCGTTCCCGCAGAAGTTCGTCACCGCGACCCTGAAGAACAACGGCACCAGCCGGTTCGCCATCAAGGGCAGCGACGCCCAGTCCGGCTCGCTGTACACCCTGTACGACGGCGGGCTGCCCCCCGGGTACAGCCCGATGAAGAAGCAGGGGGCCATCATCCTGGGCAGCGGCGGTGACTGCTGCAAGCCCGACGGCGGCGCCAACCTCAGCGCCGGCACCTTCTACGAGGGCGCCATGGTGGCCGGTTACCCGTCCGACGCCACCGAGAACGCCGTGCAGGCCGAGATCGTCTCGGCGGGCTACCGCTAGCGGGTCCGATCCGGAACCGGCCACGGGCGGCCGGTGATGTGGTGGGGTCCACCCCCGCCACATCGCCGGCCGCCCGTGGCATGCCCGGCGGGCGGCGGCGCGGCGGCGCGGCCGCTCCCGGCGACCTAGGGCGCCGCTCTTGCGGGGAACCTCCCGGTGGACGGAAACGGCCCGCCCGCCCGCCGGCCGCCGGAGGGCACCCCGCGACGGCGCCGCCGGGATCGGCGATGGCGGCATCGTCGCGGCTCCGACGGCCGGACGGACGGGCGGGAGATCATGAAGTGGCGGGCCGGCCACCGGCCGGCCGCCCGGGTTCCGGCCGGTCCGGCACCCCGCGGGCGGGGTGCCGGACCGGCCGCGGTTCAGCCGACCTGGGTGAACTTCCACTGCTGGTTGGTGCCGCTGTTGCAGGTCCACTGCACCAGCTGGACATCGTTGGCGGTGGAGGCGTTGGGCACGTCCAGGCACTTGCCGCCGTTCACCGCGACGACGCGGTAGGTGCCGGTGGTGCCGGCCGACTCGAACTTCCACTTCTGGTTGTTGGCGTTCGAGCAGGTCCGCTGCTGGATCAGCGCACCGTCGGCGGTGGAGGAGTTGGCGACCTCCAGGCACTTACCGCTGTGCACCGCGGCGAGGGTGAACGCGCCGTTGCCGGCGTCGGCCACCTTCCACTGCTGGTTGGTGCCGGTGCCGGGGGTCCACTGGATGACGGCGGCGCCGTCGGCGGTGGACTGGCCCCGCACATCCGCGTTCTTGTTGCTGTGCGTCGCGGCCATGTTGTAGGTGCGACCGACCGTCGGGCCACCGCCACCGGGGTTGCTGGTGCCGCTGCCGTCGCCGACGCCGAGACCGGTGAAGGTGAACGAGTCCAGGTCGAACGAGTTCGCCGTCGGCGCCTTGAACACGACGTAGACGTTGTGCGTGCCGCCCGGGTCGGTGACCGTCGCGGCCGGCAGGGACTGGTAGTTGTTCCAGCCACCCGTGTTCGGCACCGAGGCGGACGCGATGAGCGTCCCGGTGGGCGAGTCGGCGCGCAGCTCGATGGAAGCACCGGTGCTGGACGCCGAGGACACCCGGAAGGACACCGAGTTGATCTTCGACAGGTTCATCGGGGTGAAAGAGATCCACTCGTTGTTCCCGATGTCGCCGACGCGTCGGCCGCCCTCGGCACCGGCCTGGTCGACGAGCTGAACGCCCGACGAGCCGGTGAAGAACTCCGCCTGCTTGTGCTTGGGCTGCAGGGTGACGCCGGTGCTGCCCTTCAGGCCGCCCTTGTCGGTGTAGTCGGCCGTCAGCACCCCGTACACGTTGGACGCCTCGTCATGGCCGGAGGCGCTGGTCACCGCGGTGCCCGAGCAGCCGGTGTACTGGCCGGTGTCGTGCGCGTGCGTGTCGTGGCCGAGGGCGGTGCTCACCACGACCTTGGAGCAGTCGATGGTGCCGTCCTCGGGGTCGGTGACGTTCACCGTGTAGGCGACCTTGTCCCCGAAGTTGATGAATCCACCGTCCGGCGGGGTGCCGAAGACCACGTTGGGCTTGGTGTTGCCGACGCTGATGGTCAGGTTGGCGACACCGGTCTTGTTCTTGGTGTCGGTGACCGTCAGCTTGGCGTTGTAGGTGCCGTTGGCGTTGTAGGTGTGCGACGGGTTGGCGCTGGTGGAGGTGCCGCCGTCCCCGAAGTCCCACGCGTAGGTGATCGCGTCGCCGTCCGGGTCGGCCGAGCCGGCCGAGGAGAAGGCGACGGTCAGCGGGGCGCTGCCGGAGTCGGGGTTGGCAGTTGCCTTGGCCACGGGCGCGCGGTTGCCGTCGGCGGTCCCGCCGACGTAGTCGACCCGGTAGATGCCGTCGTCGGTGTTGTTGTGGCCGAAGCCGTTGCCCCAGTCGGCGTAGTACAACGCGCCGTCCGGCCCGAACTTCATGTCGATGGGCGCGTGCGGGGCGAGCTGCGCGACGAACGGGTTGATCTTCAGCAGGTTGCCGGAGGAGTCCAGCCGCAGCTCCTTGACGAAGTTGCGGCTCCACTCGTAGAGGAACGGCGTCTTGTCGAAGTACGCGGGGAACTTGCGGGTGGAGTTGCTGTTGGCGTCGTAGTGGTAGAACGGGCCGCCCATCGGGGCCGCGCCGCCGCAGCAGTTGATCTCGGGGAACTCCGCGGAGGCGTGATAGTTGTACCAGATGGTCGCGGACTTCGCCGCCGGCAGGTTGGTCAGCCCGGTGTTGTTGGGCGAGTTGTTGACCGGGGCCGAGCAGTTGAACTTCGCGCCGGAGGTGTTGGTGGCGAAGTTGAAGTCGTTGAACGGGATGTTGTTGCCGACGCAGTACGGCCAGCCGTAGTTGCCCGGCTCCTTGATCAGGTTCCACTCGACCGTGCCCTCGGGGCCGCGGTTGGCGTTCGCCGACCCCGCGTCCGGGCCGTAGTCGCCCACCGAGATCCAGCCGGTGTCCCGGTCGACCGCGAAGCGGAACGCGTTACGGAAGCCCATCGCGTAGATCTCGGGGCGGGTCTTGGCGGTGCCGGGGGCGAACAGGTTGCCCGACGGGATGGTGTAGGTGCCGTCGCTCTCCGGGTGGATGCGCAGGATCTTGCCGCGCAGGTCGTTGGTGTTGGCCGCGGACCGCTGCGCGTCGAAGTGCTCCCGGCCCGACCGCTCGTCGATCGGGGCGTAGCCGCTGGAGCCGTTGGGGTTGGTGTCGTCACCGGGCGCGATGTAGAGGTTGCCGCCCGGGCCGAAGGCCAGGTAGCCGCCGGTGTGCCCCGGCTCGTCCACGTTGCGGTACGCCGGGACGTCCAGCAGCTTCTTCTCGCTGGACATGTCCAGCGTCGAGCCGTTGAACGTGAACCGGGACACCCGGTTGAACTCGCCGATGCTGGCCGCCGAGTAGTTGATGTAGATCCACCGGTTGGTGGCGAAGTTCGGGTCCAGCGCCAGGCCGATGCCGCCGTCCTCGCCGCCGTCGTACACCGGCAGGGTGGCGATGGTCCGGGTGCCGCCGCCGTTCGGCGGGATCATGTTGACCTTGCCGGAGCGGGAGATGTAGAAGACGGTGCCGTCGGCGGCGACGTCCAGCTCCATCGGCTGGTCGGGGGCGCCGTCCAGGGTGACCTTCTGGAACTTGTTGGTGATGGTGCCGCCGCAGTTGCCGGGCTCGGCGCCCGCCGCCCACTTGGTGCCGCCCAGCAGGTGCTGCTTGAACAGCGCCTCGGAGTAGGCGGAGGCGTTGTGGCCCATCGCGGTGGCCCAGACCCGGCCGCCCTCGGGGTTGTGGCACCAGGAGATCGGGTGGTCGACGCCCATCTTGTTCGGCCCGGCGTCATAGGTGGTCTCATCCGCGGTGACCAGCACGTGGACGCTGCCGCGCATGTTCTTGTCGAAGTTGTACCACTCCTCGCTGCGCGACCACCGGTCGGGCAGGCCCGTGGTGGACGGGTGCACCTTGTCGGCCACCTTGGCGGTGCCGTTCAGGATCGAGGAGTGCGCGGTCATGTGCGCGCCGGCCAGCACGACCTGGTCCCACCAGGGGAACTGCGACTCGATGTTCATGTCGGTCGCGTTGTGGATCGCGACGACGCCCTTGCCGGAGCGCAGGTAGGCCTGCATGCCCTGGCGCTGGGCGTCGTTGTCCCACACCATGCCGGAGGTCTGCAGCATGATGATGGCGTCGTAGGAGCTCAGCGTCGACGACGTGAAGATCGACGAGTCCTCGCTGCGGTCCAGGGTGAAGTTGTTGTCCGTCGCGAGCTGCTGGAACGCGGTGATGCCGGCACTGATGGAGTCGTGCCGGTAGGCGCCGGACGCGGTCTTGCTGAACAGCAGCACCTTGAAGGCCGGGGCGGCGGCGTTCGCCGCCGGTACCACGGTGAACATCATCGCCACCAGGGTGGCGACCAGTAGATGGAGTGGTCGTGCTCTTCGCATTAGGTATCTCCAGGGGGATGGTCAGGTGCCGGCCGCCACGGGAGGGGTGCGGTGGCGGCCGGGCGTCCAACGGCGATGCCTGCCGGCCAGGTGTCTGCTCGGGTCCGGTCAGCTCCTCACGGTGCGAAGGAAGGCGAGGCCTTCGGTGGCGAGCGCGTCCTGCGTCGGCGCCAGCGGACGCCAGACGGACGCGGCGGTGGCGATGGTCTTGTTGTCGGCGGTGAAGGACTCGATGACCAGTGGCCCGGCGTAGCCCGCGTCGTCCAGGGCCGCGATGAAGCCGGGCCAGTCGAAGCGGTCGGCGCCGGGGGTGCCGCGGTCGGTACCGCACACCTGGACGTGCGCGATCCGGGCGCCCGCCGCCCGCACCGCCTGGGCGGGGTCCTTCTCCTCGATGTTCATGTGGTAGGTGTCGAGCGCGAGCCCGCACTCCTCGGGCAGCGCCTCGAGCGCCTGCTCGACGGTGTTGAGCACGCTGGTCTCGTACCGGTTGAGCGGCTCGACGCCGATCCGGACGCCGCGCTCGGCCGCGTAGGCGGTGACCGGCTTGATGTTCTCCCGGAGCTCGGCGTAGATCGCGCGCCGCTCGTCCGGGCTCATCCGCCAGGCCCGGCCGACCGACGCGTAGGCCGGGCCGCTCACCGCGGGCGCGCCCACGGTGACCGCGACGTCCACGCAGTGCCGCAGGTAGTCCTGCGTCTGCCGGACGGTGGCCGGCGCGGCGCCGACCAGCTCGCGCCCCGGCGGGGTGGTGAGCACGACCGACGCGCCGAGCCCGAGCCCGGCCAGCAGGTCGGCCGCCCGGCCGGGGTCCCAGTCGCCGGGCCGCTCGATCGGCAGCTCGACCAGGTCGAACCCCCAGCCGGCGATCCGGGGCGCGAGCTCGGCCAGGGTCTCGTCGGTGAGCGGCGAGACCCAGACCCAGGTGTTGACGCCGATCACGACCGGCCGCCCCACTTCTCCGGGTAGCCCGGCAGGTCCTCGCAGCCGCACAGCGCGTAGTGCAGCGGCGGCATGCCGGGCTTGAGATAGGTGGCAAGGTTCTCCTGGGTGACCGTCGGCTGCGGCAGGTTCCACACCTTGGGCACCTCCTCGCCCTTCAGGATCCGCAGCGCGGCGATGACGGGGGTGCGCCACTGGTAGGTCGGGTAGGTGGGGGCCACCGCGGTCAGCTTGGCCTCCTGCCACTTCTGCAGGAAGTCCTGCTGGTCCTCGCCGTTGATCGGCGGCACCGGCTGGCCGGCGTCCTCGAACGCCTCCACCGCCGCGACCGCGTTCGCCCCGGCGTCCATCCAGACCCCGTCGATCTTCCCGAACCGCTGGATGTAGTCGCCGACGATGCTCTTGGTCTTGGCGGCGTCACCGTCGGTGAAGTCGACCCCGACGACCTTGAGGTCGCTCTTGTCGAACGCGACCTTGGCCGCCGACCAGCGGGTCTCCAGCACGTCGACCCCGGGCAGGATGCGCAGCGCGAGGATCTTCCCGCCGGCCGGCACCTTGTCCACCAGGAACTCGGCGGCCGCGGCACCGAACGCGTACCCGCCGATCGGCTTGATGAAGGTGACCGGGCAGTCGGTCTGCACGCCCCGGTCGAACACGATGACCGGCACCTTGGGGCAGGCCCCGGACACCGCCGGGGTCAGCGTCGCGGTGGTGTTGGGCGAGACGATCAGCGCGTCGCAGCCCTTGCCCTGCAACTCGGCGATGTCGGAGATCTGCTTGTCGTCCTTGCCCTCCGCGTCCAGCGCGGTGAACTTGGTGACCTCCTTGTGCAGGCCCACCTCCGCCTGCATGGTCTTCCAGCCGACCTGCCGCCAGGGGTTGTCCACCGCGGCGTTGGAGAAGCACAGGTGGTAGGGCCCGGACTTCTTGTACTTGGCGGTGTCCACCGGCTCGGCATTGATGGTCTGCTCCCACGGCTTGCCCTCCGGGCCGGTGGGCTGGGCCGTGCGCATCGCCATCTGCGCGTCGTAGTCGGCCTGGACGAAGAACTTCGACTGGTCGCCGGTTCCCTTCCCGGCGGACTCCGACGCGGTGGCCGCGGGGGCGGCGGACGGGGCCGGCTTATCGGTGGTGCACGCGGCCAGCGGCAGCGCCAGCGCGGCCAGTACGGCACCGGCGAGCATCGGTCGCGAGGAGAATCGCACGATCTTCTCTTCCCTTTCGTTTTCCAGGCGGTCAGGCGGCCGCGGCCTTGCGGCGCGGGAGGCTCACGGCCCCCAGCGCCACCGCGGCGATGATGATCACCCCCTGTACGGCCGGCTCCAGGGCCCCCGAGATGCCGTACAGGTTGAGGAGGGTGAACAACGCTTCGAGGGTGAACGCACCGGCCATCGCGGCGACCACCGAGCCGCGCCCGCCGCCCAGGGCCACGCCGCCGAGCACCACCGCGGTGATGGCCTGGAACTCCAGCCCCTGGCCGACCTGGGCGGACACGCCGGCGAAGCCGCCGAGCAGGATCGCGGCGATCGCCGCCGACAGGCCGGAGACCATGAACGCCACCGTGCGGACCCGGGCGACGTGCACGCCGGACAGCGCCGCGGCCCGGTCGTTGTCGCCGGCCGCGATGAGGCGGTGGCCGTAGCCGGAGCGCATCACCCAGATCGCCGCGGCCGCGGCGGCCAGCAGGATGAGGGCCGACCAGGGCACCGGTCCGAGGCCGCCGCGGCCCAGCTCGCGGAACTGCGGGGACAGCGCGCCCCGGGGGGCGCCGCCGGTCCACAGGAAGACCGCGCCCGACAGGATCAGCAGCATGGCGAGGGTGGTGATGAACGACGGCACCCGCAGCACGGTGGTGACCGTCCCGTTCACCAGCCCGACCAGCGGCCCGAGCACGATCAGCAGGGCCAGCACCGGCCAGGTCGCCGCCGCCGAGCCGTCGATGAGCCGGGCGGCGATCACCACCTCGGCGGTGACCAGCGAGCCGACCGACAGGTCGAACTCGCCGGACACGATGACGAAGTACTGCCCGGCGGCCAGGATCACCAGCGGGGCGGCCCGCTTGACGAAGGCCAGCAGGGACGGCGGTTCCAGGAAGTAGGGGTTGGCGACCGCGATGGCGACCAGCAGGCCGGCCAGCACGACGAAGATCGGCAAAGCGCGCTTCACGGCGTCCGCCTCCCGCGGGCGTAGATCGCCAGGGCGGCCACCAGGACCACGCCGCGCACGACGTCCTTGGCGAAGGAGTCGATCTCCAGCTGGTTGAAGACGCTGTCCAGGACGGCCAGCAGCAGCACCCCGCCGACGGTGCCGGCGACCCCGCCGCGCCCGCCGGCCAGCGCCGTCCCGCCGAGCACCACCGCGGCGATCGACTCCAGGTCGTATCCGCCGTCGGTGCCCACCGTGGGGGCGCCGGCGCCCAGCCGGGAGGCCAGCAGCAGCCCGCCGATCCCGGCGCAGACCGAGCAGATGACATGGGCGGCGACCACCACGCGCCCGGTCCGCACGCCCGACAGCCGCGCCACCTCGGCGTCCCCGCCCACGGCGTAGATCCGGTGCCCGAGGCGCGTGCGGCGCAGCAGGAACCACGCGGCCGCCGCGACGGCGGCCCACAGCAGGGCCGACACCGGCAGCGGGCCGATGCGGTCGTACCCCAGATGCTGGAAGGAGGCCGGGACGCTCCCCGCCGGGCCGTCGTACCGGGCGTCCAGCAGCCCGGCGACGATCAGACCGACGCCGAGGGTGGCGATGAAGGCGTGCACCCGCAGCCCGGTGACGACCAGGCCGTTCACCAGGCCGACCGTCGCGCTCACCGCCAGCACCGCGGCGATCGCGGGCACCACCATGCCGTCGCCGCCCGCCATGGTCTCCGCCGCGACCAGCGAGGTGAGGCTGATCAGGTAGGCCACCGACAGGTCCAGGCTGCCGGCCAGGATCACCATCGTCTGCCCGATGGCGACGATGCCCAGCGCCGCCGACCGCTGCTGGATGCCGACGATGTTCTCCATGGTGAGGAACTGCTCGCCGCGCAGCGCGAACAGCACCCAGCCGAGGACGACGAGCAGCGCCAGGGCCAGGTAGACGGCCCGCGCGGGCCCGCCGGCCGGCAGCGGCCGCAACGCGGCGAGCCGGGCGGGGGCGGGCCGCAGCCGCGGCTGGCCGGTCATGAGGCGGCCGCCAGGTGCATCACGGCCTCCTCGGTGGCGCCGGCGGGCAGCTCCCCGGCGATCCGGCCGTCGCGCAGCACGATGACCCGGTCGCTCATGCCGATCAGCTCGGGCAGCTCGGAGGAGATCATCAGGATGCCCGTGCCGTCGCGGGCGAGCTCGCGCATGAGGTCGTGGATGGCCGCCTTGGCGCCGACGTCCACCCCGCGGGTCGGCTCGTCGAACAGCAGGACCCGCGGCGCGACCGTCATCCACTTGGCCAGCACGACCTTCTGCTGGTTGCCGCCGGACAGCGTCCGCACCTCCAGCTCGGGACGCGGCGGGCTGAGCCGCACCCGTTCCAGCAGCTTCTCGACCGCCGGCCGGCCGCCGCCGGTGGCCCGGGCCACCAGCAGGGCGTTGTCGCGCACCCGCTGGCCGAGCAGCAGCCCCTCGGCCTTGCGGTCCTCGGTGACCAGGCCGATGCCGGCGGCGATGCCCTCGCGCGCCGAGCGCGGGCGGCGGGGCCGCATCTCGCCGGTGGTGAAGGGCTCGGCGCCGAACAGCGCCTTGGCCAGTTCGGTGCGTCCCGACCCCTGCAGCCCGGCCAGGCCGACGATCTCGCCGGCCCGCACCTCCAGGTCGATGTCGCGCAGCCGGGCGTTGCCGCCGCCGCGCACGCTCAGCACCACCTCGCCGGGCGGCCCGCCGGCCCGGGCGGGGAAGTGGGCGTCCAGCTCCCGGCCGACCATCAGGCGGACCAGCGCCGCGGTGTCCAGGCCGGCGGCCGCCTCGGTGGCGACCCGGGAGCCGTCCTTGAGCACGGTGATCCGGTCGGCGAGCTCGAAGACCTCGCGCAGCCGGTGCGAGATGTAAAGGACGGTGATGCCGCGCGCGGTGAGCCGCCGCACCAGCGCGTAGAGCAGGCCGACCTCGTGCTCGGCCAGCGCCGCGGTCGGCTCGTCCATCACCACGATCCGCGCGTTCAGCGACAGCGCCTTGGCGATCTCGACGACCTGCTGCTGGGCGACCGACAGCCGGCGGACCAGGTCGCCGGGGCCGAAGGTCTCCTCGCCGAGCGAGTGCAGCAGCTCGGCGGTCGCCGACTCCATCGCCGCCCGGTCGACCAGCCCCCACCGGCCCGGCTCGCGGCCGAGGAACACGTTCTGGGCGACCGTGCGCTCGGGCAGCAGGTTGAACTCCTGGTGGATGATGGCGACTCCGGAGCGCTGGGCCTCGATCGGATGCCCGAAGGTCACCGGACGGCCGTCGATCTCGATCGTCCCCTCGTCCGGGGAGTGCACCCCGGCGAGGATCTTCATGAGGGTCGACTTGCCGGCGCCGTTCTCCCCCACCACCGCGTGCACCTCGCCGGCGGCCGCCTCCAGGTCTACACCGGACAGGACCCGGACGCCCTGGAAGCTCTTGCCGATGCCGGTCATCTTCAGCATCGGCACCGCCCGGCGGGCCACCCGAATGCCGGCGAGGGTACGTGCACGAAAGCTCCTAGGGAACGGGGATCGGGAGGGAGAGCGATTTGTCGTATCGATTCGACGACCCGCGTCGCGGTGCCCCCGCCGCCCGGGATGCGGGTCCCGGGCGATGGGGGCGGCGATGGGTCAACTGCGGGTCCATTTCTGGTTGCCGCCGCCGTGGCAGGACCAGATGTGGATCCTGCTGCCGTTGGCGGTGCCGTTGTTGGACACGTCCAGGCACTTGTTCGCGCCGACCGCGGTGATGCTGCCGTCGGAGTTGAAGCGCCACTTCTGGTTGTTCTGGCCGTTGCAGTCCCACAGGACGACGGCGGTGCCGTCGGCGGTGCCGGCGCCGGTGACGTCCAGGCACTTGTTGCCGTAGACCCGCAGCTCGCTCGAAGCCGTCGCGGTCCACTGCTGGCTGGTCTGGCCGTTGCAGTCCCAGATCTGCGCCTGCGACCCGTTGCTGTTGGCGATGTCCAGGCACCGGCCCGAACCGACGCCCTTGATCGCGCCCGCGCCGCCCGGCGTGCTGGGCGACGGCGAGGGAGACGGGGAGGTGCCGCTGCGCGGACCGGCGGCCGCCATCACCGCCTGGGCGCCCGAGGGCCACTGGCCGTTGGACACCGTGACGTTGTTGTTGACGACGTTGCCCCGGTCGCCGTTGGTCACGTTGGTGCCACTGCTGCTCGCCCAGTTGCCGGTGACGGTGAGGTTGCCCATGTTCTCCCCGCCCCACCAGTTGGCGGTGAGCCAGGTGCCGACGTTGGACAGCACGTTGTTGCGGACGGTGTAGTACTTCGACCCCTCGTCGAAGTACACCCCGAACCAGCCGTTGGTCCGCAGGCAGTAGTTGTCGCTGATCACCGCGCCGGGGTTCCACGACAGGGTGTAGATGCATCCGCCGTCGGTCATCTGCTGCATCACATCGTGCACGTAGTTGCCGATGAGCCGGTTGTTGGACGCGGTGGTGGCGGTGGTGTACCTCGGCTGGTAGTTGTACAGGCCGCGGTTGGCGTACTGGGTGCTGCCGCCCGGCTCGTTGGCGCCCCAGCCGTAGCCGATCGACACGCCGGTGTACGGCAGGTTGTAGATCTCGTTGTAGGCGACGGTGGAGTTGGTGACGTAGGTGGTCACCACCGAGACGTTGCCCCGGTACTCCAGGCCGAGGTCGTGGATGCGGTTGTCGCTGACGGTGATGTCCCGGTTGACCATCCGCTGGTCGCTCGGGTGGTGGGCGTCGGCGCGCACGCCGCCGGCGACGACGCCGCCGGCCGAGTTGCGGGCGATCTCCGAACGGGTCACCGTGATGTTCCGGGCGCCGAGACCGACCCCGCTGGCGTGCGCGTTGGCGTCGTTGCCGATGCCGATGGCCGTCTGCCCGAGGTTGACGAACTTGGAGTCGCTGAAGGTGATGTCGCTGGCGGCCGATACCTGCACGGCGGCCGGCATCTGGTTCCAGTGCGGCCGGGTGGCCTCGAACTGGCTGCAGCCTTCCTGGCAGGAGGTGAGCCGGTCGGCGGGCCAGTTCCAGTTGCCGGTCATGTAGGCGCCGGTCTGCTGGTCGGCGAAGCCCTGGCCGCTGCTCGGCCCGAGCCAGCTGGTGCCGGTGAAGGTGATCCCGCTGAACGCGATGTGGTGCGCCGGAGCGTCGTAGGTGCCGCCGACGTTCACCAGGGACTGCACCACCGGCAGCTCGACGCTGAGATTGTTGATGTTCTGCCCGGCGGCCGGGATGTAGTACAGCACGCCGGTGCCGGTGTTCAGGTACCACTCCCCCGCCGCGTCCAGGAACTCGTAGGCGTTGATCAGGTACAGCGGGCCGGCCCGGTGCGGCTTGGACAGGGTGTCGTAGCCGAAGGTGTTGTTGTTCCACCCCGGCTGCTGCATCGTGATGAAGTTCCCGCTGATGCTCTGCACCGTCACGTACCGGTCGGTGAACGAGCCGACGCTCTCCATCTCGATCCGGTTCTGGCCGGCCAGGTTGTTGAGATAGCTCAGCGCGGAGTTGGAGAACCGCATCCCGGTGGTGGTCGGGGTGAAGTCGGCCCGGTTGATCTGGGTGCGGGCCCGGGTGGCGATGTTACCGTTAACGTACAGCTGCCGGGACTCGATCCCGGTGCCGACGTCGGCCCGCCAGATGTTCTTGCCCGAGTCGGCCAGC
>NZ_BOOU01000106.1 GCF_016863395.1 Sphaerisporangium rufum | reverse complement strand
CAAGAACGGCCAGATCGTCAACGGCGGGTTCAACCTCAACAACGTCAGCAACATCATCATCCGCAACCTGCAGATCCGCGACACCCGGATGGCCGACGACGACCCGGACGACAAGGAATACGACTACGACGGCATCCAGATGGACACCTCGCACCACGTCTGGATCGACCACAACTACATCGTGCGGATGAACGACGGCCTGATCGACAGCCGTAAGGACACCTCCTACCTGACCGTGTCCTGGAACGTCATCGCCGAGGGGCACAAGGCGTTCGGCATCGGCTGGACCGACAACACCACCGCGCGGATCACGATCCACCACAACTGGATCCACCACAACGACGTGCGCAACCCCAGCACCGACAACGTCGCCTACGCGCACCTCTACAACAACTACATGCAGAACATCACCGGCTACGGCAACTACTCGCGCGGCCACACCAAGATGGTGATCGAGAACACCTACTACGAGAACGTCAAGGACCCCTACTACCGCGACGACACCGCCGAGATCCGGCAGAGCGGCAGCATCTGCGTGAGCTGCAGCGGGCAGCGGGAGACCGGCGGCTCGGCCTTCACCCCGTCGAGCTTCTACTCCTACCGCCTGGACCCGGCATCCGAAGTGCCGGGCCTGCTGCGCACCTACGCGGGCCCGCAGGCCCCGATCGGCCTGTAGGGTTCCAGCCGCCGTAACCGGCCACCGCCCCGTCGACCACCCCGAATGCCCCGGCAGCTTGCGTGCCGGGGCATTCGCCGTGCGATATCCCGCAATTCTGAGTCCAGCCGGTCAGTCCTGCGCCTTTCCGCTGGTGAGCCGGGCCATGACCAGGGCGAGCAGGATGATCGCGCCGTAGATGGCCTGGATCCACTGCGCGGACACGCCGGCCAGGGTCAGGATGTTGTTGATCAGTCCGAGTACGAGCACGCCGCACAGGCCGCCGAACAGCGTGCCCTTGCCACCGTCCATGCTGACCCCGCCGATGACCGCGGCCGCGAACACGGTGAAGATCATGCCGTTGCCCTGGTCGGCCGCCACCGAGCCGAGCCGGCCGGTCATCAGCAGGCCGGCCAGTGCGGCGAGCAGCCCGCCGATCACGAACACCGTCCAGAGCACCCGGTCGGTCCGGACGCCGGCGGCACGGGCCGCGTCCGCGTTGCCACCGATGGCGTAGATCGACCGGCCGTGCCGGAAGTAGCCGAGCACGGCGATGCCGGCCGCGAAGAGCACCCCGCAGATCCAGATGGACGCGGGCAGGCCCAGCCAGCGGGCGTTGCCCAGGTACAAGAACGACTCGGGCAGCTCGAACAGGTTCTGCCCGCCGGTGAGCCCGACCTGCAGGCCGCGCAGCACGATGAGCATGCCGAGTGTCACGATGAACGCCGACAGCCGGAACCGTACGATCAGCATGCCGTTGAAGGCGCCGATCAGCCCGCCGGTCAGCAGGCAGAGCGGGATCGCCGTCCAGACGGGCAGCTCGGCGCCCAGGCCGTCGGCGGTGGCGGGAATGACCAGCCCGACCGCCAGGGCCGGGGCGAGGCCGACGGTGGACTCCAGCGACAGGTCGAACCGTCCGGCGATCAGGATGATCGCCTCGGCGAGCACCAGCAGCGACAGCTCGGTCTGCTGCTGGAGCACGTTGACGATGTTGTCCCGGCTGAGGAAGGCCGGGTCGATCAGCGCCCCCACCAGGACCAGCAGCGCGATGGCCGGCAGCAGGGCCAGGTCACGCAGCCTCGCCGGCCGGACGGTGGGGGCGGGCGTCACCGCGCCCGTCGAGGTGGTCATCGGGTGTCGACACCTTCCATCACGGCCACGAGTTCGGCCTCCGCCCACCCCCGTGGCATCTCCTTCACGATCCGGCCGTGGAACATCACTAGCACCCGGTCACAGATCCGCAGGTCCGCCGGCTCGTCGGAGACCAGGACGGCGCCGGCGCCCCGGGCGACGGCGTCCTCCACCGCCGCCAGCAGGACCTGCTTGGACTTCACGTCCACTCCCACCGTCGGGTTGATCACGACCAGCGCCTTCGGGTCATCGGCGAGCGCCCGCGCCATCACGACCTTCTGCGCGTTGCCTCCCGACAGCTCCCCGACCGCCTGTTCAGGCCCGGACGCCTTGATCGCCAGGCTCTCGATCATGCGTTCCGCCCTGGCCCGCCGACCGGCCGGCGAGACGACGCCGAACCGGCCGAGCTTGTGCGCGATCGGCAGCGTGCCGTTCTCGGCGATCGACAGCAGTGGCACGAAGCCCTCCTGGTGGCGGTCGCGCGGCACGAACCCGAGGCCGGCCCGCAGCGCCGCGGTCACGTCGCCGGGCCGGAGGACGGTGCCGTTCACGGTCACCGTCCCGGTGTCGGCCCGGCGCAGCCCGACGAGGGTCTCGGCCAGACCGACCTTCCCGCTGGCGCCCGAGCCGGCCAGGCCGACGACCTCCCCGGCCCGGACCGCCAGGTCCACCTCCTGGTACCGCCCGGCCAGGCTCAGCCCGGCCGCCGCCAGCACGACGGGGGCGGCCGGGTCCGGTGCGCGTTCGCCCGCCCGGTACCCCTGGGCGGCCTCGCCGGTCATCGCGGCGACCAGCTCATCGTGCGGCAGACCGGCGACCGGGGCGGAGATCACGTGCCGGGCGTCCCGGTAGACCGTGACGGTCTGGCAGATCTCGTACACCTCGTCCAGGTGGTGGGAGATGAACAGCATCGTCACGCCCTGCTCGCGCAGCGCCCGCATCCGCTCGAACAGCCGCTCGATGGCCGGGCCGTCGAGCTGCGCGGTCGGCTCGTCCAGGATGATGAACCGCGCCCCGAACGACAGGGCCCGGGCGATCTCCACGAGCTGCCGCTGCTCGACCGACAGCTCGCCCGCGACCGTGCGGGCGTCCACGTCCAGGCCGTACTGCGCGAGCAGCCCGGCCGCGCGGTCGCGCAGGGACCGCCACCGGATGGGACCCCGGCCCGCCTGGCGGTTGAGGAACAGGTTCTCCGCCACGGTGAGGGTGGGGATCACGGTGGACTTCTGGTAGACGCAGGCGACCCGGCGGCGCCAGGCGTCCCGGTCGGCGATGGGCGGGGCGGGTTCCCCGCCGAAGCGCACCTCGCCCCCGTCCGGTGGCTGCAGGCCGGTGATGATCGACACCAGCGTCGACTTGCCGGCCCCGTTCCGCCCGACCAGCGCATGCGTCTCTCCCTCGGCGATGGAGATGCCGACGCCGCTCAGCGCGACTGTGGGACCGAACCGCTTGGTGATGTCCCGGGCCTCTACGGCGATGCTCATTCACTCAACTCCGTCCGGCGGGGCGCACGGCCCCGCCGCCTCGACCGTCACCCGTCACTTGCCGACCTGGTTGCCCCACAGCCCGGGGTCGTCGACGTTGTCCTTGGTCACCAGCGGGGCCTTGAGCTGGTCCTCCAGCCGGCCGCCGCCGACGTCGACGATCGTGCTGTCGTGGTCGGTCGGCCCGGGGGCGAAGGTCTTGCCGTCGATCGCGGCCTTGGCGTAGTACACGCCGTACTTCGCGTACAGGTCGGCGGGCTGGGACAGCGTCGCGTCGATGTGACCGTCCCGGATCGCCTTCAGCTCCTGCGGGATGCCGTCGTTGGACACGATGAAGATGTGCTCGGGGTCGTCCGGGCCGGCCAGCAACCCCTTGGTCTTGAGCACCTGCAGCGTCGGGGCGAGGAAGACGCCGCCGGCCTGCATATAGATCCCCTTGATGTCCGGGTGCTGTGTCAGCCGGGTCTGCAGCGCGGCCGCCGCCTTGGGCCCCTCCCACTCGGTGGGCTCCTCGAACACGGTGATCCCGGGGTAGTCGGTCTTCATGCACTCGGCGAACGCCTCCGACCGGTCGCGGCCGTTGACCGAGGACAGCGAGCCCTGGAACTCGATGACCTTGCCTTTCCCGCCGAGCTTCTCGCCGAGGAACTTGCACGCCTCGCTGCCGTAGAGCCGGTTGTCGGTACGCACCACCATGAAGGTGTCGCCCTTGTCCGGCCGGGTGTCCACCGTGACGACCGGGATCTTCCGGTCGGCGAGCTGCCGCAGGGTGTTCGCGACGGCACCGGTGTCCTGCGGGGCCATCACCACGGCCTTCGCCCCCTGGCTCACCAGGGCCTGGACGTTGGCCACCAGCTTGGCCACGTCGTTCTGCGAGTTGGTCGGCGGCATCAGGTCGGCGCCGAGTTCCTTGGCCTGCTTCGGTACGTATTTGGCATAGGAGTTCCAGAAATCGGAGTCCGCGCGGGGCAGGTCCACCGCGATCTTGCCACCACCCGCCGTGGCGCCCCCCGCCGCCGATCCACCGCCGCCGGACGGGGCATCGCCGGAGCCGCAGGCGGCGAGCGAGCACGCCAGGGCGAGCGCGACCGCACCCGAGCCGGTCGTACGCAATCTCATGTTGTCCCTCGATTCGACACAGGGCGAGAAGGGTGTCAGGGGCGGCCAGGGACGGTGCCCGGCTTCCTCAGGTGACCCGGTCTGAGGCACCACGCCGGACCGGCCGAGCCGGTGGCCGCATCACTCCGCACCCCTGCCATACATCCGATGTTTTGTCTTCCGGATGCTGATCCCTGGCCGGTTGGAGTGTCAATGGTTTCGTTCGATACACCTCCGATCTGTTATCGGGCCAGCGCATGGATTGAGGCGGACGACACCAGCGATCAGCGCCATTTGTGCAGCAAGAGGCCGAATCGCCGCTGCCACTCCGCCGGCAACCCTGGCCAGCAGCCAGACAGACATCGGATCTACTTCTTGTGACAGGTGAACTTGAGTGCTATCTCCTTATGTCGAGATCACCCCCCCTGTGCTCGGAGGACTTGTGGTGCACCCCCCGTTCTTGCGACGTCTCCCAGCCGTTGTCGCGGCCGTCCTCACCCTCGCCGCGGGCCTCGGCCCACCCGGCACGGCCGCCGCCGAACCGGCCGGCCCGGCGGACACTCCCGACGACCTCACCCTCTGGTACGACAAGCCGGCCACCGATTGGGAGACCCAGGCCCTGCCCATCGGCAACGGCCCGCTGGGCGCCAAGATCTTCGGCGGCGTCGCCACCGAGCAGATCCAGTTCAACGAGAAGACCCTGTGGACCGGCGGCCCCGGCTCGCCGGGCTACGATCACGGTGACTGGAAGGCGCCGCGACCGGGCGCCATCGCCGAGGTCCGGCGGCAGATCGACCGCGATGGCAAGATGGCACCGGGCGAGGTGGCGGCCAGGCTGGGTCAGCCCAAGACCGGCTTCGGCGCCTACCAGACCTTCGGCGACCTTTTCCTGGACGTCCCGGACGCACCGCGGAATCCCACCGGCTACCGGCGGGAGCTCAGCCTGCGCGAGGCGGTGGCCCGGGTCGGCTACACCGCCGACGGCGTCCGATACTCCCGCGAGTACTTCGCCGGCCACCCCGGCAACTTGATCGTCGGCCGGCTCGCCGCCGACCAGGACGGCAAGGTGTCCTTCACCCTGCGCCACACCTCGCCGCGCAACGACAAGACCGTCACCGCGTCCGGCGGCCGGCTGACCATCCGCGGCGCCCTGGCGGACAACAAGATGAGGTTCGAGGCCCAGGTCCAGGTGATCAACCAGGGCGGCACCCGCACCGACGCCCAGGACAGGATCACCGTCAGCGGCGCCGACAGCGCGGTGTTCGTGCTGTCGGCCGGCACCGACTACTCCGACGAGTACCCGGCCTATCGCGGGGACGACCCGCACGCCAAGGTGACCGCCGCCGTCGACGCCGCGGCCGGCCAGGGTTACGAACGGCTCAAGCAGGCGCACCTGGCCGACTACCGCGGCCTGTTCGACCGGGTGAAGCTGGACATCGGCCAGCGCGCCCCGGCGATCCCGACCGACCGGCTGCGCCGCGCCTACACCGGCGGCGGCTCGGCCGACGACCGGGCGCTGGAGGCGCTGATGTTCGCCTACGGCCGCTACCTGCTGATCTCCTGCTCCCGCGAGGACGAGCTGCTGCCGGCCAACCTGCAGGGCGTGTGGAACAACTCCACCAGCCCGCCCTGGTCGGCCGACTATCACGTCAACATCAACCTGCAGATGAACTACTGGCTCGCCGAGCAGACGAACCTCGACGAGACCACCCGGCCCTACGACCGGTACGTCTCGGCCATGGTCGCGCCGGGCACGAAGACCGCTCGCGACATGTACGGCGCCCGGGGCTGGGTGGTCAACAACGAGACCAACCCGTTCGGCTTCACCGGCGTGCACAACTACCCCAGCTCGTTCTGGTTCCCCGAAGCCGCCGCCTGGACCACCCGGCACCTGTACGACCGGTACCTCTTCACCGGTGATGTGCGCTACCTGCGGGAGACCGCCTACCCGGTGATCAAGGGGGCCGCCGAGTTCTGGCTGGACTTCCTGCACACCGACCCGCGCGACGGCCGCCTCGTCGTCTCCCCCGGCTACTCCCCCGAGCACGGCGACTTCTCCGCCGGCGCCGCCATGTCCCAGCAGATCGTGCACGAGGTGTTCACCAACGCGCTGGCCGCCGCCAGAAGGCTCGGGGTGGACCCCGAGTTCCAGGCGGAGGTGAAAGCGAAGCTCGACCGGCTCGACCCGGGCATCCGGATCGGCTCCTGGGGCCAGCTCCAGGAATGGAAGAGCGACTGGGACTCCCGGACCGACCAGCACCGGCACGTCTCGCACCTGTACGCGCTGCACCCCGGCGACCAGATCGTCGCGGGCACGCCCGAAGCCGAGGCCGCGAAGGTCTCGCTCACGGCCCGCGGCGACGGCGGCACCGGCTGGAGCAAGGCATGGAAGATCAACTTCTGGGCCCGGCTGCTCGACGGCGACCACGCGCTGAAGATGCTCAGCGAGCAGATCAAGAGTTCCACCCTGGACAACCTCTGGGACACCCACCCCCCGTTCCAGATCGACGGAAACTTCGGCGCGACCTCCGGGGTGGCGGAGATGCTGGTGCAGAGCCAGCACGGTTACGTGCACGTGCTGCCGGCGCTCCCGTCGTCGTGGAAGGACGGCTCGGTCTCCGGGCTGCGCGCCCGGGGCGACGTGACCGTCGACGCCACCTGGAAGGCCGGCGCCGCCGACACGATCACCGTGCATCCGGGCCGGACCGGGCCGATCACGGTGAAGTCCGGGTTCATCGCCGGGCGCTACCGCGTGTACGACGAGAAGGGCCACGAGGTCGGCCCGCACCGCGCCGGGGACACCCTGACCTGGAACGCCACGGCCGGCAAGGCGTACACCGTGCAGAACGAGGCCGCGGTCACCATCACCGCGCCGGCCACCGCGGAGCCGGGACTCTCCTTCCCGGTCGAGGTCGCGGTGACCGCCACCCGCAGGCGGGCGGTGCCCGCCTCCGACGTGACGCTCACCCTCCCCAAGGGCTGGACGGCGGTCCCCGCCAAGGTCCACCTGCCGGCGGCCGCACCCGGCGGGACGCGGACCGCGTCGTTCACGGTCACCGGCGGGCCGGCCGACGGCACCCGGAGCGCGCGGGTCACCGCCACGGTGACCGGGGCCGGCTGGACCGGCGGCGCCTCGGCCACCGTGGCGATGAACCCCTGCGCCATCCCCGCCGCCGACCGGCCGCTGGTCGCCTGGGACCCCGCGGCCGGCGGCACGGTGACCGACGCCTCGGGGAACGGCCGGGACGCGACGGTCGTGGCCGGCGCCGCCTATGACGGCACCGCGCCGAGCGGCAGCGGGCTGGTGCTGTCCGGCGCCACCTACCTGACGACGAAGGACACCACCCTGGGCCAGCTGCCCGAGGCCACCTTCGCCGCCGAGGTCAAGGTCGGGGGCGGCGGTTACCGCCGGCTGTTCGACTCCCAGCCCTCTGGTGACCCCGGCACCGACGGCGTCATCATCGACCTGACGCCGTGGAACACGCTGCGCTTCATCGGGGCCGGCATGAACGTGGGGATCGACACCACGATCCCGGTGGACCGCTGGATCGACCTGGTCGTCACGCTGGCCCGGGACGGGGCCATCGACGTCTACGTCGACGGCGCCCGGGTGGCCGGTGCCCAGGCGACCGGCGACGGCATCACCGGTTGCACCGCCCGGCCGCTGCGCTTCGCCGCCGACCAGGACGGCGGCCAGCGGCTGTCCGGCGCGGTGGACCGGATGGCGATCTTCGCCAGGAGGCTGCCGGCGGACCAGGTGCGGAGCTGGCGCGACCTGGCGTTCTGACGCCGGGTCGCGCCGAACCGGGAGGCTCCGGGGCCCCACACCCGGAGCCTCCCGCGCGGGACGGCGCGGGACGGGACGGCGCGGTGGCCAGGCGCATCCGGCCGTGGCGCGGACGGCGTCCGCCGGGACGCCGCGCCGTGCCCGCCGTACCCGGCCCGGGCGTCCGGTCCCGGGCCCGGGGTCACCCGGTGGAAGGTCAGGGCCCCCACTGGGCGCCGATGCCGGCGCCGGCCCGCACCGCGGCCGGCACCGTCGACGGGGCGTCGACGGTGTAGGAGTAGTAGGTGCGCGGCTCCACCACCGTGCCGGAGGTCTCCGGGGCGCCGGAGTTCACGAACACGTTGTTCCGCGCCACCGCGCGGCCGGGGCCGCTGTCGGCGTACCCGCTCGCCGAATACAGCGGGTGGGGCACGTTCTCGAAGTAGTTGCCCTCCACCAGCACGCCGGCGTTCTCGGTGGAGGCGATGCCGTACAGCGCGTTGTTCAGGTAATAGTTGTTGAAGACGTGCACCGGCTCGCCGAAGCGGACACGCGGGTGCCGCTGCCGGCTGTTGTCGAAGAAATTGTGGTGGATCGTCACCTTCAGGTGGCCGGTGTCGGTGGACCCGGCCCCGTCGGAGTGGCTGATCAGCATGCTCTTGTCGCTGTGGTCGAAGTGGTTCCACGACACGGTGACGTAGTCGGCGGCGCGCACGATGTCCACCGACCCGTCGATGGCGCCGGAGAAGGTGCAGTGGTCGACCCAGATGTGGTGCGACTCCTGGCCGATGTTGACCGCGTCGTCCTCGGCGTTCGTGAACCGGATGTTGCGCACGATCACGTTGGAGGACCGGTAGAAGTCCAGGCCGCCGCCGGTGATGTGCCCGGAGGTGCCGATCCCGATGACGGTCTTGTTCGGCCGCACGCCCTGCTTGCTGATGATGGCGAACGTCCGGTTCACCTGGATGGTCAGGGTCTCCTTGCTGTCGATGAGGTCCAGGAACTCGTCGGCGGTGGCCGGGGTGACGACCCGGCCGCCCGCGCCGCCGGTGGTGCCGTTCAGCCCGAGCGCGTTGACCGAGGCGAATCCGACCGGGGTGCCGATGGCGGCCGCCCGGGCGGGCGCGGCCCGGCCGACGAGGGCGGCGCCGGCCGCGGTGGCCGCGGCGCCGGCGAGGAACGCCCGCCGCCCGAGTTCGGCGCGGCCGGAGGAGGCGTTGATCATTGACGGTGCCTTTCGTGAGGAGGGGGACCGGGCCGCCGCCGGCCGTTCCGGCCGGGCGGCGGCACGGGGCGGCTCAGATCCGGCCGACGCCGGCGCCGGCCTCGACGATGGCGGGGACGTTCGCCGCGGGGTCCAGCGGGTAGGAGTAGTAGGTCCGCGGTTCCACCACGGTGCCCGCCGTCTGCGGCGTGCCGGAGTTGTCGTAGATGTTGTTCCGCTCCACCACCCGGCCGGGGCCGCTCTTGTCGTAGCCGACATAGATGGGGTGCGCGACGTCACGGAAGTAGTTGCCCTCGACCAGCACGCCGGCGTTCATGGTGGAGGCCACCCCGTACAGCGCGTTGCCCCGGTAGTAGTTGTTGTAGACGTGCACCGGCTCGGCGAAGCGCACCCGCGGGTGCCGCTGGTCGGTGCCGTCGAAGAAGTTGTGGTGGTAGGTGACCCGCAGCTTGCCGATGTCGGCGGTGTAGGTGTCGGAGTGGCCGAGCAGCGCGGTCTTGCTGTGGTCGTGGAAGCGGTTCCAGGAGACCGTGACGTAGTCCGACTCGCGCTTGATGTCGAGCAGGCCGTCGTAGCCGTCCGACAGGTCGTTGTGGTCGATCCACACGTGGTGCGCCTTGTTGGTGACGCTGATGGAGTCGTCGGAGGCGCCGGTGAACCTGATGTTGCGGATGATCACGTTGTTGCCCGGCCGGGTGGTGGACCCCAGTTGCAGGCCGCCGCCGGTGATCTCCGCGGTGGAGCCCACGCCGAGGACGCTCTTGTTCGCGACCACGGTGATCATGCCGCTGATCTGGATGCGCCCGGAGACCATGATGATGTAGGGGGTGTTGCGGCCGGCGTAGTACGCCAGGTCGGTGCCGTTGGTCACCGTGACCACCGGGCCGCCCAGGCCGCCGGTGGTGCCGTTCTGGCCGAGCGCGTTCACCGAGGCGAACCCGGTGGGCGAGCTCTCGGCCACCGCCAGGGCAGGCCGGGCCGGCACGGCGCCGGTGGCGAGCGCGGCCCCGGCCGGCATGGCGAGTGCGGCGGCGAGGGCGATGGTGAGGGCGGCGGCCGGTATCCGGCGCCGGGAGCGGAGGGTCGTCATCGGGGCCCCTCAGATCTTTCCGACGCCGGCACCGGCGGGGACGATGGCCGGCACGCTCGAGGCGGGGTCGGCCGAGTAGGGGTAGATGGTGCGCGGCTCGGTCACCGTGCCCCGGGTCTCGATGGGGTGGTTGCAGTCGACCAGGATGTTGCCGCGCTCCACCATCCGGCCGAGCGGGCCGCTGAAGTCCACCCGGCCGGGGTTGTTGACGCTGTAGAAGTAGTTGTTCTCCGCGAGGATCCCCGAGTCATTGGTCGAGGCGATCCCGTAACTGTTGTCGCGGTAGTAGTTGTTGTAGACGTGCACCAGCGGCGAGAACCGCACCCGCGGGTTGCGCTGGTCGGAGCCGTCGAAGTAGTTGTGGTGGTAGGTCACCCGCAGCCGGCCGATGTCCTGCGCGCCGTTGTCGTCATCGTGCCCGAGCAGCAACGTCTTGTCGTGGTCGTGGAAGCGGTTCCAGGAGACCGTGACGTAGTCCGAGCCGCGCTTGATGTCGACGGCGCCGTCGTCGCCGTTGGACAGGTCGTTGTGGTCGATCCAGATGTGGTGGCTGAACATCTGCACGTTGATCAGGTCGTCGGTGGCGCCGGTGATCGTCAGGTTGCGGATGATGATGTTGTGCACCGCGTCCGCGGGCGGGGTGGTGACGTCGTCGTCCACCGGCAGGCCGATGTTCAGGCCGCCGCCGACCAGCGCCGCGCCCGCGCCGAGGCCGATGATGGTCTTGTCGGAGGTGACGTCGTGCATGCCGTCGGAGTCACCGGTCGGCAGCGTGATCCGGCCGCTGACCTGGATGACGTACCGGCCGGGCCGGGCGATGTAGTCGAGGAACTGCGCGGTGGTGGTGGCGGTGACCACCGGGCCGCCGGCGCCACCGGTGGTGCCGTTCTGGCCCAGGGCGTTGACGGCGGCGAACCCGATCATGGCGTTCACCGGGTCGGCGGCCCGCGCGGACGGCAGGGCGGCCCGCGCCGGGGCGGGCGCGGCGAGCAGGGCGTCCGCGCCCAGCAGTACGGCCGCCAGCGCCGTGGTGACGCGGGCGGCGCGGCGCGGCGGGCCGGGAGCGGCGGGCAGGACGGAAGGGTCGGCGATTCGCATGGTCACTCCGCTTTCCGTGCCCGCCCGGCGGCGGCGGAGGGCGTGGCCGGTCCGGGGCGGGCGACGAGCAACAGGGTTCGGGCGGCCGGCGGCCGCGGGGGCAGGGCGGGACCGCCGGAAGGCCGGCCGGGCGCCGCGACGTCGCGGGCGCCTTTCGCCGGACGGCGCAAGGAAAAGGCGGGACCGGCCGGCGGTGGAATAGCCCTGCGGCGCATTCCACCATCCCGCTCCCCTTGGCACCGTAATGGGTGTTTATCGGGACATCGGCAGTAAAGTCAGCGTTTCCGGTCCTGTCAATGACCATGAAGGCGGGCGAAGTGGGCACCCTCAGCGCCCGTCACCTGCACCGGGACCCGCTGGAAATACGCCTTACCGGGAGACCGGCCGCCACCCGGCCCGGAAATCGGCCGTCGCGCGGCGGCGCCGCTGGAAAACCGCTGGACGTCGTTCGCACTCGTGAACGCCTTCCGGTACATGAACGCGTTCTGCCGGCTGAACACCGCTAAAGTGACTGCTTCCGTTCACATGGACGAACGTTTTCAGATATATGAATTCCCGGCGGACCGCCGAGGTGAAAGTTTCATCCGCCGGTCAGCCCGGCGCCGGTTCGCGGACCACGGCGACCGGACACTCGGCGTGGTGCAGCAGCCCCTGGCCGACCGAGCCGAGCAGCCGGGCCCGCAGGCCGCCGCTCCCCCGGTGGCCGATCACGATCAGCCGGGGATCGTGCTCGCCGGCCAGCAGGGCGGCCAGCGGCCGGTCCGGGACCACCTGCGCGACGATCGGCACCGCGGGCCGCGATCTGCGCCGCCACATCTCCACCAGCTCGGCCAGCACATGCTCCCCGTCGCCCTGCCCGTCACCGGCCGCGTGCACCGCGCGCACCGGCAGGCCGTGCCGGTGCGCGGCGTGCACGGCGAACTCCATCACCGCGGCGGCGCCCGCCGTGCCGTCGATGCCCGCCACCACGCTGCCCGGTCCGGCCGGACTCCGCCGGTCGCCGGTGCCGCCGGCCGGCGCGCGCACCGCGACCACCGGGCAGCCGGCGTGCGCGACGGCGTACGACATCACCGACCGGTGCAGCAGGCCGGCCACCGCCCCCGGTCGCGAGCGGCCGACGACCAGCAGCACCGCGTCCAGCGACATGCCCACCAGCTCCTCGCCGGCGTCGCCGCGCAGCAGCACCGGGCGCACCTCGTGGCCGGGCAGCAGCCGCTCGGCCAGCCGCACCCCCTCCGCCAGCCGGCGTCCCGCCAGGTGCTCCTCGCCCATGACGGCCGCCGCCAGCGCGGCGGACGGGCCGTCCCAGACCTGGCAGACCAGCAGCCCGGCGCGCCGCACCCGCGATTCGCGGGCCGCCCAGGCCAGCGCGGCCCGGCTGTGCGCCGAGCCGTCGAAGGCCACCAGCACGTGCCTGCCCATCACCGGCCCTCGCCCGCCGGCCGACGCCCCGCCGCCACCCCGTTCATGGCCGGGACCCTCGCCGCCGGACGCGGTCCCGACACCTCGCGAACGGTAAACGGCGCGGAAAGAATGGGACTTTCGCCCCTTACCTGGGCACTTCCCGCCCGGCACGCTGGGGTGGTGCGAACGGATCCGGCCGGCCTGCGGGAACTCACCCTGGACGAGTGCATGGCGCTGCTCGCCGGTGCCCCGCTGGGCCGGATCGTCTACACCGACCGGGCGCTGCCCGCGGTGCAGCCGGTGCTCTTCCACCTGGACGGCGGCGCGGTCGTCATCCGCACCTCGGCGGGCTCGGCGCTGGCCGCCGCGGTCCAGGACACGGTGGTCGCCTTCGAGGTCGACGAGGTGGACGCCCGCACCCGCACCGGCTGGTCGGTCACTGCCGTCGGGCACGCGCGCGTGGTGGACGACCCCGCTGAGACGGCCCGGCTGGACCTGCTGCCGCTGCGGCGCTGGGCGCCCGCCGGGCACGAACGGTTCATCCTGCTCCGCCTGGAGCGGCTCACCGGCCGCCGCATCGCCCCCTGAGCCGTACGAGCCGCGCGAGCCGCGCGAGCCGCGCGAGTCGATGAGCCCGCACGCGCCGCGCGAGGCAGATGAGCCGCACCCCGCGAGCGCGGCCAGAACGGCGTGGGGAGGAGGCGCCGGCGGCGGGATCAGGGCAGTGGCACCGACCAGGTGAGCCGGGTGCCGCCACCGGGCGGCACCTCGGTCTCGAAGGCACCGCCGAGCCGCTCGGCCCGTTCCCGCATGTTGCGCAGGCCGCTGCGCCGGCCGCCCGCCGGGATGCCCGAGCCGTCGTCGGTGACGACCAGGGTGAGCGTCCCGCCGTCGGTACGGGCGGACACCTCGGCACGGCCGGCGCCGGAGTGGCGGACGATGTTGGACAGCGCCTCGCGCAGCACGGCGAGCAGGTGGCCGGCGATCTCCTCGGGGACCTGGTTGTCCAGCTGTCCCTCCATCGACAGCCCGGGCATGAAGCCCAGGTGCCCGCGGGCCCCCTCGACCAGCTCGACGATGCCGGCGCGCAGGCCGGGCGGCCCGGCCTCGCGGGGCGTCTGCAGCGCGAAGATGGTGGACCGGATCTGCCGGATGGTGTTGTCCAGCTCGTCGATGGCGCTCTGCAGCCGGGTGGAGGCCTCGGGCCGCTCGACCAGCCGGACGGTGCCCATCAGCGTCATGGCGACGGCGAACAGCCGCTGGATGACCACGTCGTGCAGGTCCTTGGCGATGCGGTCGCGGTCCTCCAGCAGGCCGAGCCGCTCGGCGTCCCGGCGGGTCTCGGCCAGTTCCAGGGCCAGCGCGGCCTGGCCGGCGAAGGCGTGCAGGGTGCGCAGCTCGGCGTGGCCGAAGGGCGGCCGGCCATGGCGCTTGCCCAGCGACAGCACCCCGCGCACCGTGTCGCCGGCGCCGATCGGGACCGCCGCCACCGCCCCCATCGCCAACTCCTCGGCGAAGACGGCGGTCACCTCGCCGCCCACCGGGTCGGCCACCATGACCGGCTCGCCGCCGGCGTACGCCCGGCCCTCGATGGACGCGCCGACCGGCACCGGTCCGGCGGTGAGCGGGCCGGGGCCCGGGCCGTCCTCGATGGCCACCCGCAGCGTCCCGCCCTCCTCGCCGGGCAGCAGCACCGCGACCGCGTCGGCGTCGGCCATCTCGCGGGCGCGCCGGGCCATGAGGTCGAGCACCTCCCCCGGCTCGGCACCGGACAGCAGGCGGGTGGTGACCTCCGAGGACGCCTCCAGCCAGGTCTCCCGGCGCCGGGTCTCCTCGTACAGGCGGGCGTTCTCGATCGCCACGCCGGCCGCGGTGGCCAGCGCGACCACGATCGCCTCGTCCTCCTCGTCGAACTCGCCGCCGCCGCGCTTCTCGGTCAGGTACAGGTTGCCGAACACCTCGTCGCGGACCCGGACCGGCACGCCGAGGAAGCCGCCCATCGGCGGGTGACCGGGCGGGAACCCGTACGACTCGGGGTGATCGGAGATGTGCGCCAGGCGCAGCGTGCGCGGATCCTTGATCAGCAGGCCGAGCAGGCCCAGGCCGTGCGGCCAGTGCTCGATCCTGGCGATCTCCTCCTCGCTCAGCCCGACCGGGACGAACTGGATGAGGGTGCGATCCTCCCCGATCACCCCCATCGCGCCGTAGCTGGCGTCGACCAGCGTGGTGGCCGTCTCGACGATCCGCCGCAGCACCGTCTCCAGGTCGAGGTCGCTGCCGACCGAGACCACCGCCTCCAGCAGGGCGTGCACCCGGTCGCGGGTGGCCAGCACCGCCTCCAGCCGGACCTGGAGTTCCGACAGCAGCTCGTCCAGCCGCATCTGGGGAATAAGGGAGGGCTCCTCGTTCTCCGCCATAACCGGGAGTCTGGCATCCCGGCCGCGCGGTGCCCACCCCGCTCCCCCACCCGGCCGCGGCCGGTCGTTCCCGGCCGGTCGGCGGGCGGGTCAGTCCCGGCCGGTCGGCACGATCACCACCGGGCAGGTGGCGTGATGCAGCAGGGCGTGGCTCACCGAGCCGAGCAGCAGGCCGGTGCCCGCGCCGCGGCCCCGGGAACCGGCGACCAGCAGCTCGGCGCCGCCGGACGCCCCTAGCAGCACCTCGACCGGGTGCCCGGCGATCGCCCGCTCGGTGACCTTGACGTCGGGGTGGCGCTCGCGCGCGCCGGCCAGCGCCGCCGCCGGCAGGTCGCCGGTCCGCCCGGGGCCGGGCCGGGCGTCCGCGGCGTGCACCGCCAGCAGCGCGACCCGCCGCCGCGCCGCCTCCTCGAAGGCGAACGCGATCGCCGGCCCGGTCCCGGGGGCGCCGTCGACGGCCAGCACGATCTCCGGGCGCGGCGGCGCCGGCGGGGTGCGCACGACGGCCACCGGGCAGCCGGCGCGCCCGGCCACCCCGAGCGCGACCGAGCCGAGCAGCAGGCCCCGGAAGCCGCCCAGCCCGTGGTTGCCGACCGCGAGCAGCTCGGCCGGGGCGGCGGCCTCCACCAGGGCGGTCCGGGGGTCGCCGGGCAGCCGGGCGGTGGTGACCTCGGCGGCCGGCGCGGCGGCCCGCGTCTGCTCCAGCGCGCCGGCCAGCACCTGGTCGGCGCCGTCGCGCATCCAGCGGGCCACCTCCTGGTAGGGGCCGCCGGCGTCCTCGCAGGCCCAGGCGGGCATGGCGTGCGCCAGCAGCAGCGGCGTCCCGCGCAGTTCCGCTTCGGCGGCCGCCCACCGCGCCGCGGCCAGCCCGGCCGCCGAACCGTCCACTCCCGCGACGATCACGGTGCGCTCCTCCCGGCAGGTTCCTCCATCGTCCCGGCCCGGCGGGCAAGGCCGTCCCAACGGCGGTCCAGGATCGAGGTCATGGGCGGGCGCCGGTCAGCGGCCGTCCCAGTCGGGGGTGTCGTCCTCCTCGTAGCCGATCTCGTTGAGGACGCCGACCACGCCGTTGACCCGGCCGGCCAGCCGGGCGGCGATCTCCGCCTCGCTGCGCCGCCGCATCCGCCCGCCCAGGGTGACCACGCCGCGGCGGGTGGTCACGGTGACGGCGCCGGTGTCCACCCACAGGCCGCGGCGCAGGACGTCCTCGCGCACCTCGGCGGAGATCTCCTCGTCGGAGCGGGCGAACACCTTCAGCAGGTCGTGCCGGCTGACCATGCCGACCGGCCGCTCGGCGTCGTCGGTCACCGGCAGCCGCCGCACCCCGTGCTGGTGCATCAGCCGGGCCGCGGCCACGACGGTGGTGTACGGCTTGGCGGTGAAGGCGGGCGAGGTCATCAGGTCCCCGGCGGTGTCGCCGGCCGCGCGGTCCCCGCGCTCGTGCCACGGGCCGCCGACCTGGTCGCGCAGCCGGGCGCGCAGCGGCGGGCGGTAGCCCTCGCGGTAGTACTGCTCGCGGAACTCCTCCTTGCGCAGCAGGTCCGCCTCCGACACCACGCCGACGACCCGGCCGGCGTCGTCGACCACCGGCACCGCGCTCACCTCGCGGGCGATCAGCAGCTCGGCGACGTCCTTGAAGGGGGCGTCCCGGTGCACCGACGCCACGTCGGCGGTCATCACGTCCCGCACGTTCATCTGCATGGCGGCTCCTTCCGCTCGCGCCGCGGCGGGGACGCCGGCGGCCTGCCCCTCCAGCCAATCCGGGGTTCTACCTGGGGCAAAGAAGGACTAGGTCCCGATGGCCCGGGCCTTACGTCCCGTTGGCGGCGAGCTCGGCGGGCGGGCGGCGCGGCGCCCGGGGCACCTCCGGGCCGTACCCCAGCCGAATGATCATCTGGGGGTGGCCGCGGCGGTGGCGGGGATCGGTGTGCCGGCGCAGGTCGCGCAGATCGAGCGGCTGGTTGAGGAACGAGGCCGAGACGCCGTGCGCGGTGGCGACCAGCAGGACGCGCTGCAGGGCCTGCCCGGCGCGCAGCCAGTCGACCGGCCGGTCCCCCGGCGTGGTCAGCACCGCCAGGTGCGGCCGGGCCTCGAACGGCACCGGCGGGCGGTCGGGGTGGCGGCCGAAGTCGCGTACCGGGGCCGGCTCCCCGGCCGGCCGCGGCCCGAGGACATGGGCGGGCAGCCCGTCGTGGCGGGCGCCGCGCATCGTCCAGGCCCGCAGCTCGGCGAGGTAGTCGCGGTCGCGGGCCAGCTCGTCCTCGGCGATGGCGACGCACTCCAGGAGCTCCCCGCCGCCGTGCCGGCCCGGCACGACCAGGAAGGCGCCCTCCCGGGAGGCGGCGATGCGCAGGTCGGCCAGCACCCAGGGCGGCAGCGGCCGGTCGGCGAACGGCTCGCGGTTGGTGCGCCGGCGGCCGATGGCCGCGTACAGCTCCCGCTCGGCCTCGGTGGCCGGCACCGCCTCGCCCGGCCGTACGACCGCCAGCAGGTCCGGGGTCTCCGGCTCTCCGGGTGCCAGCCGCACCAGCGGCCGCCGGCCGGCCACGCTCACCGCCAGCCGCAGGTTGAACAGCGCCGCGCCGCAGCTCACGTGCAGGGAACGCCCGCGCGGGTCGGCGACGCGCAGCCGCCGGTCCCGGTCGGCCAGCAGCTCGACCGCGTGACCGCGCGCCACGCGATCGCGCACGGCGCGCAGGCGCCACGGCTGGGTGTTGTGCACCGACGGCGCCTGGCCCGCGGCGGCCAGCAGCCGGCGGAACCCGAGATCGGTGGCGGCGGTGACGGGCATGACGCGCCTCCTTCAGGGATGGTCCTGCTCCCGAGGCTGCTGCGCCCGGCCGGGGTCGGGGCAGTGCCGAAGGTCCCACGCGGGCCGGGCAGTACGGCCGGCGGGGCCGAGCCGTCCGGCACTGCACCACGATCGGCGAAAACGATGTCATGGAGTCGCAAAGGAAAACACGAACCCCCGATCCCCCCACACTGAAAGGGTCCGGCCATGGCCACCATCGAAGCGCGTCACGACCACGGCACCAACCCCCACACCCCCGTCGCGCAGGACGCCGGCCCGGCCCGTTACGTCTGGGCGGCGGCCCGGATCACCATCGGCTTCGTCTTCCTGTGGGCCTTCCTGGACAAGACCTTCGGCTGGGGCTTCGCCACCCCCGCCAAGAAGGCCTGGCTGGAGGGCGGCAGCCCGACCACCGGCTTCCTGAAGGGCACCGGCGAGAACGCCCTCGGCGGGTTCTTCGGCGGCCTGGCCGGCCAGCCCTGGGTCGACTGGCTGTTCATGCTCGGCCTGCTCGGCATCGGCGCCGCGCTCATCGCGGGCGCCGGGATGCGGATCGCCGCCATCACCGGCGGGCTGCTGCTGGTCCTGATGTGGGCGGCCGAACTGCCGCTGGCCAACAACCCGGTGATCGACGAGCACATCGTCTACGCCATCGTCCTGGCCGGACTCGCCCTGGCCGGCGCCGGCGACACCCTGGGCCTGGGCAAGTGGTGGGGCGCCACCCCGATCGTCCGGCGCTACCCCATCCTCAAGTAACCGCCCCGCGCCCGCCCCGCACGCCCGCTCCTCACCGCGAGGGGCGGGCGGCGGCGTTTCCGCGTCCGGCGCGGTGGCGCCGTTGCCCCGGTCAGCCCTCGCGGCGGCGGCGGCCCTCGGCGTCGTCGGCCTTCAGCCGGGCGGCCAGCGCCGCCACCTGGGTGCGGCGCTGCATGTTGAGCTTGCCCAGCAGGTTGGACACGTAGTTCTTCACCGTCTTCTCGGCCAGGAACAGCCGCTCGCCGATCTGCCGGTTGGTCAGCCCCTCGCCGATCAGTTCCAGGATGTGCCGCTCCTGGTCGGTGAGCGCGGCCAGCGGGTCCTTGTGCCCGGCCTGCTCGCGCAGCCGGTGCAGCATGGTCGCGGTGGTCCGCGGGTCCAGCAGCGACTCGCCGCGCGCCACGGTGCGCACCGCGCCGACCAGGTCCGAGCCGTGGATCTGCTTGAGCACGTACCCGGCCGCCCCGGCCATCACCGCGTCGAACAGCGCCTCCTCGTCGGCGAACGAGGTCAGCATCAGGCAGGCCAGCTCCGGGGTCCGCGAGCGGACCTCCCGGCACACCTCCACCCCGCTGCCGTCGGGCAGCCGCACGTCGAGCACCGCGACGTCCGGGCGCAGCGCGGGGATGCGGGCCACGGCGGACTCGGCGGTGCCGGCCTCACCGATCACCTCGATGTCGTCCTCGGCCTCCAGCAGCGCCGCCACGCCGCGCCGCACCACTTCGTGGTCGTCCAGCAGGAACACGCGAATCATGCCTTGGACGGTAGCCCGCACCGGCCCGGTCGCGGTAGTCCGCCACGTCGGCCGTCCTTCGCCGCGGGCCCCGCGGCCCGCCGGGCGGGCGCGGTCAGGGGTACCGATCCGGGTCCCGCCCGCACGTATCCTCGGGCACAGGACGGGATGGCTCCTCCGGCCCCGCAGCGGACGGCCCGCCGGACACGCCAGGCCGCGGCGGGTGAACCACCGGGCCGGGCGCCGCGTACCCGTAGGGTGAACGCGGGGAGTGATCCCCCGAGCACGAGGGGATGATCGATGCCGCACGACACGCTGGGCGCCGTCTACCAGGACATCCTGCGCCGCAATCCGGGCGAGGCGGAGTTCCACCAGGCCGTCCGCGAGGTGCTGGAGAGCATCGCGCCGGTGGTCGACCGGCACCCCGAGTACGCCGAGTCGCGGATCATCGAGCGGATCTGCGAGCCGGAGCGGCAGATCATCTTCCGGGTGCCGTGGGAGGACGACCGGGGCCGGGTGCACGTCAACCGCGGCTTCCGGGTGGAGTTCAACAGCGCGCTCGGCCCCTACAAGGGCGGGCTGCGCTTCCACCCGTCGGTGTACCTGGGCATCGTGAAGTTCCTGGGCTTCGAGCAGATCTTCAAGAACGGCCTCACCGGGCTGCCCATCGGCGGCGGCAAGGGCGGCGCGGACTTCGACCCCAAGGGCCGGTCCGCCCGCGAGGTCATGCGCTTCTGCCAGAGCTTCATGACCGAGCTGCACCGGCACATCGGCGAGCACACCGACGTGCCGGCCGGCGACATCGGGGTCGGCCAGCGCGAGATCGGCTACCTGTTCGGCCAGTACAAGCGGATCACCAACCGCTACGAGTCCGGCGTCATCACCGGCAAGGGCCTGGCCTACGGCGGCGCGCAGGTGCGCACCGAGGCCACCGGCTACGGGTGCGCGTTCTTCGTGGAGGAGATGCTGCGGGCGCGCGGCACGTCCTTCGACGGCCGGCGGGTCGTGGTCTCCGGGTCCGGCAACGTCGCCGTCTACACCATCGAGAAGATCCAGCAGCTCGGCGGCACGGTCGTCGCCTGCTCCGACTCCTCGGGCTACGTGGTGGACGAGAAGGGCATCGACCTGGACCTGCTCAAGGAGATCAAGCAGGTGGAGCGGGCCCGGCTGGACGTCTACGCGGCCCGGCGCGGCGCCGACGCGGTGCACGTCCCCGGCGGCGGGGTGTGGTCGGTGCCGTGCGAAGTCGCGATGCCGTCGGCCACCCAGAACGAGATCACCGGCGCGGACGCCGAGGCGCTGGTCCGCTCCGGGTGCGTCGCGGTCGGCGAGGGCGCCAACATGCCGGCCACCCCCGAGGCGGTCCGGGTGTTCCGGCAGGCGGGCGTGGCGTTCGCGCCGGGCAAGGCGGCCAACGCCGGCGGCGTGGCGACCAGCGCGCTGGAGATGCAGCAGAACGCCAGCCGCGACTCCTGGACCTTCGCCCACTCCGAGGACCGGCTGCGGGAGATCATGATCGGCATTCACGCCCGCTGCCTGGCGGCCGCCGACGAGTACGGCGTGCCGGGCGACTACGTGGCCGGCGCCAACATCGAGGGCTTCCGCCGGGTGGCCGACGCCATGCTCGCCCTGGGCCTGATCTGAAAGGCCTGCCTGATCTGGCCGCCCGGTCTGAACCGCCCGGTCTGAACCGCCCGGTCTGAACCGCCCGGTCTGAGCGCCTGAGCGGGGCGGCCTCAGCGGGACGGCGGCTCCGCGCCCGCGGCCGGGACGCCGGCCCGCCAGACGGCGGCGACCAGCGGCACCCCGGGCCGGTAGGCGAGATGGACGTGCGAAGGCGCGTCCAGCAGCACGACGTCGGCCCGCGCCCCCGGCGACAGCCGGCCGACATCGGTGCGGCGCAGCGCGCGGGCGCCGCCCATGGTGGCCGCCCACACCGCCTCGTCGGGGGTCATCCGCATCTCCCGGACGGCCAGCGCGATACAGAACGGCATGCTGGTGGTGTAGCTGGAGCCGGGGTTGCAGTCGGCGGCCAGCGCGACGGTCGCCCCGGCGTCCAGCAGCCGGCGCGCGTCCGGATAGGGCGAGCGGGTGGAGAACTCGGCGCCGGGCAGCAGGGTGGCCACGGTGCCGCCGGAGGCCAGCGCGTCCACGTCGGCGGCGGTCAGGTGGGTGAGGTGGTCGGCGGACGCCGCACCGAGTTCGACCGCGACCGCGACGCCCGGGCCGGCCTGCAGCTGCCCGGCGTGCACCCGCGGCACCAGCCCGCGCTCGCGGCCGGCGGCCAGGATCGCCCGGGTCTGGTCGCCGTCGAAGGCGCCCCGGTCGCAGAAGACGTCGATCCACCGGGCGTGCGGGGCGCACGCGTCCAGCATCGGGCCGCACACCAGGTCCACGTAGTCGTCCGGGCGGCCGGCGTACTCCGGCGGGACGACGTGCGCGCCGAGGAAGGTGACCTCCTCGGTGTGCTCGCCGGCGACGCGCAGGCAGCGGGCCTCGTCCGGCACGGTGAGGCCGTACCCGGACTTGCACTCCACGGTGGTGGTGCCCGAGCACAGCGCCTCGGCGACCAGCCGGCGCACCCCGGCGCGCAGCGTGTCGTCGCTCGCGGCGCGGGTGGCCTCGACGGTGGTGCGGATGCCGCCGGCGCTGTAGGGGCGGCCGGCCATCCGGGCGGCGAACTCGGCGGCCCGGTCGCCGGCGAACACCAGGTGGGCGTGGCTGTCCACGAACCCGGGCAGCACGGCGCGGCCGGCGGCGTCGAACCGCTCGCGCGCGGCGCCCTGCGGCACCCGCGACCGGGGCCCGGCCCAGGTCACCCGGCCGTCCTCGACGACCAGCGCCGCGTCCGGCACCACGCCGAGCGGCCCGGAACCGAGTGCGGGGTCGTTGGTCACCAGCGAGCCGATGCCGTCGATGAGCAGCGAGGTCATGGCACTTCCTGTCCTCGGGGTCTCGGGAGGGCCGGTCAGGTGACGGCCGCGATGGCGGCGCCCAGCGCGGCGGGCACGTCGGGGACGAGCAGGTGGCGGCCGCCGGAGACGATCCGCCGGCCGCCGGCCACGACCTCACGCACGTCGGCGGCCACCGCGGCGAAGACCGCGGCCTCCAGCAGCGCGCCGTCCGGGGCGCCCGCGGCGCGTACGGTGTCCAGGGCGACGGTGACCAGGTCGGCGGGGGCACCCGGCTCGATGCGCCCGGCCTCCGGCCAGCCGAGGGCGGCGTGCCCGGCCGAGGTGGCGGCGCGCAGCAGGGCGGCGGCGTCGAAGTGGCCGCGCCGCCGGCCGGCCAGCCGCTCGTGCATCTCGACGCCGCGGGCCTCCTCCCATAGGTCGACGACGGCGTGGCTGTCGCTGCCCAGGCACAGCGGCGACCCGGCGGCGGCCAGCTCGCCGGCCGGGCCGATGCCGTCGGCCAGGTCGCGCTCGGTCGTCGGGCACAGGCAGACGGCGGTGCCCGACCGGCCGAGCAGCGCGATGTCGGCGCCGGTCAGGTGGGTGGCGTGCACCGCGGTGGCCGCCGGGCCGAGGGCGCCGTGCTCGGCGAGCAGCCCGGCCGGGGTACGGCCGTAGGCCGACAGGCAGGCCTCGTTCTCGGCCGGCTGCTCCGACAGGTGGAAGTGCAGCGGCGCGCCGTGCTCGCCCGCCCAGCCGGCGACCACGGCGATCTCCTCGGGCGGCACCGCGCGCACCGAGTGGATCGCCGCGCCGTACCGGGCGTGCCCGGTGGCCGGTGGCGGGCCGGCCCGCTCGGCCCAGGCGGCGGCGTCCCGGTCGCCGAAGCGCAGCTGCGGCCCCGACAGCGGCATGCCGAAACCGCCGCGCAGGTAGCAGGTGTCCAGCACGGTGATGCGGATCCCCGCCTCGGCCGCCGCGGCGACCAGCGCCTCGCCCATGACGCGCGGCTCGGCGTAGCGCCGGCCGCCGGTGTCGTGGTGCAGGTAGTGGAACTCCCCGACGCAGGTCACCCCGGCCAGCGCCATCTCGGCGTAGGCGGCCCGGGCCAGGGCGTGGTAGGTGTCGGGCGTCAGCCGCGCGGCCACGTCGTACATCTGCCGGCGCCAGGTCCAGAAGGTGCCGCGCTCGCGCTGGGTGCGGGCGCGCAGCGCCCGGTGGAAGGCGTGGGAGTGGGCGTTGGCGAGACCCGGCACGGTGAGGCCGCGCAGGTGGACGGCGCCGGGGGGCGGCGCGGCCACCCCGGCCCGGACCGCGGTGATCACCCCGCTGCCGGTCTCGACCACCACTCCGGCCTCGGCGCGCTCGCCGCCGAGCCAGGCGTGGTCGGCGTGGTAGGTGGTCACCGGCACGCCAGATCCGCGAGGACCGCGGCGAGGGCGGCGACCCCGGCCAGGCAGTCGCCGGTCTCGGCGTGCTCGGCGGGGCTGTGGCTGACGCCGGTGGGGTTGCGCACGAACAGCATCGCGCTCGGCACGTGCGCGGCGAGCACCCCGGCGTCGTGACCGGCACCGGTGGCCAGCACCGGGACCTCGCCGAGCACGCCGCGGATCCGGTCGCGCAGCTCGCCGCCGAACTCCACCGGCGGGGTGACCGACTCGGCGGCGACCTCCACCCGCACCCGGTGCTCGGCGGCGGCGGCGCGAGCCGCGGCGGTGACGCCGTCCACGATGGCGGTGAGGGTGGCGGTGTCCGGGGCGCGGGCGTCCAGCCAGGCGTCCACCCGGGACGGGACGGCGTTGGTGGCGCCCGGCTCGATGCGGGCCCGGCCGAAGGTGGCCAGGCCGCCGTGCCGCCGGGCGGCCTCCCGGGCGGCGAGCACCGTGGCGGCGAACGGCAGCGCCGGGTCGCGTCGGTCGGCCAGCCGGGTGGTGCCGGCGTGGTCGGCCGCGCCGTGGAAGGCGTACCGCCACCGGCCGTGTGGCCAGATCGCGCTCGCCACGCCGACCGGCGCGCCGAGGCCGGCCAGGCCGCGCCCCTGCTCGACGTGCAGCTCGACGAAGGCCCCGACGCGCTCCAGCGCCTGCTCGTCGCGGCCGATGGCCGCCGGGTCGGCGGCGGCGCCGCGCATCGCCTCGGCCAGGGTCACCCCGCCGGCGTCGCGCAGGCCACGGGCCTGCTCGGGGTCCAGGGAGCCGGTGAGCAGCCGGCTGCCGACGCAGGCCACCCCGAAGCGGGCGCCCTCCTCGTCGGCGAAGTCCACCACGGCGATCGGCCGGGCCGGCTCGACGCCGCGGGCGCGCAGCAGGTCGACGGCCAGGAAGGCCGACACCACGCCGAGCGGGCCGTCGAAGGCGCCGCCGCCGGGCACGCTGTCCAGGTGGCTGCCGGTGACGACCGCGCCGGGGCCGGGGCGGCCCCACCAGGCCCACAGGTTGCCGTTACGGTCGCGCTCGCACGACATGCCGCGCAGCTGGGCCTGGTTCTGGAACCAGCCGCGCAGCGCCAGGTCCACCGGCGTCCAGGCGAACCGGTGGTACCCCTCGGCCCCGCGGTCGCCGATCTTCGCCAGCGCCGCCCAGGTGCGTTCGAAGGGCTCGCGCGGCGCCCGTGGCCGGTCATCCACCCGTTCCGTCACAGTGCCCCACCGTACCGGGCGGTCCCGGTCTGGCCGGTTACTGGGCGGCGGTGCCGGCCCGGCGCTTGGCCCAGACGTCGAAGGCGACCGCGGCCAGCAGCACGATGCCCTTGACCAGCATGACCCGCTCGCTGGGCGAGCCGATCAGCGACATGCCGTTGTTGATGACGCCCATGATGAGGCCGCCGGTGATAGCACCGACCACCTTGCCCACCCCGCCCTGCACGGCGGCGCCGCCGATGAACGCGGCCGCGATGGCGTCCAGCTCGAAGGCGTTGCCCGCGGTGGGGTTGGCCTGGTTGAGCCGCCCGGCGAAGATGACACCGGCCATGGCCGCGAGCACGCCCATGTTGACGAAGATCCAGAAGACGACCGACTTGACCTTGACGCCGGACAGCACGGCCGCCTGCAGGTTGCCGCCGATGGCGTAGATACGCCGGCCGAACACCGCCCGGTTGGTGAGCAGCGAGTAGCCCAGCACCAGGACCGCCAGCAGCATCAGCACCCAGGGCAGGTTCTTGAACCGGGCGAGCTGCACGACGATGGCCATCACCACCACCGCGGCGGCGGCGATCTTCAGCACGAACACCGCCATCGGGTCGACCTGCTGGCCGTAGCCGAGCCGGGCCGCGCGGGTGCGCCACTGGCTGGCGGCGAAGCCGGCCACCGCGATCAGGCCGATCAGCAGGCTGAACAGGTCGGCGCCGCCGAGCGGGCCGAGGCCGATGTTGCCCAGGTAGCCGTCGGTGAAGCCGTTGGCCAGGGTGCGCACCGCGTCGGGGAACGGGCCGATGCCCTGGTTGCCGAGCACGGTGAGGGTCAGCGCGCGGAACAGCAGCATGCCGGCCAAGGTGACGATGAACGCCGGGATGCCGAAATAGGCGATCCAGAACCCCTGCCAGGCGCCGATGAGCGCGCCGACGGCCAGGGTGATCAGCAGGGCCAGCGGCCAGGGGACGCTGTAGTTCACCATCAGCACCGCGGCGACCGCGCCG
Source organism: Sphaerisporangium rufum (assembly GCF_016863395.1). GTDB lineage: Bacteria > Actinomycetota > Actinomycetes > Streptosporangiales > Streptosporangiaceae > Sphaerisporangium > Sphaerisporangium rufum. Next base: position 12,081 of record NZ_BOOU01000106.1, on the reverse strand, counting down.
GTGATCGCGACCACCGAGCCCACCGACAGGTCGATGTGCCCGGCGATGATGATCAGGATCATCCCGATGGACAGGATCAGGATGTAGGAGTTCTGCACGATGATGTTGGAGATGTTCTGCGGCTCCAGCAGCGCCCCGTCGGTGAGCACGGAGAACAGCACGACGATCAGCGCGAAGGCGATGTAGATGCCGCTCTGCCGGATGTTCAGCGAGAGCCCGAAGACCCTGGCGCGGCCCGGCGCCCGTTCGATGACGTCGTCGGGCGGGCCGGCGGCCGCATCGACGTCGGAGGGCGAGATGCCGCTCATTTCTTCTGCTCCTGTCCCTTGGTCATGTACTGCATGAGGCGTTCCTGGGTGGCGTCCGCGCGGGCGACCTCACCGGTGATCCGGCCCTCCGACATGGCGTAGATGCGGTCGCACAGGCCGATCAGCTCCGGTAGCTCCGAGGAGATGACCAGGACGGCCCGGCCCTCGTCGGCCAGCCGGTTGATGATCGAGTAGATCTCGTACTTGGCGCCCACGTCGATGCCGCGGGTCGGCTCGTCCAGGATCAGCACGTCGGCGTCGGTGAAGATCCACTTGGACAGCACGACCTTCTGCTGGTTGCCGCCGCTGAGCTTGCCGGTGATGCTCTGCACGCTGGGCGCCTTGATGTTCATGCTGCCGCGGAACTCCTCGGCGACCTGGTACTCCTTGTTCTCGTCCAGCCAGCCGCGCCGGGCCAGCTTGCCCAGGCGGGCGGCGGAGACGTTGCGCTTGATGTCCTCGATCAGGTTCAGGCCGTAGCGCTTGCGGTCCTCGGTGGCGTAGGCGATGCCGTGCCGGATGGCGTCCCGCACGTTGCGGATCTCGACCGGCCGGCCGTCGCGGTAGACGCGCCCGGAGATGCCGGTGCCGTAGGCGCGGCCGAAGACGCTCATCGCCAGCTCGGTGCGGCCGGCGCCCATCAGCCCGGCCAGGCCGACGATCTCACCTCGGTGCACGGTGAGGGCGGCGCCGGAGACCACCGCCCGCCCGCGCTGGCTGGGGCTGTACACCGTCCAGTCCTCGATGCGCAGCGCCTCCTCGCCGATGTTCGGTTCGTGCGGCGGGAAGCGGTGTTCCAGGTCGCGGCCGACCATCCCGGAGATGATCCGGTCCTCGGTGACCGCGTCGGCGCGCATGTCCAGGGTCTCGATGGTGCGGCCGTCGCGCAGGATGGTGATCGAGTCGGCGATCGCGATGACCTCGTTCAGCTTGTGCGAGATGATCACGCAGGTGATGCCCTCGTCGCGCAGGCCGCGCAGCAGGTCCAGCAGGTGCGCGGAGTCCTCGTCGTTGAGGGCGGCGGTCGGCTCGTCCAGGATGAGCAGCCGCACCTCCTTCGACAGCGCCTTGGCGATCTCGACGAGCTGCTGCTTGCCCACCCCGATGTCGGACACCGTGGTCACCGGGTTCTCCCGCAGGCCCACCCGGGCGAGCAGCCGGGCCGCCTCGTGGTTGGTGCGGTTCCAGTCGATCAGCCCGCGCTCGGCGCGCTCGTTGCCGAGGAAGATGTTCTCGGCGATGGACAGCTGGGGGCAGAGCGCCAGTTCCTGGTGAATGATGACGATGCCGCGCCGCTCGCTGTCGGCGATGCCGGTGAAGCGGCACGGCTCGCCCTCGAAGGAGATCTCGCCGTCGTAGGAACCGTGCGGGTACACCCCCGACAGCACTTTCATCAGCGTCGACTTGCCGGCGCCGTTCTCGCCGCAGATCGCGTGGATCTCGCCCCGGCGCACCGACAGGTTCACGTCCTGTAGTGCCCGCACCCCGGGGAAGGTCTTGGTGATCCCGCTCATCCGCAGGATGTCGTCGGTCATGTCGTGCCCCGTCCCTCCACGTCCCGTTCCTCGGCGCCGATGCCCGGTGGCCCGCGCGGCGGGTCTCCCCCGCCGCGCGGGCCACCGGATGCCATGCTCAGCCGCCGAGCTGGGCCTCGGTGTAGTACTGGCTGTCGACCAGGACCTTCTTGTAGTTGGACTTGTCGACGATCACCGACTCCAGCAGGCGGGAGGGGACGACCTTGTTGCCGTTGTCGTAGTCGGTGGTGTTGTTCACCTCGGGCTTGCCGCCCTTGAGCACCGCGTCGGTCATCTCCACGGTGACCTCCGCGAGCTGGCGGGTGTCCTTGTAGATCGTGGAGTACTGCTCGTCGGCGATGATGGACTTCACCGACGCCAGCTCGGCGTCCTGGCCGGTGACGGTCGGGTACGGCTGGCCGGAGGTGCCGTAGCCGTTGCTCTTCAGCGCCGACAGGATGCCGATCGACAGCCCGTCGTAGGGGGACAGCACGCCGTCCACCTTGTCACCGCCGCTGTAGGTCTTGGTGAGGATGTCCTCCATGCGCTTCTGCGCGGTCGCCGGGTCCCAGCGCAGGATGGCGACGGTCTTGAAGTCGGTCTGGCCGCTCTTGACCTTCAGGGTGCCCTTGTCGATGTAGGGCTTGAGCACGGACATGGCGCCGTTGAAGAAGAAGGTCGCGTTGTTGTCGTCCGGCGACCCGGCGAACAGCTCGATGTTGAACGGGCCCTTGGCGCTGCCCTCGCCGCCGTCGGCGGTCTTGAGCTTCAGGCCGACCAGCAGCGAGGTGGCCTGCTGGACGCCGACCTTGAAGTTGTCGAAGGTCGAGTAGTAGTCGACGTTGGGGCTGTTGCGGATCAGCCGGTCGTAGGCGATGACCGGGATCTTCTTGTCCGCCGCCTCCTGCAGCTGGGTGGTCAGCGCGGTGCCGTCGATGGACGCGATGATCAGCAGCTTGGCACCCTTGGTGATCTGGTTCTCCAGCTGGTTCACCTGGGTCGGGATGTCGTCCTCGGCGTACTGGAGGTCGACCTTGTAGCCGAGCTTCTCCAGGCCCGCCTTGACGTTGTCACCGTCGTGGATCCACCGTTCGGACCGCTTGGTGGGCATGGTCACGCCCACCAGGGCCCCCTGGTTGCCCCCGGGGGCGGCGGAGGCGCCTTCGGCGTCCACCGTCTTCTGGCTGGAGCCGCACGCCGACATGGTCCCGGCGAGCACCAGGGCCGAGGCCGCCACCGCCACCTTCATGAATCTCATCCGTCACTCCTCGGGAGGCCGCCAAGCCGCCGGTTGCCGGGTTTACCTGAGCGTGCCAGTGTTATCGCTAACAATTAACCTGTCAATATTCAGGGGTAACGTCCCGGCAACAACCCGGGAGCAGCACGGACACCCGCTGAGATGATCTCCACCGGCCGGGTGGAGGTAGATCACCGGTGCGACTCCGGAACGACCCGAGCGATCTTGGTTCGCGCCGCGGCCGTACCGGCGCCGGACCGGACGGTTTCATGGTGACGTAACCGGACCGTGACCGGGAAAGCGTTGACTCGGCGAGTTGTTAGCGTTCACAGTCGTCCCCAGGCGGCTTCGGAAGGAGCGGGGAGTGAGATCAGGCATCGGGGGGCGTCCCCGGCGCCACGCCCGGAACCCTGCCCGCGTGGCCACCGCCGCCCGGCACGACAGTCTGGCGCCGGCCACCGCAGGCCGGCTCTCACGGCAGAAAAGGATCCCCCCAGTGCTGAAAAGATTCGCGACGGCCCTCGTGGCCGGCGCCCTCGCGGTGACCGTGGCCGGCTGTAGTTCCGGCTCCGGCGGCGACTCCGGCGCCACCGGCGGTGGTGGCGGCGGCGGTGACGACAAGATCACCATGGGCTTCTCCCAGGTGGGCGCGGAGAGCGGCTGGCGTACCGCCAACACCAAGTCGATCCAGGAGTCGGCCAAGGAGGCCGGCGTCGAGCTGAAGTTCTCCGACGCCCAGCAGAAGCAGGAGAACCAGATCAAGGCCCTGCGCTCCTACATCCAGCAGAAGGTCGACGTCATCGCCTTCTCGCCGGTGGTGGTCTCCGGCTGGGACACCGTGCTGAAGGAGGCCAAGGACGCCAAGATCCCGGTGATCCTGACCGACCGCGCGGTCGACTCCGCCGACAAGACCCTGTACAAGACCTTCCTCGGCTCGGACTTCGTCGAGGAGGGCAAGAAGGCCGGCCAGTGGCTGGTCGAGCAGTACAAGGACTCCAAGGACACGGTCAACATCGTCGAGCTACAGGGCAACACCGGCGCGGCGCCCGCGATCGACCGCAAGAAGGGCTTCGGCGAGGTCATCGCGGCCGACCCCAAGTTCAAGATCATCGCCTCGCAGCCCGGCGACTTCACCCGGGCCAAGGGCAAGGAGGTCATGGAGGCCTTCCTCAAGTCCAACCCGAAGATCGACGTGCTGTTCGCGCACAACGACGACATGGGCCTGGGCGCCATCGAGGCCATCGAGGGCGCCGGCAAGACCCCGGGCAAGGACATCAAGATCATCACGATCGACGCGGTGCACGACGGCATGCAGGCCCTGGCCGACGGCAAGATCAACTACATCGTGGAGTGCAGCCCGCTCCTCGGCACCCAGCTGATGGATCTGGCCAAGAAGGTCGTCAAGGGCGAGCAGGTTCCCGAGCGGGTGGTCACCGAGGAGACCACCTTCACCCCGGAACAGGCCAAGCAGGCCCTGCCCGACCGCAAGTACTGATCCGGTAGCCCGCCCGTCCGGCGGCCCGCCCCCGCGGGGGTGGGCCGCCGGACGGCGGACCAGGGAGGAGGGGGCTCCGCATGGCCGCACCCGAGCCCATCCTGCGCATGCGCGGGATCGGCAAGCAGTTCCCCGGCGTCCGCGCGCTCGACGGCGTCGACTTCCGGCTGCTGCCGGGCGAGGTGCACGCGTTGATGGGCGAGAACGGCGCGGGGAAGTCCACGCTGATCAAGGTGCTCACCGGCGTGTACGAGATCGACGCCGGGCAGATCGAGCTGGCCGGCCGGCCGGTGGCGTTCTCCAGCCCGCTGGCCGCCCAGCAGGCCGGGATCAGCACGGTGTACCAGGAGGTCAACCTCTGCACCAACCTCACGGTCGCCGAGAACATCTTCGCCGGCCGCGAGCCACGCCGTATGGGCCGCATCCTGTGGCGGGAGATGCGCCGCCGCGCCGCCGAGCTGCTCGCCCGGCTGGAGATCGACGTCGACGTCACCGCGCCGCTGTCGTCCTGCTCGCTGGCGGTGCAGCAGATGGTCGCGATCGCCCGGGCGGTCGACATCGACGCCCGGGTGCTGATCCTGGACGAGCCCACCTCCAGCCTGGACGCCGGTGAGGTCGCCCAGCTGTTCCGGGTGATGCGCCGGCTGAAGGACCAGGGCATCGCCATCCTGTTCGTCTCGCACTTCCTGGACCAGGTGTACGAGATCGCCGACCGGATGACCGTGCTGCGCAACGGCCGGCTGGTCGGCGAGTACCGCACCGCCGAGCTGCCGCAGGTCGAGCTGGTCGCCAAGATGATCGGCCGCGAGCTGGCCGAGCTGAAGGCGCTGGAGGACCGCCCGCCCGAGCCGGACGGCGCGCCGCTGATCGAGGCCCGCGAGCTGTCCCGCACCGGCGCGATCCAGCCGTTCTCGCTGACGATCCACCGCGGCGAGGTGCTCGGGCTGGCCGGCCTGCTGGGCTCGGGCCGCACCGAGCTGGCCCGCCTGCTGTTCGGCGCCGACCACGCCACCTCCGGCACGCTGCGCGTCGACGGCAAGGAGACCGCGCTGCGCACCCCGCGGGCCGCCATGGGCCACGGCATCGCGTTCTGCTCGGAGAACCGGCGGGCCGAAGGGCTCGTCCCCGGCCTGACCGTCCGGGAGAACCTGCTGCTCGCCCTGCAGGCCACCCGCGGCTGGGCCCGGCCGCTGCCGCGCGCCCGGCAGGAGGAGCTGGTCGAAAAGTACATCAACGCGCTCAACATCCGGCCGGCCGACCCCGAGCAGCTCGTCCGCAACCTCAGCGGCGGCAACCAGCAGAAGGTGCTGCTGGCCCGCTGGTTGATCCTGGAGCCGCGATTGCTCATCCTGGACGAGCCGACCCGTGGCATCGACGTCGGCGCCAAGACCGAGATCCAGCGCCTGGTCGCCGAGCTGTCCGGCGGCGGCATGGCGGTGCTGTTCGTCTCGGCCGAGCTGGAGGAGGTGCTGCGGCTCAGCCACCGGGTCGGAGTGCTGCGCGACCGGCGGCTGGTGGCCGAGCTGGAGAACGGTGAGCAGCTCACCACCGACCGGCTGATGGAGACCATCGCGAGCGGAGCGGCGTCATGAGAGAACTGCTGCGGCACCGGCTGCTGTGGCCCGTCGTCGTGCTGGTCCTGCTGCTGCTGCTCAACGTGATCTACAACAACGGCTTCCTGTCGATCCAGGTCAAGGACGGCCACCTCTACGGCAACCTGATCGACATCCTGCGCTTCGGCGCGCCCCTGATCCTGGTCGCCATCGGCATGACGCTGGTCATCGCCACCGGCGGCATCGACCTTTCGGTCGGCTCGGTGGTGGCGATCGCCGGCGCGATGGCCTGCCTGCGCATCAGCGACCTGGGCGACCAGGGCGCGGTGGGCGGCGTGCTGGGCGCCATCGGGGTCGCGCTGGTGCTGTGCCTGGTGCTCGGCGCGGCCAACGGCGTGCTGGTGGCGGCGATCGGCGTCCAGCCGATCGTGGCCACGCTGATCCTCATGGTCGCCGGGCGCGGCCTGGCCCAGCTGATCACCGACGGCCAGATCATCACGGTCAACAGCCCGCCCTACAAGCTGTTCGGCGGCGGCTACTGGCTGACCCTGCCGTTCGGCATCATCGTGGTGGCCGTCGTGGTGGTGCTCACCGCGCTGCTCACCCGGCGGCTGGCCCTCGGCCTGCTGATCGAGTCGGTGGGCGGCAACGCCGAGGCCAGCCGGCTGGTCGGCATCCGCTCCCGCGGGCTCACCATCATGGTGTACACCTTCTGCGCGCTGTGCGCGGGCATCGCCGGCCTGATCATCAGCTCGAACGTCTCCAGCGCCGACGGCAACAACGCCGGGCTGTGGATCGAGCTGGACGCCATCCTGGCCGTGGTCATCGGCGGCACCTCGCTCATGGGCGGCCGGTTCTCCCTCACCGGCACCGTTCTCGGCGCGCTGGTCATCCAGACGCTCACCACGACGATCTACTCGATCGGCGTGCCGCCGGAGACGACGCTGCTGTTCAAGGCCCTGGTCGTCACCCTGGTCTGCCTGGCGCAGTCCCCGGCCTTCCGCGCCAAGGTGTTCCACCGGCGCCGCCGGCGGCCGCCGGCCCCCGCGCCGTCCGATGAGATCGACGAGAAGGTGAGCGTGGCCACGTGACCACCGCCGGCCTCCGCCGAGGCCTCCTGCGCGGCCGACGGCCGCTGCCGCGCCGGTACGTACCGGTGCTGGTGACGACCGGCCTGCTGATCGCGATGTTCGCGGCCGGCGGCGTGCGTTACGAGAACTTCGCCACCGGCCAGATCGTGCTCAACGTCTTCGTCGACAACGCCTACCTGCTGGTGGTGGCGATCGGCATGACGTTCGTCATCCTGACCGGCGGAATCGACCTGTCGGTCGGCTCGGTGATCGCGCTGTCCACCATGGTGTCGGCGACGCTGATCAGCGACGGGTGGGCTCCGCTGCCGGTGATCGGGCTGGTGCTGCTGATGGGCGCGCTGCTCGGCCTCGGCATGGGGGCGATCATCCAGTACTTCGAGATCCAGCCGTTCATCGTGACCCTGGCCGGGATGTTCCTGGCCCGGGGCCTGTGCTACGTGATCAACACCGAGTCGGTCAAGATCACCGACCCGTTGATCGTCGCGCTCGGCGAGACCCACGTCCCACTCGGCCCGGAGCTGTGGGTCTCCCCCAGCGTCATCATCGCCCTGGTGGTACTGCTGGCGGCCATCTACGTGCTGCAGTACACCCGGTTCGGGCGCGGGGTGTACGCGGTGGGCGGCAGCGAGCAGTCCGCGCTGCTCATGGGCCTGCCGGTCGCCCGCACCAAGATGGCCGTGTACACGATCAGCGGGTTCTGCTCGGCGCTCGGCGGCGTGCTGTTCGCCTTCTACACGCTGTCGGGATGGAGCCTGCACGCGCTCGGCACCGAGCTGGACGCGATCGCCGCGGTCGTCATCGGCGGCACCCTGCTCACCGGCGGTTACGGTTACCTGTTCGGCACGGTCCTCGGCGTGCTGGTGCTGGGCCTGATCCAGACGATCCTCAACTTCGAGGGCACGCTCAGCGCCTGGTGGACCAAGATCGTGATCGGCCTGCTCCTGTTCGCCTTCATCCTGCTGCAGCGCCTGATCGGCGCGCGCGGCGGCCAGGCTCCCCCGACCCCTTCGTGAGAGTGAATGTGAGCATCAACAGCGACCGCTACGTGATCGGCGTGGACTTCGGCACCCTGTCCGGCCGCGCCGTCGTCGTCCGGGTGTCGGACGGCACCGAGCTGGGCTCGGCGATCCACGAGTACCCGCACCGGGTCATCGATGACACCCTGCCCGGCGGCCGGGTCCGCCTCGGCCCCGACTGGGCCCTGCAGTCACCGGACGACTGGTGGGAGGTGCTCGGCACCGCGGTGCCCGCCGCGCTGGACGCGGCCGGGGTCACCGCCGACCAGGTGATCGGCATCGCCACCGACTTCACCGCGTGCACCGTGCTGCCGGCCACCGCGGACGGCACCCCGCTGTGCGAGCTGCTGCCCGACCGGCCGCACGCCTGGCCCAAGCTGTGGAAGCACCACGCCGCGCAGCCGCAGGCCGACCGGATCAACGCGCTGGCCGCCGAGCGCGGCGAGTCCTGGCTGCCCCGCTACGGCGGGAAGATCTCCTCGGAGTGGCAGTTCGCCAAGGGCCTGCAGGTCCTGCAGGAGGACCCGGAGGTCTACGACCGGGCCGACCGCTGGATCGAGGCCGCCGACTGGATCGTCTGGCGGCTCACCGGGGCCGAGACCCGCAACGTCTGCACCGCCGGCTACAAGGGCATCCACCAGGACGGCGGCTACCCCACGGCGGAGTTCCTGGCCGCGCTGGACCCCGGCTTCGCCGGCTTCACCGCCAAGCTCGGCGGCGAGCTGTCCCCGCTCGGCGGCCTGGCCGGCCGGCTGACCGCCGCCGCGGCCAAGCACACCACCCTCCCGGAGGGCACCGCGGTCGCGGTGGGCAACGTGGACGCGCACGTCACCGCCGCCGCGGCCGACGCGGTGCGTCCCGGGCAGATGGTCGCCATCATGGGCACCTCCACCTGCCACGTGATGCCGTCGGACCAGCTGGCCGAGGTGCCCGGTATGTGCGGCGTGGTGCGCGACGGCATCGTGCCGGGCCTGTGGGGCTACGAGGCGGGCCAGTCGGGCGTGGGCGACATCTTCGCCTGGTTCACCGAGAACTCGGTGCCCGCCTCCTGCACCGCGCGCGCCGCCGAGGCGGGCATGGGCCTGCACGAGTACCTGACCTCGCTGGCCGCCGCCCAGCCGGTCGGCGCGCACGGCCTGGTCGCGCTGGACTGGCACAACGGCAACCGCTCGGTGCTGGTCGACCACAACCTGTCCGGGGTGATCGCCGGTCTCACGCTGGCCACCCGCCCCGAGGACGTCTACCGCGCGCTGATCGAGGCCACCGCCTTCGGCGCCCGCGTCATCGTGGAGACCTTCGAGGCCTCCGGGGTGCCCGTGGAGGAGTTCGTGGTGGCCGGCGGCCTGGTCAAGAACGCGTTCCTCATGCAGGTCTACGCCGACGTGCTGCGCCGCCCGCTGTCGGTGATCGGCTCCGACCAGGGGCCGGCCCTCGGCTCGGCCATCCACGCGGCCGTCGCCGCCGGCGCCTATCCCGACATCACCGCGGCCGCCGCCGCCATGGGCAAGCGCACCGCCGCCGCCTACCTGCCCGACGACGCCCGCGCCGACGCCTACGACCGGCTGTACGCCGAGTACCGCCGGCTGCACGACCACTTCGCCGACGGGGAGATCCTGCACCGGCTCCGCGCGATCAGGAACGAGGCCGGATCATGATGCTGCCGGAGCTGCGGGAGACGGTGAGCCGGCTGCACGCCGAGCTCACCCGCTACGGGCTGGTCGCCTGGACGGCGGGCAACATCTCCGGCCGGGCGCCCGGCGGCGACCTGTTCGTCATCAAGCCGAGCGGCGTCTCCTACGACGAGCTGACGCCGGAGTCGATGGTGGTGTGCGACCTCGACGGCGAGCTGGTCGAGGGGGACCACTCCCCCTCCAGCGACACCGCCGCGCACGCCTACACCTACCGGCACATGCCCGAGGTGAACGGCGTGGTGCACACCCACTCCACCTACGCCTCGGCCTGGGCCGCGCGCGGCGAGGCCATTCCGTGCGTGCTCACCGCGATGGCCGACGAGTTCGGCGGCGAGATCCCGGTCGGCCCGTTCGCGCTGATCGGCGGGGACGACATCGGCAAGGGCATCGTGGCCACGCTGGCCGGGCACCGCTCCCCCGCGGTGCTGATGCAGAACCACGGCGTCTTCACCATCGGCGACTCGCCGAAGGCCGCGGTCAAGGCCGCGGTGATGTGCGAGGACGTCGCCCGGACCGTGCACGTGGCGCGGCAGCTCGGCGAGCCGCTGCCCATCGCGCCCGATGACATCGACCGGTTGTACGACCGCTACCAGAACGTATACGGCCAGAGGAGTCATCTGTGAAGCTGTGGTTTCTGACCGGCAGCCAGGGCCTGTACGGCGACGACACGCTGCGGCAGGTGGCCGATCAGTCGCGCGTGATCGCCGACACCCTGGACCGTGAACTGCCGGTCGAGGTCGTCTGGCAGCCGGTGCTCACCGACGCCGAGGCCATCCGCCGGATGTGCCAGGCGGCGAGCGCCGACGAGGAGTGCATGGGCGTCATCGCCTGGATGCACACCTTCTCCCCGGCCAAGATGTGGATCGCCGGGCTGGACGCGCTGCGCCGGCCGCTGCTGCACCTGCACACCCAGGCGGGCCGCGAGCTGCCGTGGAGCTCCATCGACATGGACTTCATGAACCTCAACCAGGCCGCGCACGGCGACCGGGAGTTCGGCTACATCCAGTCCCGGCTCGGCGTGCCCCGCAAGACCGTCGCCGGTCACGTCAGCGACCCCAAGGTGATCGAGCGGATCGCGACCTGGGCCCGGGCCGCCGCCGGGCGCGCCGAGGTCGGCTCGCTGCGGCTGGCCCGCTTCGGCGACAACATGCGCGACGTCGCGGTCACCGAGGGCGACAAGGTGGAGGCGCAGCTGCGGTTCGGCGTCTCGGTCAACACCTACGGCGTCAACGAGCTGGTCGAGGTCGTGGACGCCGCGTCCGACGCCGAAGTGAGCGAGCTGGTCAAGGAGTACGAGGACGTCTACCGGGTCGCGCCGGAGCTGGCCGCCGGCGGCGACCGGCACGAGTCGCTGCGGTACGCCGCGCGCGTCGAACTCGGCCTGCGGCACTTCCTCACCGGCGGCGGCTTCCGCGCCTTCACCACCAACTTCGAGGACCTCGGCGGGCTGCGGCAGCTGCCCGGGCTGGCCGTCCAGCGGCTGATGTCAGACGGGTACGGATTCGGCGGCGAGGGCGACTGGAAGACCTCGGTGCTGCTGCGGACGCTCAAGGTGATGGCCGCCGGCCGCCCGGGCGGCACCTCGTTCATGGAGGACTACACCTACCACCTGACGCCCGGCGAGGAGGCCATCCTCGGCGCGCACATGCTGGAGGTGTGCCCGTCGATCGCCGCCGACACCCCCTCGTGCGAGATCCACCCGCTGGGCATCGGCGGCCGGGAGGACCCGGTGCGGCTGGTGTTCGACGCCGAACCCGGTCCGGCCGTGGTGGTGGGCCTGGCCGACATGGGCGACCGATTCCGCCTGGTGGCCAACGAGATCGACGTGATCGCCCCGCTGGAGCCGCTGCCCCGGCTGCCGGTCGCCCGGGCCGTGTGGCGGCCGCGCCCGGACCTGGCCACCTCGGCCGAGTCGTGGCTGACCGCCGGCGGCCCGCACCACACCGTACTGTCCGCCGCGGTCGGCGCCGAGGAACTGAACGACTTCGCCGACATGCTGGGCGTGGAGCTGCTCACGATCGACGCCGGCACCACCGCCCGCGAGTTCGCCAAGGAGATCCGCTGGAACCAGGCCTACTACCGGCTGGCGCGTCCGCTCTGAGTTTTTTGGCGCGCGCTTCGCGCGCGCGGGTTCGGGCTGTGTTGTTTGGCGCTCGCTCCGCTCGCGCGGGTTCGG
>NZ_BOOU01000105.1 GCF_016863395.1 Sphaerisporangium rufum | reverse complement strand
TGCTGGCGAAGCTGGACATGCAGCGCCGCACGCAGGCCGCGGCGCTGGCCGCGCAGCTCAAGGCCGGCCACCGCGACCCCTGACCGGCCACCGCGACCTCTGACCGCGCTCCCCTACCGGGCCCCTGACCGCGCCGCCGCGCCGCCCGAATGCGACCAGGACCGGCGGACTCGGCCGGCAGACGTCCATCCGGACGCCGCGCATGCCATCGGGCGGGTCAGCCGGGCGGCAGCGGGACGCTCCAGGTCAGCCGGGTGCCGCCGGTATCCGGCGCGCAGGCGGAGAACCGCCCGCCGAGCCGCACGGCCCGCTCCTCCAGGTTGCGCAGGCCGCTGCGGCGGCCTTCGGGAGGCAGGCCGACGCCGTCGTCCTCCACGACCAGCGTGAGCCAGGAGCCGGCGACCTCGACCGCCACCCGGGCCCCGGTGGCGTGGGCGTGCCGCACGATGTTGGACAGCGCCTCGCGCAGCACGGCGAGGAGCTGCTCGGCCAGGCCGGGCGGCACCCCGTTGTCCAGCGGGCCGTCCATCCGCAGGCCAGGCAGGAAGCCCAGGTGCCCGCGCGCCGCCTCGACCAGCTCGACGATCTGCCCGCGCAGCGCCGGGTCGGCGGCGTCCCGCGGCGCCCGCAGCGCGAAGATCGTGGAGCGGATCTGCCGGATGGTGCCGTCCAGCTCGTCGATGGCGTGCCGCAGCCGCGCCGCGGTCTCCGGGCGCTCGACCAGCCGCACGGTGCTCATCAGCGTCATCGCCACCGCGAACAGCCGCTGGATGACCACGTCGTGCAGGTCCTTGGCGATCCGGTCGCGGTCCTCCAGCAGGCCGAGCCGCTCGGCGTCCTGCCGTGCCTCGGCCAGCTCCAGGGCGATGGACGCCTGGCCGGCGAACGAGTGCAGCATCCGGACGTGCGACTGGCTGAACGGGAACCGGCCGGACCGCTTGCCGAGGGTCAGCACGCCGCGCACCGCGCCGGCCGCGCCGAGCGGGACCGCGACGGCCGGACCGATCGGGTGGCCGGCGGCGACGATGCCGGGCGGCTCGGTGCCGGCCAGGTCGCTCACCACGACGGGCTGCCCCGCGGCGAAGGCACGGCAGGCCAGCGACCCGGCGATCGCCTCCTCCACCGCCGGGGTCTCGGCGGCGGTGACGCCCTCCACGATCGACAGGCGCGGCCGGGCGCCGTCCGCGCCGGGGAGCAGCACGGCGGCGATGTCGGCCTCGGCCATCTCGCGGGCCCGGCGGGCCATCAGCGTCAGCACCTGGTGGGAGGAGGCGCCCGACAGCAGGCTGGTGGTCACCTCCGAGGAGGCCTGCAGCCACATCTCCCGGCGGCGGGTCTCCTCGTACAGCCGGGCGTTCTCGATCGCCACGCCGGCCGCGGTGGCCAGGGCGATGACGATGGACTCGTCCTCCTCCTCGAACGGGCCGCCGCCACGCTTCTCGGTCAGGTAGAGGTTGCCGAACACCTCGCCGCGCACCCGGATGGGCACCCCGAGGAAGGACCCCATCGGCGGGTGGCCGGGCGGGAAGCCGTAGGACTCGGGGTGGTCGGCGATGTGCCGCAGGCGCAGCGGGCGCGGATCCTTGATCAGCAGGCCGAGGAGCCCGAGACCGTGCGGCCAGTGCTCGATCCTGGCGATCTCCTCCTCCGACAGCCCGACCGGGACGAACTGGACGAGCGTGTTGCCCTCGCCGATCCGGCCGAGCGCGCCGTAGCTGGCGTCCACCAGGGTGACCGCGGTCTCGACGATTCGCCGCAGCACGGTCTCCAGGTCGAGCTCGCTGCCCACGGTGACCACCGCGTCCAGCAGCGCGTGCACCCGGTCACGGGTGGCCAGCACCGTCTCCAGCCGGAGCTGCAGCTCCGACAGGAGTTCGTCGAGCCGCATCTGTGGCATGAGCGAGCGCGGTAGGACCTCCGCCATACTGGGAGTCTCCCACAGTGAGCGCCCGCTAAATCTGGGTGAATCCGCAGGTCAGCGACATTTGCGGATGGATCGGCCAGCCTTTGACCGGTTCCGTGACCGCTCTCTACCTCCTCTCGCCCTCACGCCCTCGTGACCGCCCCCGGTCCTGGGCCGGGCCCGGCCCAAGGACGCTCTTCCCGCGGCCCGGCAACGGCGCGGGCGGCCAGGGGCCCGCCGGCGGGCTCACCGGCGCAGCGGCGGGACGCCGGCCAGGTCGTCGACCTCGAAGCCGACCTGCGCGTCCACCTCGATGACCCCGTCGATGGCCTGCACGTTCTCGGCCAGCAGGGTGATCTGCGAGCGCCGCGGCACGGTACCGCGCAGCGAGACCAGCCCGTGGTCCACCGTGATCGACAGTGCCTCGGGGTCCACCCCGGCCCGCCAGACGGCGACGTCCACCTCGGCGCGGACGTCGGCCACCGGCCGCGCGAAGATCCGCAGCAGATCCGACTGGTGCACGGTTCCCACGATCTTGCCGGTCGACTCGTCCACCACCGGCAGCTGCCTGATCCGGTGCTCGTGCATGAGGCGGGCGGCCTCGCGGACCGGCGTCCGCGGCGTCACGGTGATCGCCGGTGCCGTCATCACCTGCGCCGCGGTGCGCCCCCCGGCCTTGGCGTGCTCGCGGCGCTGCCGGCGCCCCTCGAACACCGCGGCCGGGTGCGGCGGCGCCTCGATCTCCTTGAGCAGCAGGTCGTCGGCCGACGCCACGCCGACCGGCCGCCGCTCGGCGTCGATCACCGCGACCGCACCGACCTTGAACCGGCGCATCGTCTCGACGAGGTCGGCGAACGAGGTGTCCTGCCGCACGGCGATGGCCACCTTGCCCATCACGTCGCCCACATTCATGATCATCATCGCCTCCCGCACCCGCTCGCCTCGATCATCCCGCCCGGCCGGTCCCGTGCGTCAGCGGCGAAGGTCCCCGCCCCGCGCGGACGTTGGTCACCGCGAGACCGGCCGGCGGCGCGCGCCGCCGGCCGGCCCCGATCACCCGCCCCGGTGATCCGGCCGGGCCGATCCGGCTAGCGGAGGAGGACCGCGCCGACCCGGTCGTCCAGATCGGTGACCAGGAACAGGGTGCGGCCGCTGTAGCGGAAGAGACCGTCGGCCGGGGTGTAGACGAGCTCCCGCGGGTAGGCCGGGCCCATCGGCCCGCCGCTCCCGTCGGCCGAGCGGAGCCGGTACGCCTGCGGCGGCCGCTCGTACGTCCCGGTCCGCATGACGATCACCGTGTCGCCGTCGGCGGCGGCCGGGACGGCGGTGGAGGCCGGATCCAGCCGCCGGCTCCACCGCCGGCCGCCGTCCGCCAGGCCGAACGCCACCAGGTCGTTGGTGTCGCGCAACTCGCTGACCTGGGAAGGCGTCGTCGCGGTCACCAGCGCGCCGCCGGCCAGCACCACCCGGTACCTGGCCCGGCCGCCCGGCCGGCCGATCGGGCGCATGTCCAGCGTGCCGTACGGGCCCGACTGCGGGATGGACGCGGTGACCTCCCCGGGCCGGCCGAGGACCAGGTAGCGGCCGGCGCCGCCCGCCTTGGGCAGCGCCGCGACCACCGGGTCCGCCGCCACCAGCGACCCGGACTCGCCGGTCGCCCCCGAGGGAGCGACGACCCGCCAGCGCCGGGCGCCGGTGGCCGGATCCAGGGCCAGCACCACCGCCGGCCGGGACCGCCCGCAGGAGGCGAGCAGCACGGCGCCGGCCGGGCCGGCGAGCACGTCGCGGAAGGCGCAGCCGGCGGGCAGGCCGCCGGCCTCCCAGCGCACCGAGCCGTCAGTCGTCCCGAACCCGGTCACCGCCCGGCCGCGGGCCACCACCAGCGTGTCGCCCGCGACCGCCAGCGACGTGCCGTACCGGCCGGCGGCGCCCCGCCCCACCGCGGTACCGGCCAGGCTCACCCGGTGCCGGACGCTCCCGGTGGCCGGCTCGACCAGCAGCACGCCCGCGCAGCGGCCCGCCGCACCGGGCTTACGCGGGCGCGGGCCGTACGCCAGGGCCAGCACGTCCGCGGCGACCTCCTGGGCGGCGGCGCAGAACGCCCCGCCGCCCGGCGGGCGCAGCCGGCCGCGGCCGGCACCGGTGGCGGCGTCCCAGGACACCAGCGCGGCGTGGTCCGCCCGGAGCAGGGCGCCGGGGACCGCCCAGGAGCCCAGCACCGCGCCGGACGCGGCTCGCCGCGGTGCCGCGGCGACCTCCCAGCCGACCTGCCCGGTCAGTTCCGTCGCCCCTCCCGGTGCGGCGGACCCCGCACCCGGCGTGCCGCTGCCGGAGGGCCGCCCCCCCGGCCCTCCGGCAGACCCGCCGAACGGCCACAGCGCACTGAGCAGGACCGCGGCCAGCACGACGAGCACCAGCGCCGTGCCGCCGCCGACGTACAGCAGCGCCCGCCGCCCGGCGCGCCCCGCCGCGCCGGATCCCGCCCCGGGCCGGCCGGGACCGGATGTCGCACTCCCGCCGGCGCCCGGCGCGGCTTCCACGTTCGCCGCGCCCGCGGCGGCGGCCCCGCCGGGGGCGCCCGCCATACCGGCCGCTCCCCCGCCCGCCGGACCCGCCGGCGGCCCAGGGGCGGCACCGGCCGGGGGCCCGGGGGTGGCACCGGCCGGTGCGGCGGGCGGCCATCCGGCCGGGGCCGGCCGCGGCCCCTCCGCCGCCGGCCGCGTTCCCGGTACCGGTGGCGCTCCCGGTGCCGGCTGCGACACCGGCGCCGCCCCCGCGAGCGGCGGTCCCGGTGGCACACCGGAGAGTCCGGTTCCGGACGGAGCCGCTTCAGTCGGACCCGCGCCCGCCGGCCCCGCCCCGGGCGGACGCGCGCCGGGTGGACCTGCGCCGGGCGGGGACCCGGCCGCCGGCGCCGCGCCGGGATCATGCGACCGGGACCGGCCGGGCACCGGCGGCGCCCACAACCCGCCGACCGGTGCGGACGGCCCTGAATCGTCGCCGGACGGCTCTGCCGGAGGCGGCCCGCCCAAAGGTGGCGCTACCGGAGATGATTTCGCCGCAGGCGGAGCGCCCAGGGACGGACCTGCCGGAAGGGGCCCGGCCGGAGATGCCCCTGCGGGAAGCGGCCCTGCCGGAGGCGGCCCCGTCAAACGTGGCCCTGCCGGAGGCGGCCCGGTCAAACGTGGCCCTGCCGGAGGCGGCCCGGTCAAACGTGGCCCTGCCGGCGGCCCGTCCGGCGGCCCGTCCGGCGGCGCGGCAGGCGGTCCGGCGGACGGGACGACGCCGGGCGCGGCGGGCGGCCCGGTCCAGACCGGGACGGACGGCCCGGCCACCGGCGCGCCCAGCGGCGCGGTGGGCGACGGCCCTGGTGACGCGCCAGGCGGCACGGTGGGCGAGGGCCCCGGCGGCGGGGAAGGGGTGGCGGGAGGCGGCGGATGGCCGGGCGTGCCGGATCCCGCGAGGTCCTGCTCGGGGGCGGGACCCGGGAGAGAGTCGGGTGCGGCGTCGGGGAGCGGCTCCGGTCCGGGGCCGGGAAGTGGCTCTGGTCCGGCGCCGGGGAGCGGCGGTGGGACGTAGCCGGGGTAGCCGAACGGGATTCCGCCCGCCGGGGGGCCGCTCCCGGTTCCCCGCTCCGCCGATCCGGTCGCCGACTCCGCCGGTCTGGTCCCCCGCTCCGGCGCCCGCGGCGCCTCCCCCTCGCTCACACCGCGAATGATATTGACCTTGTCATACGGATGTGACCGATTCCTCCCGTCGACCGCCCGGCCAGCACGTCCGGCGACCTCCGCGGCCGGAGCGCGGCCGCGGCGCCCGGCCGGTGCGGGCCGGCGAG
>NZ_BOOU01000104.1 GCF_016863395.1 Sphaerisporangium rufum | reverse complement strand
GCGGGCCGGCGAGCCGGGCCGCCGGCCCGCACCGGCCGGGCGCCTCCAGGCCCGCGGGCGGGTGCGCTCCGGCGGCCGGACGCACCGTCGCAGGCGGAGCGGCGGCGGAAGCGCGGATTTCTTACCGGCGCGGCGGGTTGCCTAGTGCCGGACTACGAGCTAACCTATAGCCAGAGTTTGAGGTTCCTACCAACTCGAGCTACGAGGAGGTTCCGGAGATGCTGTTGACGACGATCGACCCGTTCGTCCAGGAAGTGGAGCGGCAGTTCGACCGCCTCACCAGGAACGCCATCGGGCGGAGCGAGGGCACCGGGCAGGGCGTGATGCCCCTGGACGGCATCCGGCGCAAGGACGACGTGCTGCTGCGCTTCGACCTGCCGGGCATCGACCCGGACTCGATCGAGGTCACCGTCGACCGCGGCGTGCTGTCGGTCAGCGCGCGCCGCGAGGAGGAGCTGGGCGAGGACGACCGGTTCTTCGTCCGCGAGCGGGTGATGGGCACCTTCACCCGCCGGGTCTACCTGTCCGAGCACCTGGACGGCGACGGCGTCGAGGCCGCCTACCACAACGGGGTCCTGCAGATCCGGGTCCCGGTGCTGGAGCGGGCCAAGCCCCGCAAGGTCGAGATCCACCGCGGCGACACCAGGGCGATCCGCGCCTGACGCCCACGCACCGCGCCCGACCCCCGACCCCCGACCATGACGGGCCGGCTCCGCGACACCGGAGCCGGCCCGTGGTCCCATTCCGGAGGGGCCCGTGACCGGACTTCCCATCGACGACCACCTCGCGCCGATCTACTCCCTCGGCCAGGTGGCGGACATGCTCCAGGTGCAGCAGGCCTTCCTGCGCCGGCTCGACGAGTTCGACGTGGTGCGCCCGCACCGCTCGTCCGGCGGGCAGCGCCGCTACTCCCGCGAGGACATCTCGCAGGTACAGCACGTCAGCCGGATGACCGGGGAGGGCATGACGCTGGTGGCGATCCGCCGCATCCTGGAACTGGAGCGAGAGCTCGCCGGGCTGCGCCGGGAGCTGGCCGCCACCCGCCGGCTGCTCGCCCGGCAGGACGGCGCCGCCGGGGACGGTCCGGCCTGATCGGCCGGGCGCGGGGTCAGGCCCAGGGGCGGAAGACGGCGCGGACGCAGCCGTCCCTGCGGGTCCGGAACAGCTCGTAACCACGCGGCGCCTCCTGCAGCGTCATCACGTGGGTGGCCAGGTGCGCGGCGCGGAGCTCGCCCTTGCCCATCAACTCAAGCAGCCGGGGGATGTAGTGCTGCCCGTGCTGCCGGGCGCCGCGCAACGTCAGCCCCTTGTCCATGATCATCCCGAGCGGGAACCGGTCGGCCAGGCCGGCGAAGACGCCGAGGACGAACACCGAACCGCCGGTGCGGCAGGCGCGCACGGCCTCCCGGACCGCGACCAGGTGATCGGCCCCGGGCCCGATCCGCCGCCGGATCCGGCCGGGCAGCCGGGGCCGGCCGGTGGCGGCACCCTCCGGCCCGACGGCCTCCACGCACACGTCCGGTCCCCGGCCGCCGGTCCGCTCCCGCAGGTCGGCCGGTACGTCGGAGCGGGTGTAGTCGATCGTCTCGGCGCCGATGTGCCGCTCGGTCATCATGAGCCTCTCGGGGTGGCGGTCGATGGCGATGACCCGTTCCGCGCCGAGCAGCATCGCCGCCCGCGCCGCCAGCTGGCCGACCGCGCCGCAGCCCCACACCGCGACCGTGTCCCCGGGCCGGACACCGCCGAGATGGGCGCCCGTCCAGCCGGTGGGCGCGGCGTCCGAGGCGAACAGCGCGTCCATTTCCGCCACGCCGTCCGGCACCCGGAACGCGCCCTGGTCGGCGAACGGCACCCGGACGTACTCGGCGTGGCCGCCCCGGAAACCACCCATGGCGTGGGGGTACCCGAACATTCCCGCGGTGTCGCCGCCCCACCTGTCGCCGGAGGCCCCGGGCCCGGGGTGGCTGTTCTCGCACAGCGACCACATGTCCCGCTCGCAGTGCCAGCAGCGGCCACAGCCGATGACCGAGCAGACGACCACCCGGTCGCCGGGCCGGTGGCGGCGGACGCCCTGGCCGACCTCGACGACCTCGCCGAGGAACTCGTGACCGATCACGTCCCCCGGGCGCACTGCCGGGCCGTGCCCGCCGAGCAGATCCAGGTCCGAGCCGCAGGTGGCGCTGAGCGTCACCTTGACGATCGCGTCCTGGTCGTTCAGGATCCGCGGGTCGGGAACGCGGTCTACCGACAGCTCGCCGGGGCCCCGCCAGCAGAGCGCCTTCACCGCCGCTCCTCCCCGCCGGCGCGCCGCGCCGCCACGGCCGGCGGCCGGCCGATGGGGGCGGGCCGCCGGGCGGCCGGCTCGTCGGCGCGCAGCACCTCGCCGGTCTCGATGAGGCACTTGGACTCGCGCAGTGCCCGGCGCACCGCCTGGCGCGGGTCCTCGCCGCCGAGGCGGGCCATGACCTCCTCGACGCCGGACGGGATCCGCGCGTGCGGGCGGGCGCCGAGTTCGGTGCCGCGCCCGCCGGGGGCGTCGCGGACCTGGACCTCGATCGACTCGCCGAGCCGGGCCAGCGGCTCGGGCAACCGCCCCTCCGGCATCACCTCTTCGGGCCGGCGGTTGATCGTGACCACCTGCCAGCGGATCCGCCGGCGCTCGGCCCTGGCCCGCTCCCGGCTGGACCACAGCCGGTGCGTCACGGCCGCCCCCAGGGCACCGAGCGTCACCGCCGCCAGAGCACCGCGCTTCATTGCCCTCTCCCCCATCGACGGACAACTGCTCCGATGGCTACCCAGCCCTCGTCCACGGCTATCTCCGGCCACCGGCACTTGGTCAGGAGTTGACGCGCCGATGGCCGGGCGGACGTCCGATGGCCGACCGTTATAGAACAAGAAAGCCATGACAAACCGCCATACGCCGCTTACCCAAGGTCACAAGGTCGCGGCCGCGTTTCGCGGCACGGCGGCAAAGGCCCGCCGCAAAAGCCGCGCCCGGTCCGCAATGCCTTATCAGGCCGGGCGGCACGCCGATTGACCGCCGCACGGGCGGGGCGATCCGAGGGCCGGGCGGGCCGGCCGGAGACGCGATTGTCCGGTGTCAGGCAATTGACCACGCATTGCGGACCGGCCTGACCCGGCGATTGGATTGACCGGCGGGGCCGGAGTGCCGGGGCGCGGGTGCGCCGCCGCGTGCGCGACGGGCGGACAGGGACGGCGACGGCGTGGAAGAGAGAAGATAATCGTGGAAGCCCGCCGGTTCGTCAAGTCCTATGGTCCACGGCGGCGTTTTCGGTTTCCGGTCCGGCCGACGCATGCCATAGGTAGGCTCTCTGAGCATCAGCGGGCGAACCCGTTCGGGGTGGCCGGACGCCGTCCACATTATCCCGGTTAAGTACGCGCCGGGGACGGCTCACCGATCGATTATCTTTTCCGATGCCCGCGGGGCCGAGTTCCGCACATCCGGCCGCGCCGGACCCGGGACCGCCGCGCGCCGGAGCTCGGGCATCCGCCGTGGCCGGACCACCTCGCCATGCGCGAACCGCGCACAGACCGGCCAGGGACGAATAAGGCCGCAGGTCAACAGGGCCAGGGACGGTGTGCCCGGGCACTGCGGACCGGCCGCTCCCCCCACAGGGGCGGCCACGGCCAAGCTGGGCATCGACGACCGCCGGCGTGGCCGGGCGAACCCGGCCGGCTGCCGATCGCCGGCCCGACGGGCGGTCTAATGCCGCCTTGACGGGTTAATCATTCACTGTGCGGCTTCGTACTGCGCCACGATGTGCGAGGCGATCCGGCCGCGCTCGCTCACGTTCAGTCCATGCGCCTTGGCCCACGCCCGGATCTCCGAGCTTTTGTCACGGGACGGGCGCTGGGCGCCGCCGCGCTTGCGCCCGCGGGCGACCGGAGCCTCGGCCTTGCGGGCACTGGAGACGAAAGGCGAAAGAGCCTCGCGCAGATTCCTGGCGTTTTTGTCGTTCAGATCGATCTCGTAGCTCGTGCCGTCAATCGCGAACTGCACGGTCTCTTTTGCTTCGCCGCCGTCCAGGTCATCGATGAGAAGCGTCTGGATCTGGGTCGCCATCGGGCACTCCTTTCACAGGTCATAGTTAGACTCCACAAGAATATACCCGGTTTCCGCCGCGTCCTACGCGTGGAACGGCGTAGTCCATTGCCGGGCCCGGCGCTAAGTCCGCCGTTTCCGGCGAACCGGGCCTTTATCGCGGGCCGCACCGTCGCCCGGCGCGATCATTCAAGCGCGCTGCGCCACCGGCCGGATGCCGGTGACCGGCTCTCACCGCGGGCACGGCACGGCGCCGCCACGGGTTTCCGGGCCTTATCCCGGGCCGTCGCGCCGGGCCCGGCACGCGGCGCCCGCCGGGTCCGGCGCCGGCGCGGCGCCCGTACAGTTACGGCATGGGAATGGTCGAGACCGTGGGCCTGGTGCTGCATCCCAGGCGCGACTCCAAGGAGGCCATCGACGCGATCGTCGAATGGTCTCGCACCCGCGGTGTCACGGTGCTCGGGCTGCCGGACGAGGTGGGCCGCATCGACTGCAGCGCGGTGGCGGTGGACGCCGCGACGCTGGCCCGCCGGGCCGATCTGCTGGTCAGCCTGGGCGGGGACGGCACGATGCTGCGCACCCTGCGCATGGGCGCCGAGCGCACCACGCCGGTGCTCGGCGTCAACCTCGGGAAGCTCGGCTTCCTCGCCGAGATCGACGTGGCCGAGCTGCCGCCCGCGCTGACGGCGATCGACGACCACGCCTTCACCGTGGAGCCGCGGATGGCGGTGCGCGCCGGCCTGCCGGACGGGCGGCGGGTCACCGCCTTCAACGACATCGCCCTGGTCCGCACGCCCGGCGACCGGCTGGCCGCGGTGTCGGTCACCGTGCAGGACAGCCCGTTCGTCAGCTACTCGTCGGACGCGGTGATCGTCGCCACCTCGACCGGCTCGACCGCCTACAACTTCTCCGCGGGCGGGCCCATCGTGTCGCCGCTGGTCGAGGGGTTCATCGTCGTCCCGTCCGCCGCGCACTCCTCCTTCAGCCGCGCGCTGCTGCTGTCCCCGGAGGAGTCGGTCCGGCTGGACCTGCTGCCGGTCAGCGGCCGGCTCGCCGTGGAGGTGGACGGGACGGTCGCCGGTCACCTGTCCCCCGGCGACCGGCTCGCGGTGACCGCGGTCCGGGCCGCCGGCCGGGTCGTCCGGCTGGGCACCACCACCTTCTACGAGCGGGCCCGGCGCAAGCTGCGGGTCAGCGGCAGCGCGGAGGTCGACGGGGAGTCGCAGTGATCGCCGGGACGCGCCGGGCGACGCTGGCCGCCATCTCGGCCGGCGGCGTGCTCGGCAGCCTGTCCCGGTACGGCCTCGGCGTGGCGTTCCCGACGTCGCCCGGCGGCTTCCCGTGGACGACGTTCGCGATCAACCTCCTCGGCTGCCTGCTGATCGGCGCGCTCATGGCGGCCATCGGCATGGCCGGCCACGTGTCCCCGCTGCTGCGGCCGTTCGCCGGGGTGGGCCTGCTCGGCGGGTTCACGACGTTCTCGGGGTATGTGGTGGACATCGGCCGGGTGGCGGGCGCGGGCCGGCCGGCCACCGCCGCCGCCTACCTGGCGGCCACCGTGCTGCTCGCGGTGCCGGCCACGTTCGCCGGAGCGGCGGGCACCCGGGCCCTCATCGGCGTCCTGCGGGAGAGGCGATCGTCATGAGACTCCACGGGCCGGCCGTCCGGCTGAGCGTCTTCGTCGGTGAGTCCGACCAGTGGCGGAACCGGCCGCTCTACCACGAGATCGTGCGCCGCGCGCACCAGGCGGGACTGGCCGGCGCCACGGTGATCCGCGGCATCGAGGGGTACGGCGCGTCCTCGCGCATCCACACCACCCGCATCCTGTCGCTTTCGGAGGACCTCCCGGTGCTGGTCGTCGTGGTGGACGCCGAGCCGCGGATCCGCGACTTCCTGCCGATGCTCGACGAGCTGGTCACCGAAGGACTGGTCGTGCTGGACCCGGTGGAGGTCATCCGGTACACCGGCCGGCCCGCGGACACCCAGGACACCCAGGGAGCCGGAGACGCCGGATGAGCGGGGTCGACGCGCTGCTCGTGGCGGCCGGCGGCGCGGTGGGCGCCCCACTGCGCTACCTGGCCGACCGCGCGGTGCAGGGCCGGCACGACGCGGCGTTCCCGTTCGGCACCCTCGCCGTCAACGTCGCCGGGAGCGCGCTGCTGGCGTTCCTGGCCGCGCTGCCGGCCGGCGAGGGGGTGGCGGCACTGGCCGGCACCGGATTCTGCGGGGCGCTGACCACCTATTCGACCTTCGGCTACGAGACGCTGCGGCTGGCCGAGTCCGGCGCCCGGCTGCCGGCCGTCCTCAACCTGGCCGGCAACGTGGCCGCCGGGCTGGCCGCCGGTGGGGCCGGCCTGCTGCTCGCCCGGCTGCTGGCGGGCTGACCGCCGGCGCGCCGGGCGGGCCCGGGCACGGGTCCGGGCGGGTCCGGGCGGCCCGGTCAGCGGCCCGGTCAGCGGCACAGCGCGCGGCGCAGGGCGGCCAGCCGGCCGGCCACCGCGCGACGGCTCACCCCGGCGTCGGGCACCGCGGCATCGAAGCCGTGGAAGGCGCCCGGATGGAGATGGAACTCGGTGGACACCCCGGCGCGGGCCAGCCGGGCGGCGTAGTCGATGCACTCGTCCCGGAAGACCTCGAGCTCGCCCACGTCCAGGTAGGCGGGCGGCAACCCGGACAGGTCGGCCGCCCGGGCCGGCGCCGCGTACGGCGGCACCCGGCCGGTGCCCGCCGCGTCGCCGAGCACGGCGCGCCAGGCGAAGGCGTTGGCGCCCCGGCTCCAGGTGATCGCCTCCTGGAACTCGGCGCTGGAGGGGGTGGCGTCCCGGTCGTCCAGCATCGGGGCGACCAGCAGCTGGAAGGCGAGAGGCGGGCCACCGCGGTCGCGGGCCAGCAACGCGGTCGCCGCGGCCAGCCCGCCGCCGGCGCTGGCGCCGGCCACCGCCACCCGGCCGGGATCGATCCCGAGCTCGCCGGCGTTCTTGGCCAGCCACACCAGGCCGGCGTAGCAGTCCTCCACGGCCGCGGGATAGGGGTGCTCGGGGGCGAGGCGGTAGTCGACCGAGGCGGCCACGCAGCCCACCTCCCGCACGTACCCGGCCAGCATCGCGTCGTCCATCTCCACCAGCCCGAGGACCATGCCGCCGCCGTGCATCCAGTAGACGGCGGGCAGCGGGCCGGGCGGGCGGTCCGGGCGGTACACGCGCACCCGGACGTCGGGGCCGCCGTCCGGCCCGGGAGCGAGGTGGTCGGTCACCGTCACGCCGGGTCCGGTGGCGGGCGGCATGGCGTCGAACAGCTCGCGCATCCGCCGGCGCACCGGCGGCAGTTCGGCGGGGTCCATGGCGGCCAGGTCGACCGGCGGCAGGAACGCGTGCGCCAGGCCGGCGGCGAGCTCGGGGTCGAGGTTGGGATGCGGCGGCATGTCTGGTCCTCGGGACGGCGGCAGGGACGGCACACCCCGAGGGTGGACCGGGCGGGCGGGCGCCGCGACCGTGACACGCCCCCGATGACCGGCTGTTTTCCCGCCGTCGACCGGCGGCCGGGACCGACCGGCGCCGGTCACCGGCAGGTGACCGGCGGCGGGAGCGGACCTCAGCCGCCGGGGCAGCGGTGGCGGCGGGAGGTCCAGTTGAGCCAGCCCGCTCCGGCCATGGTGGCCGCGCCGAGCATGATGAGCACTTCGGGACGGCGGCGGGCGCCCTCGGCGACCCGGCCGGCCAGCGCGCGGGCGCCGTCCGGCGCGGGGCCGGCCCCCTGGCCGGCGGCCCGCTCGGCGCCGGCCGGCCGCAGCCGCCCGGCGATCTCGTGGACCTTCTCCTGGGCGGCGGCCCGGGTGCGCGCCACCTTGTCCTGCGCGCGGGCCTTGACGTCCACCTTGTGGGCCAGCGCCTCGACGGTGCGTCCCAGCTCCTGCCGGGTGCGTACGATGTCCTCGCGCAGCCGGTCCTCCTCGGAGACCGGGCCACGGTGCCGGTCGGCGCCGTCCGGCCGGTCGCCGGTCGCCCCGGCGCGCCCCTCGGCCGCCGTGTCCGGGCGCGGGGCGGCGTCGCGCAGCCCGGCGAAGTGGTCGCCCTCGCCGTGGCTCACCACCGGCTTGACGTAGGGCTTGGGCGGCGCGTGCACCTCGGGCACGTTGAGCGACGGCCCGGCGGACGCCGGGGTCGCCGTGCCGGGCTCCTGCCGGCGCAGGCCGACCTCGCCGGCGGTCGGGTGGTCGTTCCCCATCGGGTTGGTCTCGGTCATCGGTGCGCGCTCTCCTTCACCACGTCGACGTCGGTCTTCAGGCCGCGGATGGCCTCCTCGGGGATCGGCGGGGTGGCCTTGGCGACCTGCCCCTTGCCCACCAGGCCCAGCACGGCGGCCAGGATCAGCAGCGCCACCCCGACGATCAGCGCCGAGATCCACGGGGCCAGCGCCTGGGCGATCAGCAGGATGACCGCGGCGACCAGCGCCCCGCCTCCGTAGAGCGCGACGACCCCGGCGCCGCCGAACAGCCCGGCGCCCATCCCGGCCCGCTTCCCCTTGCGGGTGAGTTCCAGGCCCGCCAGCCGGATCTCGTCCCGGACCAGCCGGGACACGTCCTCGGACATGAGCTTGACCAGCTCGCCGGTCGACAGGGCGGCGTACGGGTCACCGGTCGCGGGTTCCCTCACATCGGTCATGACTTTCTTCCCTTCTTCCGGCCTTCCCTCCGGCGGCGCCGGTGTCCGTCCGAAGCCTTGGTGCTGCGCAGCAGCTCGATCACCGCCTGCTCGACGGGGCCGTGGGTGGCGAGCCGGCCGAAGCCGGCGTCGGCGCCCAGCCGGGTGAGGGCCTTCTCGATGGTGCGGCCCCGGTCGTAGGCCTTGATCAGCCGCGGGTCGATGTAGGAGGCCCGGGCCACGGCCGGCGTGTTGCCCAGGTAGTCGGCGACCTCGCGGACCACCCGGCCGACCGCCCGCTTGCGCGCGGTCTGGTGGCGCGCGGGCACCGAGACGGCCAGCCCGACGGCGGCCAGCACGGTGGCGTGCCAGGTGCGGAAGTCCTTGGCCGTGGCGGGAAAGTCCATGGTGTCGCGCAGGTAGGCGTTGATGTCGTCGCTGCGCACGTCGACCCAGGTCGCGCCCTGCTGGTAGCGGAGCAGCTCACCGCCCTCCCCCGCGCCGCGGCGCAGGGCGGTGACGACCTCGCAGACCTGCGGGTCGATCAGCTGCACCTCGCGCAGCTTGCCGCCTTTGGCCGGGTAGGCGCAGCTGACCAGGCCCTTGCGGCATTTGACGTGCTCCACCCGCAACGTCGCCAGGCCGTAGGACTCGTACTGCTCGCCGCCCACCCGGAAGAACCCGATGTCGAGCATGCGCGCCGCGGCGGCCAGCACCCGTTCCCGGGTCAGGCCGCGGCCCGAGATGTCCTTGCCCACCCGCTCGCGGAACTCAGGGAGGCGGGCCGCCATGTCCAGGACGCGGTCGAACTTGGCGCGGTCCTGCTCCTGGCGCCACACGTCGTGGTAACGGTACTGGCGGCGGCCGGCGGTGTCGGTGCCGACCGCCTGGATGTGACCGTCGGCGTCCCGGCAGATCCAGACGTCGGTCCAGGCCGGCGGGATGACCAGTGCGCGGACGCGCCCGAGGACGCGCCGGTCGCGCACCGGTCCCCCGCCCGGCCAGTGATAGCTGAAACCCCGCCCACGGCGCCGGCGGCGGATGCCCGGCTCGGCGGGATCGCTCTGTCGCAGCTCCACCGTCACCACGACCCCATACCCCTGGCCAGGACGGCAAACGGGCCGGACGGCCGCCGGCGGCGCGGCCTCACGCCCTCATGGGCATCTTGCGGGATCCGACCGCCATCGCCGCCAGGCCGAGCAGCAGCACGATGGCCCCGGTGACGACGTTGGTCCAGATCGACGCGGTCGTCGCCGACCGCGTGATCCACGGCGCCAGGATCGTCCAGATGCCGAGCAGCGGCGCGATCCACGTCAGGCCGTAGGTGCGGCCGAACGCGGAGGCGAACCCCATCGCCAGCGCGGCGAGCGCCAGGCCGGTGATCAGGTTGCTCACCGACAGCCGGGACAGCCCGTTGAACCCCACCACCCAGGAGGAGATGGCGAGCCACAACCCCGTCAGGAGGGTGAGCCCGTCGGTCACCTGGGCGGCCGGGCTGGAGCCGGCCCGCTCGTACTTGTCGCGCATCGCGAGGATGTCGGGATGCCCTTCCAGGCCGGTCGGTCTCGTCATGACCTCACCGCCTCCCGTTCACTGTGCGGATCAGATCACTTGAGCCATACCCGCGAGGGTCATCCGGGCACGGTGAACTGGGCAAACGTTTCCACTATTGTCGTACGATCCCAGGTTTCGGGCGGACTTGTGGCGTCATGTCACGGCAAGCCGGACGGCTCGGCGGCGAGCTCGGCGAGGATCCGGCGCAGCTCCGCCTCGGTCGCCCGCGGCGGCCCGGCGGCCAGGCTCAGCGAGTTCAGCACGCTCCAGTAGTGCTCGATCTCGGCCGGCCGGTCCGGGTAGAGCGCGCCGGACAGCTGCTCCAGATACACCACGTCGGGCAGCACGTCGCCGGGCAGTCGCAGGATGCTGATCGGCCCCCCGGCCGCCGGGTGACCGCCACTGCGGAACGGCATGATCTGGATCGTCACGTTCGGCCACCGGGCCGCCTCGATCAGGTGCTCGATCTGGGCGCGCATGGTCGCGACCCCGCCCACCGCCCGGCGCAGCGCGGCCTCGTCGACGACGGCCCACAGCTTGACCGGATCGGGCCCGGCCAGGACGCGCTGCCGCCGCATCCGCAGCTCGACCCGCCGCTCCACCTGCCCGGGGGTGACGCCGAGCTCCAGCCCGGCCACCGCCCGGGCGTACTCCTCGGTCTGCAGCAGGCCGGGGACGAACTGCACCTCCCAGGTGCGGATCACCGTCGCCGCCTGCTCCAGCCCGATGTAGGACTCGAACCACGGGGGCAGCACGTCGGCGTAGGCGTGCCACCAGCCGGGCACCGCGGCCTGGGCGACCAGCGAGAGCAGCGCGTCCCGCTCGGCGTCGTCGGTGACGCCGTAGAAGGTGAGCAGGTCGGTGACGTCGCGAGGCTTGACCCGGGTGCGGCCGAGCTCGATCCGGCAGATCTTCGCCTCCGAGGCGCGGATCTGGTAGCCCGCCTGTGCCCGGGTGACGTGCCGCGCCTCGCGCAGCCGGCGCAGCTGGGCGCCGACCAGCATGCGCGGCATCGTGGGACCCGCCCGCCGGTGGTCGGCCCGGCAGTCGTCCTCGGCCGCCGCCCTGTCCGCCCGCGCTTGATCCATGCCGCCGCTCCGCCGCCTCTCCGCCGTCCCGCCCGGCGCGCCCGCCGCACCGGCGCCCCAAGCCTCTCACGCCCGGCCGCGCCGGGGTTCGCGAATCACCAGGGGCGGGCACGGGCCGGCCCGCGGTGACGGAGGTGCGGGCCGCCGTCACCACGGGCCGGAGCGGAGGGCCTGCGCTCAGGCCGGTGCGGGCCGGAGCGGAGGGCCGCGCTCAGGCCGGCGCGGGCCGGTAGCTCACCGCCTGCGCGCGGTGCCGCCGCAGGACGGTGTCGAGCGCCCAGGCGCCCGGACCGAGCACCGCGACCAGGAAGAACGACCAGCAGAACATCGCCGCCGCCTCGCCGCCGTTGTTCAGCGGCAGCAGCGCCTGCGGCTGGTGGACGACGAAGTAGGCGTAGGCCATGGAGCCCGAGCAGAGGAGGGCGGAGATCCGGGTGAACAGGCCGGCCGCGACGAGCGCGCCGAACACCAGCTGGATCGCCGCGGCCCACCAGCTCGGCCAGACGCCGACGGCGATCGCGTGCCCGCTGCCCCGGTTGCCACCGAACACCCCAAAGACCGATGAGATGCCATGGAACAGGAACAACAGCCCGGTGACCAGGCGGAACAGGGACAGCACCGGTCCACCGAATCTCTCGACGTTCATGAGCTCACCTCTCGCTTCCTGCGGGAGTCCGCCGGGGCGGAGCCGTGCCCCGAGCGGCCTGGACATGGAGCGTCACCTATCGACCACCGACGGTGACGTCCTTTGGTATGCGGCGCCCGCCGGCGCCGTCGCGCACGCGCGGTCGCATGCCGCGCGCCTTGCCCAGCTGTGCGGATCGACGTCGATCCGGCCCGCCCCCTGGGACGGGTCGTGCCCGTCCCCCTACGGAGACGGTCCTCGCCTGCGGGCGGTCGCCGTGTCCCGGCACCGTCGCCGGTCGCGTGCGGCCCGCCCGTTCCGGCCCGGCCGTACCCCTAAGCCCCAGGGGCGGCGCCGGACCGACCCCAGAATCCGGCGCGGATCACCGGACGTCAATCGGCTCCCGGCGTCTGGATCGGGCCGGCGTCCGCACCGGGCCGTCCCGGGGCTTCCACCTGGAGGTTCACCGTGGGCGGCCGGCGATCACGTCCACCACATCAGAACTTTCCGCTGAAACTTTCCTCACCGGCATATTCCGCCGCAGAAATAGTCCAGAGCGAGCACAGAGCAGACACAGAGCAGGATCAGCGCGGGGCCAGAGCCGGCGCGGATCGGTCCTGGGCCGGCACGGCGAGC
This sequence comes from Sphaerisporangium rufum, assembly GCF_016863395.1. Lineage (GTDB taxonomy): Bacteria > Actinomycetota > Actinomycetes > Streptosporangiales > Streptosporangiaceae > Sphaerisporangium > Sphaerisporangium rufum. The sequence continues at coordinate 19,193 of NZ_BOOU01000104.1, read as the reverse complement.
GGCCCGGCGCTCCCCGAGTCGGGGAACGCCGGGCCGCAGAGCGCCGGGGCGGGCCTCAGTACACCATCACGTACGCGCCGGCGTCCTTCACCACGTCCCAGGCGCGGGAGAACACGATCACCCGTCCGCCGTCGAGCCCGCCGCAGTAGACCGGCTTGCCGACCGCGGAGGTGATGCCCTGCGCCGCCACCTCGTCGAACCAGTTGGTGTAGGAGTACACCGGTCCCCCGCTGTCACCGTGCGCCACCGCGCAGCCGCCCTCGACGCTCTTGGCGCGCACCATGTGCTTGACCTTCTGCCCGTTGGAGTAGGTGCCGCTCCAGCCGGTCTCGGTCACCTTGATCAGGCAGTACTCGCCGAGGGAGGCGCCGGAGTTGCACACGAAGTTGCCCACGTGCGCCTTCCACAGGGTCACCACCCGGTTGCTGGTGGCCGCGGCGGGCCCGCCGTCGAAGACGACAGCAGCACGCCCGCGGCGCCGAGCACGGCCAGGCGTAGGCGTGTTCTCGTTCTCATCGATTCCCCCATGCTGATCGATGAACAGGGGTCGAGTACACCAGGCGACCGGCGGCGCCTTCCGCCAGGAATTACCGGCACGGGACGCGTAGTCCGGCCTTGTCCGGAGACATATCGCCGGGCATGCGCGAAGCCGCCCCCGCGGCGGCCGGGGGCGGCTCCGGTCGGACGGTGCCGGTCGGACGGTGCCGATCAGACGGTGCCGGTCACGCCCAGGGCGGGGAGACGAGCCAGCTCACGTCGTCGTTCCACAGGCCGGCGCTGTCGAAGGTGTTCGAGCCGCCGTTGCTGGCGATGTAGACGGTGTCGGCGTAGTGGCGGAGGTACCGGCTCGGGTAGTTGTACGAGGCGAGCGAGACGCCCTGGCCGTTCTTCCCGGCCTGCGCGCAGAACGTCGCGTCCGCGGCGAACTGGGAACCGCCGTCGTTCGGCTGCCGGTAGAGCTGGTAGTTGTAGTGCCGCAGGTACTGGCCGGGATAGTTCTTCGATTCGAACGACACGCATGAGCCGCTCGCCAGGCCCGAGCGCACGATCCAGGTGGCGTCGTTCTTGTCGGTGGCCGAGCTCGCCGAGGTGATCACCGAGGTGACGGCCTTGTCGGCGTAGTGGCGGATGTAGCGGTCGGTACAGCAGGCGGTGGTGGCGCGCAGCGACACCGCCGTCCCCGGGGTGAGGGCGGGGCCGGGCACCGTGGCGTAGCCGGCGGCGACGATGTTGGCCTGTACCGCGTTCTCGGTGGCCGCCGTGGGATAGCCGGAAGTCATGACGCCCTCGTAGAAGGTGCCGCGGGCTCCGATGCTGTTGTCGCCACCGATGCCCAGGATGATGGCGCCCTCCTTCTTCATCGGGTTGTAGCCCGCCACGTTGGGCCGCACCCCGTCGTAGAAGGTGGACAGGCCGCCGGACTGGGCGTTGCCGCCGCGGATGGCCCAGTGGTTCGGCTCGCCCTTCACGATGGCGGTCAGGAACCGGTGGCTGATGCTCGGGTCGCCGGCGTTGTACTTCTGGTTGACCCCGGAGAACAGGCCGTTCTCCAGGTCGGCCATGATCCACGGGCCGTTGCCGGCGCCGTAACCCCAGGCCTTGCTGTTGCCGAAGTAGATGGCCTCCATGGTGCCGTTGCCGTTGTTGCGGCTGTTGGTCTCGGCGTTGCCGTAGTCGAAGCAGCAGCCGCCGTTGTAGTGCGTGCCGTCGAAGACGGCGTACATGCCCTCCGGCTGGTCGCCTCTGGCGACCCCGTTGGTGTTGTTGTTCCGGTAGCCGGTGCCCGGCGCCACGTAGACGCCGTAGGCCTTGCGGCCGCCGACCATGATGGGGGCCTGCGTCGCGTTCGCCAGGTTGTCGTAACCGCCCGGCGCCGGGCCGGCGAAATCACCGGGGGGAGCCTGGGTGAGGCGGTTGTTGCGGCCGGACTGGTCGTAGATGACGCTGATCAGGCAGGTCGTGCCGGTGCAGAACGAGTCCTGCGCGGCCGCGTCGGCGGTACCGCCCGCGGCCAGCACGCCGATGTCGCGGGTGGCGTTGTCGGAGGAACGGCGCACCTGGTACAGCGGCCCGCCGTAGCCGCCGTACAGGGCGCGGGTCGTGCTGTGCGCGGCCACGCACGGCGTGCCGCCCGCGGCGTAGATGTCACACGGCTGCTGGGTGGCCGCCCGCGAGGACGCGGGCAGGCCGGACACCAGACCGGCGGCGAGCCCGACGGCCGCGGCCACCGACAGCAGTGCCCTTTTCAGATTCCGGGTGCCGGACCGGACGATCATCATGAATCTCTGCCTTTCGGGGGGTGTGCCGCGAATGCCGGGGACGCCGCCCGTCATCGGGAAAGGCGTGCCCGACGCACGCCGCGACCATTGACGTGCGCGGCGCCGGCGATGGCGGCAGGAAGCAGGAAAAGCTCGAATTGTTAGCGTTAACACTCCGCTACATGAATATGACCTCCACAGAGAGCAGCCATAGGGTGACCCGTTCACTATGGAACGGCGTCATATGTTGCGTCAAGATTTCGGAAATGTTATGAAAGTATCGGTGCCGGCCGCTGGAGACCTCTCGGACGGGGCGCCGGCCGTGCCCCCGTCCCCGGAAAGCGGTTCGCCCGGCATGCGGAAGCCGCCGCCGGGGACGCCCGCGCCCGGCATGGCCGGGCGCGGGCGGCGGCCAGGTCCGGCTAGGCGCGCGGGCTCCACTGCTGGTTGTTCTGGCCGTTGCAGGACCAGATGATGATCTTCGTGCCATTGGCGGTGCCGGCGCCGTTGGCGTCCAGGCACAGGCCCGACCGCACGTTGGTGATCGTGCCGTTGGAGTTGACGTTCCACTGCTGGCCGGCCTGGCCGGTGCAGTCCCAGATGACCACCGCGGTCCCGTTGCCGGTGCCGCCGCCCGAGGTGTCCAGGCACTTGTTCCCGTACACCGTCAGCTGCTTGGCGGAGGTGTAGGTCCAGCGCTGGTTGTTGCCGCCGTTGCAGTCCCACAGCTGCAACTGAGTGCCGTTGACCGTGGTGGAGGCGTTGACGTCGAGGCACCGGTTGGAGCCGCCGCCCACGATCTGCACGTTCTGCAGGCCGCCGCCGGGGGCCGTCGCGTAGCCGGCCGCGGTGACGTTGGCCTGTACCGCGTCCTCGGTGGCCGCCGTCGGGTAGCCCGAGGTCATCGCCCCTTCGTAGAAGGTGCCGCGGGCGCCGTTGCTGTTGTCGCCGCCGATGCCCAGGATGATGGCCCCCTCCTTCTTCATCGGGTTGTAGCCCGCCACGTTGGGCCGGACGCCGTCATAGAAGGTGGACAGGCTGCCGGACTGCGCGTTGCCGCCGCGGATCGCCCAGTGGTTCGGCTCGCCCTTGACGATGGCGGTGAGGAACCGGTGGCTGATGCTGGGGTCGTTGGCGTTGTACTTCTGGTTCACCCCGGAGAACAGGCCGTTCTCCAGATCCGCCATGATCCACGGGCCACTGCCCGCGCCGTACCCCCACCAGTTGTTGCTGCCGAAGTAGATGGTCTCCATGTGACCGTTGCCGTTGTCCAGGTTGTTGGTCTCGGCGTTGCCGTAGTCGAAGCAGCAGCCGCCGTTGTAGTGCGTGCCGTCCAGGATCGCGTACATCCCTTCCGGCTGGTCACCGGTGGCGATGCCGTTGGTCCGGTTGTTGCGGTAGCCGGTGCCCGGGGCCACGTAGACGCCGTACGCCTTGCCGCCGCCGACCGTGATGGGGGCCGCGGCCGCGTTCGCGAGGTTGTCGGGGTTGGGGGCCGCCCCGCCGCCGGGCGCCTGGGTGAGGTGGTTGCCCCGGCCGCTCTGGTCGTAGATGACGCTGATGAGGCAGGTGACACCGGCGCAGAAGGAGTCCTGCGCCGCGGCGTCGGCGATGCCGCCCGCGGCGAGCACCCCGATGTCGCGGGTGGCGTTGTCGGAGGAGCGGCGCACCTGGTAAAGCGGGCCGGTGTAGGCGGCGTACAGGGCGCGGGTGGTGCTGTGCGCGGCCACGCACGGCGTGCCGCCCGCGGCGTAGATGTCACACGGCTGCTGGGTCGCCGCCTGGGCTGGGGCGGCAACGCCGGACAGCAGGCCGGCGCCGAGCGTGAGCGCCGCAACGGCGGACGTCAGTGCCTTCTTCCAGTGCCGGGCGGTGGACCGGACGATCATCATGCGATGAACCTTTCATGGGGGTGTGCCGCGAGTACCGCGAGACTTCGGTATAAGGCAGAGGTATGTACGGCAAAGCGGCACAGTACGCGCAGCCGTATCGTCCTCCACCTGCGGTTCCACGGCAGGAATGGAAAGGCGACATTATGTTAGCGCTAACATGAAATGGTCGCGACGCCTCCAGTGATAGGACACCCGATGGATTGACCGGCTCACTATGAATTGAGGGCACGCGAGCTGTCAAGGCGCCGATGGTTCATCGCGTGGGCGCCGGCCGGGCGGGACGGCTTCCCGCCCGGCCGGCGATCATTCAGGTGGGCCCGCCGCCTCGCCCGGCCGCTCGCGGCGCATCATGACGGCCGGGCCGCGGCGGGCGACGGTGCCCCCTCAGGCCACCGAGGCGGGGAACCGCTCCCAGACCCGGTGCGCGGCCAGCAGCCGCTGCACCTCGGCGAACGCGTCGGTGGCCGAACCGGCCGAGACCACGCCCGGCGTGCCGGCGACTCCGGTCCGCTCCAGCACCGCCGTCCCGGCGCCGAAGCCGGCGATCGCCTTGGCGTGCCGCCAGCACTCCTCCACCAGCAGCGACACCCGCGGGTCCACCGCGGCGGCGCCTCCGGCACCGGCTTTGGCGTCGCGCGCCGGCAGGGCGTCCGGCGCCGGCGCGGGCGCGGCCGCCAGCACCAGCGCGTCGAACTCCACCGACCGGGCGGTGGCGAAGGTCCGCTGCACCGGCAGCTCGCCCAGCATGCCGCCGTGCGGGGCGATCAGCAGCGGCACCATGCCGGCCGCGAACACGGCCGTGCGCAGCTCCGCCAGGGCGCCGAGGTCCGCGCCGTCGTCGGCCACGATGCCGATCATGCGACCGGCGGCCGGCCACTCCTTGCCCACCTGCGACAGCGCGGGGCTGGGTTCCGGCTCGACGAGCGGCCGGTCCGGCTCGGGCGCGGGCAGGCCCAGCCCGGTGGCCACCTGCCGGCACAGGACCGGGTCGATGTTCGCCAGGCAGCGCAGCTGGCGCTCCTTGATCGTCTGCTCGTAGCACTTGCCCAGCTCGAAGGTGTAGGCGCGGACGATGTGTTCCTTCTCCACCGGCGACATGCTCCGCCAGAACAGCCGGGCCTGGCTGTAGTGGTCGTCGTAGGACACCGGGTTGGCCCGCACCTTGCGCGACCGGGCGACCTCGACCGGGGCGTCGACGAACGCGTTCTCCGCGTCACCGGCCTCGAAGGGGTTGCCGCCGTCCAGCGAGTTCGGCCGGTACGGCGCGACCCCCGCGTGCACCGCGTGCTGGTGGAAGCCGTCGCGGAGCATGTCGTTGACCGGCACGTGCGGGCAGTTGATCGGGATCTGCGCGAAGTTGGGCCCGCCCAGCCGGGTGATCTGGGTGTCGAGGTAGGAGAACAGCCGCGCCTGCAGCAGCGGGTCGTTGGTGACGTCGATGCCCGGCGGCAGGTGGCCGACGTGGAAGGCGACCTGCTCCACCTCGGCGAAGAAGTTCGTGGGCGTCCGGTCCAGCGTCATCTTCCCGACCGGCTGCACCGGGGCGAGCTCCTCGGGAACGATCTTGGTCGGATCGAGCAGGTCGATGCCCTCGAAGGTCTCCTCCGGGGTGTCGGGGAACACCTGGATGCCGAGCTCCCACTCGGGGAAGGCGCCGGCCTCGATCGCGTCGTACAGGTCGCGGCGGTGGAAGTCGGGGTCCAGCCCGGCGAGCAGCTGCGCCTCCTCCCAGACCAGCGAGTGCACGCCGAGCTGCGGCTTCCAGTGGAACTTGGCCAGCACCGTCTCCCCGGCCTCGTTCACCAGCCGGAAGGTGTGCACGCCGAACCCCTCCATGGTCCGGTACGAACGCGGGATCCCCCGGTCGGACATGTTCCATATGGTGTGGTGCTGGGCCTCGGTGTGCAGGGAGACGAAGTCCCAGAACGTGTCGTGCGCGCTCTGCGCCTGCGGGATCTCCCGGTCCGGATGCGGCTTGCCGGCGTGGATGACGTCGGGGAACTTGATGCCGTCCTGGATGAAGAACACCGGGATGTTGTTGCCGACCAGGTCGAAATTGCCCTCCTCGGTGTAGAACTTCGTCGCGAAGCCCCTGGTGTCGCGGACGGTGTCGGCCGAGCCGCGCGAGCCGAGGACGGTGGAGAACCGCACGAAGACGTCGGTCTTCTTCCCCTTCTTCAGGAAGCCGGCCCTGGTCACCTGCCCGGCGGTGCCGTACGCCTCGAACACCCCGTGCGCGGCGGCGCCCCGGGCGTGCACGACCCGCTCGGGGATCCGCTCGTGGTCGAAGTGCATGATCTTCTCGCGCAGGTGGTGGTCCTGCAGCAGGGTGGGGCCACGCTCCCCCGCCTTCAGCGAGTGGTCGGTGTCGCGCAGCCGCACCCCCTGCGCGGTGGTGAGATAGGCCCCCTGCTGTCCCTGCGCGGTGACCGGCGCGCCGGTCTCCGCCCCGGTCGGGGTGACGACCGGCGGGGCCCCCTGCTCCTTCTTCGGCGGCAGCGGCTCGCGTGGCGCCGTCGGCTCCTCCAGCGACGGCGGCTCGCTTCCCGGCGAGCCGGGAACGTCCGGTGCCACCAGGTCCGACACCTTCTCCGCGGCGTTCTTCACCATGTTCTTTACCGCCTTGGCGGGCTTGCCGGCATCCATTCCGCGCGCTCCTCCAGAACCGTCTTGATCAGGATGGCGCGGCATACCCGCAGGTAGGACTACCAAACACCCCGCGGAAGAGACTGGTCCTCGAAGTACAACTCAAGGGCCTCGCGGAGATCGGCCAGGGCTTCGTCGACCGTCCGCCCCTGACCGGCGACCTCCACCTGAACGCAACGGGCGACGTGGAAGCCCTCTTCGTCGGGCGTTACGGTCGCGGTCAGGGAGACGGTCCGGCTCATGCCGACAGCGTAGGTCAGGCCGCCTCGGGGAGAGGGCCGGCCGGGCAAAGCCCTCCTATGAGCCGTCCACCGGTTTCGCGGCGGCGGACGTGCATGAGCTGCGGCCGGCCGCCAGTTACCCGGTCCGGCCACCGGCTCGCCCTGTCCGGCCTCCCCCGCGAGGGGGAGGGCCTCCCTCTCACGGGAGTGGCCGGGCAAGGCCCCTGCCACCAGGCTCCTGCCATGCATGTACACATCCGTAAGCTGTCGCCGCTGCGCCGCGCCGCCGGATTCGGCGCGGCCGCGGCGATGTCCCTCTACCTGGCGGTCAAGCTGGTCTGGATCGCCCTGGAGATATCGCAAGGCACGGCCGACAAGGTGCTGCTCAACGCGGTCACGGTGGTCATGGCGCTGACCGGGGTCGCCCTGGGCCTGGCGCTGGCGCAGCCGTGGGGCGCCAGGCTGCCGGACCGGTTGGTGCTGCCCATCGCCTGGATCGCCGGCGGCCTGCTGGTGTCCATGATCCCCTACATGATCGCCGCCGGCCTGGTGGCGCCGAGCGCGCCCGAGCCAGCGGCCACCACGCCGGCCTGGGAGACCGCGCTCATCGGCGCGGGGTTCGCCGGCATGGCTGTCGCGCTCCTGGTCGGGCTCCCGCTCTTCCTGCGCGAACGGTGGCCCCGCGCCTTCACCGGCCCGGTGGGCGGGGCACGCGCGGACGGCCGGCTGCGGTGGGCGCTGCCGCCGCTCCTACTGCTCTTCGCGGTCTGGCTCTCCTGGGCCTCGGGCGGGACCCTCGGCCTGGTCGCCGCGGGGGACGTCCAGAGCCGGCTGCTGATGGCCGACAGCGCGCTGTGCGCGGCTGGTGCCGGCTGGAGCCTGTGGGCGCTCGGCCCGCGGGGCGGCGGGCGGAGGCCGGTGTGGCCGCCCATGGTCGTCGGATTCGTGACCTCCGGATCACTGTTCGGCTGGGGATCATGGAAGCTGGCGTGGCTGGTAGCGGGGATGTACCGGCCGGTCGAGCTCCGCTGGGTGGCTGTGGTCGAGCATGGCGTCGCCATGGCCGCGGGCCTGGCCGTGCTGGGCGCGCTGATCCAGGCTTACCGGCGGCGTACCGGGCCGCCGGACGCGCCGTGAACCGTGCCGATCCGCCAGGCAGGCCCCGCCCGGGTCTCAGCCGGTGTCGCGGCGGCGGAAACCGTGCAGGCCGATGGCCAGGAGCGCGGCGGCGATCGCGGTCAGCACGAGCAGCGGCGTCGCCGTCACCTCCCCGCCGGGCAGCTTGAGCAGGTGGCTGAACGGCGAGAGGTCCAGCGCGGCGGCCGGCAGGCCCAACAGCGCGCCGACCTGGCCGAGCAACAGGAACATCGCCAGTGCCGCCCACGTCAGCCCGGCCAGCCGCGGCAGCAGGCCGAACAGCGCCGCCGCCAGCGCGGCCAGTGACCACACCGCCGGGAGCTGGGCCAGCGCCGCACCCGTCACCCGCGGCAGCTGCCCGGCCAGGTCGCCGCTGCCCGCTCCGTAGGCGGCCCCGATCGCCAGCCCCAGTACCGCGAGCACCACCACCGGGCCGAGCAGCGCGAACACCAGGTGGCTCGCCATCCAGCGGGTCCTGCTCACCGCACCGCTCAGCAGCGGCTCGGCACGGCCGAGCGTCTCCTCGCCACGCGCCCGCAGCGCCGCCTGCACGGCGTACCCCGACACCGCGATACCGAAGACGCCCACCACCGTCGCGAGGAAGGAGTCCGAGATGTTCGACTCGCCGCCCAGCCGGGCCATCATCTCCCTCAGCTGCGCGTTCCCGGCCATCGCGCCGGCGGCGTCCTGCGCCGCCCCGCCGACCACCGCGCCGAACACGGCCAGGCCCGCGCTCCAGCCGAGCAGCGTCCCCCGGTGCAGCCGCCAGGCCAGCGCCCACAGCGACCCGAAGCCAGGGGCGGCCTGCGCCGGTCCGAGGCCCGGCGGCAGCACACCGGCCGCGACGTCTCTGCGCCCGGTCAGGGCGTAGGCGACACCTGACAGCGCCGCGGCCGCCACGGCCGCCAGGAGCGCCGGCCACCAGACCTCGCCGGCGAAGGGACGCATCTGCTGCGCCCAGGCGATCGGCGACAGCCAGGACAGCCACGCGGCCCCGGTCGAGTCGCCCGCCATCCGGAGCAGGTAGGTGCCGCCGAGCACCGAGGCCGCGATCGCCCTGGCCCCGCTCGCGCTCTCGGTGAGCTGCGCGGCTACCGCGCCGACGGCGGCGAACACCGTGCCCACCACGGCGTAGCCCAGGCCGGTGGCCAGCGCGCCGGCCAGGGCGTACCCCCGCCCGGCGAACGTGGCCACGATGATCAGCCCTACCGCCAGGTTCGCCGCCACGGTCACGGTCAGGGCCGCGGTGAGCCCGGCGTTCCGGCCGACCACGGCCGAGCCGAGCAGCTCGCGGCGGCCGGTCTCCTCCTCCACCCGGGTGTGCCTGATCACGGTGAGCAGGCTCGCCAGGGCCAGCACCACGGGGATGAACGCGGCCCGCCACACGCCCATCGCGGCGGCGTTCCAGTGCTGGATCGGGCCCAGGAGCGCCTCCATCGCCGGGTTGGCGCCGAAGGAGGCCGCGAATCGCCGCAACCCCTGCTCGGTGGGGTAGAGCTCGGCGATGCCGGTGGTCTGGACGATCGGCAGCATCGCCGTCACCAGCACCCACAGCGGCAGGACGAGCCGGTCCCGGCGCAGCGCGAGCCGGACCAGCGAGCCGGTGCCGGTCATCGGGCGTCCCCGCTCGCGGTCCGGGCTTCCCTGTCCACCGGCCGGATGCCGCCGCCCGCCGGGCGGGCATCCGGGTTCGCCGGGCCGGCGCCCTGGTCGCGATAGTGGCGCAGGAACAGCTCCTCCAGGGTCGGCGGCCGGCTGGTGAGCGAGCGCACGCCGCAGGCCGCGAGCCGCGACAGGGCGTCGCCCAGCCGGTCGTCGTCGACCTCGAAGGTCACCCGGTCGCCGTCGGCGCGCAGGCCGTGCACGCCGGGCGCGTCGCGCAGCCCGCCGGGCGGCGCGGCCAGTTCGGCGGTGATCGACGTGCGGGTCAGGTGTCGCAGCTCGGCCAGCGTGCCGGTCTCGACGGTACGGCCGGCACGGACGATGCTCACCCGGTCGCACAGCTTCTCGACCTCGGCGAGGATGTGGCTGGACAGCAGCACCGTGCGGCCCCGCTCCCGTGCCTCGGCGACGCAGTCGGTGAACACCGCCTCCATCAGCGGGTCGAGCCCGGAGGTCGGCTCGTCGAGCAGCAGCAGTTCCACGTCGGAGGCGAGCGCGGCGACCAGGGCGACCTTCTGCCGGTTGCCCTTGGAGTAGGCCCGCCCCTTCTTGCGCGGGTCGAGGTCGAACCGCTCGATCAGCTCCTTCTTACGAGCCTGGTCCAGGCCGCCGCGCAGCCGCCCGAGCAGGTCGATGACCTCGCCGCCGGACAGGCCGGGCCACAGGGTGACGTCGCCGGGCACGTAGGCCAGGCGGCGATGGAGCTCGACGGCGTCCTGCCAGGGATCGCCGCCCAGCAGGCGGACCGTGCCCGAGTCGGCCCGCAGCAGGCCGAGCAGCACGCGGATCATGGTCGACTTGCCGGCGCCGTTCGGGCCGAGGAAGCCGTGCACCTCGCCGGCCTGGACCCGCAGGTCCAGGCCGTCCAGCGCGCGGGTCCGGCCGAATCGCTTGGTGACGCCGGACGCCGAGATGACATCGCTCATGGTTTAGAATGTACAGAAGCTTCAGAGAAAAATGAAATTACCGATACCGATCCTGGGCACCGGAGAATGCCGGAGAGGGCCGGAGGGGAGAGGGATGCGCGACGAGGAGGCGGTACGCCGGTTCGTGGAGCGGATGGGCCGGATGCTGGCCGCCATGGGCGTCCCGCCGATGGCGGCCCGCGTGCTGCTCACCGTGATGACCGCCGAGGAGGACGCGCTCAGCGCGGCCGACCTCGCCGAACGGCTGGGTGCCAGCTCCGGTGCCATCTCGGGCGCCGTGCGCTACCTGGTGGACATGGACCTGCTCCGCCGGGAGCCGGTCCCCGGCTCCCGGCGTGACCTGTACCTCCTGAGCGGCCAGAGCTGGTGGGAGGCGACGATGAGCAAGATGAACCGGCTACAGCTCATCGCCGACACCGTCGAGGAGGGCATCGCCGCGGTCGGCGGCCCCGGCAGCCGTCCCGGGCACACCATGGCGGAGATGCGCGACTTCTTCGCCTTCTGCCACGACGAGATCCTGTTGATGCTGGAGCGCTGGGAGCGGCGCAAGCCCGTTCACGACTGACCGGCCATCGGTCCGGCGGGGCGGCAGGGCCCCTCCCTGAAGACGTTCACCGGCCTGGTGAGACCTCGGTCCGATCGTCCATCAGGCCGTAGGCGGTGGCCCGGAACAGGAAGGAGGCCCAGGAGCGGTAGGGGCGCCACGCCTCGGCCAGCCTCCGGTAGGCGGCCGGCGGGGCGTCCTGCGGCAGGCCGTACGCCTCGCGCAACGTGGCGAACAGCCGCGGCTCGTCGCCGGGGAACGCGTCGGGCGCGCCCGCGCCGCGGATCAGCACCAGGCCGGCGGAGAACGGCCCGAGCCCGGGCAGGGCGCGCAGCTCGGCCAGGGCCTGGTCGGGGTCGAGCGCCCGCAGGTGCTCGGCGGTGAGCACGCCGTCCAGCGCGGCCCGCGCCAGCCCGCGCAGCCACTCCTCCTTCTGCGCCGGCAGGCCGAGGCCGCCCGCGTCCAGCAGCGTCACCGGCGGCGGGAAGGCCGGGTGAACCTGCCCGTCCAACTCGACCTTCGCGCCGTACCGCTCGGCGATCCGCCGCTTCAGGCGAGCGGCGATCACCATCGACGACCGCTGCACCATCAACGCCCAGCACGCCGCCTCCCACGGCGTCCAGAAGCACACCGGCCGCAGGCCCGGGACGCGCCGCTGCAGGTCGCCGAGCACCGGATCGGCCGCGCCGGCGCGGGCGAAGCCGGCCCCGGGCACGTCGAGGGACAGGATGCGCGCCACCTCGGCGCGGATGGCCGGCCCGGCCGGCCGGGTCGTGGTGACCGCCACTCCGCCCGGCGCGGCCGTGACGGTCACCCCGATCGGCAGCCAGTCCGACTCCGCGCAGTAGGCGAAACGCAGCGCCCGCCCGTCGGCGGGCAGATCACCGGTGGCCGGCCAGGCCTGGACGAAGCGCAGCGTGGCGCCGAAGTCGAACGGACCGTCGGCCGCGAGAACGAACCGGTGCGATGTCATGGCCGCACTGTACGAGGCGGCGGATCCGGTCGCACCCGGCGGCCGGGAGCCCGGGGCGCCGGCACCCGGCTCCGGCCTCGCCGTGCGCCGCCGGTCAAGCGGTCGGTCACGCAGAAGATCGAAAAGGCCGCTTCCGGGGGTCCGGAAGCGGCCGTCGAGCGGGGTGGGCGATACTGGGATCGAACCAGTGACCTCTTCGGTGTGAACGAAGCGCTCTCCCGCTGAGCTAATCGCCCGCTCGGTGCCGGGATCCGCTCGCCGAGCGGGTCCGACGGGGAAAACCATACCTCACTCCTGGGGGTGATGGCGAAGCGGCGGCGGCAACCCGATCACGAAAGGTTCGCCGGAGTCCGGCGGCGTGGCGCCCTGTTGTCATAGCATCGTCATGCCCCATACTCATCCGAATCGCACCACTTACGATCTTTACCCGAGACACCCGTAGATGCCCCGTAGGACGGCAGGAACGACACGCAAAACCCTTGCAAACACGCACCGCTAAGCGATGTTTGACCAGGTAGCGACACAAATGTCGCGCTGTGATATGCGTTACAGAAGGGCCCGGGAGCGGAATCTCTCCTCCAGGTCTCTTCGTTCCGCAGACACAGCTCCGCGCGAAGTCCTTCAGAGCACCGAACCCAAAGCCCCGCGCAGGGGACCCACCGACGAAAGGTTTGGCTGACGATGAACGCCACCGTCTCTGCCGAGCTGGGCCTTCGACTTGTGGTCCCCGACCGTACCACCGTCCCCCTGCTGGCCGGCCTGAGCTACACGGCCGAGGACCCGTACGCCATCCGGATGGCCTTCCACGTGGGGAACGACGAACCGGTCGAGTGGATCTTCGCCCGCGAGCTGCTCACCGTCGGCATCGTCCGCCGGGTGGGCGACGGAGACGTCCAGGTGTGGCCGGCCCGCAGCGACGGCGAGCGCACGTTGAACATCAGCCTCACCTCCCCCTTCGGCCAGGCGCTGTTCGAGGTGCCGCTGCCCCCGCTGACCGAGTTCCTGCACCGCACCTACGAACTGGTCTCCGCCGGCCGGGAGACCGACTTCATGGACCTGGACGAGGAGCTGTCGAACATGCTGTGGAGCTCCTGAACCAGCCCTCAGCCGCGTAGCCGCCGCATCCGGTCCACCTCCACCCGCTGCCCGGAGGCGACGTCCCGGGCCATCGTGCGCAGCGTCTGGTCGGTGCCGCCGGCCAGCTCCTCCGCCGCCATCCGCACCGCTCCCTGGTGATGCCTGATCATCAGGTCGAGCAGCAGGGCGTCGAACGCCGCCCCGCGGGCCGCCCGCAGCCGGGCCATCTCCGCCGGGCTCGCCATCCCGTAGCCGTCCCCCGCCGCGCCGTCCGCGCCGGCCCCGTCCGCCCCGGCGCCGTGCCCCTGGTGCCCGGCCGGCGCCTCCCGGCCCAGTGCGCGCAGCCACCGCGTCATCAGGTCGACCTCGGGCCGCTGGGCGGCCATGATGCGCCGGCAGATCGCCTGCACGCCGGCCCCCGCGCCGCGCCCGGCGGCCAGGCCGGCCATCTCCAGCGCCTGCCGGTGGTGGGGGATCATCCGCTCGGCGAAGCGGACGTCGGCCGCCGACGGCCCGGCGGGTGACCGGCCGAGACGCTCCCCCGGCGCCGCGGTCCGGCCGGCCTCGCCCGGTGCGCCCGGGATGATCACCGGCGCCGCCGGTTCAGGTGGCGGCGGGGCGGCCGCCGAGCAGCCCGCCACGGCGGATGCCAGCAGAACCGTTACGCAAACCGCGCCCGCGCGCCCCCCGATCGACATAGCTTCCATACTGCGGCAAATTGCCGCATTCGGTGGAGCATCGGGGGTCAGGGTGGGCACGTGGCGGGTCGGGGCGGTCACGGCGGTCGCGGGCACGGCGCTTCTCCTCGGCGGGTGCGCCACCGATCCCCCGCGGGGCGGCGCGACCCACGGCGCGGACGGCGACCGGCCGGCCGCCACCTCCTCAGGCGACGTCCAGCACAGCGCCAACGCCCGCCTGGTCGCCAACCTGCCGCTGTCGGCGCCGTTCGACGGCGAGGAGGCGTGGGGCACCGACCTGGCCTTCCAGGGCGACTTCGCCTACGTCGGCAACTACGAGGGCTTCACGGTGGCCGACATCCGCGACCCGGCCCGGCCCAAGGTGGTGACCCGGGTGGTCTGCCCCGGCGGCCAGAACGACATCTCGGTCAGCGGGAACCTGCTGTTCCTGTCCATCGACGAGCCGCGGGACGGGCCGACCTGCGACAGCCGGCGCGGTGACGAGCTGTCCGGCTGGGAGGGCATCCGGATCTTCGACATCTCCGACCGGGCCCACCCCCGCTACGTCAAGGCCCTGGAGACGCCGTGCGGGTCGCACACCCACACGCTGGTGCCGGCCAAGGATCCCGGCACGCTGTACGTGTACGTCTCCGCCTTCGGCCCGGACGAGGACTCGCGCAACTGCCGCCCGCCGCACGACTCGATCTCGATCGTGAAGGTGCCGGTGCAGGACCCGGCCAAGGCGGCCATCGTCGCCGAGCCGGTGCTGTTCTCCGACGGCGCCGACGACTCGGGCCCCGCTTCGACCAGCGGGTGCCACGACATCACCGCCTACCCGGAGAAGGACCTGGCGGCCGGCGGGTGCCTGGGCAACGGCATCCTGATGGACATCTCCGACCGGGAGCGGCCCAAGGTGCTGCGGCAGGTGACCGACACCGAGAACTTCTCCATCTGGCACTCGGCGACCTTCAGCAACGACGGCAAGCGGGTCATCTTCACCGACGAGCTGGGCGGCGGCGCCTCGGCCACCTGCGACGCCAAGACCGGGCCGGACCGCGGCGCCGACGCGATCTACGACATCGGCGGGGACCGCACGCTGAAGCGGCGGGCCTACTTCAAGATCCCCCGGCACCAGACCGCGACGGAGAACTGCGTCTCGCACAACGGCTCGCTGCTGCCGGTGCCCGGCAAGACCATCATGGTGCAGGGGTGGTACCAGGGCGGCGTCTCGGTCATCGACCTGACCGACCCCGACCGCCCGCAGGAGATCGCCTACGTCGACCGCGGCCCGATCGGCGGCGCCGGCGAGCAGCCGACGCTCGGCGGATCATGGTCGGCGTACTACTACAACGGCTACATCTACTCCAGTGACATCACCCGGGGCCTGGACGTGATCGCCGTGGACGACCCCCGCACCGACCCGGCCAAGTCGGTGCGGCTCAAGGAGCTGAACGCCCAGACCCAGGTGGCCTATCCGGAGTGATCAGGGGTCGAGGTCGGCGGCGCCGCGCTCGGCGAACACCCGCATCACCTTGGCCGTCACCGGGCCGGGCGCGACCGGCAGGGCGGTCTCGTCCACCAGCCGGATCGGCTGGACGTCGCGGGTGGTGGAGGTGAGGAAGGCCTCGTCCGCCTCGTACAGGGCGGAGATCGGCACGTCGGCCTCCTCGCCGCCGTACCACTCCAGCACCAGGGCGCGGGTCACCCCGGCCAGGCAGCCCGACGCCAGGGTGGGGGTGATCAGGGTGCCGTCCCGGACGATGAAGACGTTGCTGCCGGTGCCCTCGCACAGGTTCCCGGCCAGGTTCTCGAAGACGGCCTCCTGCCCGCCGCGCTGCTTGGCGTAGGCCAGCGCCTTGGCGTTGTCGGCGTAGGAGATGCTCTTCACGCCGGCCAGCGCGCCGCGCTCGTTGCGCGGCCACGGCACCACGGTGACCGTGGCGGTCTCCGGGAACGGCGCCTGCGCGCCGACGATCACCACCGAGGTGGTGCCCTGGTCGCCGCGGTCGGAGCCGAGCGGGCCACGGCCGCTGGTGTAGGTGATCCGGACGCGGCCGAGCGGCCAGGGCGGCGCCTCGGCCAGGCAGGCGCGCACCCCGCCGGCGATCGCGGCCAGGTCCGGCTCGGGCAGGCCGAGGCGCTCGGCCGACAGCCGCAGCCGGTCCAGGTGCCGGGTGATGGCGAACGCCTCGCCGTTCATGCACTTGATCGTCTCGAACACGCCGTCGCCGACCATCAGTCCGTGGTCGAACACCGACACGGCTGGGCGCGCCGGGTCGAGCAGTTCGCCGTTCACCCACACCGGTACGTTCATCTGCTGATCTCCATTCTGCCGAGGTGATCCGGGGGGGCCTGGGTCAGGCCCGGCCGGAGGCCAGCCCGACCAGCCGGGCCGCCTTCAGTTCGGTCTCCGCCCATTCGCGCGCCGGGTCCGAGCCCCAGGTGATGCCGGCGCCGGTGCCGAAGCGGATGAGGTCGTGCTCGATCCAGAAGGTGCGGATGCCCACGGCCAGCGCGGCCGCCCGCCGGTCGGCGTCGACCCAGCCCACCGCCCCACAGTACGGCCCCCGCGGCTCGGGTTCGAGCTCATCGATGATTCGCAGGGCGGTGGACTTGGGGGCGCCGGTCACCGAGCCGGGCGGGAACGTCGCGGCGAAGATCTCCGGCCAGCCGTGGCCGGGGGCCAGGCCGGCCCGCACGGTGGACACCAGGTGCACCAGGCCGGGATGCTCCTCCACCTCGCACAGCGCGGGGACGTGGACCGAGCCGACCTCGGCGATCCGGCCCAGGTCGTTGCGCACCAGGTCGACGATCATGACGTTCTCGGCGTGGTCCTTGTCGAGCAGGCCGGCCGGCGTCGCCGCGGTGCCCTTGATCGGCCGGGAGGTGAGCAGGTCGCCGTCCCGCGACAGGTACAGCTCCGGCGAGGCCGAGACCACGGTGCGGCCGGGCACCGCCACCGTGGCGGCGTACGGCGCGGGGTTGCCGCGGGCCAGCCGGGCGGCCAGCACCCGGGGGTCGGCGTCCGGCGGCAGCGTCGCGGTCAGCACCCGGCACAGGTTGGCCTGGTAGACCTCGCCCCGCTCGATCTCGGCGCGGATGCGGCGCACGCCGGCCTCGTACCCTGCCCGGTCCAGCGAGCTCGTCCACGACAGCCGGGCCGGCCACGGCCCGGACGGCGCCGGCGGCGGCGCCGGGCGCACCCGGTCGAAGCGGGCGCAGGTCACCTTGCCCTCGTAGGTCACCACGACGGCCCACCAGCCGGACCCGTCCAGCGCCCCGAGGTCGGTGGTCACATCGCGCAGCCCGGTCGCGAGCAGGCCGGCGACATGGGCGTGGTACACCCGTCCATTCTCCCCCGTTCCGGTCATGCGCGCGGCCCCGGAGGGGGGTCAGGCCAGCGGGCCGGTGACGGACTCGGCGGCGGCGACGACGGTGCCGGCGGCGACCATCCGCACCACCGACTCGATCTCGGGGGCGAGGTGGCGGTCCGCGCCCGGGCCGGGCACCTCCTGGCGCAGCGCGGCCACCACCGCGCCGGTCGCCGGGGCCGGGGTCAGCGGCCGGCGCAGGTCGATCGCGCGGGCGGCGGTGAGGATCTCGATCGCCAGCACCCGGGTGAGCCCGTCCAGCGCGCGGCGCAGCTTGCGCCCGGCCGACCAGCCCATGGAGACGTGGTCCTCCTGCATGGCCGAGCTGGGGATGGAGTCGACGCTGGCCGGTGCGGCCAGCCGCTTGAGCTCGGAGACGATCGCCGCCTGGGTGTACTGGGCGATCATGTGCCCGGAGTCGACGCCGGGGTCGTCGGCGAGGAAGGCGGGCAGCCCGTGGCTGCGGGCGACGTCCAGCATCCGGTCGGTGCGCCGCTCGGCCATCGAGGCGACGTCGGCGGCGGCGATCGCCAGGAAGTCCAGGACGTAGCCCACCGGGGCGCCGTGGAAGTTGCCGTTGGACTCCACCCGGCCGTCGTCCAGCACCACCGGGTTGTCCACGGCGGCGGCGAGCTCGCGGCCGGCGACGGCCGCCGCGTGCGCGGCGGTGTCGCGGGCCGCGCCGGCCACCTGGGGGGCGCAGCGCAGCGAGTAGGCGTCCTGCACCCGGGTGCAGGAGTCGTCGCGGTGCGAGGCCATGATGCCCGAGTCGCGCAGCATGGCGCGCAGGTTGGCCGCGGCGGCGGCCTGCCCCGGGTGCGGGCGCAGGGCCTGCAGGTCGGCGGCGAAGACCCGGTCGGTGCCGAGCAGGGCCTCCACGCTCATCGCGGCGGCGATGTCGGCGCTCTTGAGCAGCACGTCCAGGTCGGCCAGGGCGAGCACCAGCATGCCGAGCATGCCGTCGGTGCCGTTGATCAGGGCCAGGCCCTCCTTGGCGGCCAGCTCCACCGGCGCCAGCCCGGCCCGCGCCAGCGCCTCGGCCGCGGGCCCGGCCCGGCCGTCGCGGTCGCGCACCTCGCCCTCCCCCATCAGCGCCAGGGCGACGTGGGACAGCGGCGCCAGGTCGCCCGAGCAGCCCAGGCTGCCGTACTCGCGGACCACCGGGGTGATGCCGGCGTCCAGCAGGGCGGCCAGCAGCCGGGCGGTGGCCGGGCGCACGCCGGTGTGCCCGCTCGCCAGGGTGCGCAGCCGCAGCAGCATCATCGCCCGGACGACCTCGGTCTCCACCTCCGGGCCGGAACCGGCGGCGTGCGAGCGGACCAGCGAGCGCTGCAGCCGGGCGCGCAGCGCCGGGTCGATGTGCCGGGTGGCCAGCGCGCCGAACCCGGTGGAGACGCCGTAGGCGGGGACCGGGCTCGCGGCGAGGTCCTCCACCCGGGTGCGCGCGCGTTCCATGGCCGCCAGCGACTCCTCGGTCAGCCGGACGGCGGCGCCGTGCCGGGCGACCCCGACCACGTCGTCGAAGCCCAGCGGCCCGGGTCCGACCTTGACGACCTCGTTGCCGCGCATAGTGCCACTCTCCCGCTCAGGTAACGTGCGTATTGGATGTTAGCCCCTTACCGGGGAACATCTCCGCGGCCCGTCCGGCCCCGGCCGGTGAAACTCCGGTGCGCGGCGCACCGGGCCGCACCGGCACCGGCGACCCCTGGCACCGCGGCACCGGGCCGGCGATGAGGCGGCCGCCGGTTTGGGGAGTCGGCCGGGATTCGCTAGAGTTCTCCGCGTGGGCCGGGCGTCACCGGCCCGTGC
>NZ_BOOU01000103.1 GCF_016863395.1 Sphaerisporangium rufum | reverse complement strand
CCCGCCGGTCAGGCCGGCGGGTCGCCGGCCGGCCGGTCCCGGCGGTCGATGAGCTCGCAGGCGATCTCCAGCAGCACGTCCACGTCGACGACCGGCTTCTGCAGGTAGGCGTCCGCCCCGCTCTCCAGCACCTTCTCCCGCTCGCCCGGGATGGCCTTGGCGCTCAGCACCACGATCGGCAGCTCGGCGTAGCGCGGCATCCGGCGGATCGTCCGGATGGCGTCGTAGCCGTCCATCACCGGCATCATGATGTCCATCAGCACCAGCGAGACGTCGGGGTTGCGTTCCAGCGTCTCCACGCCGTCCTGCCCGTTGAGGGCGTAGACGACCGGCATGCCGACCCGGCCGAGCAGCTTGGTCAGCGCGATGACCATGCGGATGTCGTCGTCCACGATCAGCACCTTGCCGGGGAGCAGCTGCGCCACCCGCTCGGCGCTCCAGGTCTCCAGCCGGGTCGTGCCCGGGTGCTCGGCCTGGTCGCGCTCGGTCGTCCACTCCATCACGTCCTCGGCGGCGTCCAGGGTGACCGTGCCGTCCGCCCCCGGCGCGTCCCTCCCCGCCTCGCCGGCCGGCAGCCGGCCGGGGTGCACGACCGGGATGTACAGGGTGAAGGTGCTGCCCTGCCCCGGCTCGCTGCGCACGGTGATCCGCCCGCCGAGCAGCGCGGCCAGCTCGCGGCTGATGGACAGGCCGAGGCCGGTGCCGCCGTACTGGTGGCTGGCCACCCCGTGCGCCTGCTCGAACGCCTCGAAGATCACCGCGAGCTTGTCCTGCGGGATCCCGATGCCGGTGTCGTCCACGCTGAAGGCCACCATGCCCTGGCCGGCGTGCCGGTCGCCGGGGCCGTCCTGGCCGGCCGGCGCCGGCACGCCCTCCGCGCGGGTGACCCGCAGCCGGACCCGGCCCTCGGCGGTGAACTTGATCGCGTTGGACAGCAGGTTGCGCAGGATCTGCTGCAGCCGCTGCTCGTCGGAGTACAGCTCGGGCGGCGCGTCGGCGGCGACGTCCACCTCGAACTCCAGCCCGTTGTCCACGGCGATCGGCCGGAAGGTGGCGTTGACGTACTCCAGCAGCTTGGCCATGGACAGCTTCCGCGGCCGGATGTCCAGCCGGCCCGCCTCGACCTTGGACAGGTCCAGGATGTCGTTGATCAGCTGCAGCAGGTCGGAGCCGGAGCGGTGGATGGCCGCGGCGAAGTCGACCTCCTCGCGGGTCAGCCGGCCGTCGGTGTTGTCGGCCAGCAGCCGCGCGTAGATCAGCATGGAGCTGAGCGGGGTGCGCAGCTCGTGCGACATGTTGGCCAGGAACTCCGACTTATACTGCGAGGAGGAGGCGAGCAGCGCGGCCTTCTCCGCCAGCTTGGCGTTCGAGCGCTGCAGCTCGCCCTGCTGGCGCTGCAGCTCGTCGGAGCGTTCCTGCAGCTGGGTGGCCAGCCGCTGCGACTCGTTCAGCAGCACCTCGGTGCGGGCGTTGGCGATGATGGTGTTGATCGCCACGCCGATGGTGTTGACGAACTGGTCGAAGAAGGCCAGGTGCACGTCGGAGAACCGGGAGAACGAGGCCAGCTCGATGATGCCGAGCAGCTTGTCCTCGAACAGGATCGGGATGATCACGATGCTCACCGGCGCGGCGGCGCCCAGCCCCGAGCCGATCACGATGTAGTCGGGCGGGGCGTTGTCCACCAGGATCCGCCGGCGCTCCTGGGCCGCCTGGCAGGCCAGGCCCTGCGCGTGCACCTGGGCGGTCTCGGCGGCACTCTCCCCACCGGCGCCCTGCAGCCCGTAGCCGGCGATGAACGCCAGCCGCGGGTCCTGCGACCCGTCGCCGTCCTCGGGGTGGGCGAGGAAGAAGGCGCCGTGCTGGGCGTTCACCAGTGGGGTCAGCTCGCGCAGGATCAGGTCGGCGACCTCCACCAGGTCGCGGTGGCCCTGCATCAGCCCGGCCAGCCGGGTGAGGTTGGACTCCAGCCAGTCCTTGGCCCGGGTGGTCTCCCGCAGGTTGGACACCATCTGGTTGATGTTGTCCTTCAGGTCGGTCACCTCGCCGTGGGTGACGACGGTGATCTGCCGCGACATGTCGCCCTGGGCCACCGCGGAGGTGACCTCGGCGATGGCGCGCACCTGGTTGGTGAGGTTGCGGGCCAGCTCGTTGACGTTGGTGGTCAGCCGCTTCCAGGTGCCGTGCACGCCCTCGACCCGGGCCTGGCCGCCGAGCCGGCCCTCGCTGCCGACCTCGCGGGCCACCCGGGTCACCTCCGAGGAGAACGACGACAGGGTG
>NZ_BOOU01000102.1 GCF_016863395.1 Sphaerisporangium rufum | reverse complement strand
AGGACCCGGTCCGTCTGGACCGGGTCCTGTGCTTTGCAGGGCCCGATCCACCTGGACGTGACATGCGTCACACCGCACTACCTGAAGACTCGGCCGATCGCATCGACACCAAGCGGTTTGGACCGATTCCACCAGTGCGGCGCCGGATGGTGACCCGAGATGTGGGCGCCCTCCGGACGCCCGGGCGGGGCCCGGCGGCCGATACGCCACCGGCAATACCCGCCCGTAGCTCACGATCAGGTCGATAGGTTACTCACTGCCCTTTTTGCGGCCAGTGAGGCAGGAGGGATCCTCCTGCGGCAGAACAAGGAGTCTCATTGAACACCCGAGTCACGCGCATCGTGCTCCCCCTCGGTGGCGCCATCGCCGCCAGTGGCATGATCGCCGCGTCCCTCACCACCTCCGCCACCGCCGCGGCGCCGGCCGCCGACGGCATGGCGACCTCCAAGGCGGCCGCGCAGAGCACCGTCAAGTACTGGGCCGCGTCGAACGGCAAGGCGCTGAAGGCCGCCACCCGGTACGGCGAGGACGCCGCCACCCGCAGCAAGATCAAGCTGGGCGGTGGCGACGCTGAGCCGGACGGCAAGTCCGGCCAGGTCGCGCCGATCGGCCAGGAGAAGATCACCCCGACCCGGGCGCGGAACGTCAACCTGCCGCGCACCCTCGGCAAGGTGTTCTTCCGGCTGGGCGGCAAGCACTACTTCTGCTCGGCGTCGTCGATCCAGTCGAAGTACCGCAACCTGGTCGCCACTGCGGGCCACTGCGTCTACGACACCGACTCCAACCGGGACACCCTGGACCGGTGGGTCTTCATCCCCTCCTACTACCAGGGCAAGACGCCGTACGGCATCTACGTCGGCAAGACCGCGTACACGCACTTCGACTTCGCCAACTTCGAGGACTTCGACCGCGACTACGCGTTCGTCACCGTATACGACGGCATCATGCCGGGCAGCTGGAAGGACACCGGCCGGCTCGGCGACAACGTCGGCGGCCAGGGCTTCGCCTGGAACCAGCGCATCGGCCAGTCGGTCCACGCGTTCGGCTACCCGGCGGCGCCGCACCCCGACGGCGACAAGCCCTTCACCGGCCAGACGCCGAAGCTCTGCTACGGCAAGACCTACGCGGCGGCCGCGGTCGCCGACTTCAAGGCCGAAGAGCAGATCGCGATCAAGTGCAGCATGACCCCGGGCGCCTCCGGCGGCCCGTGGATCGCGCAGTACAGCAGCAGCAAGCGGCTCGGTTACATCAACGGTGTGACCAGCCTGGTGGGCGACCGGGACGGCAACGACCGGTACGACTTCGCCACCTCGCCGTACTTCGACAGCGAGACCTACTCGATCTACAAGCAGGCCGCCAACGCGTGGTCCGGCAAGATCGGCAGGTGATCGCCCCACGCCGCAGGGCGTGACGGCGTGACGGGGGCCCGGCTTCGGCCGGGCCCTTCCCGTTTCCGGACACCCGGGCCGGCCTCGCCGCCCGCCCTGATCAATGCCCTGCTGGCGGCCGCCGGTGCGGACGGGGCCGGATCACTCGGCTGGATCGTCCCTTGCTGGGCCGGTCAGGCGGCCGGGGCCAGCTCGTCGGCCCGGCGGACCAGCGCGGCCACCTCGGCGTGGTCGCGCAGCGGCGCCAGCCGGCGGCGCAGGTCGGCGACGTAGGAGCGGGTGCGCACCGACTGCAGGCCGGCGGCCAGGTCGAGCGCCGCGCCGCCGGCCGTGCAGGCCGGTTCGACCTCCCCGCACAGCACGTGTCCCGAGGCGAGCAGCGACAGGTTGAACATCCGCCCGCGGACGTACCGGCCGTCCATCCGCAGCGACTTGTGCGCGTAGCGGACCGCCCGAGGACCGTCACCGAGGTCGCGGAAGCAGTGCGCGTACTTGGCGGCCAGGTAGGCCTCGTCGAAGTAGCGGATCCACTCCGGCTCCTCCCCCGGCCGGCGCCGGTCGAAGGCGAGATCGGCCTGGTGCAGCGCTGCCGCGCAGGCGGTGCCGTCGCCGAGCGCGGCGTGCGCGTGCGCCTGCAACACGTGCGACTCGGCCAGCAGCGCCGGGACGTCCACCTCGCGGGCCGCGACCTGCACCGCGCGGGCCAGGTCGAGGCCGTGCCGCGGCCGGCCGACGTAGATGGCCTGGTGTGCCAGCCCGGCGAGGATCTCGCCGCCGAGGCCCTGGTCGCCCGCGCCGCGCGCCAGGCTGAGCGCCTGCAGCAGGTAGCGCTGCGCCAGCCCGTGCTGCTCCAGGTCGTAGGCCATCCAGCCGGCCACCCGGGTGGCCTCGGCGGCGGCCGCGGCCAGGTCGCGCCCGGTGGCCTCGTCGTAGTGGCCGTCCTTGAGCAGCGGGGTGACCGTCGAATCGAGGTACTTCACCACCGCCGACCGCACCCGGCCGCCGCCGAAGCGGTTGTCGAGGTCGCCGAACGAGCGGGTGACCTCGCGGATGGCGGTGACGTCGGCGGCGCCGACCCGGCGCGGTCCGGTGGCGCTCGGCGCGGCGGCCGGCGGCGCGGTCAGCCAGCCCAGCGCGCCCGCCGAGCCGGCGCCGACGGCGAAGGTGGAATCGAGCAGGAACCGGCGCCGTTCCATGTCCGCTCTCCATAATGCTGTCACGGTCTCGATGCCCTCCCGCCACGAGTGGCTGAATAGTTGGCCGAGGTCGAGGGGCGTGGCTCCCCCCGCCATGCCGAGGTCCTCCGTGCCGAGCCGCCGGCCGAGCCTGGCGGCGAAGATCTCCGCGAGCAGCGCCGGCACCGGTTCGCGCGGTTGCTGGCCGCCCAGCCAGCGCAGCACCGAGCTGTGGTCGTACCTCAGCCCGGTGAGGCCGCGGGCCGCGCCGAGGTCGTTCAGCCGGCGGGCCAGGCCCTTGTGCGAGAAGCCGGCCTCAGCGAGGAGGAGGCGCAGGTGGTGGTTGGGCTCGCGTCGCATCGCGTTTCCTTCACGAGCAGTAGGTGGATCGTGATCAGGCTCCGGCCGCCGCAAGCCCCCCTCGCACACACACGCCCTTCGTGCACACCCTTGCCCGGCAGGTGACGGAGGGTTTTTGTTATAGCACGTTGCGTTACCAGGGCGCGGGCATTCCCGGACTTGACCTTCAGGGAGCGGCAGGAGATGACCAGGGACCGGTTGTACGACTGGGACGTCTACACGGGGCGGGAGCCGGGCCGGTGGAGCGCGCGCGGCGTGACCGACGACGAGTGCCGGGCGGCCGACCGGATCAGCACGGCGTTCGCGGCGCTGCCGCATGGCACCTGCGCGTGGGCGGAGATCACCCGGGTGCGGCTGGATCCGGCGTGCCTGGCCCCCCGGGAGCGCGTGGCCGGTGAGCGCCGGGCCGCCGTGCGGCTGTGGGACGGCTGCGTCATCTGGTCGCTGCCGCGCCGGCTGTCCCGGACGTCGTCGCGGCATCCGCCGGGCGTCCGGACGCGGCTCGCCCACCGGCACCCGGCCTGAGCCGGGCATGCGGCGGCCGGCGCGCGGCACCGGGTGCGGTGCCGGACGCCGGCCGGGGCGGATGGGGCGGCGGCGGGTGGGTCAGCGGCGGGCGACGCCGTCCTGGCGGGCCTGCTCGGCGACGGCGGCGGTGACCGCGGGGGCGACCCGGGGGTCGAACGGGCTGGGGATCACGTAGTCGGCGGACAGGTCGTCCCCGACCACCGCGGCCAGGGCCTCGGCGGCGGCGACCTTCATGTTCTCGGTGATGGTGGTGGCGCGGACGTCCAGCGCGCCGCGGAAGACGCCGGGGAAGGCCAGCACGTTGTTGATCTGGTTGGGGAAGTCGGAGCGCCCGGTGGCGACCACCCGGGCGTACCGGCGGGCCACGTCGGGGAGGATCTCCGGGGTGGGGTTGGACAGCGCGAACACGATCGAGTCGCGGGCCATGCCGGCCACCGCGCTCTCCGGCAGCGTCGAGCCCGACAGGCCGACGAAGACGTCCGCGCCGGCCAGCGCCTCCTCGGTGGAGCCGGTGAAGCCGGCCCGGTTGGTCCGCCGGGCGAGCGCCTCCTTGTACGGGTTCAGCCCGTCGCGGCCCTGGTAGATGACGCCCTTGGAGTCGGAGACCGCGACGTCGCCGATGCCGGCGTTGATCAGCATGTTGGTGACGGCCACCCCGGAGGCGCCGGCCCCGGCGACCACCGCGCGCAGCTCGCCGAGCGGCCGGCCGGTCAGCCGGGCGGCGTTGGTCAGCGCGGCGGTGACGACGATCGCGGTGCCGTGCTGGTCGTCGTGGAAGACCGGGATGTCGAGCAGGTCGCGCAGGCGGTCCTCGACCTCGAAGCAGCGGGGGGCGCTGATGTCCTCCAGGTTGATGCCGCCGAAGGACGGGGCGAGCCGGGCGACCGTCTCGACCAGGGCGTCGACGTCGGTGCAGTCCAGGCAGATCGGCACCGCGTCGACCTCGGCGAACTGCTTGAACAGCAGGGCCTTGCCCTCCATGACCGGCATGGCGGCCGCCGGGCCGATGTCGCCGAGGCCGAGGACGGCGGTGCCGTCGGAGACCACGGCCACCACGCCGCCGGCCCAGGTGTAGTCGTTGGCGAGGTCCGGCTGCTCGGCGATGGCGGTGCACACCCGGGCGACGCCCGGGGTGTAGGCCAGCGACAGGTCACCGGCGTCGCGCACCGGGACGGTCGAGCGGACCTCGAGCTTTCCCCCGCGGTGCATGGCGAACACCGGATCGAGATCGAGGGATTCGAGAGAAGCGGAGAACGGCGTGACTGCCACAGCGACCCCTGTGTCGTAAGGACGGTTTCCTTCGGTGGACGCCGCAGGCGAACGAAGGCCCAGGCTTCGGTAGCCGCCCGGCGGCCGTCGCCGTCGACGGTCGTCTCTTGAGGGGGTACGGGGGTCACCCGTTGCTCGATTGTGCCACATGTCGAGACGCCGGCCGTTGTCGCTTCTCCCACAGTTGTGTGGGATTTTGTCGAGCACTGGACGCGATCACGTGGACAGATCACGATATTTCCCCCTCTTCATGACATACCCGCGGGCCGTTCGCCGGATACCCCCACTCCTCCCTTACCGGTGTCCCCGGGTACCCGAGAAGCGGACGCCGTCGCGCGGGCACCGCCGGGGGCAGTGGCGCCCGGCGGTGCCCGCCGGCCGGACGCGGCTTTCCGGGCGGCACCACGGTGCCGTGGGATACTCGAGGACCCGTCTGGAACAGGTGGAACCCCACGTGGACCTCGCCTCGTACGCCGAGCTGGCGGTGCTCCTGGTCAACAGCGACGATCCCCTCGACTCGCTGGAGGGCGCCCGGCGCCTGCTGGCCGCGGCCGGCCGCGGCCGGCTCGCCGAGCGGCTCACCCGCGCTGACCTGCGGGCGCTGCGCGAGCTGCGGCAGGAGCTGGCCGCCGTCTTCGCCACCGCCGCCCGGGCCCACGAGCGGGAGGCGGTCGAGCGGCTGAACCTGCTGCTGGCCGCCCACCCGGTGCGCCCGCAGATCTCCGCGCACGACGGGCAGCCCTGGCACCTGCACCTCACCGAGGGCGACCGGCCGGCCGCCGAGTACGCCGCGGCCGCGGTGATGGGGCTCGCCGCGCTGGTCACCGAGCTCGGCGTCGACCGGCTCGGCGAATGCCGGGCGACGCCCTGCGGCCGGGTCTACCTGGACACCTCCTCCAACCGGTCCCGCCGCTACTGCTCCGAGCGGTGCGCGAGCCGGGCGAACGTGGCGGCCTACCGGGCCCGCCGCCGCGAGGTGGGCGGGCGGGCCTGACCCGCGTCAGCGGGGGCGCAGCGGCCGGCGGGCCGGCCAGTAGCGCAGCACCACCCGGCCGATCACCAGCTCGTCCGGCACCGCGCCGAAGTCCCAGCTGTCCCGGCGCCCCGGCGCCCGCTGGTTGTCGCTCTCCAGCCACCAGCCGGGCCCGTCCCGCCAGGCGGCCCGCTTCACGATCATCCGGTGCGGATCGTCCGGCAGCCGGGCCAGCACCAGGTCGCCCGGGCGCACCGCGGCGCCGCGGCGCACGACGAGCCAGTCGCCCGGGCACAGCGCCGGCCGCATCGAGTCACCTTCGACGCGGACCCTCATCGATCACATCCCCCGCTTCGTCCAGGAATCAAGGCGAGTAAGTTGGGAACCGGATAGTGCTGTCCGACAATGACTTCAAGGAAGGACACCGATGTTCGCACGACTGCTGCGGCCCGGCCATGTCGCCTCCGCACACTGCGACCTTCCCTGCGGGATCTACGATCCGGCACAGGCGCGCATCGAGGCGGAGTCCGTCAAGGCCATCATGCAGAAGTACGCCGACAACGACGACCCCGTCTTCCGCACGCGTGCGCTCATCATCAAGGAGCAGCGCGCCGAGCTGGTCAAGCACCACCTCTGGGTGCTGTGGACGGACTACTTCAAGCCGCCGCACCTGGAGCAGTACCCCCAGCTGCACCAGCTGTTCTGGGAGGCCACCAAGCTGGCCGGCGCGGCCGGCGGCAAGGGCACCGTCGACGGGTCCAAGGCCGACGAGCTGCTCGCCAAGATCGAGGAAATTTCCAAGATCTTCTGGGAGACCAAGGCCGCCTGAGGCCGGCGCCCAGGTTCTGGCCCCGTGCCGTCGCGGACGCGCGCGGGGCCAGTGGCTTGCCCGGCGGCCGGGGTTTCACCAGGCGGTCCGGGCTCGGCGGCCCGGGCGGCGACCCGGCCGTCCGGACGCCGCGGCCGGGCCGGCACCGACCGGGAAACCGGCCGCATTCCCGCAAGATCATGACTATCGGCGCGTCCCAGTCCTCCACCAGGGGACACGGGACGGTAAGTTGCTAGACAGCGGCTCTGTGCGAGGAGGAACGTGACCGACGAGACGGCGACGCGTGGCCAGGACATCTCCGGCGGCATCGCGGGCATCCGCGACGCGGTGACCGTGCGGCTGCCCGCCGCGAGCGCCTACCTTTCCGTGCTGCGCACGGCCACCGCCGGCCTGGCGGCACGACTCGACTTCACCCTCGACGACATCGAGGATCTGCGGATCGCGGTCGACGAGGCGTGCGCCATGCTGCTGGGCTTCGCCGTGCCCGGCACCGACCTGATCGCCGAGTTCGAGCTGACCGGCCAGGAGATGATCGTCCGGGTGGAGGTGAGCACGGTGGGCCAGGCCGAGCCCAAGCGCGACGACTTCGCGTGGATGGTGCTGACCGCGCTCGCCGACGACGTTGACGCCGAGACCGGCGTCCCGGACCGGATGGGCATCGTGCTGCGCAAGCGCCGGGGCGCGGCGAGGCTGCCGTGACGGAGAAGACCCGCCCTGTGACCGAGAGCGACAGCCCCGCCGCCGTGCCCGACCGGGTGCGGGCCCGCGGGCTGTTCGGCGAGCTCGCCGGGCTGCCGATCGACGACCCGCGGCGTCAGCGCATCCGCGACGAGCTGGTCGAGCTGCACCTGCCCCTGGTGGAGTACCTGGCCCGGCGCTTCCGCAACCGGGGCGAGTGGCTGGACGACCTCACCCAGGTCGCCACCATCGGGCTGATCAAGTCGATCGACCGCTTCGACCTGGCCCGGGGCGTGGAGTTCTCCACCTACGCCACGCCCACCATCGTGGGCGAGATCAAGCGCCACTTCCGGGACAAGGGCTGGGCGGTCCGGGTGCCGCGCCGGCTGCAGGAGCTGAAACTCTCGCTGACCAAGGCGATCAGCGAGCTGTCCCAGCGGCAGGGCCGGGCGCCCACCGTCGCCGAGCTCGCCGAGCACCTGCAGATGAGCGAGGAAGAGGTCCTGGAGGGCCTGGAGTCGGCGAACGCCTACTCCACGGTGTCCCTGGACGCCCCGGACTCCGGGGACGACGACGCCCCCGCGGTGTCGGACTCGCTCGGCATCGTCGACGAGTCGCTGGAGGGCGTGGAGTACCGCGAGTCGCTGAAGCCGCTGCTGGAGCGGCTGCCGCCCCGCGAGAAGCGCATCCTGCTGCTGCGGTTCTTCGGCAACATGACCCAGTCGCAGATCGCCACCGAGCTCGGCATCTCCCAGATGCACGTCTCCCGGCTGCTCGCGCGGACGCTGACCCAGCTGCGCGAGGGCCTCACCGCCGAAGACTGACCTGAAGGCCGTCCCGCCCGACCGGCGGGTCACTCACCGATCATCGCCCGGGTGCTGGGCGGCGCCAGCAGCGCCACCAGCCCGGCGACCGCCAGCACCGCCAGCGGCACGCCGGCCGCGTGCTGCCCGGACTGCACCAGCGACACCGCCACCGGCAGCGCGAAGATCTGGGTGACCACGCCCGGGGCACGACTCCAGCGCGCCGCGTGCAGCACGCCCCAGGCCACCCACAGCAGCGCGGCCCCGGCGACCAGGCCGAAGGCGGCCACCCCGATGGCGGTGTTCAGGTCCGCCGGCCGGCCGGTGACCGTCTCCACCCCGACGTAGCCGCCGAGCGCCAGCGCGACGGCGCCCTCGGCCGCGAGCACGGCGGCCGCGACGATCAGGGTCACCGGACGGTTCGACATAACCGAAGACCCTACTGGACCGGGGTCGCGGCCCGGCGACCGGCGGCGACCCGCGTCCGGTGGTGCCCGCCCGTGGATACCCTGGCGGAATGCGGGCACTCCTCCTGGTCAACCCCAAGGCCACGACGACGAACCGGCGGACCAGAGAGGTGCTGATCCGCGCGCTCGGCGCCGCCGTCGAGCTGTCGGTGGAGGAGACCGGCTACCGCGGGCACGCCGCCGAGCTGGCCGGGGCCGCGCGGGTGAACGGATTCGACGTGGTGGCCGTCCTCGGCGGCGACGGCACGGTGAACGAGGCGGTGAACGGCCTGGCCGGCGCTCCGCCCGGTCCGGGCGGGAGGCACCCGGCGGGGGACGGCAAGGCTGCGCCGCGTACGGGCGGGCAGGGCACGGCCGCGGTAAGCACGGATGGCGGCGGCGCGAACGGGGACGGCGCGAACAGGGACGGCACGGGCGGGGACGGCACGGGTGGGGACGGCACGGGCGGGAGCGGGGGGGACGGGGACCGGCGGCCGGCGCTGATCGTCATCCCCGGCGGCAGCGCCAATGTGTTCGCCCGGTCGCTCGGCCTGCCGAACGACCCGGTGGAGGCGACCGGCGTGGTGCTGGAGGCCCTGCGCGAGGGGCGGCGCCGCACGATCGGCCTCGGGGTGGCGAGCTGGTCGGACGGCGGTGCCGGGGAGGCGGGCGGCGAGCGCTACTTCACCTTCTGCGCGGGCCTGGGGTACGACGCCGAGGTGGTGCGGGCGGTGGAGGGGCTGCGGGCCGCGGGTTACCGGGCCTCGCCCGCGCGGTACGTCGGCACCGCGGTGCGCCACTTCTTCATCACCGACCGGCGGCATCCGGCGCTGCGGCTGGAGCGGCCGCACCACCCGCCGGTGGACGGCATCTTCCTGGCCATCGTCTGCAACACCGCACCGTGGACGTATGTGGGGAACCGCCCGGTCCATCCGACGCCGCGGGCGGGCTTCGACACCCGGCTGGACCTGCTCGGGCTGCGCCGGATGGGCCTGCCCTGGGTGCTGGACCTGGTGCGGCAGATGATGGCCGCGCGGGAGGGGCCGCCGCGGGGCCGCCACCTGCTGCACACGCACGACGAGGCGGAGTTCACCCTGGCGGCCGGGCGTCCGGTGGCGTTCCAGCTGGACGGCGATTATTTGGGCGAGCGGGAGCGGGTGACATTCCGGTCCGTCCCTTCCGCATTACAAGTTCTGCTCTAAAACCTCACAAGCCGTCACAGTGTGATGCATATGACAGCCAAATCCGGCAAAACGTTCCGTCAAAGGTCTTGCGTGACCTGGGCATGCACTGAAAAGCTCACTACGACGTCGGAACGTAGGACGTTTGCGGAGCGCCACCACGCTCCATACATCGTCCACGGCCACCGCCACACTCCTGGACCCCCACCCGTACGGTCCGGGCGAACTTTGCTCTAGTTAGTGAAAGAGTTCACAAACATCCGTCACCCGGACGGAGCCCGCCGGCTCCACCTACGAAGGAGTGGAACGCATGGACTGGCGCCACCGCGCTGCCTGCCGTGACGTGGACCCCGAGCTGTTCTTCCCGATCGGCAACACCGGCCCCGCGCTCATGCAGATCGAAGAGGCCAAGCAGGTATGCCGCGCCTGCCCGGTCAGCGAACCGTGCCTGAAGTGGGCCCTGGAGTCCGGTCAGGACGCCGGCGTGTGGGGCGGCCTGAACGAGGACGAGCGCCGCGCTCTCAAGCGCCGCGCCGCCCGTACCCGCGCCCGCGCGAGCGTCTGACCCGCCCGGCCCGCATCCCGACGACCGCGTCACCCGGTCCCGCCCTCCCGTGGCGGCACGGGCAACCACGCCCGGCATCGCCCCAGCGCGACGGCCGGGCGTCGTCGTCCCCGGCCCGGCCGCCCGCCGGGGAGCCGATCACATCGGCGCCACCGGGATGGCCAGCGACACCTCGGTGCCGCCGCCCTGCCGCGGCCGCACCGCCAGCCGCCCGGACAGCTCGCCGACCACCAGGGTCCGGACGATCTGCAGGCCCAGGCTCGTGGACGCCTCCAGGTCGAACCCCTCGGGCAACCCCTGCCCGTCGTCGGCCACGATCACGTCCAGCCGTTCCCCGGTGCGCGAGACGATCACCTTGATGGTGCCGCTGCCGTAGGCGAAGCCGTGCTGCAGGGCGTTCTGCAGCAACTCGGTGAGCACCATGGCGACCGGGGTGGCGATCATCGCCGGCAGCATGCCGAAGCTGCCCACCCGGCGCGGCACCACGTCCACCGCCGACACCTCGCCGGTCATCGCGATCACCCGGTCGGCGATGTCGTCGAAGTCGACGATCTCCTCGGGCGTGTGGGACAGGGTCTCGTGCACGATGGCGATCGAACCGACCCGGCGCACCGCCTCCTCCAGCGCCTCCCGGCCCTCGGGCACCTGCAGCCGGCGGGCCTGCAGCCGCAGCAGCGCCGCCACCGTCTGCAGGTTGTTCTTCACCCGGTGGTGGATCTCCCGGATGGTGGCGTCCTTGGTCATCAGCTCGCGCTCGCGGCGGCGCAGCTCGGTGACGTCCCGGATCAGCACCAGGGCGCCGATCCGGCCACCGCCGACGATGAGCGGGATGGCGCGCAGCTGCACGACGTTGGCGCCCGCCTCCACCTCGGTCTCCCGGGGCTTGCGCCCGCTGGCCACCAGGATCAGGTCCTCGTTGATGGGCTCGCCGGAGTAGCACAGCGCCGCGGTGGTCTTGCCCAGGTCGGAGCCCACCAGGTCGGCGTGCAGGCCGAGCCGGCGGTAGGCCGACAGGGCGTTCGGCGAGGCGTAGGTGACCCGGCCGGCCCGGTCCAGCCGCAGCAGGCCGTCGCCCACCCGCGGCGAGCGGACCAGGATCGGGCCGTCCTCGGGGAACGGGAACCGCCCCTCGGCGACCATCTGCGCCAGGTCGGAGGCGCTTTGCAGGTAGGTCAGCTCCAGCCGGGACGGGGTGCGGGCCGAGGACAGGTTGGTGGAGCGCTGGATAACCGCCACGTAGTGGTCGTCGCGCCGCACCGGGATGGTCTCCTCGCGCACCGGCACGCCGCTGGACCAGTCCGGATCGCCCTCGCGGCAGATGCGGTGCTCGCGCCAGGCGGTGTCCAGCAGCGGCCGCTCCCCGGCCGCCACGATGGTGCCCACCACGTCGTCGTGGTAGACCGTAGGCCCGGTGGTCGGGCGCATCTGCGCGACGGCCACCCAGCCCGGCTCCTCGCGCAGCGGGATCCACAGGATCAGGTCGGCGAACGACAGGTCCGCCAGCAGCTGCCAGTCGGAGACCAGCGATTGCATCCACTCCAGATCGGCGGGATCGAGGGTGGTGTGGCGGGTCACCAGGTCGCTAAGAGTCGGCACGAGTGCATAATGCGTTGTCATCCGGCCCGGACGCGAATCGGCGCGGTCGCGGCCGGGAAGATCGGTGATATGGAGACGATGGGGACCGACCCCCTTGCCCGGCTGCGCGACGCCGCGGCCCAGCGGGAGCGCGCCGGGCTGCGCCGCGCCCTGCGCCCCCGCACCCCCGACCACGACGGCCTGATCGACCTGGCCTCCAACGACTACCTCGGCCTGTCCAGGGACGAGCGGCTGGTCGCCGCGGCCGTCCGGGCCACCCGGGAATGGGGCACCGGCTCCACCGGGTCCCGGCTGGTGTCCGGCTCCACCGGGCTGCACGCCGACCTGGAGCGGCGGCTGGCCGCCTTCACCGGGGCCGCGGCCGGGCTGTGCTTCTCCTCCGGCTACCTGGCCAACCTGGCCGCGGTCGCCACCCTCGGCGCCGGCGGGCTGGTGGTGAGCGACGAGGGCAACCACGCCTCGATCATCGACGCCTGCCGGCTGGCGCGGGCCCGGGTCGTGGTCACCCCGCACCGCGACGTCGCGGCGGTGGAGAAGGCGCTGGCCGGCCGGGACGAGGAGCACGCGCTGGTGGTCACCGACGCGGTCTTCTCGGTGGCCGGTGATCTGGCCCCGGTCGGCGAGCTGCACGCCGCGGCCGCCCGGCACCGCGCCCTGCTGGTGGTGGACGAGGCGCACTCGCTGGGCGTGACCGGCGAGGGCGGCCGGGGCGCGGTTCACGCCGCCGGGCTGGCCGCCGCGCCGGACGTGGTGCGCACGGTCACCTTCTCCAAGGCGCTGGGCTCCCAGGGCGGCGCGGTGCTGGGCGCCGCCGAGGTGATCGACGCCCTGGTGGACACCGGACGGCCGTTCATCTTCGACACCGCGCCGGCGCCCGCGCCGATGGCCGCCGCGCTCGCCGCCCTTGATATCGTTGGCCACCATCCTGACCTGCCAGGACAGGCCCGTGACACCGCGATCGCGCTCGCGCGCGCGGTCGCGGCCCGCGGCCTTGCCACCGCGGACCCGGCCGCCGCCGTCGTGCCGGTCGTGCTCGGCCCTCCGGAGGCCGCGCTCCGCGCCGCCGCGGTGTTCGCCGAACACGGGGTGCGCGCCGGGTGCTTCCGCCCGCCGTCGGTGCCCGCGGGCCGGTCTTGTCTGAGGTTGACCGCGCGGGCCAATCTGAGTTCGGATGATCTCGCGGTGATCGGACGCGCGCTCACCGCAGTGGCCGAGATGAAGGTGAACGTGTGACGGAAGATTCTCCCCGGATTCCCAAGTACTACGACGTCAAACGGAACTTGCTGGAACTCACCAAGTCTCTGCCGGCCGGGGCCGCGCTCCCGCCCGAGCGCACGCTCGCCGTGCGCTTCGAGACCTCCCGCACCACGGTGCGGCAGGCGCTCACCGAACTGGTGGTCGAGGGCCGCCTGCTGCGCATCCAGGGAAAGGGCACTTTCGTCGCCCAGCCGAAGGTCGCCCAGGTGCTCCAGCTGACCTCCTACACCGGAGACCTCCGCTCGGTCGGCCTGGAACCGGACACCAAGATCCTTGAGATCAACTACGTCACCGCCGACGAGACGCTGGCCCGGCTGCTCGGCATCAACCCGGGCGGGCGGGTGCTGCGGATCCACCGGCTCCGGCTGGCCAACGGCGAGCCGATGTCGATCGACACCACCCACCTGTCGGCCCGGCGCTTCTCCCGGCTGCGGCGCGAGCTGGAGGTGCACTCCTCGCTGTACGAGACGCTGCACAACGCCTACAACGTGGAGCTGACCGACGCCGAGGAGGTCATCGAGACGGTGCTGGCGACGCCGTACGACGCGCAGGTCCTCGGCGTGGACGTCGGGCTGCCGATGCTGCTGCTCACCCGGCACGCCTTCGACGCCGAGGGCAATCCGGTGGAGTGGGCGCAGTCGCTCTACCGCGGCGACCGGTACAAGTTCGTGACCCGGCTGCGCCGGCCGCCCGAGGGCGGCGCGGGGCCGCCGGCCACCGCGCCGCCGGTCCCGCCGGACGGCGGGGTGCGGCGGCCGGGCGGCCGCGGCTGAGGTGATCCCCGCGCTCGCCCCAGGCGGGCGAGGGCAGGGATGTCCAGCGTCAGCCTGGCCGGCCCGGGTGGCCGGCCGGGCAACGCCGGATGAGCGGCGGCGGAACGGCCGGCGAACGGCTTAGGGTGGCCCGGTGAGCGTTCTCGTGATCACCGGCACCGACACCGGAGTGGGAAAGACCGTGGTCACCGCGGCCGTGGCCGCGCTGGCCCGCGAGCGCGGCGGGCCGGTCGCGGTGGTCAAGCCCGCCCAGACCGGGGTGGCCCCCGGCGAGCCGGGCGACCTGGACGAGGTGATCCGGCTGTCCGGCGTCACCACGACGTTCGAGCCGGCCCGCTTCCCCGACCCGCTCTCCCCGGCCGCCGCCGCCCGGGCGTCCGGCCTGCCGCCCGTCTCGCTGCCGGCCGTCGCCCGCCGGGTGGGCGAGCTGGCCGAGACCCACCGGCTGGTGCTGGTGGAGGGCGCGGGCGGCCTGCTGGTGCGGTTCGACGAGGACGGCGCCACCCTGGCCGACCTGGCGCGCGCCCTGGACGCCCCGGTGCTGGTGGTCGCCCGGGCCGGTCTCGGCACGCTGAACCACACCGCGCTGACCCTGGAGGCCCTGGCCGGCCGGGGCATCGACCTGGCCGGGGTGGTGATCGGCTCGTGGCCGGATGAGCCGGGTCTGGCCGAGCGCGCCAACGTCACCGACCTGGAGACGCTGGCCGCCCGCCCGCTGGCCGGCGCGATCCCCGAGGGCGCCGGCCGGCTGGACCGGGCGGCGTTCGCCCGCACCGCCCGGGCCGGTCTGGCGTCCCCGCTGGGCGGCGGGTTCCAGGCTTCGCGCTTTAGGGAAACCTTTACCCTGTGACGCAACCGACAAGGGAGCCGCGGATGAGTACGGACATCCTGGAAGTCGCCCGGGTTCAGGTGCTCGAGGAAGGCCGCGGGCTCTCCGCCGCCCAGGCCTTGCGATGTCTGGAACTCCCCGACGAGCGGCTCGGCGAGCTGCTCGCCCTCGCCCACGAGGTCCGGATGGCCTGGTGCGGCCCGGAGGTCGAGGTCGAGGGCATCGTGTCCCTCAAGACCGGCGGCTGCCCGGAGGACTGCCACTTCTGCTCGCAGTCCGGCCAGTTCACCTCGCCGGTCCGCTCGGTCTGGCTGGACATCCCCGCGCTGGTCCAGGCGGCGGTGGAGACCGCGCGGACCGGCGCCACCGAGTTCTGCATCGTCGCCGCCGTGCGCGGCCCGGACCGGCGGCTGATGGACCAGGTGCGCGCGGGCGTGCGGGCCGTCCAGGACGCCGTCGAGATCAACGTCGCCTGCTCGCTCGGCATGCTGACCCAGGAACAGGTCGACGAGCTGGCCGAGATGGGCGTGCACCGCTACAACCACAACCTGGAGACCGCCCGCTCGCACTTCGGCAGCGTCGTCACCACCCACACCTGGGAGGAGCGGTGGCGCACCTGCGAGATGGTGCGCGCGGCCGGCATGGAGCTGTGCTGCGGCGGCATCATCGGCATGGGCGAGACCCGCGAGCAGCGGGCGGAGTTCGCCGGGCAGCTCGGCGAGCTGGCCCCCGACGAGGTGCCGCTCAACTTCCTCAACCCCCGGCCGGGCACCCCGTTCGCGTCCTACCCGCTGGTGGAGGGGCGCGAGGCGCTGAAGACCATCGCCACCTTCCGGCTGGCGCTGCCGCGCACGATCCTGCGCTACGCCGGCGGCCGCGAACTGACGCTCGGCGACCTCGGCACCCGCGAGGGCATGCTCGGCGGCGTCAACGCCATCATCGTCGGCAACTACCTGACCACCCTCGGCCGCTCGCCGGAGGAGGATCTGTCGCTGCTGGCGGATCTCAAGATGCCCATCAAGGCCCTGTCACAGGCGCTGTGAGCCTAGAGTCGCCGGTGAGCTGCGCACATGGCTCTAGCAGGATTGACCTGGGACAGGGAAGGTAAGTTCACGTCATGGAGTCTGCAAAGCACGCCGGCGACGTCGCGGTCGCCGTTTCACGATCATACGGCGCCGAGGTCATGTTCACCCTGTCCGGCGGCCACGTGTTCCCGCTCTACGACGGCGCCGTGCACGAGGGCATGCGCATCGTCGACGTGCGGCACGAGCAGAGCGCGGTGTTCGCCGCCGAGGCCACCGCCCGGCTCACCCGCCGGCCCGGCCTGGCGGTGCTCACCGCCGGGCCGGGCATCACCAACGGCGTCAGCGGGGTGGCCACCGCGCACTTCAACGGCTCCCCGGTGGTGGTCATGGGCGGGCGGGCGCCGAAGTCGCGGTGGGGCTCGGGGGCCCTGCAGGAGATGGACCACCCGCCGCTGTTCGAGTCCATCACCAAGCTCGCCTTCACCGGCGGCGGCGCCGATTCCATCGGGCAGGACGTCGAGATGGCGTTCCGCACCGCGATCGCGCCGCACCGGGGGCCGGTGTTCCTCGACTTCTACATGGACCACCTGTTCTCCCCGGCCCCCGAGCACGAGGCCGAGACCCTCACCCCCTCGCCGCTGGAGCCCGACCCCGACACGCTGGCCGGCATCGCCCGGCTGCTCGCCGGCGCCGAGCGCCCGGTGCTGGTCCTCGGCTCGGACGTGTGGATGGACCGCGCCGAGGACGCGGCCCGCGACTTCGCCGAGTCGCTGGGCCTGCCGGTGGTGCCCAACGGGCAGGGCCGCGGCATCCTGCCCGCCGGGCACCGGCTGCTGGCCACCCGGGCCCGCGGCATGGCGTTCACCCAGGCCGACCTGGTCATCGTGGCCGGCACCCCGCTGGACTTCCGGCTGGCCTACGGCATGTTCGGCGGCCGGGACGGCGCGCCGCAGGCCAAGGTCGTCCACCTGGCCGACGCGCCGTCCCAGCTGGCCACGCACGTGGAGACCGCCGCCGCGGCCGCAGGCGACCTGTCGGTGCTGTTCTGGGGGCTGAGCGCGGCCTGCATCGAGGCCGGCGTGACCCCGCGGTCCTTCGAGTCCTGGACCGACCGGCTGGCCGAGGCGTCGGCCGCCGCCGTCGCCGGCGACGCCGAGCTGCTCGCCTCCGACGCCGACCCGATCCACCCGATGCGCATCTACGGCGAGCTCAACCGGGTGCTGGCCGACGACGCGGTCGTGATCGGCGACGGCGGCGACTTCGTTTCCTACGCCGGCAAGTACATCGAGCAGCGCCGGTCGGGGTGCTGGCTCGACCCCGGCCCGTACGGCTGCCTGGGCACCGGCCTGGGCTACGCGATCGCGGCCCGCATCGCCCGGCCGTCCTCCCAGGTGGTGCTGCTGCTCGGCGACGGCGCGGCCGGCTTCTCGCTGATGGACGTGGACACCATGGTGCGGCACAGGCTGCCGGTCGTGATGGTGTGCGGCAACAACGGCATCTGGGGCCTGGAGAAGCACCCGATGCAGATGCTGTACGGCTACGACGTGGCGGCCGAGCTGCAGCCGCAGTGCCGCTACGACCAGGTGGTGACCGCGCTCGGCGGCGGCGGCGAGCTGGTCACCTCGCCCAAGGAGATCGGCCCGGCGCTGCGCCGCGCGTTCGACTCCGGCGTGCCGTACATGGTGAACATCGCCACCGACCCGCAGGTCGCCTACCCGCGGGCCACCTCCGGCATCTGACCCGGCCCGTCCGCGCCCGGCGTGCCGGGCGCGGACGGCGGTCCGGTGGCGTCAGGAGGCGGTCGGCCGCGGTGTAGGCGTCGGTGACGGCGTCGGATCGCCGCCGGGCTCGTCGCCGCAGGGGATGCCCTGTTCGACGACGATCGTCACGTGCTGGTTCACCGGCCACGAGGCCCCGGCGCCGGGCGTCTGGTCCAGCACCCGGGTGCAGCCCTCCCGGCTCGGCTCGCCGCTGACCTCCACCCGCGCCTTGAAGCCGGCCGCCCGCAGGCGCTCCACCGCGTTCTGCTGGGTCCGGTTGATCACGTGCGGGACGACCTTCTTGGCGGTCTGCTGCTTGGACACCGTCGGGCTCGGCGACGCCCGGCCGGGCGACGACGGGCTCGGCGATGGGTCGGGGGTCGGCTCCTCGCTCTCCTGGGCCGCCTGCCGGGTCTCGTCCACCGTCGGCCGCGTCACCGGGGTGTTCGGCCGGGACACGCCCGGGCGGTGGCCGCGCCGGCTCGGCGTGGCGCTGGCCCCCGGAGTGGGCGATTCGGTGATGGCCGACCCGGCGACATCGGTGGACACCGGTGCCGAGATCCGGTTGTACGCCAGCGCGCCGCCACCGCCGAGCAGCGCGCCGCCCAGCACCACCGTGGTGATCAGCATCGCCCGGCTGCGCTCGCCGGCGCCGCCCCGGCGGCGGCCGCGGCCGCCCCGGCCGTTCTGACCACCCCGGCCGTTCTGACCGCCGCGGCCGGTCGGACCGCCACCGGCCGGCGCCGCCGGTCCCCGGCCGCCCGCGGGCTCGGTGACCGGAGCGGGGACCTGGGCGCCGGTCGCCGGCGCCGCGCCGGTGCGCAGGATGTACGGCGCCTGGGTGGCCGCGGTGACCTCGCCCTCCGCCCGCGCCGGACGGCCCTGGTAGGCCAGGTGCGCCCCGGTGCCCGGCGGCTCGGCGTGCCGCGCGGCCGGTCGCCCGGCGCCGGCCGGCGCCGGAGCGCCGAGCGGCCCGCCCGCCGGACCGTGCATCGCCTGCCGCGCCGCCCTGCTCATCTCCAGCGCGGTCGGCCAGCGGCGGGCCGGATCCTTGGCCAGGGCCCGCTCCACCACCTGACGCACCGAGGCCGGCACGTCGGACGGCAACGGCGGCGGCTCCTCGCGGATGTGCTTCAGCGCGATGGTGACCGGGGTGTCCCCGTCGAACGGCCGGTACCCGGCCAGGCACTCGTAGGCGACCACGCCGAGCGCGTAGATGTCGACCGCCGGGGTCACCGGCTGCCCCTCGGCCTGCTCGGGCGCGCAGTAGGCCGCGGTGCCGAGCACCATGCCCGCGTCGGTCAGCCGGTGCCCGGCGTCCGCCCGGGCGATGCCGAAGTCGGTGAGCACCAGCGTGCCGTCCGAGTGGACGAGCAGGTTGCCGGGCTTGACGTCCCGGTGCACGATCCCGCTGTCATGCACGGCCTGCAGCGCGGAAGCGGCCTGCGCGATGAGCTCCATCGCCGGCTCGGGCGCGACGCGGGTCAGCCGGGACAGCAGCCGGTCCAGCGGCTCGCCGTCCACGAAGCGCATGACGAGGTAGGCGGTCGGCCCGTCGCCGGGCACGTCGCTCACCCCGTAGTCGTACACGTCGACCACACCGGCATGGCTGATCGTCGCCATCGCCCGGGCCTCGCCCTGGAAGCGCGCGGCGAAGCCGGGATCGTCCATCCTGCCGGGTAAAAGCACTTTCACGGCGACGGTGCGGGCCAGGACGGTGTCCTCGCCCCGCCAGACCTCGCCCATGCCGCCAGCGCCGATGCGGACGTCCAGCCGGTACCGTCCCGCCAGCGTGGTTCCTTGGGCCGCCATCTCTCCCCCGCTTACCCTGATCCGTCCAGGCCGACATCACCCCAGGTTCAACCAACCGGATCTGCGTCGCGGCCAGGTCACGCCGGCATCACAAAACCCTGTGGTCACACGGGCACCGCGCGGCCGGTCAGCGGGCCGTCACGCCGTGCTCGGCGCAGCGGGCCCGCCATCCACGCGGCGTCACCTGCACCACCAGCCGGCGACGGCACGCCGGACAGTAGCGGGGTGGTTCCATGAGCCGAGCGGTGCGACACGCGGTGTGATCGGTCGCCTCGTCGAGACCGCCGCAGTGATCGCAGTAGTGGCTCACGCGAGAAAGCGTATTCCATCGTCCCCCATCAAGGCCGCCAACCGGCGAACCCCGGACAAGACCGTGTCAAAATGACCGGTCGCCCGCACTCTCCGACTCCGCCCGCCACCGGACGTGCAGGTGGCCGTCCAGCGGGAACGGCGGGGAGGCGGGCACCACCTCCACCAGCGGAAAGCCGCACTTGCCCGCCACCCGGCAGGACGCCGGATTGTCCACCTGGTGCCGCAGATCCAGCCGGCGCAGGCCGAGGCCGCCGAACGCCCACCGGCACAGCGCGTCCAGCGCGCGCGGCGCGACACCGCGCCCGCGGGCCTCGGCCGCCGTCCAGTAGCCGACCTCGGCCGACCCGCCGCCCGGATCCACGTTCTTCAGCACGACGTTGGCCACCAGCCGGTCCCCCTCCCAGGTGGCGAAGCTCCGCCGGTGCCCGCCGGCCCACCCCTCGTGCTGCGCCGCGATCCACCGCCGCGCCTCCGCCTCGCCGGTGACCGGCACCCGGGTGAACCGGCGCAGCACCGGATCACGGTAGACCTCGATCAGCGCGGCGACGTCGGCCCCCGTCCACGGTCGCAGCACCAGGGCCGGCGCATCCGGCCCCGCCTCGGTCCGCAGCGTCACCGTCATCCCGTCTCCTTCGGCAGTGGATCGCACGGTCCGGCAGCCTATGCTGTGCGCCATGACGATCGCTGCGGGGCTGCGGGCCGAGATGCTGGTCTTGGTCGAGCGAGAGGACACCGCGGCCCGGGTGGGCAGCGGCGACGTGCCGGTGCTGGCCACCCCGCGGCTGCTGGCCATCGCCGAGGCGGCCACCGTGCGGGCCCTGTCCGGCCACCTGGCGCCGGATCAGACCTCGGTGGGCACCAAGGTGACCCTCTCGCATCTGGCGGCCAGCCCGGTGGGCTCGCACGTGGCGGTGGTCGCCGAGCTGACCGAGGTGGACGGCCGCCGGCTGGTGTTCGAGGTCACCGCCCGCGAGCTGCGGCGCACCGTCGCCACCGCCACCATCGAACGCGTCGTGGTGGATCGCGAGCGGTTCCTCGCCGCCCTCATCTGACCCCACCGGCCGGGCGATCAGTCGATGACGGCGATCAGGTCGCCCTCCTGGATGACGTCGCCCTCGGCCACCTTGACGGCGGTCACCACTCCGGGATCCTCGGCGATCACCGGGATCTCCATCTTCATCGACTCCAGGATCACCAGCGTGTCGCCCTCGGCGACGTCGTCCCCCTCGGCCACGACGATCTTCCAGACGTTCGCCACCATCTCAGCGCGTACTTCGGCCACCGGCACTCCTTCGTTGGTCCGTTCTTCCGGACAGTGTGCTCCTGCTCGTCTCATCGTCAGTACCCGCGCCCGCGCCCGGCCAGGCCGGTGCCCGGTTCAGCGGCGGGCCGGGGACGGGGCGCGCTCGATGACCAGGGTCAGCGCGCCGAGCACCGCCGGGTCGTACTCCTGACCGGCACCGCGCCGCAGGCGGTCCAGCGCGGCGGCCGCGCGGTCGCGGTCGCTGGACCCGCCGACCAGGTCGTCGTAGGCGTTGGCCGCCTTGATGATGCGTGCGGCCAGCGGTGGTGTCTCCGGTCCGGCGTAGGCGTCGGTCTGGCGGCGGACGATGTCGGCGACCCGGTCCAGCACCCCGGTCTTGCTGATGATCTCGGCGCCCAGCTCCGCGATGCGCCGCGCCTGCTCGGGCTCGGTGAGCACGGTGGCACCGCCCGGGATCGGGTCGCGCAGCGACAGCTGGCCGATGTCGTGCATGAGCGCGGCATACTCCAGCTCCAGCAGCTCGGGCTCGGCCATGCCCAGCTCGCGGCCGGTGGCCAGCGACAGGCGGCTGACCCGGCGGGAGTGGCCGGACTCGACGTACCCGCCCACCTCGGTCAC
The DNA here is from genome assembly GCF_016863395.1 of Sphaerisporangium rufum. Taxonomy (GTDB): domain Bacteria; phylum Actinomycetota; class Actinomycetes; order Streptosporangiales; family Streptosporangiaceae; genus Sphaerisporangium; species Sphaerisporangium rufum. The sequence continues at coordinate 19,174 of NZ_BOOU01000102.1, read as the reverse complement.
CCGGGCGAGCGCGCGGACGGTCTGCAGGTAGGTGGCCCGGATGCCGGCGTACTTGCGGAACGCCACCTGGGTGACCAGCAGCGGCGCGGCGAACACCGCCAGCGCCGCCAGGCTCATGCTGTGCGAGGCCAGCGCGAGCAGGATGCCGGAGGCGGCGACCGAGGCGCCGAGCGGCGCCGCCATCCGCAGCTCGTCGCGGACGGCCACCCGGAAGGCGGTGCGGACCTGCTCGGCGCGCAGCGCGGCCGCCATGACCACGTCGACGGCCAGCATGGCGGTGACCAGCACCGCCATCACGCCGAGCGCCGCCCACCAGGCGCCGGTGCCGCCGCCGGTGCCGGCGAACAGCGCGGGGGCGAGCGGCCGGTAGGCGAACGCCAGCAGCGCGCCGGCGACCAGCCGGCGGGCGATGGCGTCCAGCCGCGGCGGCCGGCCGACCGCCAGGTGCGGCAGCGCGCCCACCGTCATGCCGGCCGCCATCACCGCGACCACCTGGGTCGCCGGGTGGACGGCCGGGGTGCCGCCCACGTCGAGCAGCAGCGTGTAGCCGAGCGCCGCGGCCGAGCCGATCGGCGCGACCTCGCGGTTGCCGGGCATGGTGAGCCTGGCCAGCTCGCCCGCCGCGACCAGCGCGCCGAAGGCGACCGCGGCCTGCGCGTCGGCCAGGCCGGCCGCCGCGGTGCAGGCGGCGCCGGCGACGGCCAGCACGCCGGCCGCGCCGACGAGCAGCAGCCGGCCGGAGCGCCGCCCGGCCGGTGGCGGGCGCCGGGTGGCCTGGGTCACCGCTCGGCCACCACTTCGATGGGGGTGGTCGGGTCGTCGTGGTCCTTGGCCATGGTCTCCACCATCTCGTCCGCGGGCGGGGCCGGCACCTTGCCGGGGTGCCAGCCGTGCCGGCCGACGGCCCGGACGAAGGCGGTGACCATGACCGGGTCGAACTGGCTGCCGGAGTTCTTGCGCAGCTCGGCGACCGCCTCCTCGATGGACTTGGCCTTGCGGTAGGAGCGGTCGGAGGTCATCGAGTCGAAGGCGTCGGCCACCGCGATGATGCGGGCGAACTCCGGGATCTCCGCGCCGGCCAGCCCCATGGGGTAGCCCCGGCCGTCCTGCCGCTCGTGGTGGTGCATGATGCCGGCGAACGCCTCGTCCAGGAAGTCGATGCCCCGGACGATCTCCAGCCCGCGCATGGGGTGCAGCTGGATGGCCGCGTACTCCTCCTCGGTCAGGCGGCCCTCCTTCTGCAGCACCTTGGTGGGCACGCCGAGCTTGCCGACATCGTGCAGCATGCCGGCGTAGCCGATGGCCCGCATCCGCTCGGGGCCCATCCCGATCTCCTGGGCGATCATGGTGGACGCGCTGGACACCCGGGTGCAGTGGCCGCGGGTGTAGTAGTCCTTGGTCTCCACCGCCTGGCACAGCGCCGCGATGGTGGCGTCGTAGGAGCGCTGCTGGGCGAGGTACTGCCCGAAGGCCCAGCGCGCGATGAACAGCGGCAGCAGCACCAGCACCGCGGAGATCGACTGCACGGTGGCCCAGAGCCCGGCGATGAGCAGGCCGAAGGTGGCGTAGCCGAGATAGGAGACGAAGAACTGGACCAGGCCGCGCAGCGGGACCTGCTCGGCCCGCAGCCGGCCGGCCAGCCACAGCATCAGCGCGAACAGCACGAGGTTCAGCGGGACGAACACCGCTGCCGCCCCCATGAAGGGGCCGAGGAGATCGGTGAACCGGCCGACGTCGGGCACCGACTGCCGGCCGCCGAGCCGGTGGAACACCCACCCCGCGACGTATCCGCAGATGGCGAACTGCGCGCCGTTGAACAGCCGCTTGTGCGGCGGCAGGCCCGGCCGCACGCTCAGCACCGCGGTCGCGCCGACCAGCGCCGCGCCCACGTCACCGACCAGCACCACCGCGGCGAGCGCCGCGGAGAAGCTGACCGACATCGCCGCCTGCTCCACGTTGAGCAGGGTGGGCACCGACTCGCAGACCAGGAACAGCAGGGCCAGGACGAGCAGTGTCGCCCAGTCGTGCGCGCCGACCCGGTCGGGCATCGCGAGCCCGCGGGCGATCAGGATCGCGGCCGCTCCGACGACCGCGACCAGGTAGATCTTCGCCGGCCACGGTAGATCACGCACTGCCGCCGCCTCCGGCCGTCACCCCGCGCGCTCAGGTCCAGGAGATGCCGGAGGGCACCGGAACCGCGCCCGCCACCACGACCACCATCGCCAGCGCGGCGAGACCCCACCCGAACCGGCCTGCCACCATGGCCGCCACCAGGCGGGTGGCCATTGCCTTCACCATGTGCCGCCTCCCCATTGAGTCCGGCTTCAGGCTACAGAAAGCGAGGTGACGCGCACGGCAAGTCGAAGAATCGCATCCAAAGCGTAATCAAACCACTACCACCCGCTAACGCGCGCGTGCCCACTCCACCGTGAGCTTGAGCCCGGTGGCCAGGTCCGTGCGGGGGCGCCAGCCGAGACCGTCCAGGGCCGGCGCCGGATCCACCGCCATGGCGGGCAGGTCACCGGGGCGGGTGGCGGCGAACCGCGGCTCGTCGGGCGCGCCGGCCGCCGCGGCCACCAGGGAGTGCAGCTCGCGGTCGGTGGTCTGCCGGCCGGTGCCGAGGTTGAACCGGCGGCCGTCGCCGCCGGTGCCGCAGGCGCGGGCGAAGCCGTCCACCACGTCGTCCACGAAGACGTAGTCGCGGGTCTGCGAGCCGTCGCCGTACACCACGGTGGGCTCGCCGCGCAGCAACGCGTCCGTGAAGATCGACACCACCCCGGCCTCACCGTCCGGCGACTGGCGCGGCCCGTACACGTTGGAGAGCACCAGGGTCGTGTACGACAGGCCGTGCAGCGCGCGGAAGGCCGACAGGTAGGTCTCGCCGGTGAGCTTGGACGCCGCGTACGGCGAGCGGGGGTCGGTCGCCGCGCCGTCCGGCACCGGGATGGCGGCGGGGCGGCCGTACACCGCCACCGAGGAGGCGAACACCACCTTGCGGGCACCGGCCCGGCGGGCGGCCTCCAGCACGTTGACGGTACCCTCGACGTTGATCCGGGCGTCGGCCACCGGGTCGGCGACGCTGGCGCGCACGCTGATCTGCGCGGCCAGGTGGCACACCACCTCGGGCCGGAAGGCGGCCGTCACGCCGGCCAGCGCCGGGGCACGCACGTCCATCTCGTGCAGCTCGAAGCCCGGGGCGCGCCCGGCCCCGGCCAGGTTGCGCCGGTCGCCGGACGACAGGTCGTCCACCACGGCCACCTGGTGGCCGTCGGCGAGCAGCCGGTCGACGAGGGTGGAGCCGATGAACCCGGCGCCGCCGGTCACGAGTAGCCGCATCCCCGCATTCTACGGGCCGGCGACCAGCCCGCCGGCCCGCGCCGGAGCGCCGGTGAGGGCCGCGCCGGGGCGCCGGTCAGGGCTCGCGCCGGAGCGCCGGCCAGTCGGCCATCTCGGCGCGGACGGCCTCGATGCGGCGCAGCACCTTGGCGCGCAGGTCGTCGGGGACCGCGTCACAGCCGCAGTGCTTGGCGATCAGCTGCTTGACGGCCTGCTCCAGGCCGTACTCCTGCAGGCAGGGGCTACACTCGTCGAGGTGCTTGCTGATGTCGGTGCGGCCGTGCTCGTCCAGCTCGCCGTCGAGGAAGGTGTAGACCCTCGCCAGCACCTCGCTACAGTCGGTGTCGTGCGGGTCGCCACAGCTCATGCCCGGCACCCCGCATTCGCACCCGGGCCGCCCCGGGCCGCCCCGCCGATGCCTCCGCGCTCCCTCACGACGGCTCCTCCGATCGCACAAGCCCGCGTTCGCGTGCGTAGTCCTCCAGTTGCGCCCGGAGCTGGCGCCGGCCGCGGTGCAGGCGGGACATGACGGTCCCGATGGGAGTGCCCATGATCTCGGCGATCTCCTTGTACGGGAACCCCTCGACGTCGGCCAGGTAGACCGCCATCCGGAAGTCCTCCGGCAGCGCGGCCAGCGCATCCTTGACGTCGCTGTCGGGCAGGTGCTCCAGCGCCTCGACCTCGGCGGACTTCAGGCCGGCGGAGGTGTGCGACTCCGCACGCGCCAGCTGCCAGTCCTCGATCTCCTCGGTGCCGGACTGCCGCGGCTCCCGCTGCTTCTTGCGGTAGCTGTTGATGAAGGTGTTGGTGAGGATGCGGTAGAGCCAGGCCTTGAGGTTCGTGCCCTCCTGGAACTGGTGGAAGGAACCGAAGGCCTTGGCGAAGGTGTCCTGGAGCAGGTCCTCCGCGTCCGCGGGGTTCCTGGTCATCCGGAGCGCGGCGGAGTAGAGCTGGTCGAGGTACGGCATGGCGTCACGCTCGAACCGCTCGCCGCGCTGCTCCAGAGTCTCCTCGGCAGTCCTTGAGACCGGACCCACCTCCTTGAACGAGTGGTACCCGACTGAGAATACCGGCTCGTCCGGGACCGTCCTCGCCCCCCTCTCGGCCAGCAGCATGGGGTGCAACCTCCTCGCGTGTTTACGCCCGTCTGCAACACGCGAGGCATAGCATCTGTTCCCGGTAAGTAGAAGGTGACGAACGACCCGGTACGGGGAAAAAGATACGTACCGGCTGGCGATTCCCCGGAGCCCCGACCGCCCAGGAGCCACACTTGCTGCCCATCCCAGCCAGCGAACTGAACGGCTCAAGCGCCCTCGGGCCGTACTGGACCTTCTACCACGCGGTCGTCGCCGAGCAGTTGCGGCGGTGGCTCCCGGCGCGACCCTGCCTGCTGCTGGACCTGTCGGGCGGCCGGGGCCGCTGGCCGGTCCAGGCGGCGGGCGCCGGGCACCACGTGATCGAGATGGTGGACTTCCGGCGGCCGGGTCCGGGCGGGCCGTACGACGCCTCGGCCAACATCCGCCGGGTGCGCGCCGACGACCTGGACTTCCTGCCGGACGCCTCGGTGGACGCGGTGGTCGCCGAGGAGCGGGCCCTGTCGCTGGAGCTGATGGCCGAGTCCACCATGGAAGAGATCGTGCGGGTGCTCAAGCCGGGCGGGCGGCTGCTGGCCTGCGTCGACTCGCTGGTGCTCGGCATGGCGATCATGGCGGAGCAGAACTACTGGGAGCACCTGTGCCAGACCGGCACCGGCGAGGTGATGCTGGTGCCGTGGCCGGACGGCAGTATCACCAGGTGTTTCAGCAGCGTCCAGCTCCGCGAGCTGCTGGCCGACGCCGGGCTGGAGGTCGAGTGGGTGCGCCCGCGCACGGTGCTGTCGCCCTCGACGGTGGACCACGTGCTGGCCGCCGACACCCGGGCGCTCGGCTGGCTGGTGCGCACCGAACTGGACGCGCACCCCGACGACGACGACACGGTCGGCATCCACCTGGTGGCCAGCGCCCGCCGCCCCGGCTGACGGCCGGGCGCGCGGCGCGGGCGGTACAGGCGGCAGGTCAGCGGCGGCGTTCCCGGCGCGACTGGCACTGCACGCAGCGGGAGGCCTCCGGCCGGGCGGCCAGCCGCCCCTCGGGGACCGGCGCCCCGCAGTCGACGCACCTGCCGTAGACCCCGGCCTCCAGCCGGCCGAGGGCCGCCACCACCGCGGTGCGCTGCCGGTCGGCCGCCTCGATCATGGCCTGGGCGCGGTCGGCCTCGGTGAGCACCGAGCCGGCGTCGGCGGCCGACCGGTCGCCGACGGATACGGGATCACCACGCAGGACCCTGATCGACCGGTCCAGCTCGGCCAGCATGTGCTCCAGTCGTGCCCGAGCGTTCGCGTCGTCCACGAATCCGAACCTCCGGGAAGGGAATTGGATCGGCTCGGGCGGGAACCCCCGGAAACTCCCGCCCGGCCCCGAGAAGCCTGGTCGCGGTGACTCGGATCAGGAGACATCGCTTTCCAGATCGAATGCCCGTTCCGGCGGGTTCTTACACCGCGATGACTCCGGGTTTTACCGATCCCGGCGCCCTTTTCCGTTCGCGCCGGCCGGAACCGGCACCCGGGAGGTTCTAGAACAGCACCTCCTCGGCGCCTTCCGGCTCGATCAGCCGCGGCCCGTTGTTGCGGACGCTGTTGACGTCGGTCGAGACGAGGCGGCCGGCCAGCCCGCGGGGCGGTCCCGCGGCCAGCAGGGCGTGCAGCTCGTCCTTGTCCTTGATCCGGGGATCCAGCCACTCGTCCCAGCGGTCGCGGCCGATGAGCACCGGCATCCGGTCGTGGATGTGCCCGAGCCCGTCCTCGGCGGTGGTGGTTATCACCGTGCAGGTGACGAGCCACTTCAGCGGGTCGTCCTCCGCCCGGCCGGGATCCTTCCAGAATTCGTACAGCCCGGCCATGGCCATGACGTCGCCATTGGCCGGGTGCAGATAATACGGCTGCTTATTCTTTTTGTCGGTCTTGTACCATTCGTAGTAACCGTCCGCCGGCAGCAGGCAGCGGCGCTGCGCGAACGCCCGGCGGAAGGACGGCTTCTCCGCCACCGTCTCCACCCGGGCGTTGATCATGCGGGAGCCGACCGAGGGGTCCTTGGCCCAGCTCGGCACCAGCCCCCACTTCAGCACCCGCAACTGCCGGACCGGCTCGGCCGCCCGCTCGCCGCCCTCGCCCGCCGCCGGCTCGGCCGGGCGGGTGAGCACGGCGTACACCTTCTTGGTGGGCGCGACGTTGTAGTCGGCCGCCAACTCCTCACCGGTGCCGTCCAGCTGTACCGTGAACTCCTCCAGCAACTCCTGGCGCTTGCGCGCCGACACGTATCTCCCGCACATGCCCTCCAGCCTGCCGCACCGGCGCCGCCGGCGGGAGGCCGGGCGGCGGAAAGCCCGGCCCAGGCGCCGCCGCCGCGCCTGCCGGTCGCGAGGGCTCCCGGTATCCTCGGGGCATGCCCGCTTCCCTGTGGCCCGCGCCCGTCGCCACCGATCCGGTCCGCGCCACCGTTGCGCTGCCCGGCTCGAAGTCCATGACGAACCGCGCCCTGCTGCTCGCCGCGCTCGCCGACGGGCCGAACACCGTCCGCCGGGCGCTGCGCAGCCGGGACGCCGACCTGATGGCCGCCGCGCTGCGATCCCTCGGTGCCGGGCTGACCTCCTCCGGCGAGGACGCCTCCGGCGCCGACTGGCACGTCGTCCCCGGGCCGGTCCGCGGCGGGGTGTCCATCGACTGCGGGCTGGCCGGCACCGTGATGCGGTTCGTCCCGCCGATGGCTGCGTTGGCCGCCGAGGAGGTCGCCTTCGACGGCGACCCGCAGGCCCGCGTCCGGCCGATGGGCGTGCTGCTCGGCGCGCTGCGCTCTCTCGGCGCCGAGGTCACCGGCGACGCCCTGCCGTTCACCGTCGGCGGCCCGCTGGCCGGCGGCGAGGTCACGGTGGACGCCTCGGGCTCCTCCCAGGTGGTCTCCGGCCTGCTGCTGTCGGCCGCCCGGTTCGACAAGGGCCTGACCCTGCGGCACAGCGGCCCGCCGGTGCCGTCGATGCCGCACATCGAAATGACCGTCACGATGCTGCGCGCCGCCGGGGTGGCCGTGGACGACACCGAGCCCGACGTGTGGCGGATCGAGCCCGGGCCGATCACCGCCCACGACGTGACCGTAGAGCCGGACCTGTCCAACGCCGCGCCGTTCCTGGCCGCCGCGATGGTCACCGGCGGCACGGTCACCATTCCGGGCTGGCCCGAGGTCACCACCCAGCCCGGCGACCGGCTGCGCGAGCTGCTGGCCCGGATGGGCGCCACCGTCGACCGCACCCCGCGGGGCCTGACCGTCTCCGGCGGTGCCGGCGTGCGCGGCATCGACGCCGACCTGCGCGACGTGGGCGAGTTGACCCCGACGATCGCCGCGCTGGCCGCGCTGGCCGACTCGCCGAGCACGCTGCGCGGCATCGCCCACCTGCGCGGGCACGAGACCGACCGCCTCGCCGCGCTGGTCACCGAGATCAGCCGGCTCGGCGGGGACGCCCGCGAGACCGAGGACGGCCTGACGGTCCGGCCGCGGCCGCTGCGGGCCGGCGTCTTCCACAGCTACGCCGACCACCGCATGGCCACCGCCGGCGCGGTGATCGGGCTGGCCGTGCCGGGCGTGCAGGTGGAGGACATCGCCACCACCGCCAAGACGCTGCCGGAGTTCGCCCGGATGTGGGCGCGGATGCTGGGGGACGGCCGCTGAAACGGCGCGACTACGACGAGGAGGACGTGCGGGTCCGGCCCGGGAAGGGGTCGCGGCCGCGGACCAGGCGCCGTCCCACCCACGAGGACGCGGTGGAGGCGTTCGTCGTGGCGGTCGACCGCGGCCGCTACACCTGCCTGGTCGGGGCCGAGATCGCCGGACCGCCGGCCCGCCGCCGCGGCCCGGCTCCGGTCGAGGTCACCGCGATGAAGGCCCGCGAGCTCGGCCGCAAGGGCATCGTGGTGGGTGACCGGGTCGGCCTGGTCGGCGACCACTCCGGCCGGCCGGACACCCTGGCGCGCATCGTGCGGGTGGAGCCGCGCACCTCGATGCTGCGGCGCAGCGCCGACGACAACGACGAGGTGGAGCGGCCGATCGTGGCCAACGCCGACCAGCTGGTGATCGTCACCGCGCTGGCCGACCCGCCACCCCGGCCCCGGATGATCGAACGCCTGCTGGTGGCCGCCTTCGACGCCGACATCGAGCCGCTGCTGTGCCTGACCAAGGCCGATCTGGCCGCGCCGGACGAGCTGGTGGCCCGGTACGCGCCGCTCGGCGTGCCGCATGTCGTGGTGCGCAGGAACGGCGACCTGACCGGGGTGCGCGACCGGCTGGCCGGCCGGCTGAGCGTGCTGGTCGGCCACTCGGGGGTGGGCAAGTCGACCATGGTCAACGCCCTGGTGCCCGATGCCGGGCGGGCGGTGTCGCACGTCAACGCGGTGACCGGGCGGGGGCGCCACACCTCCAGCTCGGCGGTGGCGCTGGAGCTGCCCGGCGGCGGCTGGATCATCGACACGCCCGGGGTGCGCAGCTTCGGCCTCGGGCACGTCGTGACCGACAACGTGCTGGCCGCCTTCCCCGACCTGGCCGAGGGGGCGGTGCGCTGCCCCAAGGGGTGCACCCACCGCGGGCCGGACTGCTCGCTGGACGCCTGGGTGGCCGAAGGTCACGCCGACCCGCTGCGGCTGGCCACCCTGCGCCGGCTGCTCGCCAGCCGCGACGGCGCCGCCGACGACGACTGAACCGCCGGAGCCGGGGCGGACCCGGCGCCGGCCCGGCGCCGGCCGTTCGCCGCGCGCGAGCCGGGCCTGCTGTCGAGCACCGGGACGCGGTACCGTGCTTACCTGTGACCGGCTATAGCGATGATCTGCGCCTGGCGCACATGCTGGCGGACAGCGCCGACGATCTCACCATGCGCAGGTTCCGCGCCGTAGACCTGCGCGTCGACACCAAGCCGGATCTCACTCCGGTGAGCGACGCCGACCGGGCGGTCGAGGAGGCCATCCGCGGCACGCTGCGCCGCGCCCGGCCCCGGGACGCCGTGCTCGGCGAGGAGATGGGCCGTACGTCCGGCCACGGCGCCCGCTGCTGGGTGATCGATCCCATCGACGGCACCAAGAACTACGTACGCGGGGTGCCGGTCTGGGCGACCCTCATCGCGCTCATCGAGCACGGCCGGGTGGTGGTCGGCGTGGTGTCGGCGCCCGCGCTCGCCCGCCGCTGGTGGGCCGCTCGCGACGGCGGCGCGTGGACCGGGCGCAGCCTCACGAAGGCCGCACGCTGCCGGGTCTCCTCGGTCGCCTCGCTGCAGGACGCGTCGTTCTCCTACTCCAGCCTGGGCGGCTGGGAGGAGCGGGGGCGGCTGTCGGACTTCGTGGAGCTGTCCCGCTCGGTCTGGCGCACCCGCGCGTACGGGGACTTCTGGTCGCACGCGATGGTCGCCGAGGGCGCGGTGGACATCTCGGCCGAGCCGGAGCTGTCCGCCTGGGACATGGCCGCGCTCACCGTGATCATCGAGGAGGCCGGCGGCGTCTGGTCCGACCTGTCCGGCAATCCGGACATCGACGGCGGCAGTCTGGTGTGCGGGAACCCGCAGCTGCACGGCGAGGTGCTCAAGCTGCTCGGCGACGAGCGGGCCCGGGCGTCGCTGCGCGCGGTGCCACCGCTGCGCCCGGGCATCTCCGGCGCGGTACGGCCGCCACGAGGCTGAGCGGCATCGCCGGCACGGCCCGGCCGCCGCGGGGATGAGCGGCAGGGCCGGCCCGGTCAGCGCTCCGCGGGCGGCCGGGAGATCACCCGGTCGTCGAGGTAGCAACTGCAGTTTCCGCATCCTGGAAGCATGACGCCCTCCTCGCCTGGGGTGCTCCCGACGCTACGGCAGTTCACCGCCGGGGGGACTGGCCGCCGAGGGCACAGTCACGTGTTCCCGAGGGTCTCTCGTGACCATTCCGTGACCGCAATCCGCCGAACGTAACGAGCCGGTATAGGCATTTGCCCCGATCAGGGGGTTTATGACCGGACTCGTTCATTCGGCGTTCACCTCCGATTGGGGGTTCCGGCCATCTCGGCTGCCTACCGTCCTCCTTGTTACGAGAACAACGTGGGAGGACGAGGACCGTGAAGTATGCAGGCCGGCTCGCCGCAGCCGCCGTCGCCGGCGTGCTTTCGCTCGCCGCTTGTGGCACCGACAACAACACCGGTGGGGACGCCGCGGCGGCCCCGACCGGAGGTGGTGCCGCCGGTGGCGGTGGTGTGACCGGGACGATCAACGCGGCGGGTTCGTCGGCCCAGGCCAACGCGATCGCCGAGTGGACCAAGCAGTTCCAGGCGAAGAACCCGGACGTCAGCATCAACTACCAGCCGAGCGGGTCCGGCGCCGGCGTCCAGTCGTTCATCCAGGGCACCGTGCCCTTCGCCGGTTCCGACTCGGCGCTCAAGGAGGACAAGGGCGAGCCCGCCCAGGCGGACGCCCGCTGCAAGACCGGCAAGGCGATCAACCTGCCCATGGTCACCGGCCCGGTCGCGGTCGTCTACAACCTGCCGGGTGTGGACGCGCTGCAGCTGTCGCCCAAGACCCTGGTCGGCATATTCAACAGCCAGATCACCAAGTGGGACGACGCGGCGATCAAGAAGGACAACCCGGACGCCAAGCTGCCGGCCACCCCGATCCAGGCGTTCCACCGCTCCGACGAGTCGGGCACCAGCGACAACTTCACCAAGTTCCTCAAGGCCTACGACTGGCCGTACGAGCCGGCCAAGGCCTTCCCGGCCGAGGCCAAGGGCCAGGGCGCCAAGGGTTCGGACGGCATCGCCCAGGCGGTGAAGTCCACCGAGGGCGCGATCAGTTACGTGGAACTGTCGTTCGCGGAGAACTCCAGCCTGAGCAAGGCCAAGGTCGCCAACGGCTCCGGCGAGTTCGTCGAGCTCACCCCGGAGAGCGCCGCCAAGACCGTCGAGGCCGCCAAGGTCTCGGGGACCGGCAACGACCTGAAGCTGGACATCGACTACGGCACCAGCGCCGCCGGCGCCTACCCGATCGTCCTGGTCACCTATGAGATCACCTGCGAGAAGGGCCTGTCCGCCGAGGAGGTCAAGCTGGTGAAGCCGTTCCTGCAGTACATGGCGAGCGACGAGGGGCAGAACGCACTCTCCGGGCTCGGCTACGCGCCGCTGCCGGCCGACCTGGTGGCGAAGGTGCGCACGGCCGTCGACGCGATCTCCTAGCGCGATGGCCACATCCCTGCGAACCCGCGAAGGCGGGCCGGCCACCGGCCGGTCCGCCTCGCGGCACGACCGCGGTGAGGGTCCCTTCCGGTTCCTGACGACCGGCGCCGGCATCCTCCTGCTGGCGATCATGGCGGCGATCGCCGTGTTCCTGGTGGTCAAGGCGATCCCGGCCCTCCAGCAGAACACCTCGAACTTCTTCACCGAGAAGCTCTGGACGCCCAACGGCGCCGAGCCGAGATTCGGCATCGCGGCGCTGGCGTTCGGCACGCTGATCAGCTCGCTGCTCGCCCTCCTCATGGCACTGCCGGTGGCGGTGGGGGTGGCCCTGTTCATCTCGCACTACGCGCCGCGCCGGCTGGCCGGCGTGCTCGGCTACCTGGTCGACCTGCTCGCCGCCGTCCCCAGCGTCGTCTACGGCCTGTGGGGCGTGATCTTCCTGGTGCCGTTCATGAGCGGGCCGGCCACCTTCCTCAACACCTACTTCGGGTGGATCCCGCTGTTCGCCGGGGACGCCGTATACGGCCGGTCGATCCTCACCGCCTCGGTGGTCCTGGCGATCATGATCCTGCCGATCATCGCCGCGATCTCCCGCGAGGTGTTCCTCCAGGCGCCAGGCTCGCTGGAGGAGGCTTCGCTGGCGCTCGGCGCCACCCGCTGGGAGATGATCCGGATGTCGGTGCTGCCGTTCGGCCGGGCCGGCGTGGTCAGCGCGGCGATGCTCGGCCTCGGCCGCGCCATGGGCGAGACCATCGCGGTCGCGCTCATCTTCCCCGCGACGTTCGAGATCACCCTTCGGGTGCTGTCGGCCAACGGCAACAGCATCGCCGCCAACATCGCCAACGGGTTCGGCGAGGCGACGGTGACCGGGCGCGGCGCCCTCATCGCGTCCGGCCTGGTGCTTTTCGTGATCACCCTGGCGGTGAACATGGCGGCCCGGCTGATCGTCGCCCGCCGCTCCTTCGGAGGTGCCGCATGACCGCGACCGCCCGCGTGCTGCCGGCGATCTCCACCGGCCGCCGGGTGAAGAACACCTTCGTCCAGGGCCTGGTGTGGCTCGCCTTCGGGCTCGCGATCATCCCGCTCATCTCGGTGCTGTGGCTGGTGGTGAAGAACGGCCTCGCCCGGTTCGACCTCACCTTCCTGACGCACTCGATGCGCGGCATCGCCCCCCGCGACGCCGGGGGCGGCGCCTACCACGCCATCCTCGGCACGCTGGAGCAGGTGGCCATCGCCACGGTGATCTCGGTGCCGATCGGCCTGCTCACCGCGATCTACCTGGTGGAGTACGGCCAGGGACGCCGGCTGGCCCGGACGATCAGCTTCTTCGTCGACGTGATGACCGGCATCCCGTCGGTCGTCGCCGGCCTGTTCATCCTGGCGTTCTGGATCCTGATCCTCGGTTTCGGCTTCTCCGGGTTCGCCGGCGCGCTCGCCCTGTCGATCCTGATGATGCCGACCGTGGTCCGCTCGGCCGAGGAGATGCTGCGCCTGGTGCCGACCGAGCTGCGCGAGGCCTCCTACGCGCTCGGCGTGCCGAAGTGGCGGACGATCGTCCGGGTCGTGCTGCCCACCGCCTTCACCGGCATCGTCACCGGCGTCATGCTGGCGATCGCCCGGGTCGCCGGCGAGACCGCCCCGCTGCTGCTCACCGTGTTCATCACCAACTCCATCAACGAGGACCCCTTCAACGGCCCGCAGATGGGGCTCCCGCTGTACATCTTCGACCAGATGGGCCGCCCCAACGACACCGCGATCGACCGCGCGTGGGCCGGGGCGCTCACTCTCATCCTGATCGTCATGCTGCTCAACCTGGTGGCCCGCGTCATCGCCTGGTGGCGCTCGCCCGCCAAGGCCCGGTAAGGGGTGTTCACAATGGCCAAGCAGATCGAGGTCGCCGACCTCGACGCCTACTACGGATCGCACAAGGCGATCGAAGGCATCTCCATGACGATCGAGCCGCGCTCGGTCACCGCTTTCATCGGTCCGTCCGGCTGCGGGAAATCCACCTTCCTGCGCACGCTGAACCGTATGCACGAGGTCATCCCGGGCGCCCGGGTCACCGGCAAGATCCGGCTGGAGGACCAGGACCTCTACGGCGCCGGGGTCGACCCGGTGTCGGTGCGCCGCACCGTCGGCATGGTCTTCCAGCGGCCGAACCCGTTCCCGACGATGTCCATCTTCGACAACGTCGCCGCCGGCCTGCGGCTGAACGGCCGGGTGCGCCGGTCCGAGTTGGAAGGCGTCGTGGAGAAGTCCCTGCGCGGCGCCAACCTGTGGAACGAGGTCAAGGACCGGCTGTCCAAGCCCGGCGCCGGCCTGTCCGGCGGCCAGCAGCAGCGGCTGTGCATCGCCCGCGCGATCGCCGTCAGCCCGGCCGTCCTGCTGATGGACGAGCCCTGCTCGGCGCTGGACCCCATCTCGACGCTCGCCATCGAGGACCTGATCGCCCAGCTGAAGAACGACTTCACGATCGTCATCGTGACGCACAACATGCAGCAGGCCGCCCGGGTCAGCGACCGGACCGCGTTCTTCAACCTGGCCGGCCCCGGCAAGCCCGGCAAGCTCGTCGAGATGGACGACACCTCGAAGATCTTCACCACTCCTTCCGAGAAGGCGACCGAGGACTACATCACCGGGCGCTTCGGATGACCCGCTGTTAAGGAGACCGCGTGAGGCACCCGCAGGCGGCACCTGACCTGGACGGGGACGACCGGCCGGCGCCGGTGCTGCTGGTGGCCGACCCGGACGCCGAACTGGTCGAGGGCCTGGCCGCCGCGATGGAACGGGAGAGCGTCCGGGTGGCCGGCGTGGCGGACGGGGCCCAGGCCCTGCTCCAGGCCGGCGCGCTCCGGCCGGACGTGGTGCTGGTCAGCGCCACGCTGCCGGTCATCGGTCCGGTGGAGTTCATCCGCGCGCTGCGGCCGGCCCGGGCGGTGCCGGTCCTGCTCGGCGTCGGAGAGGGGCACGCCGAGCAGGCCGTCCAGGCGCTGGCGGCCGGCGCCACCGCGTGCGTGGCCCGGCCGTACCGGGTGCCCGAACTGCTGCCGCTGGTCCGCTCCGCCTTCACCGGCGGCACCGGCCCGCGGGGCGTCCTTTCCGCGGGCGGTGTCGAACTGGACGCCGGGGCCTACCAGGTGCGGGTCGGCGGGCGGCCGGTGCACCTGCCACTGCGCGAGTTCGAGCTGCTGCACTACCTGATGCGCAACGCCGACCGGACGGTGACCCGCGAGCAGATCATGCGCCAGGTCTGGCACGCACCCGCCTCGATGTCCACCAACACCATCGCGGTGCACGTCAAGCGGCTGCGCGCCCGGCTCGGCGACCACGATGACCGGCTGATCCAGACCGTCCGGGGCGTCGGTTACCGCCTGGTCACCCGCGCGGAGCACGGCGCCGGCTGATCGCCGGGTGGTCAGCTCCCGACGCGCGCGGGCACCGCGCCGGCGGTCAACCTGAAGACGGCCTCGTCATCGCAGGTCGCCCAGAAGCCGCCCACCACGTCCTCCAGGTGGGACAACGACGCGGCCCGGAACAGCACGTCCTGATATTTGGTGATGTCGTAGGTCGTGGTGCCCATGACGGCCAGGTCCAGCGGCAGGATGTCCATGCCGCGGAACTCCTCGACCTCCCCGTAGGAGGACAGGATCCCGGCCCCGTACGCGCGGTCCTCGCCGCCCTCGGCCAGCACGCCGAACTCCATGGTGAACCAGAAGACCTTGGAGATGAACTCCAGCGCCTCCTCGGTCTCCACCCGGCGCGCCGCGGCGCCGGCCAGCCGGTACAGGGCGGCGAAGCGGTCGGAGGCCAGCGCGTTGGCGTGGCCGATCACCTCGTGGACCACATCCGGCTCGGGCGTGTAGAACGGCACCGAATGGTGGCGGATGTACTGGGTCGAGTGGAAGTAGCCGTCCGCCAGCACGCCGTAGAAGTCGCGCAGCGGCACCAGGCCCGCGGCCGGCAGGTATCGGAAGCCGGTCAGCGGCGCCAGCAGGTCGCCCACCTCCTGCAACTGCGGGATGCGGTCCGCGGGCAGCCCCAGCCGCTCGCAGCCGTGCAGGTACTCCGCGGCGGCGTACCGGCGGTGCTTTCCGGCAAGCTCGCGGGAGACCAGGGCCCATACCGCGTGCTCCTGCTCGGTGTACGTGGCCGCCGGCACCGGCTCACCCGGCGTGTGCCGCAGGGCGATCTCCGCGATCGCGTTGCGGCGCGCCCGGTAGACCGGGTCTGAGACCCCAGGATGGTTCGCCGCCAGCTCGACGACCACCGAACCGTCGTCGCCGGTCGCCACCGGTGCGAAGTACTGCGCTTCCTCGAACATACGAAGATGACAGCAATGTCCGCTTCCCCTGGCAAGAGTGCCCGGTTCTGCTGGGCGGAACGCGCAATTTCCCCGAGCCCACCCGGCCATGGACTGGTCGATCCGCACAGCCCGCGCCGCAGGTCCGCCGAGCGGCCGGTCACCGACCCGATGCCGATGCCGCTCCCGGCCCGTCCGGCGTCGTAGTCTCGGGCCATGGTCCCGGCTCACGGACGCGTCGACGCGCTGGACAGCAGGCTGCTCGCCACCATGCGGGCCCACCCGCGCATCGGCCTCACCGAACTGGCCCGCCTGCTCGGCGTCGCCCGCGGCACCGTGCAGGCACGGGTGGACAAGCTCATCGCCCGCGGCGTGATCGCCGACTTCGGGCCGACGATCGTGCCCGCCGGGCTGGGCTACCCCATCCTGGCCTTCGTGTCTCTGCAGATCGCCCAGGGCCGGCTGGCCGAGGCGGTCGACGCGATCGGCGCCGTCCCGGAGGTGTTGGAGGTGTACGGCACCAGCGGCCAGGCCGACCTGCTGTGCCGGGTGGTGGCCCGGGACACCGGCCACCTGCAGGAGATCATCGCCTCGATCCTGGCCTCGCCCGCCGTGCAGCGCACCGACACCACCATCGCGCTGTCCACCCAGGTCCCCTACCGCGTCGAGCCCTTGCTGCGCGCGGCCGCCCGGCCCGGCGCCTGACCGCACGACCGCCGGCTCAGCCGTCCCAGGCGCCGCACCGTTCCCGGTCCACGCACACCCGGCCCGCCAACACTTCGAAGAAGACCTGCCGGGCCTGGTCGAACGTGTGCGCCATCATGGCCGCCCCCTTGGTGGCCTCGGCGATCCGGCGCAGCGCCTTGGCGTCCACGCGGTCACCGTAGCCGATCAGCGTGATCGGTACCGGCCGGTCGCCGGAGGACTCGCGGCGCAACGCCTCCAGCAGCGCGGTGAGCGAGATGCCCTTCCCGTCGTCCTTGCCGGCGGTGAACAGCACGATGGAGCCGGGCCGCTCCCGCACATTGTCCCGGGCGACCGAACGGATCGCCGCCAGCAGCGTGTCGTACAGGCTCCGGCCGCCGTCCGGCCGGGCGGGCAGATCGCGCAGCGCCGCCTGGACGGCCGGGCCGTTCTCCACCACCGGACCGAGCCGTACCACCTCCCGGTGCCGGCCGTCGTCCCCCGAGCCCGCCCCGAACGTCCACAGACCCACGTCATCGCGGGGCGACATCCTGCCGATCCCGGTCGCGAAGAACCGCGCCGTCTCCTTCATCAGGGAATCCGTGCCACCGGGCACCGTCTTGGCCATGGCGTCGCCCGACTCCAGCAGCAGCAGGACGCGCCGGTCGGCCAGCAGATCCTGCATCGACAGCAGCAGCCGGAGCCTGGTACCCGGGTCCGATCCCGGCAATTCGGTGTAGCGGCCGCCCTGCACCCCCCGTGCCGCCGCGATCGCCGTCCCGGCCCGCCCGTCCGGGTCGCGGAAACCGGCCGCCCGCAGCGACGTCCTGGCGTCGTCCGCGGCGAACGCGGCGAGGAAGTCCGCGGCGGCCTCCCGCGGCACCGATCCGGTGCCGAGCACGACGTAGGGATAGTCCAGGCTGGTCGTCCCCTCCCGGGGGTAAACGGCGACCGCCCGGGTGCGCGGGGCGCCACCGTTGTACCGCCACACCGCCTGCTCGCTGGTCGCGATCAGCGGGTCACCGGCCGGTCGATCGAGCCGTCCGAACAGGTCCTCCTCGGAGTCGACGACCGCCCGGCGCACGTTCGTGGTGATTCCCTGCACCATGCGCAGCGTCCCCGGGTGCTGGTCGCTGGCCCCGTGCAGCGCGTGCAGCGCCAGCAGGCCCGCGGCGAACCGGTCCGGCGCCGGTAGCCGGACGTACCCCTCTGGCAGCCGCTTCTTGACCCGGGCCGACGGCACCAGCAACGACCAGGACAGATCGCGCGGCTCCGCCCGCAGCACCGATACCGTCCGCTCGCGGGCCGCCAGCACCACCGGTGACCGGGCGATGGACTCGCCGCCGGTCAGCACGGCCCGATCGCCGCCCCGCACCCGGGCCAGGTCGATCCAGACCGAGGAGTCCGGAATCCAGACCTCCGCCAGATCGCGACGGTCGCCCAGCCGGACGGCCGCCGCCGCCGGGTCCTCAGCCCGCACGCTCACCTGCGCGCAGCCGCCGTCGGCGGTGTAGCGCCGGGCGATCTCGGCGACCGCGGGCGCGATCTCGGGCGCCGCCGCGACCCGCAGGCGCGGATGCTCCGTGCACACCGACTGCCTGATCAGCGAGTACGCGCCCGCCGAAAGGCCTCCCAGCAGCAGCCCGCCGGCGACCACGGCCGAGATGGCCCGCCGGCGGGCCCGGGTGCGGCGGTCACCCGACAAGGCCGGTTCGACCAACCGGCGGATCCGGGCCTGCCACTCCTGCCACAGGCTCGGACCGTCCTCCCAGTCGTCGTAGCGGCGGGAGCCATCGTCAGGTTGTCTGGCGGCCACGACATCACACCTTTAGCGCTGATCAGCCACGACTGGCGAAGACACCGGGCATCGCGAAAGCGGTCAGCCACCTCGCCGGCCGGCCGGTTCGATCAAGAGTCACAATAACCAACTCGGCTTGCCGAACAGTCTCTTCTGCAACACAATTCACAAACTCCCCGTCAACCCCACAGTGCGCGACTCCGGAGCGACGCTCGGTACGGCCGCGCCGGCCCCTCACCGAGGCGATGGCCGACCCGGCGAAACAGTCCGGCGCGACGGAACAGCCCGGCGCGGCGCCGGCCGAAGTCCGTCGCCCGTCGGCACCTGCGCCGAGCCGCCTGGGGCCGACATGCCCTGCCGGAGCGGGCGGGGCCTGGCGGCACCCGCGCCCGTCACATCAAGTGATCGCCGGGCAGCATCGGCCGCATGAAGGAGCGTTCATAGCGCAGCACGCAGCCGCTCTCGTCCCGGATGCGATCCGCCGCGACGAAGTCCGGGTGGACACCGAACAGGCCCCGGTACACCTCGTAGGCGGCGAGGCTGGGGAAACTGAAGAGCGCGAGCGCCTTGTCACTCGCGCCCTCCCCAGGCAGGAAGTAGCCGTGATGGGTGCCGCCGTGCCGGTCGACCAGCTCCATCCAGCGCCGGCCGAAGCGTTCGAACGCCTCGATCTTGCCGGGATCGATCACATACTCGACGACACAAGTGATCACAGAAGCATGCCTTCCCAGCAGCGCGCCGGCGAGCGGCCCCATCCGAGCAGCGCGCCGGCAGGCCACCCATCGATGCCCGTAT
>NZ_BOOU01000101.1 GCF_016863395.1 Sphaerisporangium rufum | reverse complement strand
ACCCCACGTACGAAGAGGTCTGCAGCGGCCGCACCGGGCACGCCGAGGTGGTGCGGGTGGTCTACGACCCCGACCAGGTCTCCTACGAGGAACTTCTGCGGGTCTTCTGGGAGGCCCACGACCCGACCCAGGGCATGCGCCAGGGCAACGACGTCGGCACCCAGTACCGCTCGGCCATCTACACCCACGGCCCGGCCCAGGAGAAGTCCGCCCAGGCGTCCCGGGACGCCTACCAGCAGGTCCTCACCGCCGCCGGCTACGGCGACATCACCACCGAGATCACCCCTGCCCCCGACTACTTCTTCGCGGAGGAGTATCACCAGCAGTACCTCTGGCGCAACAAGAACGGCTACTGCGGGTTGGGGGGTACCGGGGTCTCGTGCCCGGAGGGCATCGCGCCTGCGGGTGAGTGAACCGGGAGGTCTTCAACGAGGTCTCGGTGCTGTGGGCCGAGCACAGGGGGCAGTTCTGCCCGGACGATCTACGTGATTTCGAGATCAACGGGCAGCCCGTCATGCTGCTCGATCTCTACATGGCGGGATGCCTGACCAGCTACGTCGGGAGTCGGCACGCCGCGTTATCGGCTACGCAGCTTCGGACCGTAAGGGAGTGCGCCCGAGACCTGCGGGCGCTTCTCCCACGCGTCCGCCGACGCGAGAACCGGGCCTACGTCGCACGGTTGCTCCGTATCGCGGACCTTGTCGTCCGGGATGCAGCCGCAGGCGACGACTACAGAGAGCAGTAGCGGCGAGGACCTTCTCTACATGGTTAAAGGCGGCCCGCTGGGCGCGCCGGTCGGTCTACGTGCCCGGCTGCGGCTCGTTGGCCGGTCCGGGCACGCACCGCCCGACGCGCTTGAAGAAACTGCAGCACCGGTGCCGCGCCTAGCAAACCCTGATCAGGGTGGTCGCAAGCTCCTATCTGTCCGAGGTCTCCACCCGCCGCATCGACAAGCCCGTCGAGCCGCGCAGCATTACAATCGGAATGACCCGGAATTTTCCCGGTATCAGGTACGTGGGAGAGAGGCGTACCAGCGGGGCCAAGAGACATGTACATGGAGGCCAGTCTGGTCTTTATTCAGACCTCCGGTTCGGGTTGATCATCGACAGGAACTCCTGCGCCACTTGGAGCGGGTCTTTGTAGTGGGGGTTGAGCATGACGAAGATCGTGGCAACCACCCACGCGATCGCGAACACTGTGGCGCCATCACGGTAGGCATCCCACCAAGCGGGCATCGGTAACTGGCCGGTCGCCCATACGGCCGCCGGGACCAAAAGTCCCACGCACACGAGGCGGAGAATGCGGACAAGGAATTTGAGCACTCCCTTCGTCGTTATGTGTGTTTCGTTCTTCGGTAGCGGGAGGTGCCCGTAATCGGCACATACAATTACAGTGGCCAATTTCCTCAGATTCTCCTGGAGTGTCACTCTGGTGACACCGGTGGCGAGGATAGCGTCGATTTCGTACTCCTGTACCGCTCGCGCCGCCAGCCTGCATCGCGATCTGAGCATGTCACGACCGGCTTGATGGAAGGAAGGCAGGGTAGCAGGAAGGTGCAAACCGATCAGATTGGAAATCCGACCGAAGATCTGGGAGAGACGTTGTCGCTCATCTGGTCCTAGATAAGGGGTTTCGGACATTGTCTCAAGTGCCCATAGGATCTGCCGCAATGCCATGGCCTCGGGCCACCTGCGAGTTATCCGGATCTCCGCCATTAGAAGAATAGGGCCACTGATAAGCGCGCCAAGCAGCATCGACCCATAGATGGATAAAGAGGTTATTCCCACCTCCATCCATGGAAAGCTTTGAATCATTGAGGCTCCATGGCCTGGCCAGGCTAGAGCGAAGAGTGCCAGGCCGATTGTGAACATGGCTACCGGTAGCGTCAGGAGCGCCGCCAGCCCCTTGAACGTGCGTACGATGACCGCGAAGTACATGGCTGCCGGGATCGCGAGCGCGATGTAAAGACAGCCCAGTGTCCCCACAAACCCCAGGCCGAATAGTCGGTTGCCGACCACGAAAGGGCCCACTAAGCCGATCGCTGCATTCGGGATCATCGCGATCGCGAACGCGCGGGACCTAGCCTGCTCGCTGGCTCCATATTGCTTCGCGAGTTCGATGAATCTTGCACGCCCGTCTCGCGTGAGGTTCCCTTGATCGTCCAGCACCGAGCGGCGCGACCGATGGAACGCCATTACCGCACTCCTGTATGCGTGGGAGCGCCGACGCGGACGGATCGGTCTGTCAGGCAACGTTCGTGCAAACCTCATCGTGCGCGTAGCCAGATCCGAGACCCTAGCTACGAGCACCTCCACGTCGCTCTTCCAGGCATCTGACATCTCGCTCACGAGGTGGGGATCGGGTATGTGACATCCATCTGTCCTGGGGTCTCGATGGAACGACCGCTCTGAGCAGCCGCTTCGCAAGATGAACCGGCAGACCCTTGGTCGGCCGGAAGACCGCCACCTGTTTGGGCTTGGCGTTCAGCAGGTGTGGTCCGACGGGTGGTGGGTGCTTTCTCCGACATAGCCGAATGGTCTCAGAGACCTGCCCCGAATTCCGGCTGTTCGACGTCTACGGTGCGACCTCGGCACGGCGGCACCGCCGAAGTGGCCCTCCATCCTGCGGTCCGTAAGGCCGGTCAGCCGATGGAGGGTCTGTGCGAGCCATTAGTTTTACGGTCCCGGATGTGGGCGCCGCTCTCCTAAAAGGTGATTTGCGGGCTACTGCAGGGCTTCCATTCCTCGGGCCTGGGTGGTGCCAGGGTATGGGCTCACCTTGCCATGGAACTCGGGCTGGCGTCGGCCGGGTGCTGTACAGAAGTGGGTACAGCAACGCCGCCTTACATGTTCAACCCTGGCGGTCGTCTTCTACTGTTTGAGCAGGGCGAGGGGTGTGTTGTCGGGGCTGGCGCTCGTGTGCAAGCAGGACGTCAGGAGGCGGCCGGTGCCGGCCCGCGGCCGCTCGGTGGTGGTGGGCAGGTCGCGGCGCCCGCCGCTTCGAGCATCCGTCGTACCGGACCGTATCCGCCACCTCTGGTACACGCTGCCACCAACAGCGACTTGGTGGCCGCGCCTTTCTGAGGTGGGCGGCGGCACGCCGCGGCAGGTTTGCAGGACCAGCAGACAGTCACCACGACGCTGCCACGATCGCCAGTTTCGGCTGATCTTCGCGCCTGGCCGGGGGCGATCGAAGGGCTGGTACTTCGTTCCTCAGCACCAGCCCACCGGACACGCCATGCCGGGCGCGGGACCGGTGACCGGTATCGGTGATACCCGGGACATGGAAAGGCCCCCGATGACGGAAGCACCGGGGGACTGTGATCCCTGGGTACATATCCCTTGGGGGCTGGTTACCTTGATCGGTCTCCTTTCTGCCGAGGAACGGGGAGAACGGCGGCGCGGCACGAGGAAGAGGCCACCTCCGGCCCTCGCCATCCAGAGGAACCCGCCGCGCCGCCGTTCTGGCTCAGTGGCGGGTCCCCATGCCGTCCATGGGGGCGACGCCGATCCTTCGGGCGGCCTCGTTCAGGCCATCGGGATCCAGGTCCCAGCGCTGGACCAGGCGCAGCGCCTGCTCTTGCCGGGCACTGTCGGCCACGGTCTGGGCGGCCTGCCGGGCGGTCCGCCGCAGCGCGCTTTCGTGGCCGGGTGTCGGTTCGGCCGGCACTCGGGGCCGGGGACAGGCCAGTGACGGGGAGTCGGCTGCCCGGCGCCGGTAGGCGCACTGAAACCACACCGTGCGTCCGGCCGGGTCGGTGTAGACACCCCAGTTCCGGGCGATGACGTCTACCAGCATGAGCCCGCGCCCGCTCTCGCCGAAGGGGTCGCCGCACACACGCGGTTCCGTCTCGGCGCCGTCGTCCACCACGTCAATGTGGATGAACTCATGGCAGTCGGCGATAGCGAGCGTGACCTTTCCGCCGTCGCGTGATGCGGAGTGGATCACGGAGTTGGTAACGACCTCGGACACGAGGAGTGTCACGTCCTCCAGGGCAGGATGATCCTCGCCGAGCCTGTCCCGGATCCAGGCGCGGGCGCGGGACGCCGATTCCGGCGAACCGGGCAAGTCGGTGACACCCAGCAGGATGCCGGTGGCTGTCTGGTAGGGATGGGGCGGAATGGGCCTAGGCTGTGCCATGGATCGCACCTCCAGCGTGCGGTCAAGGGACCCGTACGGCGTGACCGCGCCTGCGGGTCCCGTTGTCTCTGACGTCGCATCCATCACAGCGCTCAGTGCACGGGCGCCGACAGTCCGGATAGGGGAGACTGGGGGAGACAGGCAGATCCCGCGTTCTCCCCCACAGGAGTACCGATGGAGGATGTTCCAGTCTGGGCGGCTCGCCTCCGTGCCGAACGGCGTAACCGGCTCTGGTCGCAACGGGAGATGGCCCGGCGGCTTTGCGACGCGGCTGACGACCACACTCGGGTACGGCTCCCCGAGCGCGATTCCATCGTGCGGCTGATGAAGGACTGGGAAGCCGGCCGCCATCGCCCCGCCGACCCGTACGCGCTGCTGTACTGCCGGGTGTTCGACATGGACGAGCGCGAACTGTTCAACGAGGGCGGGCCGCGACCGCGCCGCCTGCCCGCCGACGTCCTCAAAGACCTTCTCGGGCAGGAGAACCCGCTCGGCAGGGTCACCAAGCGCAAGGCGCGGCGCGTCAGCTCAGAGGCGGTCGCCGATCTGATGTCACGGGCTCACGGCCTGCGGCTCGCCGATGACGTGCTGGCCGGCGGCGATCTGATCCGGCCCGCGTTCCGGGAGCTCGACACGGCCGTGCGGCTGTATCGGGAGAGCACGCATACCGAAGCCGTGGGGCACACCCTTTTGGTCGCCGTCGGCGAGATCGCGCAGATCGCCGGTTGGGTGGCCAGCGACGCCGGGTTACCCGACCAGGCGGCTCGTACGTACCGGCTCGGGATCAGCGCGGCTCACGAAGCCGGCGACGGCGTCCTTGAGTCCAACCTCGTCGGATCGCTGGCCTACCAGGTGGCGAACTCCGAGAACCCGGGCGAGAGCATCGAGCTGGCCCATGCCGCCCTGGACGCGGCCGGCCCCGACGCACCGGCACGCGCCCGGGCACTGTGCTGGGACCGTCTGGCATGGGCGTACGCGCGCAACGGCCAGGCGCAGGCGACTATGCGGGCACTGGGCGAGGCCGACCAGGCATTGGCCGGCGACACGCCTAGGGATGACCCCGGGTACCTATACTGGGTCGACGCGGGAGAACTCCGGATCATGAAGGCGCGTGCCTTCACCGAGTTGCGCCGCCCGCTACGTGCTGTGCCGCTGCTGACGGACGTTCTCAGCCGCTACGACGCCACGCACGCCCGCGAACTGGCCCTCTACCTGTCCTGGCTCGCCGTCGCGCTGGCCGACGCCAACGAGCCCGAGGAAGCCGCGCAGGTCACCGAACGCATGCTCGACGTGTCCGCCGACGTCGCGAGCAACCGGACCGCCGAGCGGACCAGGGTCGTCCTCGCTCGCCTCAGACCGCACAGCGACGTGCCGCAGGTGCGAGACCTTCTCTCTCGCATGCCCGCCCGGTAGCAGAAGGCGCCCGGCGGGTTGACCGGTTCCCGCCGGCCGCACCACGCGTGCCGGGATCAGTCCCCGTCAGCCTGGAAGTTCCTGAGTGACGCCCCTTGGTAACGTTCGGTATCACAGCGATTCACGGAAGGTAAGAGGGGCTAGGCGCGATAGCGCTTAGACTGCTCACGTGAGCGTGCAACGTGAAGAGCTCCATCATCTGATCGATGAACTGCCAGACGAGCAGGTCGGGCGGGCCCTTGCGTTGGTGCGGGGGAGTGTGCCGGCTCATGGCTCTCGTCAGGCCGTCCTGGCGACGTTGGCGGGGGTCCAGGAGCGGATGAGCGGCGTGACGGGCCTGGACGAGGAGTTGCAACGCCTGCGGGACGAGCCGCGTGGCTGAGGGATACATCGTTGACACGTCTTCCTCCGGTGGTTCGTCGACCAGGACGGGTACGAGCACGCCCGCGAGATTCAGCGGGCCTTCCTGACAGGTGGGCTGCGGCTGGAGACCGTCGACTTCGCGCGTGTCGAGGTGGCCGAAGTGCTTCGTAAGAAGGGGCTGCGTTCTGGTCGGCTGGACAGAGCGACGTTCCTGGCCGCGACACGTGTGATCGATGACCTCGCTGTGGTGGTTCATGTCTGCGGTGTCGATCGCATTCAGAGAGCAGCGATCCTGGCCGTTGATTACTCGCTGCGGATGTTCGACGCCCTGTTCGTGCAGGCCGCGTTGGAGCGACAACTGCCTTTGCTTACGACTGATGCGAGGCTCGGCCGTGCGGTCAACGCGCTCGTTTCAGTCGAAGTCCTTCGAGGAGTATCGGTCGACCCTTCGCACGCCTGAACGGCGAGGTGACGGCGATGATGAACTATTGCCTGAGGCGAGTCGCCACCACCAGCAGTACTTGCACAAAGTCCCCAACGGCTACTGCGGCATAGGGGCACCGGCGTCAGCTGCCCCGTCGGCCTGACCACCGGCGAAGCCTGAGCCGCTCGACCACGGGCCGCATCAAATCCAGGTGCGGCCCGCAGGTACGTGTCCGGCTCCACCGGGAAACGGCCCTCGATCCGCTCGGACTGTTCTTATCGGGATTCCCGCACCAAACCCTAAGGCAGGGGCTCCGCACCCCGAACCCGCGCGATGCATAGGGCCATGAACACAGCAGATCAGTCATCTGCCAAGATCGTGAGCCGTTCTTCCTTACGCAGATGGCGGGAGCGATGACCAGATAGTCGCGTCGATCGAGAGTCGAGAGGCGTGCCAGGGGCCGGACCACTTCCCCGGGCAGGCCGCCGCCTGGCCTCTGGCTCAGGCCGCCGACCGGAGCCCGGCGGGACGACGCCGGAGAGCGGGGTCGAGCAATGCCGGGGGCTTGTACTCCTGGTCGAGCGCGCTGACCTCGGTGCCCGGCGGGACGATCTTGTCGATCCGGTCGAGGATGTCGTCGGACAGCTCGACGTCGGCCCCGGCCAGAAGGTCGTCGAGGTGTTCCATGGTGCGCGGGCCGAGGAGCGCGGCGGTGACGCCTGGATGGGCGATGGCGAACGCCATGGCCAGGTGGGTCATGGGCAGGCCGGCCTCCTCAGCGAGCGGGATGAGCTGTTCGACGACGTCGATGCGGCGCTCGTCGGTGAGGTGGCGGGAGAACTGGACGCGTTTGAGGTCGTTCTCACCGCCCTTGCGCACCCGGCCGGTCAGCAGGCCTTGGCCGAACGGGCCCCACACCATGACGCCCATGCCGTACTCCTGCGCCAGCGGCAGGACCTCCCGTTCGATGCCGCGGTTCAGGATCGAGTACGGCGGCTGCTCGGTGCGGAACCGCTGCAGGCCGGCGCGTTCGGCGGCCCACTGCGCCTGGACGATCACCGAGGCGGGCGTCGTCGACGAACCGATCACGCGCACCTTGCCGGCCCTGACGAGGTCGGTCAGAACGGAAAGGGTCTCCTCCAGGTCGGTGTCCGGGTCAGGCCGCTGGAGCTGATAAATGTCGATGTGGTCGGTGCCGAGCCGCCGCAGGGAGTTTTCGACAGCGGTGGTGATCCAGCGGCGGGAGGCACCCTGCCGGTTGACGTCCTCGCCCATGGGCATGCCGACCTTGGTTGCCAGGACCACCTCGTCGCGGTGGCCCTTGAGGGCCTTTCCGACGATGTCCTCGGAGTCGGCGTAGCGGTCGGCGGTATCGATGAGGTTGATCCCGGCGTCTATCGCCTTGTGGATGATCCGGACCGACTCGTCCGGGTCGTTGCCCATCTGGCCGGCGAGCATCAACGTGCCGAGTGCGTAGGGGCTGACCTTGATCCCGGTCCGCCCGAGGTTGCGATACTTCATGTACGTGCCTCTTTCGGTCTCAACCGGTGAGTGGGTCCTCCCGCCGGCCACCGCCCGTCGGCCGGTACGTCCACCTTCCGCGGACCCGTGGGCATCGACCAGCACCCGCCGCAGCCAGTGGACCCGGAGTACCACGACCGGACGCGGCCGATTGCCCATACTGAGGAGATGACCGGATCCACCGATCTCGGCAGGGCCCTGCACGCCTGGCGGGATCGCACGAAACCGGCCGAGGCCGGCCTGCCGGACGACGGACGCCGGCGCGCGCCAGGCCTGCGACGTGAGGAGCTCGCCCTGCTCAGCGGCTTGTCCGTCGACTACATCGTGCGGCTCGAACAGAGCAGGTCGACGAATCCGTCCCCCCAGGTATTGTCCGCGCTGGCTCGGGCGTTGCGGCTGACGACGGCGGAGCGTGAGCACCTGTTCGTGCTCGCCGGTCAGGCGGTGCCGGGCCCGGGGCAGATTTCCGACCATGTGCCGGCAGGCGTCCAGCGCCTGCTGGATCGGCTGACCGGCACACCCCTGAGCGTGTACGACGCCGCATGGAATCTCATCACGTGGAACCGGTTGTGGGCCGCGGTGTTCGGCGACCCTCCCGTGTCACGCGGCTTCGGGAGGAATGCCGTGTGGTGGTCCTTCGTGGAACCGCCCGCCGGATACCCCCAGGCGGTGAGCAGGGAGACGGGTCACCGCGCCGCCTTCATGTCCGACCTGAGAGCGGCTTCGGCTCGCTATCCGAAGGACGCCGGACTGGCCGCACTGATCGATGAGCTCCGTGCCCGCAGCGGTGACTTCGCGGCGCTGTGGGGCTCCGGCGTGGTAGGTGTGCACAAGTCCCTGACCAAGACGGTCAGGCACGCGAGCGTCGGCGAACTCACCCTCGACTGCGACATCCTCTCGGCGCTCGGCACCGATCTGCGGATCATGGCCTTCACCGTGGCGGAGGGCGGCGAGACCGCCGAGCGGCTGCGGCTACTAGAGGTCGTCGGCCTCCAGGTTTGACGAGCGCCGGAACGGACACATGATCGGAGAGCGTCGCCACCGGCAGATTCATCGCCCGGCCCTGCTCAGCCCCATCAAACGCGGAGGGGTTCGCTTCTCGAGGATGGCACTTGGCGGGCTCCAGCCCAAACGCACGACGGGAACTCCACCGCCTTCCCTGATCGTCGATTCGGCTCGGCGGCCGCCTCCCCTCATCTGGAGATCACCTTGGCCGCTACGTATGGTGTCTAGATAGTTACCTGCATAGTTAGCGCATGACGGTTTTGCATGATGTCACCGAACTGAGCGTCACCGAAGCCGCCCAGCGTGGGGTAGCCCGTCTGGTAGCCGACGCCGAGAACGGAACCGACCTGGTGGTAACCCGCCGGCACCAGCCGGTGGCAGCGGTGGTCAGCATCCGACGACTGGAGGAGCTGGAGGAGGCCGCGGCCGACCTTCGAGACCTGGCCCTGGTGCTGGCACGTTCGGTCACAGACGCCGGCGAGCGCGTCGCGCTCGATGATGTGCTTGCCGCCTTCGGGCAGACGCGGGAGTCGCTGGCCGCGATGCCGGATGACGAATAGCCATGTCGGACGTCGTCTTCACCGCCCGGGCGGTCGATGATCTCCGGCGAATCGCCCCCGATGCCGTACCGAAGGTGCTGAAAAGATCCTCCTTCTAGTCGAGAATCCCGAGGCGGGGTTACCCCTCGCTGCAGTAGCGGATAAGTCGATTCACGACCGAAGCTCGTCAGCGATTGTGTCCAACCGTCCATCTGAACGCTGCGGCCGCGTGGTTCGCACCTTGGCGAAGGTAGAAGCGATGCGCCTCGGTTCGTGCGATGCCGGACTCCAGGAAGACGTAGTCGGCGCCATGCTCTTGCGCCCACGTCCTGGCGGCTGTCAGCAGACTGGCCCCGACACCTCGGGAGCGCCATTCGGGGTGCACGGCGAGATCCTCGATCGAAGCCCGGCGACCGAAGCGCACCGAGAGGATGTCCAGGTAGACGCTGGCGACGCCGACCAACTGGTCCTGAGGCGAGCGGGCTTCGAACAGGGCGACGTTCTCGCTCGCGAGGACCTGGGCGGTGCGCTCGACGGCGCGGTCGCGGTCCCAATCCGGAGGCCGGCTACCGGGCGGGTCGAAGAGCCACTCCAGCCCTCTTACGAACTCCGCCTCGGTACCTGGCTGGGGCCGTCTAATCTCGATGTTCATTAGATCATTGTCGGGGCTGAGCGGTGGTCGATGTCCCTCGGCGTCATGCATCCACTCATCGGTATGAGCGGAAGTGCCGCCGGGCGACATGATGGCCAGTCCGCGTAGAGCTTGGGTTGGACCGAACCACGGGGCTTCCTCCGGAACCGGCACCGCCACCCCCGCCGCCGTCTGCCCGATCGCCGCAGCCGGCATGGGCACGGTGGCCCAGCCGGGCGGAGCATCGCCAGGCCCGCCCGGTCCGTCCAGCCAGATCACGGCGTGGAAGTGGACCAGGCCCCGCGGACCCGACGAGGTTGACCGGCGGGTGGGTGAAAACTGACCCGGCGGATGTGAGGGTCACGGTGGCGAGGTGGAACCGCTTCATCGGTGGGCCTTTCCGGAAAGAGACATCTGGCGGAGGCCTTCGTCCACCGTGGTGACAGGCGCGTAGCCGAGGTGGGTGCGGGCGCGGGTGATGTCGTATGTCCGGTCGCGGCCCATGAAGGTGATGATCCAGTTGGTGAGAGGCGGCGGCGTGGTGCTGCGCCGGGCCTTGGCGGCGGTCTCCATGAGCGTGGCCAGTGTCGATGCGATCAGGCGCGGGACGCTGCCGGCCTTGCTCACGTCGAGGCCGCGGGTTGCGAGCAGCGAGGTGAAGAAGTCACGGGCGGGCATGGGTCTGCCGTCGGTGATGTAGCAGGTGAGGCCGTGCTCCCCGCGTGTCGTGGCGAGGGAGATCGCGTGGGCGAGGTTGTCGAAGTGGCAGAAGTCGACCAGGTGCCGGCCGCCGTCGATCCAGGAGAACCGGCCTGCCTCGACCGACTCGACGAAGCCCTGCAGGTTGTTGGCCCCGCGCTTTCCCCATAGGAAGGGCGGCCGGAGGATCACCAGCGCCGTGTCGCCGTGCGGTAGGGCGAGTAGCTCCTGCTCGGTACGGAGCTTGACCCGGCTGTAGGCGATGTTCGGCCGGCCCGTCTCGGAGGTCTCGTCGATGGTGCTCGCGCGGCTGGTGCCGGTCGAGACGCTGGCCGCCGAGAGCAGCACGAAGCGCCTGACTCGGGCGGTCACCGCTGCCTGGTAGAGGGCGCGGGTGGGCACCAGATTCCGTTCGACGAACAGGTCGTCCGGTCCCCAGAACTCCATGTAGGCCGCCGCGTGGACCACGACGTCCATTTTGTCGAGGATGTCGAACCAGGCCGGCGCGGCGGCGCCGGTGAGCTCTGCCAGATCGCCGCGCACCGGGGTCGCCCCGGCGGCCGTGACCGTCTGCGCGGCCGAGTCGGATCTCGCGAGGGCGTGCACCGTGTGTCCGCCGGCCACCAGCTTCCGGATGATCGCGTCACCGGCGGAACCGGATCCGCCGGTCAGGAAGATGTCCATAAGCGTCCTTCGAGGTCATTCGTAAGAGTTGACATTGTCATCTGAAATGCAAGCCTGGCCCACAATGTTGACAATGTCAACTGGATAGGATGCTGCCGTGATCAGCCGCGTTGAGTCCGCCGCCGCCACCCGCCGATCCCTGCTGGATGCGGCGGCCGCGTTGCTGAACGAGGGCGGACCGGAAGCGGTCACGCTGCGAGAGGTGGGATCACGGGCCGGGGTCAGTCGAGGTGCGCCCTACCGGCACTTCCACGACAAGGACGACCTGCTCGCGGCGATCGCAGCCGAGGCCTGGGACAGGCTCGCCGACGAGGCGGTGGCGCTGAGCGCCGACCCGGCGCGTCCGGCGCACGACAAGCTGCGCGACATGCTCTCCGGCATGCTCACCATCGGTCGCGAGAAGCCGCACCTCTACCGGTTGATGCACCGCGCGCCGGCCGCCGAGGAGATGCTCCGGGCGGCGGCACGCAGCCAGGACCCGTTCCTCACCGTCCTGAGCGATCTGGTCGGTCCGGACCGGGCCCATCACTACGGCGCACTGCTGCTGACCAGCGTGCACGGAATCCTGGGCATGGAGGCGAGCGGCCAGCTGAGCCGAGAGAAATGGCGAACCGACGCCGACGAGATTCTCGAGACCCTCCTCGGCGCGCTCCCCGCCGGCTGACCGTCGTGCCCAGCAGCCATCTGACCCGGATTCGCCGCACGCACCCGCCTCGGCCATCCCCCGGGTGGGACCAGATCACTTTCGCAGAACCCACGCGTGCCTGGTTCCCACCGGGGATCGAGACTCCAGGACCTGCCCGGTCAAGGTAGGTCAGGGCGGGGGAGTACACCCAGGAGGGTGGCGGTCAGGGCCAGCTTCAAGGAGTCCTTCAGCTCGAAGTGGAAGCGGGCCAGTTCGGGCTGGGCCTGGTAGGCGGCCTGCAGGCTGGGCGGGGGTGTGCTGTACGCCGACAGCGCGCCGGCCATGACCATGGTCTGCAGGCTGAACAGCGTCGCGTTCTCGCCCAGCTCCGGCAGGTGCTGCTGGATCAGGGCGGCCATGGTCGTCAAGCGGTCCAGGGAGGCGCGCTTGTAGCGGGCCACGACCTCGACGGAGACGTTGTGCTCCAGGACGCTCCCCTGTGCGCCGAACAGGTCGCACAGCACCGGTCGGCCGGCGAGCGAGCGGCTGAGGATCTCTGCCACCGCTTCCGCTCGCTCGGCCATGGGCAGTTTTTCGTCGATGCCGGCGGCCAGCTCGCCCGCCAGTTCCGCCAGCCACTCCTGCAGGAAGCGGTCCAGCAGTTCCAGCAGCACCGCTTCGCGGGACTCGAAGTAGCGCAGCACGTTCGGCTTCGCCAGGCCTACCCGGCGGCTGAGCTCGTTCAGGGTGACCGCGGCCACGGGCATCTCGTGGAGCATCGCCGACGCCGTGTCGAGGATCGCCCGCCGGCGGATCTCCCGCTGCTCTTCGGTTCGCGCCCGCTGGAAACTCACGATCTCCAGCCTAGCTTAAGTACCCCCGGTACGTTGACAATGTACCGGGGGTACCTTACTGTTGCGGGTAGAAGATACCTTCGGTACGTTAGATGGGAGTCCGGTATGGACAAGAAGTGGACGACGGCGAACATCCCCGGCCAGCAGCGGCGGGTGGCCGTGGTGACCGGAGCCAATACCGGCCTCGGATACGAGACCGCCAAGGCGCTCGCCGAACGCGGGGCGTCGGTGGTCCTCGCCGTGCGCGACGTCGAGAAGGGCGAGCGGGCCGCCGCTCGCATGACCGGCGACGTGACCGTGCAGGCGCTGGACCTGACCTCGCTCGACTCCGTCCACACCGCTTCGGCGGCGCTGCGGTCCCGCTTCGACCGCATCGACCTGCTGATCAACAACGCCGGCGTGATGTACACCCCGAAGCAGACCACCCGCGACGGCTTCGAGATGCAGTTCGGCACCAACCACCTCGGCCACTTCGCGCTGACCGGGCTGCTGCTGGATCTGATGCTGCCGGTGCCCGGCTCCCGCGTGGTGACGGTCAGCAGCGTGGGCCATCGCATCCGGGCCGCGATCCACTTCGACGACCTGCAGTGGGAGCGGTCGTACAGCAGGGTCGCCGCCTATGGCCAGTCCAAGCTGGCCAACCTGATGTTCACCTACGAGCTGCAGCGCCGGCTCGTCACGCGCGGCCATACCGTCGCGGTGGCCGCCCACCCCGGCGTGTCGAGCACCGAGCTCGCCCGCAACTCGCCCGCGGCCCTCCGGGTTCCGCTCACCTGGCTCGCGCCGCTGATCACCCAGACGCCGGCGATGGGGGCCTTGCCGACGTTGCGCGCCGCGACCGACCCTGCCGTGCTGGGCGGCCAGTACTACGGTCCCGGTGGACGCTTCGAGGTCATGGGCCACCCCCGGCTGGTCACCTCCAGCCCCGAGTCGTACGAGGTGGCCGTCCAGCAGCGGCTGTGGGCCGTCTCCGAAGACCTCACCGGGGTGAAGTTCCCCGTCGTTCGGTCCGAGCAGAACTCGTCCGCCGCCGGATCGGCCATCGCGATGTAGCCCGCACCGGCCGGAGGCGCCGGCTCGTCGCAGCGTGACCGAGCGGGGACGCCGAAACCGGCGAGGGCTCGCACTCCGCTTCGGCTCCGTCCACGTGCCCTGAGTGGACTCCCCGAAGACCTCGCGTCCGTGAGCGGACTTCGGGGGCGTTACCAGGGGACCACGCCGGCGTCGTCGAAGAACGCGCCGGTCGGGCCACCGTCCGGCAGGGTGGCGAGCCGGATCGCGATCGCCGCCCCCTGCTCCGGCGTGCGCACGCCGCGGAAGCCGTTGAGGTCGGTCGCGACGAAGCCGGGGCAGGCCGCGTTGATCAGGATGGGCGTGTCCCGCAGCTCTTTGGCGTACTGAATGGTGACGGCGTTGAGAAACGTCTTGGACGGCGCATAGGCGACCGACAGCGGCCCGATCACCGCCAGGTCGGCGGACGAGGTCTGCCGGGTGAGGGAGCCGACGGTGCTGGACATGTTCACGATCCGCGGGGAGGCGGAGAGGCGCAGCAGCGGCAACATCGCATTGGTGACGCGGATGACGCCGATCACGTTGGTCTCCACGGCCGTCCGCACCACCGACGGGTCGGCCCTCGTGGGATCCTGCGGCATGCCACCGGTCACCGCCGCATTGTTGACCAGCGCGTCGAGCCGCCCGGCGCGCTCGTCGACGAGCCGGGCGGCGTCGGCCACGCTCGCGTCGTCGGTGACGTCCAGCGGCACGCCGAACGCGTCGACGCCCGCCGCGCGCAGCTTCTCCACGGCCGATTCCCGGCGTTCCGCGTCCCGGGCGCCCACCCCGACCCGCCAGCCGAGGCCGCCCAGACCGGCGGCGATCTCGTAACCGATTCCCTTGTTCGCGCCGGTGACCAGCGCGATCGACTGTTCGCTCATGCCTCGATCCTGGCGGCGCACCGGCCGCGGCTTCCAACACCGCCTGGGTACCCGGCGATACCTCGGCGGTATCAATGTGGCGCCGGACAAGCCTGCTCCGCCGTACGGTGAGGGCATGGAGACGCGGGAATTGCGGTATTTCGTCGCGGTCGCCGAGGAGCTGCACTTCGGGCGGGCGGCCCAACGGCTCGGCATCGCGCAGCCGCCCCTGTCTCGGGCCATCCGGCAGCTCGAACGCAGGCTCGGTGTCCTGCTGTTGACCCGCACCAGCCGCGCCGTCGCGCTGACCGAGGCCGGCTCGGTTCTGCTGCGTGAGGGCCGGGCGGCCCTCGACGCGGTCGAGGCCGCCGAGCGCCGCACCCGGCGAGCCGCGACCGGCCGGCCGGGCCTGGTCTTGGTGACCAAGGCCGGAGCCGTCGGCGAGCTGCTGGCCAAACTGCTCGACGCCTACGCCGCCGAGCCGGATTCCGTGGCCGTCGAAGTCATGCTGTGCGGGGTCGCCGAGCAGGAGCGGTTGCTGCGCGACGGCCGGGCGGATGTGGCGCTGCTGCATCTGCCGTACGACTCGACGGCCGGGTTCGACACCGAGGAACTGCACGCGGAGGGACAGGTCGCCGTGCTGCCCGCCGGACACCCCTTGACCGACCGGGCCGAACTGCGGATGGCCGACGTCGCCGACCTGCCCGGACTGCCACAGCCGTGCTGGCCCCGCCAGGACGGCATCTACGCCGACGGGCCCGGCCCGCGGGTGCGCGACCTCGCGCAGCTGTGTCAGCTGATCGCGCTGGGCCGCGCCTCGGCGATCATGCCCGAGTCGTGCCGCACCCAGCTACGCCAGGACCTGGCCGTGGTGCCGGTACCGGACGCGCCGGTGGTGACGACCGTGATCGCCTGGCCGCCGCACAGCCGGTCCCTGGCCCTCGCCTCGTTGATCCGCACCGCGACCAGACTCTGAAGCGGGTGCCGGCAGCACCGGGTCTGTCCAGCCTGCCGGTGTGGCTCGGGTCGATCGGACACCGTACTCGCCAGGTCGTTGATCTTCGGCTCGTCTCGGGGCAGCAGGTGATCACTGACCGCCGCCACCTGGCTGCGGGCGCCCGTTGTCCGTACGGTTCAGGTCGCGAGATCGTGCCGGGCCGGGCCGGGTCAGTCGACCAGGCCGGCGCGGTAGGCGGCGATGGCGACCTGGACGCGGTTCGTGGCGGCGAGCTTGTCGAACAGGTGAGAGATGTGGCTCTTGACGGTGGCCTCGCTCATGTTCAACCGGGCGGCGATCTCGGTGTTGGACCGGCCGAGCCCGACCTCGACGAGCACCTCGCGCTCGCGGCCGGTCAGGGTCTCCAGTCGGGCGAGCGCGTCACGGCGGCGCCGGATGGGCTGATCGGTGGTGAGCCGGTGGATCAGCCGCCGGGTGACCTGCGGGGACAGCATCGAGTCGCCGGCGTGCGCGAGCCGGATCGCCCGGATCAGGTCGTGCGGCGAGGTGTCCTTGAGCAGGAACCCGCAGGCTCCCGCCTCCAGGGTGGTGAAGACGTGCTCGTCGCTGTCGAAGGTGGTGAGGATGATCACCGCAGGTGGCCGGGGGAGCCGGCGGACGGCCGCGGTGGCGGCCAGGCCGTCGTACCGGGGCATCCTTATGTCCATCAGGACGACGTCGGGCCGCAGCCGGCGGACCGCGTCGATGGCCTGGCCGCCGTCCTGGGCCTCGCCGGCGACCGCCACGTCGGGTGCGGACTCGATGATGAACCGCAGGCCCGCGCGGATCAGCGACTCGTCGTCAACCAGCAGTGTCCTGATCATGTGATTCCCTCGGGAACGCGTCCGCGGCGTGCCACGGCAGCCGGCCCTCCAGCCGCCAGCCTCCCGCATCGTCCGGCCCGGCGCGCACCGTTCCGCCGATCAGCCGGAAACGCTCCGCCAGGCCCACCAGACCGACCCCGGCGCCGGTCCCGGGGCCCGGCCGCGGCGATGGTCCGTTGGCGACCACGATCGTGGCGCCCTCTTCGCGGCTCCCGGTCGCCGTGACCGTGACCGGGGCCCCGCGGGCGTGCTTGTGCGCATTGGTCAGGCCCTCCTGGACGAGGCGATGCGCGGCCCTGGCCGTTTCCGGGGGCCAGGTGCCGGTGTCACCCCGCAGGGTGACGGTCCCGCCGGCCGAGGTCCAGGAGTCCACCAGTCGCCGCAGGTCGGGAAAGCCGTCGTCATCTTCGGGCCCGGCGCGCAGCACCCCCAGGATCTTGCGCAGCTCTTCGAGCGCCTCCTGCGCGCTGACCCTGATGAGCGCCGCCTCGCGCTCGACGCGCTCCGGCCCCGCGCTCGCGTTCACCTCCAGGCCGCCCGCGTGCAGCGAGATGAGCGCCATCTTGTGCGCGAGCACGTCGTGCATCTCCCTGGCGATCCGGCCGCGCTCGGCGGACCTCGCCTGCTCGTCGCGCAGCCGCCGCTCGGTCTCGGCGCGTTCGGCGCGTTCGCGCAGCGATCGGTTCAGCTCACGACGGGTGGTGGCGTACGCCCCTGCCGCCAGCGTGACCCCGGTGGCGGCGACCGCCGAGATCAGCGCGTCCGTGCCCCACCGGCCGCCGTCCACCCACTGCTGGGCCAGGAACCCCGCCACGCCGATCACCGCCAGCACCAGGAAGCGCGGGCCGGCGCCGGCGTACAGGCTGATCAGTAGCGGTCCCGGATTACCGGACAGCACGTACGCGCCCGCCCCGGCGACGGCCACCGCGACCGGCCACCGGCCCCGGAACCACAGCGCTCCTGTGCCTGCCAGCCCGGCGGCGGCGATGACGGGCCGCGGCAGCGGCGCCCACGGCGTCTTCACCGCCAGGACGGTGAGGAACAGGCAGAGCGCCGTGGCGGCCGCGCTGATCGTGTGCGGCCCGAGCGCGGCCACCCGCCGCGGCGCCGCGCGGTACGACAGCATCGGTCCAGCGTAGCCAGGGTGACGGCGCGACACCTCCCACCAGGGTCGATGCCGGACGCCGGGCGACCTCCGACTTTCGTCGCAGACGCCGGTGACCGCGATGGCGATGCGGCCGCGCCCTCGCCGGCCGCATCGTGGATGGCCCCGGACAAGGTCAGGAGCCGTCTCGTGTATGTCTTCCGTTCGATGCTCGTGGCGGTGTGCGCGGTGCCGATGATCCTTGGGTCGTCGCGTCCCGCCATGGCGGCTACTGATATTCCAGGCGAACGCGCGCTGGCGGACTTCTTCGACGCCGCGATGGCGGACGGGTTGGCGGCCGGCCACGTGCCGGGCGCGGTCGTCTCGGTGGTGGGCGGCGGAAAGACGATCTTCAGCAATGGGTACGGGCTGGCCGACGTCGAGAATCGCAGGCCCTTCGACCCGGACACCTCGCTGGTCCGGATCGCCTCGATCACCAAGCTGTTCACCTGGACCGCGGTGATGCAACAGGTTCAGCTGGGCAGGCTGGACCTGAAGGCGGACGTCAATCGGTACCTCACCTCGTTCCGGATTCCCGCCACCTACTCCCGGCCGGTCACGCTGCAGGACCTGATGGACCACACGGCCGGGTTCGAGGACCGTACGATCGGCGTGGGTTCGCGGAGCAAGGACGACGTGCCGCCCTTGGCGGATCATCTCGCCGACGCCATGCCCGCGCGGGTGCGCCCGCCCGGCGAGGTCTCGGCGTACTCGAATTACGGGGCGGCGCTGGCCGGATACATCGTGTCGCGGGTGAGCGGGCAGCCGTATGACGAGTACGTGCGCGACCACATCCTCGACCCGCTCGCGATGCGGCGCAGCACGGCCGCCGAGCCCGTGCCCGCCCCGCTGGCCGCGGATCTGGCGCGCAGCTACGAATACGAGGGCGGGGCGTACCGCCGCAAGCCGTTCGTCTTCGACAACCTCGCGCCCGACGGGTCGATCAGTGCCACCGCGAACGACATGGCCCACTTCATGATCGCTCACCTGCGGGACGGCCGCTTCGGCGACCGGCGCATCCTCGACGAGCCGACGGCCCGGCTCATGCACCAGCGGACGTTCGCCGCCGATCCGCGCATCGACGGGTACGCCCACGGGTTCAAGGAGCAGACGCTCAACGGGCATCGCGTGATCATGCATGACGGTGGCTGGGAGGGTTTCCAGAGCGCGTTGCTGCTGGTGCCGGACGCCGACCTCGGCCTGTTCGTCTCCATGAACGGCCTGGACGAGGCCGACACCGCAGCGAAGATCATTCCTGCCTTCTTCGACCGCTTCCTGCCGGGAAAGCGCGCCATGTCCGGTGGCGGG
This sequence comes from Sphaerisporangium rufum, assembly GCF_016863395.1. Classification (GTDB taxonomy): domain Bacteria; phylum Actinomycetota; class Actinomycetes; order Streptosporangiales; family Streptosporangiaceae; genus Sphaerisporangium; species Sphaerisporangium rufum. The sequence continues at coordinate 23,682 of NZ_BOOU01000101.1, read as the reverse complement.
GGTTCCGCCACGCCGGTCGAAGGCTTCTACAAGCCCACCCGGTCCGCCGAGTCCAGCATCGAGAGGGTGGTCGCCCTGACCGGTTCCACGCGATTGCGGGTGGCGGGTGGGAAGCTCGGCTTCGGCGGGTCCACGTGGAGCCCGCTGGGCCCCGGGCTGTACCAGCAGGACGGCGGTACGCGGCGGCTGGCGCTGGTGACCGGCGGGAGCGGTGTCGCGTACGTGGCCACGGACGGCCCCGCCTACCAACGCGTCCCCTGGTGGGACACCCCGCCGGTCAATGTCGTCATCATCCTGCTGTTCGCCGTCACCGCGCTGACCGCCGTGCTCGGCCTGCCGGTGGCCGCGGTGGTCCACCGGGCCAAGAAACGTCCCGTTCCGCGCGGGTGGCGAGCCGGGCGTGTCATGACCGGGCTCGCCGCCGCGGCCGGACTGGCGTTCGTGGTGCTGTTCACGCTGGTGCTGACCGGCGACACGAGCATCCTGTACGGCGTGCCGGCCAATGTCCAGGTCCTCCTGGTGCTGCCGGTGCTGGTCCTCGCGCTCACCGTCGCCGGGACCGCCGCCACCGCGCGGGCCTGGCGGCGCGCGGGTGTGCTGGCCCGCGGTCACCAGGTGGTCGTGCTGGCGGGACTGCTCGCCCTGCTCTGGTTCTGCGGGCACTGGAACCTGCTCGGCTGGCACCTGTGATCACTCGGCCGCCCGGCTCCCGGGCTCGCGGAACTCGCGGTCACCGGCATCGGGCGTACGCGCCGGGCCGTCGATGACACCGCCCGTGCCGTCTGGACGACCTCGGGCCGGGCGATCGTGGCTCGGATTATCGATCAGTCGACGCACATCGCCTCATGCGTGGACCGGTAGACCCAGGTGCCGCCACCAGGAGAAATATAAATGCTGAACGTGTTATAGGTCCCAGGGGTGCAGTCGTGGCCGACCGCGAGGACGGCCTGCCGGGCTCGATTCTCGGCCGCCGCCCACCCCGCCGCCTGGGTGCTGCCCGCCCCATCAGCAGTGGCGCTGCGCGGAGTGTCGTAACCGTCGGCATGCGCGCTGACGGGCGTGGTGGCCAGGCCGGCCGCCATCACGGCTAACGCGAGGCCGAGTCGGCGGAGCCAGGTGACTTTTCGCATGCTTCTCCTTGTGGCAGGACGGGCAGCTGATCGATCAATATTGATTTAGCCCAGATCGATACAGTGCGGTATGGCCGTTTGGCCACAGGAGTCTGGCGATCATTGTTCTATTAATGGAACCTGGTCGATATGCCGGCCGTCGTTTACGCGGCGAACTGCGATGATTCACCGCGCTCTGCTCGATCTTGTGACAGGAATTGGCCGGACGGAGACCGGGCGCACTTCCTTGGCCGGGGGCTCTGGTGCCGGTGGTGTCGGCGGGTGACCATGGGGGCATGGAGGCCGTCCCTGAGTGGTTCGTGACCCTGGCCGAGGAGTTGCTCGCGGTGCCATCGGTGGCCGACCGCCCGGCCGATCTTCACCGGGCATTGGACCTGGTGCTCGACTTCACCGGGCCCGGCTTCACGGTGGAGCGGTTCGAGTCGGGCGGTAAGCCGAGCGCGCTGGTCTACCCCGTCTCGGCGACCCGCCCGCGGTTTCTAGTGATCTTCAACGCGCACCTGGACGTGGTCCCCGCTGCGCCGGACCGGTTCGTGCCCCGCCGCGAGGGTGATCGCCTGTACGCCAGAGGCGCCCAGGACATGAAGGTGTCGGCGCTGGTGATGGCCTGGGTGTTCCGCGAGTCGGCCGCCGGGCTGCCCTATCCGGTCGCGCTGCAACTCGTCACCGACGAGGAGATCGGGGGGCGGAACGGCACGTTGCACCAACTCCGGCAGGGCGTCATCGGTGACTTCGTGGTGATCGGCGAGCAGAGCGGGCTGCGGGTGGTGACCGACTCCAAGGGCATGGTCGTGGCCAACCTGCGGGCCACCGGGCGCGGCGCGCACGGCGCCTACCCCTGGCTCGGCGACAACGCCCTGCTCAAGCTGATGCGCAGCGTCGACAACATGCTGGCCCGATACCCGGTCGCCACCGAGGAGGTCTGGCGCACCACGGTGAACCTCGCGCGGGTCGAGACGCCGGGCGCCGCCCGGAACCAGGTCCCGGCCCTGGCCGAGGCGTGGCTGGACATCCGCTTCCCGCCGGAGGACCGCGAGTTGGCCGGGCGGTCCCCGCAGCAGGTCGCCGAACATCTGCTGGGCTTCTGCGAGCCGGGCGTCACCCCGGTGGTCGACCACGTCGACCCGCCGCACCACGCCGATCGCGACCGCCCGGAGGTGCGCGCGCTGCGCGCGGCGGCGAGGGACCAAGGCTACGACGCCCCCTTCCTGCGCAAGCACGGCGCCGCCGACGGACGGTTCTACTACGAGCGGGGAGTGGACGCGGTGATCTTCGGCATCGGCGGCGACGGCCAGCACGGCCCGGACGAGTACGCCGACCTGGCGACGGTGCTGCCGTACCGCCGGGCGCTCACCGCGTTCCTTCGCGGCCGCTGATCCGTCGTCCGCGACGGTCCGGCCCGCTGGACTCATGAGTCGCAGCACGCCGTGTACCTCGTTCGACGGTGGGCGTCCACGGCGGTTTGAGCACCTCCCTGCACCAGGTGCGGAGGTCCGTCGAGGTGGGCTTGGGCGGCCGCCCGGCCCGCCGAATCTTCGGCGGATTCGGGATGGTGCAACATTTCAGGGGTTCTGGGGCGTCTCAGCCGGGATGGACGAGAGGACCCCTGCCTGTGGATGACGTGCCGGATTTCGCGGAGTTCGCCGCCGATCGGATCGACGCGCTGTTCCGCTACGCCTACATGCTCAGCGGCAACCCGCACGACGCCGCCGACCTCGTCCAGGAGGCGATGCTCCGGCTGCGCGGCTCGTGGTCGCGGGTGCGGCGCAAGGACGATCCGGAGAGTTACGTGAAAACGACGATCACCAGGCTGCACATCTCGGTCTGGCGGCGGCGCAGGCGCGAGCATCTGGCGTGGGAGGTACCCGAACGGCCGCAGCCGGTGGCGGAGTCGCCGCTGGACCTCTGGGACGACCTGGCCAGGCTGCCCAAGAGGCAGCGGGCCGTACTGGTGCTGCGCTACTACCAGGACCTACCGGATGCCGAGATCGCCGAGATCCTCGGCATCTCTCCGGCGACCGTCCGAAGTCAGGCACATCGCGCCCTCGGCAAGCTGCGTGACACCGTGACCCCGCTAAGGAAGGTGCGATGAAGGACGTCGAAGAGGCGCTGCGCCGCACGTTCGCCGGCGCGGAGGCGCGGATGCCGGCCACCCCGCCGGATCTGCTGCGCCAGGTGACCGCGGGGCGGATCCGGCGCGGACGCCTCGGCCCGATGCTGGCGACCGCGATGGCCACCTGCCTGGCGATCGGGGTCGCGTCGGTCGTGACCTGGCGGCCTCCCCTGCCGTCGCCCGCCATCACGGCCGAGCCCGCGCCGTCCACGGCCGGACCACGGATCGTGGCGGAGATCGCGCCGCCACTGGAGCAGGTGCTGCCTTCGGTGATCACGGAGGTCCCCCGGAAGGTCCCCGGCGGTGAGGCGTTCACGCCGAAGCTGTTCATCGATTCCCGCACCCTGCTCGGGTACGTCTCGAAGAAGGGCTACGACCCTGCGCCTGAACTGTGGGCCTATCACGTGGAATCGCAGACGTTCCGGCACCTGGCCACCATCGACCAGCCCATCGCGCCGGTGGACGCGCCGGCGGTGGGCGACGGCGTGATCGCCTGGTTCAAGTATGCGGACCGAGACATCCACATCATGACGGTTCCGGTGACCGGTGGCACTCCTCGCACGGTGGCCTCGTTCCCGGCCGAGCGGGACGTGGACAAGGTGAACGGGGACACCATTCATCGGGTGGACCTGGCCGTCGGTGACGGCAGTATCTACTGGTCGTCGACCAAATCGGGGGGCGTCCACCGGGTTCCGGTGGCTGGCGGCGAACCGTCGCTCGTCCCGGGCACGGAAGGGCTGCGCATCTTCTCCTGGCCCTGGGCGGGGCGCTTCCGAGACGGTTGGCCGGGGGGCCTGACGAGCCCGGTCAACTTGAGCACCGGGGAGCGGCTCGAAGATCCATCGCAGACGCGATGCGAGGTGACCTGGTGTTTCACCGGCCACCAGGCGATCCGCCGCGACGGCCGCCAGGTGCTGGACCTGCCGGGCGATTACCCCCGATCAGTCGTGGCCGAGCGCTTCGTCACCCTGCGTCAGGTCGACCGGCAGGGACGGCAGGCCAGAGTGATCTTCGATCTCGCCACATCAAAGGTCGGCCGGCTATGGATCAGCGACGATCGCAAGGCATCCCCCACCCTGTACACGAGCACGGAGATGTTCTACTTCAAGCGCGGTGCCACCTGGGTCGTCATCCACGACCCGGACCGCTAGTCCCGTGGCCCCGCCGCACGCTCCGGCACAGGCCGCCGAACATCGCCCGACCCCGTCCCGCGCCCGGGGGGCCGCGAATGCCGCTGGACATGGCGGATCATGGAGAGGTGTCGAGGTACTTGCTGGATCACGCGTGCCGGCTATGGGCGAACATGGCCCGTGTTCCCGTCACGTTCCCCCGGCGCGGAGCCGTGACCGTGGTGGTCTCTCCCGGATCGTGGTTGTGTCCGGCGGGATGGACGGGAATCGTCACCCTGGGTGGCGCGGCATTGGCCACGGTGCCCGAGGCCGGTCTGGTCGATCCGGTGCGTCGCGTCCTGCTCGCCGATCTCGGCGGAACCGGCGTTGAGCTTTCTGGACTCTCCGCCCGGCTACCGGTCCACGATGTCCTTGGCCCGGCGACGCTCGCGTACCTCGATGCCGATGATTTCGTTTCGGCCCATATCGATGCCGGAGTCGAACGTCTACCGGCGGACGACTGCGACGTAGCCCGACTGGTGGCCGCAGTGGACGACCAGGATGCCGACGAGAGCGGGGTGGATGAGGTCGATTCGGCGGTCTGGGCGATCCGTGAAGGGAGGAAGGTGATCGCCGCCGCGGGGTATCGCTCATGGTCGGATGGGGTGGCGCATCTTTCCGTCCTGGTGGACGCGGAACGTCGCGGTCGTGGGCTGGCTCGCCTGGTGGCCTCGGCGGCGGTGGCCGAAGCCCTGGCCGAAGGGCTGTTGCCGCAGTGGAAAGCGCGCCCGGAGCCGTCGCGGCGAGTCGCCCGCGCTCTCGGTTTCCGGGAACTCGGCTCGCAGTTGAGCCTCCTCCTGCGGCCGCCGGCCGGCTCGGCCGGCCGGCGGTAGCGGTTCCCGGCAGGCGATCAGTAGGCGCACTGGACGACGACGTCGTCCAGATCCACCTGCGCGGCGTGCCAGTACGGGTTGCGCTGGCCCACGGCGAACCGCAGCACGACGTCGGTGCGTTGCGCCGTCCAGCTCACCGTCTGCAGTTCCCAGCCATGCACCCAGTCCTGGGTGATCGACTTCAGCGCGATGTACGTCCAGGTGTCGGGGTCGATCACCTCGAGGTTGAACGAGGCCTGTTCCCCCCACAGTTCCGTCCAGACGCCGGCGGAGCATCGTGCCCCCGGATGGACGCTCACCGGTGTGAGCTGGATGGTCCGCCCGAGCGCGCACCAGTCGCCCTTCGTGTAGGCCCACATGGTGGCCCAGCCGCTCCCGGTACGCGGCGTCGCCGACGGACCGCCGAACGAGGGCCCGCCGCACCCGCCGTTGGCGGTGAACGTCCATCGGGACGCCGGATTCGTCGACGGCTCGAATCCGTCGGTGAGCTGCCAGATGCCCGCGGACGCCGGCCCCGCCGGCATCAGGACCGCCGCGGCGGCGATGACCGCGCCCATCAACGCACGTAACACTGCTGACCGCATGAGTGGACTCCCATGTCGACCCGTGACGAACGGAATGTGGTCCGCGTCGAGAGGGCACCACTCGCGACGACACCGTCATTGTGGCCCGTGCCGGCGGGGTGTCAAGAAAACGGCGGTCACCGATGTTCCCGATCCGCCGGACGGCCGGTCGGCGAGGGTGACGCAGGGCTACCGTCACGCGGACCGCGGTCATCACCGAGGCCGCGGGAGAGCCGAAGGATGTCTGCGCACCTGGCCTGCCGGCTCCGCGGGTCCGCGGGTCCGCAGGCCGGCACGATCACCACCTGGCACCGGAGCCGGACAGGTGCCGCCGGCAGTGGTCCGGACCGGGCGGAGTACATTCCTGGCCATGATCGATAGGTGGGCGGCCGAGGGGATCGCCCGGCTGGACGAGGATCTGGCAAGGCAGGGGGCCACTCCATTGCGGCCGTTCCCGCTGCCCGCGGCGTGGGGAGTGCGGCTCTGGCTGAAGGACGAGTCCGTGCACCCGACGGGTGGTCTCAAGCATCGTCTGGCCCGCGCCATCTTCCGGACCGCCCTCGCCGCGGGCCGCATCGGGCGCGGCACGGCGGTGGTCGACGCGGTCGGCGGCACGATGGCCGTCGCCGAGGCCTACTTCGCCCGCCTGCTCGGCCTGCCGTACACCGCCGTCATGCCGCGCGGGTCCACCGGTGCGGAGGTGGAGCGGCTGGGCGGGAGCGTCCGGCATGTCCATCCGCCGGTGGCCGTATATGGTGAGGCGTCCCGGCTGGCCGAGGAGATGGGGGGCCACTACCTCGACTACTACGCCTCGGCCGCGACCGTCGACTGGCAGGGTGGCGGCCTCGCCGTGGAACTCCTCGACCAGGTGGACCGGTGTCCGGCGTGGATCGTGGTCGGCGCGGGCACCGGGGCCACTTCCGCCGCCATCGGCCGGATGCTGCGAGAGCGACGGCTGCCCGCCAGGCTGGCCGTGGTCGATCCGGAGAACTCCGCCTACTTCCCCGGCTGGACCTTGGGCGCCGCCGACTACGGCACGGGCATGCCGTCGCGGATCGACGGGATCGGCAGACCCCGGATGGAACCCGCCTTCGATCCCGACGTGGTCGACATGGTCGTTCCGGTTCCCGACGCCGCGAGCGTGGCGGCCGCGCGCCGGGTACGCGAGGTGACCGGATCGGCGGTCGGTCCTGCCGCGGGGACGAATCTGTGGGGTGCGCTGGAGCTCGTCACCCGGATGCGGGACCGGGATGAACCGGGCGATGTGATCACCTTGATCGGCGACGCGGGCGAGCGTCACCTGCACAGATGCCATGACGATGCCTGGGCCGAGGCGGCCGGGCTGGACTGGAGACCGCACGCCGCCCGCCTGTCCCGCCTGCTCGGCGCTGAACGGCCGTGACCGGCGTCGGGCGGTGCCGGACCATCGACCGTTCGGTGGATTACGAAGATCCGGCGGACCGGGGATTCTCGGGACGTGACAGTAATTGAGCTCAACGACCTGCGGAAGAGTTACCGGACGCACCGGGCGCTGGACGGCGTCACGCTGACCGTCGGGCGAGGTGAGATCTTCGGTCTCCTCGGCCCGAACGGGGCCGGCAAGACGACCGTGGTGGAGTGCGCGTCCGGCCTGCGCCGTCCTGACGGCGGCACCGTGCGCGTGCTCGGCCTGGACTCGCGGACCCGGCGCCGCGAGCTGCTGCAGCGCGTCGGCGTTCAGTTGCAGGAGGCAGCCCTGCCCGATGCCATCAAGGTCGGCGAGGCGCTGAGGATGTACTCCTCCTTCTACGACCGGCCCGCCGACTGGCGTGCCCTGATGGAGGAATGGGGGCTGACCGCGATGAAGCGCGCCCGCTTCGCCGGCCTGTCCGGCGGCTGGAAGCAGCGGCTGTTCATCGCGCTGGCCCTGGTCGGCGACCCGGAGATCGTCTTCCTCGACGAGCTGACCACCGGTCTGGACCCGGCCGCCCGCCGGATGACCTGGGGGTTGATCCGCGACATGCGCGACCGCGGGGTCACCGTCGTCCTGGTCACCCACTTCATGGACGAGGCGGAAGCCCTCTGCGACCGCATCGCGGTGATCGACCGGGGACGGATCGTGCACGAGGGCACCCCGGATGAGCTCATGGCCAGATGCGACGCCGGATCTCTCGACGACGCCTACTTCACGCTCACCGGGAGGACCGCCTGATGAGGGGTCTCGGCAACGTCATCGCGATCGAACTCAGGCTGGCGATGCGGGATCCGATGGCCGCCTTCTTCGCGCTGGCCTTCCCGGTGGTCATCCTGTGGGTGAAGATGCGCAACGGCGGCACGCTGCCCGGCGGGCTGCCCATCATCGACGCCTTCGTCCCGATGCTCAGCGTCTTCGTGCTCGGCCTGGCCTCCCTGGTCGTGCTGCCGGCCACCCTGGCCCAGTACCGCGAACGCCGGGTGCTGAAGCGGCTGCGCGCCACCCCGGCATCCGCCGGCATGATCCTCGGCGCTCAGTGGGCCGCGCACATGCTGCTGGCCGTGCTCGGCACCGCCCTGCTCACCGTCGTCGGCCTGGTCGCCTACGGCCTCGGCGGGCCGGCCGACCTCACCGCCGTCGTCCTGGCCTGGGTCCTCGGCGCGCTGAGCCTGGGTGCCATCGGATTGCTCGTCGGGGCCCTGGTGCCCACCGGCCGCACCGCCACGGTCGTCGGCCTGGCGCTCTTCTTCCCGATGGTCTTCGTCTCCGGTGCCCTGAGTGCCTGGGAGACCCTGCCGGCGTCGATGCGCTCCATCGGCGGGCTGACCCCCATGGCTCCCGCGGTCCGCGCCGTCCGGGCCGGCTGGGAAGGCCAGCCGGTCTCTCCGCTCACCTTCGCCGCCATGGCCGCGATCTTCCTGGTCGCCGGCGGGCTCGGTCTCCGGGCGTTCCGCTGGTGACCGGCGACGAGGCCGACATCTCGCGATGGGACCGGACCTGGCCGGTCCTGCCGTACCTCTTCATCCTGCTGCCGATGCTCTTCGCCCTGGCGCAGGACCGGCGAGCGGAGGTGGCGGTCCTGGCGGTGCTGACCGGAGGCTGGCACTGGTTCATGGTCTCCTCGCGGTTCAGCCGGATCGAGCGGCCGGTGGCGGCGATCGTCTACTTCGTGGTGACGCTCGCCCTCATCGCCGTACTGATCAGGATGAATCCGCTGTTCACGGTGGCCGGCCTGGGGGCGTTCATCCAGTCGTTCGCCCTGCTGCGCGGGTGGACGGCCTACCTGGGGGTGGCGGCGACGACCGCCGTCCTGGTGGGCGTCCGGCCCGATCCCCGGCCGCCGCGCGAGATGGCCTTCTCGTTCCTGCTCGCCGTCCTGGTCGCTTCGACCGTCGGCCTGTTCATCCGCACCGTCTCCGAGCAGAACCGGCAGCGCAAGGAGATGATCACCCAGCTGAGGGCGGCCTCCGCCAGGCTGGTCGACCTGGCGGAGGAGAACGGAAGCCTGCAGGCCCGGTTGCTGACCCAGGCCCGCGAGGCGGGTGTGCTCGGCGAGCGCCAGCGGATGGCCAGGGAGATCCACGACACGATCGCCCAAGGGCTGACCGCCATGCTCACCCAGCTCGAGGTCGCCGAGAACGTCATCGACGACGCCGCCGCCGTCCGGTCCAGACTGGAGATCATCCGCACCCTGGCCAGGGACGGACTCGACGAGGCCCGCCGGTCGGTGCAGGCGTTGCGCCCCGCCGCCCTGGAGGAGGCCCGGCTCGCGGCCGTCCTTGAGGATGTCGCGGACACCTGGTCACGGGCGACCGGCGTGCCGGCTCCGGTCTCGGTCACCGGCGAGGCGAGACCGCTGCACGCCGAGGTGGAGATGACGCTGCTGCGGGTGGCCCAGGAGGCGCTGGCCAACGTCGCCGAACACGCCTCCGCCGGCCGGGTGGCCGTGACCTTGTCCTACATGGAGGATGTGGTGGTGCTCGACGTGCGCGACGACGGAGCCGGGTTCGACCCCCAGGTGGCGGACCCGTCGCCCGCCGGCGGATTCGGTCTCATCTCGATGCGCCAGCGCGTCGCCCGGCTGGCCGGTGACTTCGCGATCGAGACCGCTCCGGGCCAGGGGACGGGCGTCTCCGCCACCGTGCCCGCCATCCCGGCCGGCCCAAGGAACGGGTGAGACATGCCGATCCGCATGATCGTCGTGGACGATCACCCGGTCGTGCGCGACGGGCTACGCGAGATCTTCTCCACCGATGAGGCCTTCGACGTCGTCGGTGAGGCCGCCGACGGGCCGGAGGCCCTCGCCCTGGCGCGCCGGACCGGCCCCGATCTCGTGCTCATGGACCTGCGGATGCCGGGAATGAGCGGCGCCGAGCTGATCCGCCGGCTGCGTGACCAGCGGCCGGGCGTCAAGATTCTGGTGTTGACGACGTTCGACGATGATTCGGACGTGCTGCCCGCCATCGCGCAGGGGGCCACCGGTTACCTGCTGAAGGACACCCCGCGGGCGGCGCTGCTCCGCGCCGCGCGGGCGGCCGCCCGCGGCGAGACGGTACTGTCTCCCACCGTGTCCGGGCTGCTCGCCCGGAAGGCGGAGGCCCCCGAACGGCGGACGCTGAGCCGGCGGGAGCTCGACGTGCTCACGCTGATCGCCCGGGGCGCCACCAACCGCGAGGTCGCCGCGAAGCTGTTCATCACCGAGGCGACGGTCAAGACGCACCTGCTGCACGTCTTCGCCAAGCTCGGCGTCAAGGACCGGGCCGCGGCGGTGGCGGCGGCCTACGAGGCCGGGCTGCTCGGGCGGGCGGCCGAGAGCTGACCGCGTGGACCGGTGCTCGGGAGGTGGCCGGCCCTCCCCGGCTGCGGACGGCTCGGCCGGACGTCACCCGAGATCTTCCCGCCTGACGGTGCCGGCCTGACGGTGTGCGTCGTCACGGGGCGGCGTTGCCGGTGGACCAGGCCCAGGCGGCGATGCCGACCCGGTTGCGGGCGCCGAGCTTGCGCTGGACGCCGGCGATGTGGTTCTTGACGGTGCCGGGGGAGATGAACAGCGCGGTGGCGATCTCCGCGTTGGTGTGGCCCTGGGCGACCAGCCGGGTGATCTGGAGCTCGCGCTCGGTGAGCCGGGTGCGATCGGCGCGGCCGGACGCCGGCGGCGGTGCCGCGGTGAGCTCGCGCAGCAGCCGTACGGTGATCTGCGGGCTGATGAGGGTGTCCCCGGACATGGCGGCCCGGACGGCCTCGGCGAGCAGGGTGGGACTGGAGCGTTTCAGCAGGAAGCCGCAGGCGCCGTTGCGCAGCGCGGTGTGGACGTAGTCGTCGAGGTCGAAGGTGGTGACGACCACGACCCGGATGGGGTCGGTCACCTGGGGCCCGGCGAGTAGGCGGGTGACCTCCAGCCCGTCCAGGCGCGGCATCCTGATGTCGGCGAGCACCACGTCCGGGCGCAGGTGGCGGGCCTGCTCGACGGCGGTGACCCCGCAGGCGGCCTCGGCGACGACGGTCATGTCCGGCTGGGCGTCCAGGATGATCCGGAACGCGCCGCGGATGTCCTCCTGGTCGTCGGCGACCAGGACGCGGATCGGCCGGCCGGTCATGCCGTGACCGGCCGGGTGTCGCCGCCGTGCGGTGCGGGCGCCAGCGGCAGGGTGACGGTGACCCGCCAGCCACGCGGATCGTGCGGACCGGCGGCCAGCCGGCCACCGAGCGCCTCGACGCGTTCGGCCAGCCCGGCCAGGCCGAATCCGCCACCGTTCCTCGTGTCACCGTTCCTCGTGTCACCGCCTCTCGCACCGCCGAGCAGGTGCCGGACGGGCGCGGGTCCGGGCCGGGCATCGTCTGTCACGGTGACCTCCAGCGCGGGCCCGAAGCCCACGACGCGGGTGCGATGGACGGCCACCTCCACCCGGCTCGCCGCCACCGCGTGGCGGCGCACGTTGGTCAGCGCCTCGACGACGACCCGGTACGCCGTGGCCGACACCTCGCGCGGCACGCCGCCGTCCGGGTCCGCCAGCCCCGCGTCGATGTCGAGACGCACCACCGCGGTGCCGGAGGAGGCGAACCGGTCGGCCAGTTCCCGCAGGTTCGCCAGCGCCGGGGGCGGCGCCCGGTCCGCCGGCTCCTCGTCCGCGGCGTCATCGGCCTCGTGCAGCATCCGCACCGTCCGGTCCATCGACGCCAGCGCCTGCAGCGCGGCCTGCTCGATGCGCTCGAACGCGGCCACCGCCTGCCGCGGGTCCCGCTCGGCCAGGATCCGGCCGACCTGGGCCTGGGCGAGCATCCCGCTGACGTCGTGGGCCACGAAGTCGTGCAGGTCCCGGGCGAGGCGGGTGCGCTGCGCCCGGCGCGCCGCGCGTACCGCGCGGGCGCGGTGGCCGTCCAGGGAGCGCAGGTAGAGCCCGATGGTGGCGGCGAGTGCCGCCGACAGTCCCCAGACGGCGAATCCGGCCAGCGCCTCGATGGTCGGCGGGCCCGGCTCGAACCGGAGCAGCAGGGCCGGCGTGGCCACCCCGGCCAGTCCGGCGGCGGCCGGCGCGTGGCGGGGCGGAGCGGTCCGTACCACCAGGACGATCAGCACGAGCAGGCTCGCCGACTCGCCGACCGGCCAGCCGGGCGCGGAGACGTCCGCGCCGAGCGACCGGACGGCCGCGGTCGCGGCGAGCGACACGAGGCCCGCCCCGCCGGTGACCGCCGCGACCCGGCGGCCGTCCTGCGGCCAGGCGGCGAGCACGCCGAGCGCGGCGGCCATCGTCACCGACGCCGGCAGCGTGGCCGGCGGGCCGTACGCGGGCGTGCAGGCCACACCGGCCATCGTCACCAGGACGGCGACGGCCGCGCCGGCCCGTTCGCGCCGCCGCGGGGCTCCACCGGTACGCACCCTCCCAGCCTAGACAGCGTGCCGGTCCGCCGCCCGTGCCGAACGGCACATCGACCCGCCGGACCCCGCCCGCGGCCATGCCGTTCGGCACCTGGGCCGGTGGCCCATGGCCTCCGAAGCTTGTGCAGGGGACCCGGCCGGCGCGCAGCCCGCCGTCGAGATGTCCCGGTCGCGAGCGCGGCCCGGGCCCCGGCGAGATGGTGAGGATGTGATGGGCGGATGTTCCGCTGGGTGAGGTACTGGCCGGCCTGGGCCGGGTACGCCGCGGCCGGGTGGTCGCTGTCGTACGGGGCGCTCGGGCTCTACTGGGCACTGGGCGGGGACGGTTTCCCGTTCGCGCCGGTCGACGACGCCCACGCCTCGGCGTCGATCCTGGAGGGGAGCCGGGCGGCGATCGTCGCGCCGGTCATGGCCGCGCTCGGCGCGGCCGGTGCGATCGCCGCACTGGCGATGGCCCGGGGATGGGGACGAGGCGGCACCCGTACGGCACTGCTGGTCTTCGGGTGGGCCATGGCCGGGACGCTCGCCCTGCTGATCCCGGACTACACCCTGCTCGCGCTGCTGGCCTTCGCCCCGCTGCTGCTGGTCTTCACCTTCACCGGGGTGCCCGGCGCGCAGGACGGCATCGGGGACATCCTGTACTGGCACCGGGTGAACCTGATCGTCATCTTCGCCGGTGGCCTGCTGTGGGCCCTGGCGACCCTCGCGTACCGGCGGCGTACCGGGCGGGCGTGCGCGCGCTGCGGCCGGCGCGGCGGGGCGCCCGGGCGGTGGGCCACGCCGGACGCCGCGCGCCGCTGGGGCCGGTGGGCCGTCTACCTGGCGTGTGCCGCCCCCGTGCCGTACGAGGTGACCAGGATCGCCTGGTACTTCGGGATCCCGCTGGGCATCCCGGAGGACTTCGAGCGGATGATGCAGCAGACGCCCGGCATGCTGGAGGTGGGACTCGGCTGTGCCGTCGCCTCCATCTGCGGAGGGATCCTCACCCATGGTCTGGTCCACCGCTGGGGCGAGGTCTACCCGCGGTGGGTCTGGTTCCGGGCGGGCCGGCGGGTCCCGCCGGCGCTCGCCGTGGTCCCGGCCGGCATCGTGGCGGTCGTGCTGATCCCGGCCGGGCTGATGAACGTCCGGCTGGGCGTCGACCCCGCCGCGTGGGGCCTCAACGTGCCGAGCATGTTGTGCGTCGTGTGGGGCGTCGCGCTCGGGGCCGCCGCCTACGCTTACGCCCTGCGCCGGCGCGGCGCCTGCCGGCACTGCCAGGCCGCGGACCCCGGCCACCCGGCCGGACCGGTGGTCGAGCGGACGGCCGCCGCGAGCTGAACGCGGACGCCGGGCGGCCGCCGGTCAGGGCGTGGTCTGGCGGTCGAGGTTGAGGGTGGCGATGAGGTCCTCGTGGAGCTCGAACCAGACCCGGTGGCAGGAGTCGACCTCGATGCCGTCGACCCACGCCCCGTCCCCGGATCGGGCGCGCGCCAGGGCGGCGGCGAAGCGGGTGTCGTAGCCGCGGAACCGGGTGAGGAGCCGCCCCAGCCTGGCCGCCAGCGGCGCGAGCGCCCGGTCGATGGCGGTGAGCTCGGCCAGGACCCGGGCGTCCCAGGCGGGATCGGCGTGGTCGTTGGCGGCGAGCCGGTCGCCGGGGACCGGCCGGAGCTGCCAATCGGTGCAGGCCTGCTGGAGGCGGGCGTTCAGCGGGAGGAACTCGCGGTAGACGTCCCGGACCTCGCCGGCGCCGCCGGCGGTGGCGAGCTCGGCCGCCAGCCGGCGCTCGTTCTCGGCCCGGCCGCGTTCGGTCAGGGACCAGCCGCCGCTGCCGCCGAACGCGGTGTGCGCCACCCAGCCGTACGCCTCGGCGTCGAGCAGCGCCTCTTCGGTCGTGGCCGGGTCCAGCCCGAAGCGGCGGGCGATCACCGGGGTGTCGGCGTACCCGGTGATGCGCACGGCGTGCAGGACCAGCAGGTCGGGTGGGGAGTCCTGCGTCATGAGTCGGCGTCCTCTCGGGTGGTCAGCCGGGTGTATCGCTGCTGGCAGGCCTGCGGGGAGTTGAACCCCATCGCCTGGGCCATCTGGGCCCAGGTCAGCCCGGCGCTCCGCGCGGTGAACAGCAGCCCGGCCTCGAGCCCGTCCACCTCGGCGCGGGCGGCGGGCAGCAGGGCGAGCGCGCTGAGGATGTCCTCGGGGCTCAGGTCGGCCCAGCGCCAGAGGGCGAACTGCGCGAGGTCCGTGGCCGACGGCGGGGCGGGCGCGGGTCGCCACGGGCGGGCCTCCAGCGCGTCCGCGCCCCGGCGCAGCAGGCGCTCGCGTGCCTCCTGCTCGCGCCGGGCCTGGCTCTGGTCGGCCTGCCCATCGGCGTTCCCGTGCTTGCGTTCCATGCCGTCCAGCATGCAGAATCAACGAAATGTTGTCAACAAAACGTTGAAAGGCTGGGCCGGATGCTCATACCCTTGGCGGAGGCCGCCCCCGACACCTGTGGAGGCAAGGCCGGCACGCTGGGCGCGCTGCTCCGCGCGGGCCTGCCGGTCCCGGACGGCTTCGCCGTCCCGTTCGCCGGCTATCTCGACGCCGTCCGCGACCTTCGGCCGGGCCGGCCCGGCGGCGAGCCGGACGATCCCGCCGCGGCCCGCCGGGCGATCGAGGCCCGGCCGCTCCGTCCCGCCCTGGCCGGCGCGCTGGAGCACGCGCTCGCCGGGCTGGGCGATCCGCCGGTGGCGGTGCGGTCGTCGGCGGCGGGCGAGGACACCGGCCGGGCGTCGGCCGCCGGCCAGCACGAGAGCCGCCTGGCGGTGCGGGGCGCCGGCGCGGTCGCCCGGGCGGTCCGGGCCTGCTGGGCCTCGGTGTTCACCCCCCGGGCCGTCGACTACCGGCGCGCCGCCGGCCACCGGCGGTCCGGCGATCTCATGATGGCCGTCCTGGTGCAGCGCCACCTGGACGCCGAGGTGTCCGGGGTCATGTTCACCCCCACGAACCCCGGGGACGTCACCCGGATCGAGGCGTCCTTCGGTCTCGGCCCGGCCGTCGTCGCGGGCACGGTCACCCCGGACGCCTACCACGTCGAGGCCGGCGGGCGGGTCGCCCGCACCGTCGCCGACAAGCGGACCCGCCTCGACCGGCTGGGCACCCGGCTCGTCGAGCGCGAGGTGCCCGCCGGTGACCGGAACCGGCCGGTGCTCGACGACGCGGCCGCCGCCGGGCTGGCCGGGCTCGGCGGGCGGATCGCCGCCCTGCTCGGCGGGCCGCAGGACATCGAGTGGGCGATCGCCGGAGGCCGCCCCTGGATCCTGCAGGCCCGGCCGGTCACCGCCGCGCTCCCGCCGGTCCGGCCGGCCGCGGACGTCCCGGCCGGTGCCCTCACCGGAACCGGGGGCAGCCGTGGGAGGGTGACCGGCACCGCGCGGGTCGTCCGCGGCTCCGCCGACTTCGCGCGGGTGCGTCCCGGTGACATCCTCGTCTGCCCCTGCACCGACCCCGGCTGGACGCCGCTGCTCCGGCTGGCCGCCGGCGTCGTCACCGAGACCGGCGGGGTGCTCGCGCACGCCGCGATCGTCGCTCGCGAGTACGCCATCCCCGCCGTCCTCGGCGTCCCGGACGCGACGCGCGTGATCCAGGACGGCACCACCATCACGATCGACGGCACCACCGGCACCGTCACCGCGGCGGCCCGCTGACCGAAAGGAGACGGGCCGGGAGTCCGCGCGGACGTCCCGGCCCGGACAGATCATGGCGACACGACACCTCTACCTGGCCCGGCACGGCGCGGCCGACGCGTTCGGGCGGCTCACCGACATCGGGCGCCGGCAGGCGGGGCTGCTCGGCGAGCGGCTCGCCGCGCTGCCGATCGACGCGGTGTGGCACTCGCCGCTGCCCCGCGCCGAGGCGTGCGCCCGGGAGCTGGGCCGATGGCTGCCGGATGTGCCCGTCACCGAGGCCGCCGAACTCATCGACCACGTTCCCTACGTCCCGGCCCCGGCCGAGACCCCCCGGTCCTGGGCCGGTTTCTTCGACGGCTACGACGAGGCCGAGGCCGCCTCGGGCCACCGGCTGGCCGAGGCGCTGGTCGCCCGGTTCGCCAGGGTGCCGGACGCCGCCACCGAAGGACCCCGGCGGCCGGACCGGCACGAGGTGCTGGTGACCCACGCCTACCCGATCGCCTGGCTGGTGCGGCACGCGCTGGACGCGCCACCCTCCCGCTGGCTCGGGCTGAACAGCGCCAACACCGCGCTGACCGTCATCCAGTACCGGGACGGCCTGCCGCCGACCGTCGTGATGTTCAACGACATGAGCCACCTCCCGCCCGACCTGCGCTGGACCGGCTTTCCCGACGGCGTCCGGCCGTGAAGACGGCTCGGCGCCCGTCCGCGCGCGCCGGACCGGCGCCGACGCCGTCGCACCGGGCTGTGGTGACCGGGCCGCGGTCGGGTGGTGCCTCACGCACCCAGCGGCTCGCCGGCACGCGACGCCGGGGTGAGCGGTGCCAGCCGCCGGCTGAGTTCGAGGACGTTCCTGACGATCCGCGGGTCGCGGCTCGGGGGATACGGGGGCACCGGGCGGGTGCGGGGACCGATGACCAGGCCGGTTCGGCCGTGGAGTGCGGCATCGGTCGCGGCGGTGATCGAGGATCGGGCGGCCGTGGCCGCCGGGCCGGAGGTGGCGCGTTCGAAGGTGCGCCGGACCAGCGGCCAGACCAGCCGCAGCGCGGGCGAGACGATCTTCGGTGAACGCATGGTTCCGTCGGTCATGCCGGTGGCGGCGCCGCCGGGGTCGGCCGCGAACACCGCGATGCCGGTGTCGTGCAGCCGCTCGGCCAGATCCAGGGTGTAGGCGAGGTTGGCGAGCTTGGCGCGGCCGTACCAGTGGAAGCCGTAGTAGCCACCCGGTGGCTCGACCGCGTCGAAGGCGCGCTTGGCGACCCGGACGGCGCCGGAGGTGACGTTCACGATCCGGCTCGGCCGGCCGGCCCGGAGCGAGGGCAGCATCAGTTCGGTCAGCAGGTAGGGGGACAGGTGGTTGACGGCGAACGTCGCCTCGATCCCGTCGACCGTACGCTGCCGGTCGGCGAACATCGCTCCGACGTTGTTCACCAGCACGTCCAGCGGCCCTTCCTCGGCCAGCAGTGCGGCGAGCGCCCGGACGGCATCGAGCGACGCGAGGTCGGCCGCGATGAACCTGGCCCGCGCGCCGGCCGCAGCGGAGTCGATCCGCTCGACCGCCCGCGCGCCGCGCTCGGCGCTCCGGCCGACGACGGTGACGGCGTACCCGGCCGCCGCCAGGCCCGCCGCCGTCTCCAGGCCGATCCCGCCGGTGCCCGCCGTCACCACTGCCCGTCGTCCCTGTTTCACAGCCACTCCCGTCCCGGATCAGCCTAAAGCGGATAGCTATCCGCTTCTCTGCTCGTGACCATAGCACGAAACGGATGGCTATCCGCTTGACGTTTTCAGGGATGGGATGGGGCCGACCGCGTGGCGCGCTCAGCGTGCGGGTCGCAGGCCTTCGATGAGGACGTCGAGGTAGAGCTCGGCATACCGGGAGGTCCCGTCGCCGGAGCGGACCGCGTGCTGGATGCCGCAGATCAACCGGCGAAGGTCGTCGGCCTCGATGTCACCCCGGATGGCGCCGGACCGGCGGGCGCGGTCGAGCAGTTCGGTGACGGCACCGTCGAGTTCGGCCTTCATCACCGAGGTCCGCGCCTCGCTGTCACCGGACGATTCGAGCACCGCGGCGAACCCGGGGTCGTCCAGCGCGCGGGCGAGCGAGAAGCGCAGCATGCGGTGCAGGCCGGCCAGGGCGTCCTCGGCGGCCGCCGCCGCCCGCGCCTCGTCGACGAGTTGCTGGAAGCGTTCCGCCGACAACGCCTCCAGCAGTGCGTGCCGGTTGGGGAAGTGCCGGTACACCGTGCCCACGCCCACGCCGGCGAGCCGGGCGATGGTGTTCAGCTGCAGTGAATCGTCGCCCGCGGCCAGCTGCTCGCGGGCGACCCGCAGCACCCGCGCGCGATTGCGGGCTGCGTCCGCGCGCAACGCCGTCTCCCGGCCGGCCTTCGGTGGTCTCACGGGCTCAGCCTAGTGAGGGCGAATCGCGTGGTTCCGCCGCCAACGGGGTCCCGAGGTCGCGTACGGTGCCGCCGGCGACGGCCCGGAGCGCGCCTGGACCGGTGCCGGCCCGGCGGCGTCGATTGGTGAGGCCCGCTCCGGCCGCCGGTACGCGCCGGCCGATCAGGTCACCAGGTGACCGGGAGTCGCCATACGCCGTAGACCATCGCGTTCTCGCGCAGCGGGACCTGCTCCGGCGGAACCGCCAGCCGCAGGGTGGGGAAGCGGTCGAACAGCGCCCGGTAGCCGATGCGCATCTCGATCCGCGCCAGTTGCTGTCCCAGGCACTGGTGGACGCCATGGCCGAAGGAGAGGTGCTGCCCGGCGTCGGCGCGGTCGAGCCGCAGGGCGCCGGGCTCGGCGAACCGCCCGGGATCGCGGTTGATGACCGACAGCGCCAAGATCACGGTCTCTCCAGCGCGGATGGTCGTGCCGCCCAGCTCGACATCCTCCAGGGCGGCGCGACCCGGTCCGACATGGATGATCGACAGGTAACGCATCAGCTCCTCCACCGCGGTGGCGGTCTGTGATGTGTCCGCACGGAAGGCGTGGAGCCGGTCGGGATGCCGGAGCAGGGCGAACGTGCCCAGGGCGAGCATGTTCGCGGTCGTCTCGTGCCCGGCCACCAGCAGGAGCATGGCGATGTTGACCAGTTCCTCGTCGGTCAGCCCGCCGGCACCGATCAGGCCGCTGATCAGGTCATCGGCGGGGTGGGTGCGCTTGCGTGCCACCAGGTCGCCCAGATAACCCGCCAGCCCGGCCATGGCGGTCATGGCCGTGGTCTCGGAGTTCGTCATGTCGACGAGGATGTCGGTCTGTTCCTCGAAGAACGCGTGGTCCTCGTACGGGACGCCGAGCAGGTCGCAGATCACCAATGAGGGGATCGGGAGCGCGAAGGCCCGCACCAGGTCCACCGGCGGCCCGGCCGCGGCCATGGCCGCCAGCCGGTCGTCGACGATCTGGGCGATGCGCGGTTCGAGCCGCTTCATCCGGCGCACGGTGAACTGGCCGGTGAGCAGGCGCCGATACCGGGTGTGCTCGGGGGGGTCCATGCCGGGGAACCAGCCGGGTGCCGCCGGCGCGGCGGTGCCGCCGGGGCGGACGTTCGGGCGTGACATCGGGGAGTGCCGCAGGTCCGGCCGGGCGCTGAAACGGGGGTCGGCCAGGATCGCGCGGGCGAGGTCGTACCCGGTGACCAGCCATCCCGCGTGGCCGTCCGGGAACGTCAGCGGGACGATCGGCCCGGTCGCGCCGAGCCGCGCGAGGTCGGCGGGCGGGGCGAACGGGCGACCAGGGTCGCGCCGCCCGGGCAGCGGAGGCAAATTTTTGAGAGCGCCATCTTTGTTGAGAGTCGACATGCTTTTGAGTGTACGCTCTCATTATTGGCTCGCGGTAGGGTCGGGTCCATGAGCGGCGGCGGGCTACGCGAACGCAAGAAGGCCAGGACCAGGGAGACGATCCTCCGCGAAGCGTTCCGGCTGTTCGGCGAGCGGGGCTACCACGCCACCACCATCGACCAGATCGCCGAGGCCGCCGAGATCTCGCCGGCCACCTTCTTCCGGTACTTTCCGACCAAGGAGCACCTGGTCACGCTTGACCACTTCCCGCCGCTCGTCCAGGCACTGCGGGGCCAGCCGCCGGGCGAGCCGGTGGCCACCCTGCGCGGCGCGTTCCGCGCGGCGTTCGCCTCGCTGACGGACGAGGAGATCGCGGCCGCGCATGCCCGGGAGGTCTTCGCCGTGACCGTTCCGGAGTTGCTGGTGGCGAACCTGCGCCGCAGCCCGGAAATGCTGCGCGAGATCGCCGGCATCCTGGCCGACCGGGCCGGGTGCGACGCGGACGACCCTCGCATCCGGAACATCATCGGCGCTGTCATCGGTGTCGTGGTCATGCTGTGGCTGCAATGGGCCCAGGACCCCGCGATGGACGGGCCAGCCGAGATCGACCGGGCCCTCGCACACCTGGAGTCCGGGCTCCGCCTCTAGCGGGCGGCCGCCCTGCCGCCCGGCCACCGCGCCACGGATGTCAGCGGGTGCCGAGGTCGTGGGGGATGCCCCCGGCGACGGCCTGGAGCTTGTCGGGGTTGGCGACGTTGTGGACGGCGGTGATCCGGCCTTCGGCGTCGAAGTCGAAGGTGACGGTGGCGATCACCCGGCCCGCGCCGCGGAAGAGCAGGCCCGGCCCGCCGTTGATCTCGGTCGGCTCGGCGGTCATGTCGGCGGGCTGGACGCCCTGGTAGGGCGCGGTGCCGACCGCCGCGAACCAGGTGGCCACCCGGGTGGCGCCGATGATCGGACGCAGGGCCTGGCGGACCTTGCCGCCGCCGTCGGTCCACAGCGTGACGTCCGGGGACAGCAGTTCCATCAGGGCGTTGATGTCCCCGCCGGTCGCGGCGGCCAGAAAGCGCTCGGTGACCGCCCGCTGCCGCGACCGGTCGGCGGCGTAGCGGGGCCGCCGGGCGCGCACGTGCTCCCGGGCGCGGTGCCCCGCCTGGCGGACCGCGGCCTCCGAACGCTCCACCGCCTCGGCGATCTCGGGATAGCCGAGGTCGAAGACCTCTTTCAGCACGAAGACCGCGCGCTCCAGCGGACTCAGCGTCTCCAGCACCACCAGCATCGCCATCGACACCGACTCCGCCTGCGCGACGGCGTCGGCGGTGTCGGCGGCGTCCCGGCCGGTGAGGACCGGCTCCGGCAGCCACGGTCCCACGTACGTCTCCCGGCGGTGCCGGCTGGAGCGCAGCCGTTCCAGCGCCACGTTCGACACGATCCGGGTCAGGTACGCCCGAGGGTCGGCCACCCGCGAGCGGTCGGCCGCCGACCAGTTGATCCAGGCGTCCTGCACGGCGTCCTCGGCGTCGGCCGCGGTGCCGAGGAGCCGGTAGGCCACCGAGAACAGCAGGTTGCGATGCCGGACGAACACCTGCTGGTCAGGGTCGGCCGGGCCGGTCACCGGGCCGCCCCGCTCCGGGTGTAGCGGCCGCCCCGCGGCCAGAACGCGCCAAGGGCGGGCGACTTCTTCATCCGGCCCCAGGTGGGCCACGGCGCGGCGGTCACCGTCTCTTTGTACCGCGCCGCCAGGCGGCCGGTCAGGAACAGCCGTCGCGGGCTGTCGTCGGGCCGGGTGAACTGCACGACCGCGTCCCGCCGGCCCAGGCTGACCGGCATGTGGTAGTAGCCGAACCGGAACGGCCGGGGCTGCTCGCCGTTCAGCACCCGCAGGATCGACAGGGCCGCGTGCACGCCGGTCGGCATGCCGCCCTGGCAGGTGCCGTGCATGAGGCCGTACCCCTGGCGGACCGCGGCCGCGTCGCCCACCGCGAACACCTCGGGGTGGGACACCGAGCGCAGCGCGGCGTCGGTGATGATGCGGCCGCGGTCGTCGACGGCCAGCCCGGCGGCGGCCGCCAGCGGCGACACCCGGGTGCCGCTCGTCCACAGGACCGCGGCGGCCGGCATGATCTCCCCGCCGGCCAGCTGGACCCCGTGCGGCAGCACCTTGGTGACCTCGACGCCGCTCCGCACGGTCACGCCCAGGCGATCGAGCGCGGAGCGCAGGTAGGCCCCGGCCTTCGGGTGCATGGCCGCGCCCGGTTCCCGCCGGCCCAGGAGCACGACCTTCAGCTTCGGGTGCCGCTCGGCGATCTCCGCGGCCGCCTCGACGCCGGTCAGCCCGCTGCCGGCGACCACCACGGTGCCACCGCCGAGCCCGGCCAGCCGGCCGGCGAGCATCTCGGCGTCCTGGGCGCCGTCCAGGGTGTAGGCGTGGTCGGCCACGCCCGGCACCGCCGCGGTGTCGGTCACGCCGCCCAGCGCGTAGACCAGCGTGTCGTAGGGCAGGACGTGCTCGTCGTCGATCCGCACGGTCCGGGCGCCGGCGTCCACCGCCGTCACCCAGCCGCGCGCGAACCGGGCGCCCGTCCCGTCCAGCAGGTCCGGGACGCTCAGCTCGGCGACCCGCTGCCCGCTCGCCGTCATGTGCAGCCGCAGCCGCTCGGTGAACCGTTCCTGCGCGTTCACCACGGTCACCCGTACGTTCGCAAGCCGCCGGGTGCGGCACGCCAGCTGGATCGCCGCGGACAGTCCCGCGTACCCCGCGCCGAGGATCACCACGTCGTGCCCGGTCTGGTGCTTCATGTTCATCGTTCCGCCTTCTCCGGATGTCGCTGACCACCAGCAGATGGGAGGCGGATCCCCATCTGTGACATGCGGCCGCTGTGATGGGCGCCACAGCAGGCCCGCGGCCGGAGCCGCGGCCGGCCCGCGTCCGGCTCGCGCGGCCGGCGGGGCGGCGCACCGGCGCTGCCGGTCGGCGGTGGGCCGCCCCGGAACGCGGACGGCCTCCGGTGCGGCGGAAGCGCCGCACCGGAGGCCGCCAGGATCAGCGGGCCGGTCCGCCGGCGGGGACGGCGCCCGTGCCGTTCCCGCCGGTCCGGACGCCGGCGGAGGTGACGCGCGGCGCCGGTGACCGGCCTGGTCCGCCGGTCGTCAGGAACGGGTCCACTTCTGGGAGTTGCTGCCGTTGCAGGAGTTGATCTGCAGCTGGGTGCCGTTGGCGGTGCCGGAGTTGACGGCGGTCAGGCACAGGTTGGACTGGACGCCGACGATGGTCCCGTCGGAGTTGACGCGCCACTTCTGGTTGTCCCCACCCCAGCAGCCGTAGATCTGCACGCCCGCGCCGGCGCCGGAGCCGCCGGCGTCCAGGCACTTGCTGCCGTACACCTTCAGCTCCTGCGACGAGCTGCTCGCCCACTGCTGGTTGCTCTGCCCGTGGCAGTCGTACAGCTGGACCCGGGTGCCGTCGGTGGTGCTCGCGTTGGGGACGTCGACGCAGCGGCCGGAGGCGACGCCCTTGATGGCCCCGCCACCACCGGACGGCGGCGGCGTGGGGTTGCCGCCGTCGGAGGAGCCGCCGATGGTGATGTTGGAGTTGCCGCTGCTCTGGTAGCCCTCGGTGGCCAT
>NZ_BOOU01000100.1 GCF_016863395.1 Sphaerisporangium rufum | reverse complement strand
CCGCCGTCCGGCGAGCACCGGGGGCCCGGCGGGTGACCTGACGCTGTTCCGGCGGCCGGGCGGGCCGCCGTCCGGCGGGTGTCAGGTGAACAGGGTGCGGCCCCAGTAGTCGCCGGCGTCCCGCAGCCCGGGCGGGCAGGCGAACAGCCCGCTGGAGATGTGCTTGATGTACTCGTTCAGCGAGTCCGACCGGGCGAGCATCCGCTGGATGGGGACGAACTGCTTGCGCGGGTCGCGCTGGTAGGCGATGAAGAACAGGCCGGCGTCCAGCCGGCCGAGGCCGTCGGATCCGTCCACGTAGTTGTAGCCGCGGCGCAGCAGCCGGGCGCCGCCGTGCGTGCTGGGGTGGGCCAGCCGCACGTGCGCGTCGTCGGCGATGACCGGGGTGCCGCCGGCGCCCCGGGCGGCGAAGTCCGGCTCGTCGAACTCCTTGTGGCCGCCGAGCGGCGCGCCCTCGCCCTTGTTGCGGCCGAAGATCTGTTCCTGTTCCGACAGCGGGGCGCGGTCCCAGGTCTCGATGTTCATCCGGATCTTGCGGGTGACCAGGTAGCTGCCACCGGCCATCCAGGCGGCACCGTCGGACGGCGCCACCCACAGCTGGTCGCGCAGCATGGCGGCGTCCTCGAGCTTGAGGTTGTTGGTGCCGTCCTTGAAGCCCATCAGGTTTCGCGGGGTGGCCTGGGCCCGGGAGGTCGAGGAGGTGCGGCCGAAGCCGAGCTGGGACCAGCGCACCGAGACCTTGCCGAAGCCGATCCGGGCCAGGTTGCGGATCGCGTGCACGGCCACCTGCGGGTCGTGCGCGCAGGCCTGGACGCAGATGTCGCCGCCGGAGATCTCCGGCCGCAGGTCGTCGCCGGGGAACTTGGGCAGGTCGGCGAGCGCGGCCGGCCGGCGTGACTTCAGGCCGAACCGGTCGTCGAACAGGGACGGGCCGAAACCGATGGTGAGGGTCAGGCCGGAGGCGGGCAGGCCGAGCGCCTCGCCGGTGTCGTCCGGCGGGGCCTCCGGCGATCCGCCGAGGGCGCCGAACGTGCCGGCGTCCTTGCCCTGGGTCATCCGCGCCGCGGCCGCGGTCCACTCCTGGAGCATGTCGATCAGCTCGGCGCGCTCCTTGGTCACCACGTCGAAGCTGACGAAGTGCAGGCGGTCCTGGGCGGGGGTGACGATGCCGGCCTGGTGCTCGCCGTAGAACGGGACGGGGGCGGCGGTGGCGTCCGCGGCGGCGGGAGCCGTGCCCTCGGTCAGCGTCTGGGTGGCCAGCGCGCCCGCGCCGACGGCGGCCACGCCGGCCGCGCCGAGCCCGAAGAGCCGGCGGCGGTTGATCTGCGTCATTTCCCCTCCTCGGCGCGGCGGATCACGGACGTGGCGGTCACCTGGCCACCACCGCGGCGACCTTGCTGATCGGCTCGGCCAGCGCGTTGATCGTGTCGGACAGCTTCTTCAGGTCGTCCTTGGACAGCTCGGTGTGCAGCTTCCAGCCCTCGCCGTCCCGGTGGGCCTCCAGCGCGGCCTCGGCGGCGGCGAACTTCTGGTCCAGCGTCTTGACCAGGTCGGGGGCCCGCTCGGTGAGCGCGGGCCGCAGCGCGGAGATGGCGGCCTTGGACCCCTGGAGGTTGGCGGCGAAGTCCCACAGGTCGGTGTGGGAGTAGCGGTCCTCCTCGCCGGTGATCTTGCCGGTGGCGACCTCGTCCAGCAGTTCCTTGGCGCCGTTGGCCATCTTGAGCGGCTGGAGCTTCTCCGCGTTCGCCTTCTCGACGATCTTCTTGACGTCGGCCATCAGCCGGTCGGCCAGCGGGCCGTCCTTGCTGATGTCCTTGGCGACCCACAGGTCCTTCTCGATCTTGTGGAAGCCGGTCCACTCGGCGCCCGGCTCCAGGGAGTCCTCCCGGGCGTCGATGGCCGGGTCCAGGTCGCCGAAGGTCTCCGCGACCGGCTCGATGCGCTCCCAGTACGTGCGCGCGACCGGGTACAGCCGCTTGGACTTCTCGATGTCGCCGGCCTTGACCGCGTCGACGAACTCCTGGGTCTTCTCCAGCAGCGCGTCGGTCTGGCTCTTCACGTACCGCTGGTAGTCCGCGGCCGCCTGCGCGAGCTTGGCGTCCCGGGAGAGCGCCGGGCTGTCGCCGGTGACGGTCAGCGGGTTGCGCACGCCCTTGCCCACCATGCCGGGCTTGCACGCGGCCTCGTACGTCCCGGCGGGCAGCTCGATCATGACCTCCCGGGTGAGGCCGGGGACGATGTTCTCCACCTCGCCCATGACCCGGTCGCCGGCCGCGTAGACGTAGAACTCGGTGACCTTGGTGCCGCCGTTGGTGACCTCGAACGTCGACGCGCCGGCGGGCAGCGAGGCCGCCGACACCTTGCACTCGGTGTCCGTCGCCGCGACGGTGATCTTCCCGTCCCCGCCGGACCGCGCGGAGGTGTCCCCGCCGCCGGGCTCCGCGGAGCAGGCGGCCAGCCCGGCGAGCGCCAGCGCGCCGGCGGTGAGGGCCAGGGAGGTACGCATGATTCTCCAGTTCACGATCGGAAGGACGGCGGTCAGGAGGCCGGCGCGGCGGCGGCGGACGGCGTGCGCGTGGCGCCCGGGCCCTTGCGCGAGGGCAGAAGGAACAGCACCAGCACCGGCACCAGGTACGCCACCCAGGCGATCATCTCCAGGACCGTCGGCTGCGGGGTGAAGTTGAACATGCCGCCCAGCAGGCTGGTGTACCAGGCGTCCGGCGGCAGGGCGCCGGTGAGGTCGAACGCGGGACCGGCCAGCACGTCGACCACGCCGGCCTCGATCATGTCGTGCACCCCGTACTTGAAGATGCCCGCCGCGACGAGGATCAGCAGCAGGCCGGTCCAGGTGAAGAACCTGGTGAGGTTGACGCGCAGCGCGCCGGCGTACAGCACCCAGCCGAGCGCTACCGCGGTGGCCAGGCCGAGCAGGATGCCGGTGAGCGGGGCGGCGCTGGCGGTGGCGCCCTGGGCGGCGGCGAAGAACAGCAGGGCCGTCTCCAGGCCCTCGCGGACGACGGCGAGGAAGGCGACGAGCACGACGGCGCCGGCGCCGAGGCCGACCGCCTCGCCGAGCTTGGCGCGCAGGTCGCCGGAGAGCCGGCGGGCCGCGCCGCGCATCCAGAAGATCATGAAGGTGACGAAGACCGTGGCGGCCAGCGAGGTGAGGCCGTCGAACAGCTCTTGCTGCCGGGAGTCCAGGTTGGCCGCGGTGAAGGTGAGCAGCGCGCCGAACCCGACGGAGATCGCCACGGCGGCGGCGACACCGCCCCAGACGAGCGGCAGCCGGTCGCGGCGCTCGCTCTTGACCAGGAAGGCGACGAGGATGGAGACGACGAGCGTCGCCTCCAGGCCCTCGCGCAGGCCGATCAGATAGCTGGCGAACACGTGGGACTCCCTGGGGACGGTTGCTTAGCCTTACCTAAATTAGGACAGGTTAACCTTAGCGTTGGCAAGAGGCGGCGGGCACGCAGGGGTGGCCGGAGGGGGACGTCCCGGCTACCCGTGCGTAACCATCCGCGCATGTTGCCTGCGGCGGGCACCGCCGGGTAATACGCTCGGCGGCGGAGCAGGCGGGCGTTCGGCCGCCGGCATCCACCCCTCCCTGCCAGAGCGAGCCCCTGGATACGCTGACATCATGACGACCTCCGGCCGGCCGGCCTCGCGTCGCAAATCCGCCCACGTGCTGGCCAATCCCCAGTTCCGCCGGCTGTGGACGGCGATGGGCGTCTGCAGCCTGGGCGACTGGCTGAACATCATCGCCGTCACCGCCTTCGCCGCCTTCCTGACCCGCCAATCGGGGTACCAGGCGCAGAGCCTGGCGATCGGCGGTGTCTTCGTGGCCAAGCTGCTGCCGGCCATCCTGCTGGCCCCGCTGGCCGGGGTGTTCGCCGACCGGTTCGACCGGCGGCTCACCATGTTCACCGCCGACCTGCTGCGCTGGGCGCTGGTGCTGTCCATCCCGCTGGTCGGGAGCTACCAGTGGATCATCATCGCCACGCTGCTCGTCGAGTGCGTCAACCTCTTCTGGGTGCCCGCGAAGGACGCCACCGTCCCCAACCTGGTGCCCAGGGAGCGGCTGGAGGAGGCCAACCAGCTCGGCCTGCTGGTCACCTACGGCACCGCGCCGGTCGCCGCCGGGCTGTTCGCCCTGCTGTCGGTGGTGGTCGACTTCCTCGGCCGGACCGCCTCCGGCCTCACCTGGGAGCCCGCCCGGCTGGCCCTGGTCGTCAACGCCGTCGCCTACCTGGTGTCCGCCTTCCTGATCTTCACCATGCGCGGCTTCCCCCGCGGCCACGCCGGCACGGTCGCCGTCCCGTCGGTGCTGCGGCAGGTGGTGGACGGCTGGCGCTACATCGGCGGCCGGCGGGTGGTCCGCGGCCTGGTCATCGGCATGCTCGGCGCGTTCGCGGCCGGCGGCGCGGTCATCGGCGTCGCCAAGCTGTACGTGGTCACGCTCGGCGGCGGCGACGCCGCGTACGGCACCGTCTTCGCCGCCGTGTTCGCCGGCATGGCCGGCGGCATCGTGCTCGGCCCGCGCCTGCTGCGCCAGCTCTCCCGGCGGCGGCTGTTCGGCCTGGCGATCGTCGCGGCCGGCGTGGTGCTGGCCGCCAGCGCGCTGATCCAGAACCTGGCCATCGTCGTCATGCTGGTGGTCGTGCTGGGCGCCTGCGCCGGCACCGCCTGGATCATCGGGTACACCCTCATCGGGCTGGAGGTCGAGGACGCGATCCGCGGCCGCACCTTCTCCTTCCTGCAGGCCATGGCGCGTGTCACCCTGCTGCTCGTCGTCGCCGCCGCGCCCGCGCTGGCCGGCCTGTTCGGGCGGCACTCGCTGTCGCTCGGCGGCGGCCTGCAGTACGCGTTCGACGGCCCGAGCGTGGTCATGCTGGCCGGCGCCCTGGTCGCCGTGGTGGTCGGGGTGCTCGCGCTGCGCCACATGGACGACCGGCGCGAGGTGCCGCTGCGCTCCGACGTGCTGGCGGCGCTGCGCGGCGAGCGGTACGTCCCGGAGGCCACCGAGCACGCGCATGGCATGTTCATCGCCTTCGAGGGCGGCGAGGGGTCCGGCAAGACCACCCAGTCCCGGCTGGTCGCGATCTGGCTGCGCGACCAGGGCTTCGACGTCGTGCAGACCCGGGAGCCGGGCGCCACCAAGGTCGGCATGCGGCTGCGCGCCATCCTGCTGGACGCGGTGCACCAGGGGCTGTCCGCCCGCGCCGAGGCGCTGCTGTACGCGGCCGACCGCGCCGAGCACGTGGAGAAGGTCATCCGGCCCGCGCTGGAGCGGGGCGCGGTCGTGGTCTGCGACCGGTACATCGACTCCTCGCTGGCCTACCAGGGCGCGGGTCGCGAGATCGACTCCCGCGACGTCGCCACCGTGAACGCCTGGGCCACCGGCGCGCTCGTCCCCGACCTCACCGTGCTGATCGACGTGCCGCCGGCGACCGGGCTGGCCCGGCTCGCCTCGCCGGCCGACCGCATCGAGTCCGAGCCGCTGGAGTTCCACGAGCGGGTGCGCCGGGAGTTCCGGGCGCTGGCCGCCGCCGAGCCCGAGCGTTACCTGGTGGTGGACGGCCTGGCCGGGCAGCAGGAGATCTCCCGGGCCATCCAGGACCGGATCCGGGAGATCCTCCCCGACCCGGTCCCGCAGGAGACCGAGGCCATCACCGGCACCATGCCCGCCATCCGCGACTAACCTGGCCGGGTGACAGTCTTCGACGACCTGGTCGGCCAGGAGCGCGCCGCGGTCGTGCTGCGGCAGGCCGCGGCGGCCGGCGCCGAGGCCTTGGCCGGCGGGCGCGGCGCGGGCATGACGCACGCCTGGCTGTTCACCGGCCCGCCCGGGTCCGGGCGCACCGAGGCCGCGCGGGCGTTCGCCGCCGCGCTGCTCTGCCCCGACCAGGGGTGCGGCCACTGCGACCAGTGCCACCAGGTGGCCGTCGGGTCACATCCG
Source organism: Sphaerisporangium rufum (assembly GCF_016863395.1). Lineage (GTDB taxonomy): Bacteria > Actinomycetota > Actinomycetes > Streptosporangiales > Streptosporangiaceae > Sphaerisporangium > Sphaerisporangium rufum. The sequence continues at coordinate 37,502 of NZ_BOOU01000100.1, read as the reverse complement.
GACGTGGAGACCGTCCGCCCGCAGGGGCTGTCCTACAGCGTCAAGCAGACCCGCGAGCTGGTGCTGCGCGCCGCCGGGGCGCCGACCCTCGGCCGGTGGCGGGTGATCCTCTTCGAGGACGCCGACCGGGCCACCGAGGCCGCCGCCAACGCCCTGCTCAAGGCGATCGAGGAGCCGCCGCCGCGCACGGTGTGGCTGCTGTGCTCGCCGGCGCCGGACGACATGATGGTGACCATCCGGTCCCGGTGCCGGGTCGTCACCCTGGCCACCCCCTCGACGGCGGCCGTCGCCCACATGCTGGTCACCCGGGAGAACGTCCCGCCGGACGTCGCCGAGTCCGCCGCCCGGGCCACCCAGGGCGACGCGTCCAGGGCCCGCCGGCTGGCCCTGGACGAGGAGGCCCGCCGCCGGCGCGCGGCCGTGCTGGCGCTGCCCCGCGGCCTGACCGGCGTCGGCGCGTGCGTCGAGGCGGCCGAGCGCCTGGTCAAGACCTCCGCCGAGGACGCCGAGGAGGCCACCGCCCGGCTGAACGAGGTCGAGACCGCCGAGCTGCGCAAGGTCTACGGCGAGGGCTCCACCGGCAAGGGGCTGAACAAGGGGCTGGTTCGCGGCGGCGCCGGCGCGATGAAGGAGCTGGAGGACCGGCAGAAGTCCCGGGCCACCCGCGTGCGGCGCGACTCGCTGGACGCGGCGTTGCTCGACCTGGTGGCGTTCTATCGGGACGTGCTGGCCGTGCAGTTCGGCGCCGCGGTCGAGCTGTCCACCGGCGACCATCGGGCCGATCTGGAGGCGCTGGCCCGGTCCGGCACCCCGGAGGACACCCTGCGGCGGATCGACGTGATCATGGAGTGCCGGGAGCGGCTGGCCGCCAACGTCAACCCGCAGATCGCCGTCGAGGCGATGACGATCGCGCTGTGGCGACCCGGCATTTCCTGACATATCCGGAGCAGCATCCGGCGCCCGGCCGCGTCTCTGTGACGTGAACACCGAACTCGACACCGAGCCGCCGGCCACGCCGGCGCCGTCCCGGGACCCCGTCGACCTCGCCGCGCTGTTCGCCGACCACCACCTCGGCCTGGTCCGGCTGGCGTTCCTGCTGCTCGGCGACCGGGCCGGCGCCGAGGACGTGGTCCAGGAGGCCTTCGAACGCACGCACGCCCGGCGGCTGCGCATCCGCGAGCCGGACCGCGCCCTCGCCTACGTCCGGTCCTGCGTGCTCAACGGCTGCCGGTCGACGCTGCGCCGCCGCGCCGTCTCGCTGCGCCGCCCGGTGCCCTACGAACCGCCGGTCTGGTCCGCCGAGAGCGCGGCCATCCTCGGCGAGGAACGGCGCGAGGTGCTGCTCGCGCTGGACGGCCTGCCGGCGCGCCAGCGCGAGGCCCTGGTGCTGCGCTACTACTTCGGCCTGACCGACCCGGAGATCGCCGACGCGATGGGCGTCGGCGGCAGCACCGCCCGATCGACCATCACCCGTGGGCTCACCGCCCTCGCCCGGAAGCTGGGAGGCGACCGATGAACGACGAGCGCGTCACCGAGGACCGGCTGCGCGACGCCCTGCGCGCGGCGGCCGGCACCATGGACGTCCACACCGTGCGGCCGCTGACCGCCCCACGCCGCCGCCGGCCGTCCCGGACGCCCATGCTGGCGGCGGCGGCCGTCACGCTGATCGCGCTGACCGGAGTGGTGGGATACGACCGGTTGACCGCGGTCCGGACACCGGTGGAACCCGCCGCTGCGGCGCCGTCCGCCGCGCCCGGAACCATCTGGGCGGGGACGTCGAAACGGACCGCGATCATTGTCTTCCTGTGCAAGCGGAATGACGCCTTCGAGGCCTGCCAGGGGCGTGCCGCGATCACCGCCGCGGAGAAGAAGCACATCGAGCGAACGCTGAGGAAGCTTCCCGGCGTGCGGGAGCTGCGCTTCGAGAGCCAGGAGACCGCCTACGGCAGATTCCTAGAGGCTTACGGCGACGACAATGCCTTCGCTAGGACGATCAAGATAACGGATCTGCCGGAGTCGCTCCGGCTGAAGATCGCCGTAGGTGCCGACCGGCGGGCGATCCTGGACGCCGCCCGGGTTCTGCCGGGAGTGTCCAACGTTGTCGATGAAACCGACCTGCCGGCCCGGACCGGAGGCTGACCCGCGTACTGGGCGTTTCTCGCACACAACCGGTATGAGCGTAATGTGGCGGGAAGCGCGTCGCGGTGCCGGTACCGGCGAGGAGGCGGAGGCGTCCCATGGGGATGATGATGGCCGTGAGCTTCACCCGTTACGGCAGGCTCTACTACCTCGATCCCGGTGAACACCGCCCCAAGGTCGGTGACAAGGTGCTCGTCCCCACCGACGCCGGCCCGGAGGTCGCCGAGTGTGTCTGGGCGCCGCAGTGGGTCAGCGAGGAGGTGGACGGCCTGCCGGTCTGCGCCGGCCTGGCCGGCGAGGAGCACCTCGGGCGGGACGAGGCCAACCGCCGCCGTCGGGCCGAGGCCCGCAGCGTCGCCAAGCGGCTGATCAAGCGGCACGAGCTGCCCATGAAGATCGTCGGCATCGACCACCTGGACGCCGACAACGTCTACACCGTCTACTTCTCGGCACCGCACCGGGTCGACTTCCGGGCGCTGGTCCGCGACCTGGCCCGCAACCTGCGCGCCCGGGTGGAGCTGCGCCAGATCGGCCCGCGCGACGAGGCCCGGCTGCAGGGCGGCATCGGGCCGTGTGGCCGCGACCTGTGCTGCGCGACCTTCCTGAAGGATTTCGAGCCGGTGTCCGTGCGGATGGCCAAGGACCAGGACCTGCCGGTCAACCCGCTGCGCATCGCCGGCGCCTGCGGGCGGCTGATGTGCTGCCTGAAGTACGAGCACCCGCTCTACCAGGAGTTCCGCGCGTCAGCCCCCCGGGTGGGCGCCGCGGTGAGCACTCCGGAGGGGGCGGGCACGGTGGTCGGGCACAGCGTGCCGTCCGACTCGGTGGTGGTCCGGCTGAATGACGGCGGGCGCCGCTGCTCCTGCTCGCGGGCCAGCGTGTGCTCCCCGCGCCGCCAGCACGACGCCAGGTACGGCGACGCGCGGCCGGCCGCCGACGGCGATCCGCCGGACCAGGGCGGCCCCTTCTCCTGAGGCGGGCCTGAGGCCGGACCGCCGATGTGCGATCCGGCCCCGTGGCTCACCGGTGTCCGGCCTGCCCTGTCGCGGTCCTCACGAGGCGCTGCAGGTGAGGGTGGGAGTGGACGGCGATCCACTGCCGATGAAGCCGAACGTCGTCGAGGCGGCCGGCTGGAGCGAGCCGTTGTAGGAGGCGTTGGCCACCGACACGGCCGAGCCGCTGGTGCTCAGCGTCCCGCCCCAGACCTGGGTGATGGACTGGCCGCCGCTCAGGTTCCACCGGACCGTCCAGCCGTTGATCGCGGCGCTGCCGGCCTTCACCGTGACCTCGCCCTGGAAGCCGCCGGACCACGAACCGGTGGTGTTATAGGTCGCGCTGCAGGCGCCGCCACCCGGAGTCGGAGTCGGGGTGGGCGTGGGGGTCGGTGTGGGCGTGGGAGTGGGGGTCGGGGTGGGAGTCGGCGTGGGGGTCGGGTCGCCGCTGCCGGTGAACTGCCACCAGTTGAAGTTGAACAGGGAGCCGCTGCCGCCGGTGAACCTGAAGTACAGGTCGTGGGTGCCGGTGGCGCCGCTGATCGGACAGGAGACGGTGGTCCAGGTCTGCCAGCCACCGGTGCCCGCCACGTTGCAGGTGCCCACCAGCGTTCCATTGGCGCCGTCCAGCCGGGCTTCGATCCGGCCGCCGCTGGTCGCCGAGGCCACCCGCGCGTTGAGCGTGCGCGCGCCGGAGCCGAAGGCGACGCCCTTGACCTTGATGTAGTCGCCGTTCTCGATGTGCCCGACGTTCATGCCGCCCTCGCCGGCGGCTTCGGTCTCCACGCCGGACTCCCAGGCGATCGTCTCCGCCTCCTGGCGGACGTAGGGGTCCAGGGTGCCGACCTGGGGCGCGCCGGTGGTGGTCATGCTCATGGTCGGGATGGTGCCGTCGGAGCGGTAGCTGAACTTCTCCACCGCCACCGACCGGGCGTAGCCGCCGCCGCCGGGGAGCGCGCCGTTGTGGTAGAAGAAGTAGGAATTCCCGTTGAAGTCGATGACCCCCGGGTGGTTGGTGAAGCTGCTGCCCTGGGTGGGCATGACGGTGCCGCGGTAGGTCCACGGCCCGAGCGGGCCGGGCGCGGTCGAGTAGGCGATGAACTCCGAGCAGCACTGCGCCGCGTAGACGTTGTAGTAGAGGCCGTTGCGCTTGTAGACCCAGGGGGCCTCTTCGAACAGGGTGGGGCGCTGGGCGTTCCCGGTGCGGGTGCCGAAGCCGGCCGTGGTGAGCGAGATCTTGGTGGGGCTGCCCGAGTAGGAGGTCATGTCGCTGTTGAGCCGGACGTACCAGAGATTGGGGTTGCCCCAGTACAGGTAGGCCTGGCCGTCGTCATCGATGAAGACCGTGGGGTCGATCTCGCCGTTCTCCACCAGCGGCCGCCCGATGGCGTCCCGGAACGGCCCGGTGGGGCTGTCGGAGACCGCCACCCCGATGGCCATCCGGCCGGTCGACCGGTTCTTCACCGGGACGTACCAGTAGAACTTGCCGTTGCGGTAGACGGCCTGCCCGGCCCACGCGTCGGCGCTGGCCCAGCTGAAGCTGGCGACGCTCAGTGGCGAGCCGTGGTCGGTCCAGTTGACCATGTCGGCCGACGAGTAGACCCGCCATTCCTTCATGGTGAAGTACGTCGAGCCGTCCTCGTCGTGGCCGGTGTAGAGGTAGACGCGACCGTTGTGCACCAGCGGAGCGGGGTCGGCGGTGTAGATGGTCTGCACGATCGGATTGTCGGCGCGGGCCGACGTCGCCGGGAGCAAGGCCAGCAGGCACAGCAGGGCGACGAGCCAGCCGGACCGGCGTCTGGAGCCGGCGACGACCGATGGCGGGACGGCGAATTTCACGTTACTCCCTTAGGTGAGCGCTCACATGGACACGTCGTTCGCGAGGCGGTTCACCGGCGAAGCACCGGTACGACGCCGTTGCGGGGCCGGCCGGCGCCGGCCGGGAACGTGGCCCCTCGGGCGCGTTGCCCGGGATGTGAGCGATCATGGATCGTCACGACCGCTCCCATCGCATGCTGGCGCACTTCGTCCGGTGGAGGTGGCGACGTGGGCGTTACTTGTCGCGGAGCCAATCCCATCCACGCGGGACGGTCAAGGCGCCGGTCGCCCGGTCGGACCGCGCCCTCGGCGAGGTTCCTGGTCGAGCCGGTCTTCATCCCCGGACCGTCCGTGTCCGTGCTCGGTGGAGCCTGAAACTTTCAGCCTCCTGGGCCGATAAATTTTGGCGCTCGGTGCGATGGCGGGGCATCGGGCACCGGACCGGCACCAGGCCGGATATGGCGGTACCCGGCCTGTCGGGCCGTGAAAGAACGGGCCGGTGGGGTACAACGTAAGGGCCGTGCGGCCGATCCTGTCCGCGCGCACCGGACATGGGGGACAGGTGGGCGGCGCAATGAGGCGCTATTCCCGGATGAGCCGTGCGGCCGCCGCACTGGTCGCGGCCACGCTGGTGATGACCGGGTGCTCGGCGAAGGGCGAGACGCGGCTTCCCGCCGACGGCGCCTCCCCGTCCGACCCGCCCGCCGCCACCACTCCGACCGGCGAGCCCGCCACCGCCGCCCCCTCGCCCGCACTCGCCCCCTTCTACACGCAGAAGGTCCGCTGGGCCCCCTGCAAGGACGGCTTCCAGTGCGCCAAGATCGAGGTGCCGCTGGACTACGGCGACCCGGGCGGCGAGCGAATCCAGATCGCCCTGATCAAGCTCCCGGCCACCGGCAAGCAGCGGATCGGGTCGATCGTGCTCAATCCCGGCGGCCCCGGCGGCTCCGGCATCGAATACGCCCGCGCCGCCACCTCGGTGCTGAGCCCCGGCGTGCTGTCCAGGTTCGACACCATCGGCTTCGACCCGCGCGGCGTCGGCCAGTCCACCCCGGTCCGCTGCCTCACCGGCCCGGAGCTGGACGAGTTCATCGGCCTGGACGGCACGCCCGACGACCCGGCCGAGGTGAAGCTGCTGGCCCGCGGCGCCGAGCATTTCGCCGCCGCCTGCCAGGCCAAGGCCGGCAAGCTGCTGCCGCACGTCGGCACCGCCGACGCCGCCCGCGACCTGGACGTCATCCGCGCCGTCCTCGGCGACCAGGGCCTCACCTATCTCGGCAAGTCCTACGGCACCTACCTGGGCGCGGTGTACGCCGAGCTGTTCCCCAAGAAGATCCGGGCCCTGGTGCTCGACGGTGCGATCGACCCCTCCCTCGCGCCGGTTCCGTACGTGAACGCCGCCCAGGCGCGTGGCTTCGAGACCGCGCTGCGCGCGTTCCTCGCCGACTGCTTCACCGCTAGCTCGTGCCCCTTCCCCGAGAAGAAGACCGGTCCGGCGCTGGACCGCATCTCCGAGCTGTTGCGCAGCGCCGACCGGCAGCCGCTGCGCAACAAGACCGGCGACCAGCGGAAGATCGACGAGTCGTGGACGACCCTCGGCATCGTCACCGCGCTGTACGACAAGCGGTCCTGGCCGGTGTTGCGCACCGCCCTGGCCCAGGCCTTCAAGGGCGACGGCACGACGCTGCTGCGGCTGGCCGACGTGCTGGTCGACCGCCGGCCGGACGGAAGCTACTCCAACCAGACCGAGGCCAACATGGCCGTCAACTGCGTGGACCATCCCTACCCGAACCGGACCAGTGCCTACGAGGACGCGGCCCGGAAGGCGCAGCAGGAGTCACCCCGCTTCGGGGCCTACGTCATGTGGGGCTCGCTGCCCTGCGAGTACTGGCCGGTCAAGGCCAAGGGCCCCGACAAGCCGCTCACCGCCCGCGGTGCCCCGCCCATCGTCGTCGTCGGCACCCTGCGCGACCCCGCGACGCCCTACGAGTGGGCCAAGGCCCTGGCCTCGCAGCTCTCCTCCGGCGTGCTGCTCAGCTTCGACGGCGACGGCCACACCGCCTACCGCACCGGCTCCGCCTGCGTCGACGAGGCCGTCGACCGCTACCTCATCTCCCTGATCGCCCCCCGCGACGGCACCAAGTGCCCCAAGATCACCTGACGGTGCCGGTCTGTTCCGGGAGGTTCGCGGCGTAGATCCAGTCGAGCCCGTCCTCGCCGGCCGTGTCGAGGTGCTCGCACCGGACCAGCCCGGCCCGGACGGCGACCCGCTGCGAGGCCGCGTTGCCGGGCCGCACCCGGGCGACGATCGGAAACCCGGGCAGCCGGTCGCGCACCCAGCCGACCACCGCCCCGGCCGCCTCGCTCGCGTACCCCCGGCCCCAGGCCGCCGGATCGAACCGGTAGAAGAGATTCAGGACCCGCATGCCGTCCAGGTCCATGTACTTGGTCCCGCAGAAGCCCAGCGGCGTGGCCGAGTCGTGCCGCCGGACCGTCCAGTACCCGAGCCCGTGCTCCTGCCAGTGCCGGTCCCACCGATGGAACAGCCGCACGGCGTCCTCCCGGCCGCCCAGCAGGTCGGACGGATTGTGCGCGCAGGCCCGCGGGTCGCCGTTCACGGTGAAGATCGCGTCGATGTCCTCCGCCGCCGGACGCCGCAACACCAGCCGGGCCGTCGGGATCTCCATCTTGGTCAGATCCGCGTCGCTCACGAAAGGATCGTAGAACTCCACCCGGCCGCCTGATCTCCGGCCCGTCCTGGCGAAGTATCCGATCGGCCGGCCTCGCACCTCCGCCCGCGAGGTCGCGTCCGACACGGCCCCAGGGCCCCGAACTCGGCCCGTCGGCCGCTCGACGTGCACGGCGGTCGCCGCGGCGCGAGAACCGTCCGGAACCTGTAGACTTCACTCGCCGTGAGTCCGCTCGCGGTACGCCGCCTTAGCTCAGTCGGCCAGAGCGACGCACTCGTAATGCGTAGGTCAAGGGTTCGATTCCCTTAGGCGGCTCCACCTCAGAGGCCCCTTCCGATCAAGGAAGGGGCCGTTTTGCTAACAGGCTTCAGGGGAGGTAAGGAGCGAGTTCAGACCCTCAAGGCGATGGTCACCGCCGCCTGGACCGCGGCGGCCGCACCAGCGCATCCGGCGCCTTCCATGAAAGGATGCCGGATATCACCGGTGCGCGACATGCTATTTCCCGGTCATTCCTTCGCGACCAGGCTTCGCAGTCGCGCGACCGCCGCGGTCTCCACCTCCCAGACGGCCGCGAGCCGGGGGGCGAGGGCCGCGAACAGCGCCTCCGGGTCGGCGATCGGTGGCTTGTGGTCCACGGCGGCGCGCAGCTCCCACAGTTCCGCGGCGTCGGCGGGGCTCGCGCTGCCGGCGTCGGCCATGGACTCGCGCAGGGCGGCGGTGAGTTCCCGCATGCGGGCGAACTCGGGCACGTCGGCAGGAAGCGCGGTCTCGGCGAGTTCGTGCCAGAGGGTGTGGGCGTGCCGGAAGTCCTCGGCGACGGGGGCGAGCGGCAGGCCGGTCAGGGGCGCCGCCTCGTCGAGGGCGTCGGCGAACAGGTCACGCAGGTTGCCGCCGTCCATGCCGACCGGTTCCACGCCCTCCCACAGCGACAGCAGCGCCCCGGGCAGCCCGCGGCCGTCGGCGAAGACGTTCGGCCAGCCCTTGGCGGCCCGCCGGTCGGTGAGCATGCGCGACCACTTGCGCCACGCGGGCAGTGAGAAGGAGTCGGAGGGGGCGCTCAGGTGCTCGGCGCAGTCGCGCAGGCCCGCGAGCACCGCCTCCGTGAGACGTCCGGGGCCGATCTCGGCGGGCCGCAGGACGTGCGTGATGTTCTTGTACGAGGACACCCGGGCGCGGGCGGCGTCCATGCGCTCCCGGGGGACGCGGATCGGGGCCCGCCCGCGGTCGTCCACGTAGACGTCGGTGTCGTCCCGGCGGTAGGCGATCACCGGGTGCCCGCCGTACCCGTCGAGGTGCGCGGGCAGATGCCAGTACCCCACGTGGTACCGGTCGGGCAGCACCAGGCACGGGTGCCCGGCGTCCAGCTCGGCGGTGAGGCGGGCGGCGGCGCCCTTGGCCCCGGACGTGGTGTGGACGTCGAAGCCGACACCGAGGCGGTCCAGGGTCTTGGCCGTCCAGCGGTCGGGGTACTGCCACTGGTTACGGAAGCCGATCACCATGTTGGCGGCGCCGTGGCGCTTGAACTCCCACAGGATGTACCCGGCGCCGAGGCCGCCCCCGGCGAGGAAGACCAGCGGCTCGCTGATCGCGACACCCTGGTTGGCGAGCACGCCGGTGATGGCGGCGCTGTTCGGGTGGCGGCCGCCGTGGAAGGTCCAGTTTCCGTCGGCGCGCCGCTCGGGACGGCCGGCGACGTGGCGCAGCGCGGTGGTGTAGCTCTCGCCCGTCTTGGCCATGCGTGCCCTGATACGGGCCTTGAGTTGCTTCTTTCCGGTCATGGTGACTCCGCTCGCGGCCGTCGCCGACCCAGCCCACGCCTGCCGGTCGGCTCGCCGCGACGATGGTCGGCATGCCGGTGTGCACCAGTGCTCCCGAGGCGCGTTCGTCCCCTTTGCCTCCGCGGACGGCGGGCCGCGTGGGTGCCCGCTGAAGGAGGTTCGGCGTGGGAGCCGCCGACGCGAAGTTTAGGACGGACCCGGCCTCATGACAAGAAACCGCAAACTGACGCAAGCCATCACTCTGAGGTTTCGCGGGGCGTGACGAACGTGCCGAGGCCGCGGACCGTGTAGGCCACTCCATCGGCCGTCAGCTGCACGAGTACCTTCCTGGCGGTCCCGCGGGCGACGTCGAACTCCCGCACCAACTCGTGCTCGCTGGGGATCGCCGTGTCCGGCGGGTAGGTGCCGTCAGCGATCCGCTTCTTGATCACCTCGGCGATTTGCTTCCACTTCGGTTGGTTGACGGCCCATTCGATCCCCACAGCGTGACCGTAGATGAATGTCGGTAACCACAGATACCCATAGATCATCAGTGGTGAACCATGGTGAAGCATGGGGAAGTGGCGTAGCGTGAGTGCCCCGACACGAGGCGGGGCCCGCAGGCGCTGACACGCCGTACGGACCCCTTGATCAGGAGTGAGGTCCTGACCACTATGGGGAAGCCTAATGCTGTCCACAGACGGCCCGCGAGGCGCGTGAGACACTATGCCGACGCTCCGCCGATGCCGCTCGGATGCCGCTGGTGCGGCCACCCGCCCTACGCCCACGACGCCGCCAGCCTCCCTCACAGCCCTCACCATGCCTACGAACCGCCGACCCGTGCCCAGGCCGACGCCCGGATGCGCGCCCGCCGCCGCCTCGGCCTGAACCGCTTCCCCGCGCCGACCCGGCCGGCCCGCGTGCACCAGCCCGTGCTCGGCCCGGCACACCCCGCTCGCCCGACCCGCTCGGCGCGCCCGGCCGTCGCATACCCGGGCGGCCGTGGCCGCCCGGCCGGCACGGCACCGCCAGGAGGAGGGTTCAGTTCGCGCCGGCGAGAGGCGGCCGCATGAAGCCCCGCAGGCCCGGCCGGCACCGAGACGGTGTACCCCCTACTGAGACGTCGCCGCGGCGCTGCTGGGACGACGACCAGCGCACCGCCGCCGCCCAACTCGACAGCGCCGAACCTGGATGGCTGGTCTTCTACGGCGTTGGCACCCGCCGCTACTACGCCTTCGCGCTGTGGCCTGCCACCCCGGCCCAGTTGGGCGCGACCACAGTCCAGGAGCTGTGGCACCTGATGCGCGAGACCGAGATGCAGGCGAGGACGGCATGACCGGCCCCGTAGACCGCCAGCGCGACCCCTATGGCATGTCACCGGCGGCGCGGATCTCCGTCGGTGGATACATGCCGAGCACCTCCTGCCCGCCGGTCCCCGACGCCGTACAGGAGCTGGTGCGCCGCCAGGTTTACGCGCTCGAGCAGATCTATCCCGCGTGGCGGTTCACTCGGCTGACGGATTCGAACGGCGTACCGTGCGGGTGGCGGGCCGAGCGGCGAGTCCCGCTGACGCACGCCCAGCGCGCTGTCGGCCTGATCCCGGCCATCGAACGCGGCGATGTGCCCGGGCTGGTCCTCGCCTTGGCCGTGCAGGACGAGATCGCCCGCCAGAGCGGCTACTCCACCGGAGGTGCTCGGTGATGCCGCCATCGACCCAGGGCAGCGCCGCCCACGGATTACACGTCGCCGAGGTCGACCCCAAGGACATCGACGAGCCCATCACCTGGCGGCCGGCTGCCAAGGCCGAAGGCCGGCGGCGGGTGGTCCGCTGGACGTGCGAGTGTCGGACCACCGTGTACTACCTGGTCTCGGCCGGCGGCCACGGATACCTCGAGCGGACCCGCCGTGGGAGCCCGGCGATGCAGACCGACCGGCTGACGCACTCGGAGGTGGCGCGGCTCTGGGAGCGCCTGCTGATGGGCCAAGCCCTGTGACGTCAGGACCTGCGGGCGGCCGAGTGCAGGCGGGTGCGGCGGATGGTGAACTCGGCGTCCCCCTCGGCGAGCAAGCGCGAGGCTTCGGCGTCCCCGTGCTCGGCGATCTGTTGGCGGATATGCCGGACGAGGTCAAAGTAGCTGTACGACTGGCAGGGGCCATCCCCGGGTGCGCGGGAGAACAGGCGGCACCCTGGGGCTCTGCTATCGGGCAATACGTCGCCAGGTCAATGGCTTGACACCCACGCCAAAAGGGTGCAACCGTTCGGTAACTCTTCGTGTTGGGAGGGAGTCGATGTCCGAGACGGTTCGTCTGCCGTTGGGGCCTGGCACTGAGCTGACGATGTCGCGCACCCGCGCAGAGCAACTCGTGATGAGCTGGAGCCGGCAATTGGGCTTATCCACCGCGCTCGTAGGGGCTGTGCTGCCTGACGACCACCCGCAGTGGGAGCGGCACACGGGCGGTGAAGGTCACCGTGACAACCCAGAGTGGAACCTGGAGTCCGACCTCACTGTTGCGGAAGCCTTCTATCGGTCGATCAAAAACCAGGCAAAGATCTTTTTCGACCTGCTCATCGACCATCCCGGTCAGCAGCTCAGTGTGGATGATATTCGCCGCATCACCGGCGGCGTTCTCTCCAGGTCACACTCCATCGCGGGTGCTCTTAGTGGATTCAGCAGGTCGCAGCAGGCATCGGGTCGCAGGTACCCCTTCTATTGGTGGGAGGGCAAGCCGACCTGTTATGCGATGAAGCCGAGCGTGGCCGAGTTGTTTCGCCAGGCACGGGACCAAGTGGAGACGGGCTGACACCCCTCGTCGGGTCGTCAGGCGTTGGCGTCGCGGAGTCCGACGGCGTCGTGACGCCAGAACGGCTCGGAGTAGACCAGCGTCCCCGTCATCCACGGCTCGTAGGCCGGAAGCCTGATCGCCTGGAAGGCGGCGTCGGGGATGCGCAGGGACGGCTTGCGGAAGCCCAGCTCGGCCCCCGGGACGAATCCGAGGCGGGAGTAGTAGCCGGGATCGCCTTCCAGGAAGACGACGGGTGTCTCACCTTCGGCGAGATTCGCGAGCCCGGCGCGGACCAATGCCGAGCCGATGCCCTGCCGCTGGTGTTCGGGCAGTACCCCCAGCGGGCTGAGCACCTGGACGCCGACCAGCCGCCGCGGGGCGTCGAGCAGGCTGGGCGTGAACATGACGTGCCCGACGACCTGTCCTGCGGCCTCGGCGACGAGCGCAAGCCCCCCACCGGAGCGGATGCCGTGGCGCAGGGTGTCGACCAGGTCGGCCACGACTCCGCCGTGATCGCCGAACGCGCGCAGATGGGCGTGGCGTACGGCGTCCGCATCATCCGGTCGCTCTTCACGGATTTCCATGCCCGGAGGTTAGACGGTCTCTCCCGCCGCGACACCTGATTTAGGCTCTCCGAACGGTGGCGGTGTACCGGAACCCTGGTCGGCCGGCGGAGCGTTATTTGATCACACGGGCATCGACGGGCTTGGGAGCGGGTGCGGTGAGCAGAGCATCTCGACGGCGGGCTCGAAGGAATCGAGCGCGTCGGGCGATGTATCACCGACCGCGGCGAACGGCGGGCGACCCGTCAGGGGCGTCCTCACTGAGGTTCTGGGACTGGATCTTCACCCTGCCGGGCAACATCGCGGTCGTGCTGGTACTGGCCGGTGCCGGGTTCCTGGTGATGTCGGTGGACGACTTCATCCATGTGCGGAGACTTCGTGGCCAGGGCATCGAGGTGACCGCGCTCGTTCACGGAGTGGATCACGGATCTCGCGGCCAGGGCACCGTGCTGGTCGGATTCACGACCCGCAAAGGTGAACAGATCACGGCGCGGATCGGTTTCCATCGCTGGTCGGGTGAGCCGTCATACGGCCAGACCAAGACCCTTATCTACGACCCCGACGACCCCCAGGGCGGCGTGATGGATCCCAAGGTGCGATTCGAGCACGTCGGTCACGTACTGGGCTGCCTCGCCGCCATTCTGTCCTTCATGGGAAGCGTTGTCGTCTGGCGGAGAACCAGGCCCCGGCGCGCAGCGGGCGACCGCAGACGACCTGGCGGTTCCGGCGACGCGGTCAGTCCAGAGCACCAGATCACATGATGGCGCGCTGGAGGGGCGGGACGATCGGATGAGAACGGGCGAGGTGGGGCGGGGGAGTGGGCCGCGCCGTCCGGGGGAGTGGGTGCTCCGGCCCGCCGAGCCGGCGGACGTCGAGCAGATCGCGGAGTTGCGGGCCGTCGTGATGCGTCCGGACCTGGAGCGGCTGGGGCGGTTCGACGAGCACCGGGTGCGGCAGCGGCTGCGGGACTCCTTCTCGCCGGAGTACACGTCGGTCATCGTGGTGGACGACGCCTTCGCCGGCTCGGTCACCCTGCGCCCGGCCGTGGACGGGTCGTGGCTGGAGCACTTCTATCTCGCGCCGGACCTCCAGGGCCGGGGTATCGGCTCGGCCGTTCTCCGGACGCTGCTGGCCCGGCTCGACGCCGCCGGCGAGTTCGTCCGGCTGAACGTCCTGCGGGACAGCGCGGCCCGGCGGCTCTACGAGCGGCTCGGGTTCACCGTGGAGGCGCAGGACCCGATCGACGTCTACCTGGTGCGCCCGCCGAACCCCGGCCGGCCGGCGTCGCCGACCGGCGGCGCTTCGACCGGCCACCGGTCGTGATGGTGGGAGTAGCGGGCGTCCGGCCATAGTGTGCGTCGCGCCGATCGCAGGACGCGTCGACCTCGAGTAGCGATCGGGGCGGCTCCGCCGCCGGAGGGCGGCCACACGGTGCCCGGCCGGTGCGGACGGATCAGTCGCCGGGCAGCAGCGGTCCGTGCCGTACCTTCCAGGTGGCGGCCAGTGCTCCGCTCAGGCCGCTCGCGACGCACACCAGCACGAGTGTCGCGTACTGCAGCGGGGAGTAGGCGAACCACGCCTCGCCGGTCGCGGCCTTACCGAGCGCGGTGAGGGACGCGGCGGCGATTCCGGTGCCGAGCAGTGCCCCGACGCTGGTCACGATCAGTGTCTCCCAGCACACCGCTCTGACGAGTTGCCTTGGCCCGGTTCCCACGGTGCGCAACAGCCGGATCTCCTCGGTCCGTTCGGCCATCGTCATGGCCGTGGCGTTGAGCACCGAGATGACGGTGTAGATCACCGCCGATCCCACCATCATCGGGGCCGCCCACGCCGACGGCCCGGTACGGGTGATGCCCGTTGCCGCGTCGCCGGTCGCCACCGCGAACAGAAAGGTGCACGCGAGCGCCACGGTCAGCATCACCGGGGAGGCCGCCGACATCGCCCGGCGCGGCTGGGTGACCAGCGAGGCCCGGACCGGCATCCCGGCACCCGGGTCGATCCAGGCCACCAGGGCTCCGAGCGCCCCGCCCATCACGCGCAGCGCGACGGGGCCGAGCGCCGACGCGCCCACGCACAGCGCCATCGTGGCCCCCAGCCCGGCCGGTACTGCGGCCACCGGCTTGACCTGGGGAACCAGCCACAGCAACACGATGCCCCCGGCCAGTGCGATGGCCCCGACGACCGCCCGGGGCCATGGCAGCAGCCGCCGCTGCGCCGCGCTCTCCCGCAGTACCTCCAGCGGGCGGACACCGATCGCCTTGCGTGCCGCCACCCGGGCCGCGGGCAGCGTCACCCCCGGTCCGGTCACCAGCGCCAGGATGAACGGCCCGGTCGTCATCTCCACCGGGACGTCTGCGGCCGCCAGCCCGGTCGTCCGCAGGAAGCCGGCCATCAGCGCGGCGTACGGCACGGCCAGTACGCAGCCCGCCGCGCTCGCCAGCACGGCCACCACCATCGCCTCCGCGGTGATGAGCCGGCTCACCTGCCGCGATGTCATGCCGACCGACCGCAGCAGCGCCCAGGTCCTGCGCTGTCGTAACACGTGCATGCTCAGGGTGCCAGCGACGACGAAGACCGCCACGAAGCCCGAAACCGCGGCCGACAGCACCAGCAGTCCCATGATGTCGCTCAGCTCATCACGGGTGTCCGCGCCGGCGACCAGCAGGCCGCTGCCGCTCACGAGCATCGCGGCCAGCAGGACCGCCGCGAATGAGGCGGCCAGGCCGAGCCGGTTGGTCCGGACGTTGTTCCAGGCGAGGGTGGATATCACCGGCGGCCGTCCAGCCGTGCGCCGATCTGCGCCGTCGACGGCCGGTCCAGGATGTCGACGATACGCCCGTCGGTCAGGAAGAGCACCTGGTCCGCCCGAACCGCCGCCTCCGGATCATGGGTGACCATCACCACCGTCTGGCCGAACTCGTCGACCGCCTCCCGCAGAAGTGCCAGTACTTGCCGTCCGGTGCCGCGGTCCAGCGCGCCGGTCGGCTCGTCGGCGAAGAGCACCTCCGGGCGGCCGAGCAGGGCGCGGGCGATCGCCACCCGCTGCTGCTGGCCGCCCGACAGTTGCGCCGGCCGATGCCGCTCCCGCCCGGCCAGCCCCACTCGCGCCAGCAACCCGCGCACGTGTGCCGGGTCGGGCCGCCGCCTGGCCAGCCGGCTGGGCAGTATCACGTTCTGCCAGGCGGTCAGCGACGGCACCAGGTTGAAGGACTGGAAGATGACACCGATCCGGTCACGGCGCAGCACCGCCAGTTCGTTCTCCGCCAGCCGGGTGATGTCCTGTCCGGCGACCCGGACCGCGCCCGAGTCCGGCCGGTCCAGCCCGGACGCGCACTGCAGCAGGGTGCTCTTCCCCGACCCGGACGGTCCCATCACGGCGGTGAAGCCGCCACGAGGGAACCCGTGGTCGACCTGCCGCAGCGCCGCCACCTCGGTGGCGCCGCTCCCGTATGTCCTGGTCACTCCCTGGAGTAGGACCGCGTGATCACTCATGATCAGCAGCGTGCCGGAGTGCGGCGACGGTGCCCATCGGGCATCTCCCTGATCGACCCCGGACCGGTCCCGGGCTCGTGCGCCTGGCCGCGGACGGTGACGTTCCGAGTTCCAGAGGCCGGCCGGTAGCGGCCGGGCGCGCGGGTTCGGCGTCGATATGGACCGGTCACCGGCCGGCCATCCGAACGGCGGCGTCGCACCCGAATCCCGGTCGGCCGGTGAAACAGCCTCGCCGCAGTACACGCCGGTCATCGTGGTCGCCGGCCTTGCCGGTTCGGTCACCCTGTGCCCGGCCGAGGACGGGTCGTGGTCGGGCACTGCCATCTCGCGCCGGGCCTCCAGGGCTGGGGGAGCGACTTGTTCCCGTCGTCCCGGATCCGCCCGGCTCTGGGGGGCCATCCTGGTCCGCTCCATCTTCGGCCCCCCGCCCTCGAGGTCGTGCGGTATCCGGTCACCGGTTCCTTCCGATGCCGGGCGCCTTGTCGCCGACCGGCGGCGTTCCGACCGGCCGCCGGTCGCGATGGTGGGAGTAGCCGGCGACCGCGAGCCCGGTCAGGGTGAGCAGCGCGCCGACCAGGTAGATGGACGAGAGCCCGAGGGAACTGTCGAGCACCCGCCCGCCCAGCCAGCCGGCGAAGGCGGCGGCGAGTTGGAACCCCGAGGCGTTGACCGCCACCGCCAGTGTCGGTGCACCGGTCGCCGCGGACAGGACCCGGGTCTGCATGCCGGGGATGACGGCGAAGGCCAGCGCGCCGACGAAGAACAGGAGCACCACGACCGCCGGTCGGGTCTCGCGGACCGCCCAGAACAGGGCCAGCGTGGCCGCGAGCGCCGACAGCAGGCCGATCAGCGAGGGCAGCGGTGCCCGGTCGGCGAGCCGGCCGCCCGCGAGGTTCCCGAATACCGCGCCGGCGCCGTACACCAGCAGCAGCCCTGGTACCGAGGCGGCCGGGAAGCCGCTGACGTCGGTGAGCAGGGGGGCGATGTAGCTGAAGACCATCACGACGCCTACGTTGCCCAGTGCGGTGAGCGCGATGGCGATCTGGACGTTTCGGTCGGCGAGCACGCGCAACTCCGAGACCACCGAACGGGCGACGGGAGCCGGCGGGGACGGGACGAACCGCAGCACGAGCAGGGCCGCCAGCATGGTGATGACGGTCACCACGGTGAAGGTGGCGCGCCAGCCGCCATGCTCACCGATGAGGGTGCCCACCGGGGTGCCGAGGATGATGCCCAGGTTCATCCCCAAGGTCACCCTGGCGACGGCGGTGGCCTGCCGGCCCGGAGGTGCCATGGACACGGTGGTCGCGATGGCGACGGCGAAGAAGGTGGCCACGATCAGCCCGGCCAGGAACCGCATGGCCAGCAGGACGCCGTAACCGGGCGCGACCGCCGAACCGAGGTTGGCCGCGATCGACACGGCGAGCAGGCCGAGGATGAGGGGCTTGCGGGCGATCCGGGCGGTCAGCACGGTGATCAATGGGCCGCCCACGATCATGCCGCCGGCGTAGGCCGTCACCAGCAGGCCGGCCGCCTCGATCGACACCGACAGGTCCGAGGCCACGTCCGGCAGGATGCCGGCTATCACGAACTCCCCCGTCGTCAGGCTGAACACGACCAGCATGAGCGAGAGGGCGGGCAGCGGCACGTGATGCTCCAATACTTCTAGTTCGTATTATACGAATTAGAATTATCACAGCTCAAACCAACGGCGCTACACTGGGGTGTGCCAACAGACTCGGAGCCGCCGGTGGACGCCCAGCCTGATCGTGAGGCACTCGATCGGGACGTGTGCAGGTTCGTCCATCGGTTCGCCCACCGGCTCGACGTGCACGTCCGGCGGGTCGCCGAGGAACTGGGCATCACCGCCTCGCAGGTGATCGCGCTGCGCGAGCTGTCCGAGCCCATCACCGCCCGGGAACTGGCCGCCCGAATGTCCTGCGAGCCGTCGAACGCCACCTTCGTGCTCGACCGGCTGGAGCGGCAGGACCTGATCAGGCGCGAGCCGCACCCGAGTGACCGCCGGGCCAAGCAGATCGTGCTCACCGCGGCCGGCCGGCGGTTCCGGGCCGCCGCGCTCGAGCGGCTGGGCGCGGAGTCGCCGCTGACCAGGCTCAGTCCGGGCCAGCAGAAGTCGTTGCGGGATCTGCTGCAGGCACTCGTCGACCTCGAATAGCGCCGCGGACGGTGGCGTTCCGAGTTCCGGGCCGGCCGGCAGTGGCGAGCGCGTTGCTTCGGAGCCGGTCAGTCTTGAGTAGCGCCGCGGACGGCGGCGTGCCGAGTTCCGGGCCGGCCGGCAGTGGCGGGCGCGTCGGTTCGGAGCCGGTCAGTTCGGGCAGGCGTCGCGGCAGCCGCCGAAGCGTGCGAGGTCCGGCGGGGTGAAGGCGGTCTCCGGGGTGTCGCGGGCCGCCTCGGTCATGGCCTGCCGCCAGATCCGGCCGGGGACGGCCTCGCCGTCCACCGCCGGGAAACGGCGGCCGCCGATGGTGATGTCGCGCAGCGGGTGGCGGTGCACGCCGCGCGGGTCGCCGAGGCCGACGGCCGCGGCCAGGTCGGGGGTGTAACCGGCGTACCAGGCGCTCACGGAGCCGTCGGCCGTGCCCGGCATGCCCGCCGCCGGCCGGCCGATGCCCTTGGACTCACCGGACGACAGGACGTCGGTCAGGATTCCGGTGACCGCGTCGGCGACCGCCGGGTCCAGCACCTCCCGGCACCGCGGCGGGAAGGAGCGCAGCACACCGGAGCCGTCGCGGACCTCAGTGATCACCGTCGGCTCGCAGAAGCGGCCGCGCGCGGCGAGGGTGGCGTAGGAGTTGGCCACCGAGACGGGGTCGGCCTCGTCGATGCCCAGCGTGAACGCCTCCACTTCCATCAGCGGTGCTCCGTCCGCCCGGCGGAGCCCGAGCCGTTCGGCCATCCGCACCGTCTCGCACAGCCCGGCCTTCTCCGTCAGTCGCATGAAGAAGGTGTTCACCACCTGACGGGTGCCCGCCCGCAGGGTGACGAACCGGTCCCCTTCCTTGTCCCGGTTGAAGACGGAATGGGTGGGGTCGCCGACCGCCTCGCCGGCGCAGTTCCGGAACGACGCGTACCCCGCGGCGGTGTAGGAGTCCGAGATGGCGAAGCCGTCGTCGTAGCGCAGGCCGGCGGCGAGGGCGGCGGCCAGGGTGTACGGCATCGCCGCGGTGCCCGGCTGGAACCCCTTCTGGTCGGGGATGTCGCGACCGGCGGCCATGGCGCGGATTGCGCCCTCGCCTGGGACGATCATGGCCTGCACCGCCACCGGGGCGTCGTCGCGGTGGACGTGGGCGTCGATGGCGTCCTGCGCCGCCCGCTGGAGCCGCAGGTCGATGGTGGTGTGGATTTGCAGGCCCGCCCGGGTGGGCAACCCGGGGTCCGCGGCGCGCAGTTGTTCGACGACCTGGCGGCAGAGGTAGGGGTACCCGCTGCCGGTGCAGTCGCCGGAGAACTCCTCGATGGCGGCGCCCTGGACGTCGAGCAACACGCTCTTCCCGGCCGCCGGGGTGGTGGCGGCCGCGGCGGACGAGCCGGCGCGCCGCGCGGCCGTCCCGTCATCGGCGGGCTCGCGTAACAGGAACAGGACCACGGCGAGGAACCCCACCGCGGCGACCCCCACAACGGCCAGAAGTGCCCGCATCGTCTCCCCCTCTGATCACGCCTGATCTGGATCCTCCAAGAGGTGCGGTGGTGCGGGCAACCGGCCGCGGTCGCCGTGCTGGCTGTCCGGCCTGCTCGGTGTGGACCGGCCGGTGGCGATCCGTGGCGGGTCATACCGGTAGACGGGCGTTTCGTAGGACGGCGCCGGGATCTCACGAGCGCCCCGCGCCCGCGCGCCGGGGCGCGCCGGAGGGGATCCGGGCCCGGTTGCTGACGGTGCCGCGGTCAAGGGCCGGTGGGGCTGGTTGCGATCGGCCCGGCACTGGCACACTGGCGTCCGGAGAGTGAGCCTCCCGGGACCACTCGCATGATCGGATCCGGTCCGGGCGATCGATGCGGGCGGGCGGCCCAGGGCCGGACCGGGTGTCCGATCCGGCCCGGCGGGCCGGGCCGTTCGCCGCCCGCGCCGCCGTGGCCCGTCCGTGAGGTGACCGCATGCCGACCGCCGAACATCGCCCGGACCCGCCCGCCTTCAGGACGCCCGATCGCCTGGCGGCGCGGCCGCGGGCGCTTTTCGTCTACGGGAGCCTGCTGTTCCCCGAGGTCTGGCACGCCCTGCTGGGCTGGGTGCCGGCGAGCACGCCGGCCGCGGTGGACGGATGGCGGGTCGCGGCGCTGCCCGGGCAGGTCTACCCGGTCCTGGTACCGGCGGGGGCCGTGGCGCGCGGCCGGTTGGTCACCGGTCTCACCCTGCCGGAATGGCGCGTGGTCGACGCCTTCGAGGACGACTTCTACGAGCTGCGCCGGCTGACCACGCGGGACGGCCGGCCGGGCTGGGCCTACGTGGCGGACGGCACGGTCGAGGTGCGGGCCGACGATTGGGACGCCCGGCACTTCGGCACTCGCGAGCTGGCCGCCTTCGTGGCACGATGCGGCGACTGGCGGCCACCGGGATGAGCGGTCGCGGCGCCGGCCACGGGTCGGCGCGGTTCAGGCCGCGGCGGACCGGGCGGGTGCGACCCCTCCGTGATCATCGGGAGGTGCCGGCGGTTGCGGTCACGCCGTCCGCCATGCCGGCTTGACCGCCATCATCTGGGCGGTCTTGGCGGGATCGCGATCGACGAGATCGCCGAGCACTTCGTCCACCTTCTTGCGCGCGGCCTCGTCGAGCGGCCGGCCGGCCGCCGCGGCGTTCTCGGTGACCTGCTCGGGCCGGGTGGCGCCGGCGACCACCGAGGAGACCCCGGGCTGCGCGAGCACCCAGGCGATGGCCAGCTGGGCGGCCGACATGCCATGGTCGGCGGCCAGCGGGACGAGGTCCTGGACGCGTTCCAGCAGCGGCGTGCCCAGCACCCGGCCGATGAACGTGGGTGCCCGGCCGCCCGCCGTCGCCCGCGAGCCGGCCGGCGGCTCCTGGCCCGGCCGGTACTTCCCGCTGAGCACCCCTTGGGCGAGCGGCTGGAAGGCCAGCTGGCCGATGCCCTCCCGCAGGCACAGCGGCACGATCTCCGGCTCGATGACCCGCCACAGCATGTTGTACTGCGGCTGGTTGGACACGATGCGGCTGCGCAGCCCGAGATCCTTGACCAGGGTCAGCGCGGCGTCGATCTGCGGCGCCGTCCATTCCGAGACGCCGAGGTAGAGCACCTTCCCCTGCCGCACCAGGTCGTCGAAGGCGATGAGGGTCTCTTCGAGCGGAGTGGTCTCATCGAACCGGTGCGCCTGGTAGAGGTCCAGATAGTCGGTGCGCAGCCGGCGCAGGGACGCCTCGCAGGACTCGACGATGTGCTTGCGGCTCAGCCCGCGGTCGTTCGGGCCGCTGCCGGTGGGTAGGCAGACCTTGGACGCGATGACCAGGGCGGACCTTCGCTCGCCGGCCAGCGCGGTGCCCAGCAGCTCTTCGGCCGCGCCCTGCGCGTAGACGTCGGCGGTGTCGAAGGTGGTGATCCCCGCGTCCAGCGCCGCCCGGACGCAGGCCGTGGCCCGGTCGCCGTCCACCAGTTCGCCGTGGGTGAGCCAGTTCCCGTAGGTGACCTCACTGATCATCAGGCCGCTGTGTCCGAGGTGGCGATGTTCCATTGACAGTCCAGGTGCGGCGCTCTCGGGTCGAGCCCCTGCCCTGATCCCCTTCTCTAGAGAAAGATCATGATACTTCGTGGTCCGTCCGGTGCCGGGAGGAGATCCGCTCGTCCTCCCGGCGATCTCCCGCTTTGCGGAAGTCAGGGCCCGGTGATGTAGAAGTCCATGCCGGTGTAGTCGAAGGTGATGGCGCAGGGCCGGAAGAATTCGTGGCTGAAGTTGGCGATCGTGTCGAAACCGAAGAGCTCCAGCCACGGCCACGCGCCGACGACCCCGGGGACGTCCCGCCGGACGGTGTCTCCGATACGCGCCGTGGCCGGCTTGATCGGATACATCTTCATCCCGCCGCCGTCCCGGGGATTGGCGTAGTCGATGGTCACCCCGGCCCGCCTGGCGTTCTCCTCGTTCATCATGACGCCCAGGCCCATGCCTCCGGTGTCCAGGGAGGCGACCCGCGGCCCGTGGCCGTTCACGCTGCCCAGCGTGCAGGGGATGTGGTCGCCGGCCAGCCACAGCGGCAGCCGGCCGGTCCCGGTGCGCCGGACGGTGGCCTGGAGCTCCCGCTGCTGGGCCGCTGTCCGGCGCCGCAGCACCAGTTCCTGGTTCGCGTAGTCCATCGTGGCCAGGAAGTGGTAAAGCAACGTGGTGCCGATGACGCCGGCCGGCCGGGAGCCGTCCGGCAGCACCGGCATCCGCAGGTCGTACCAGACCACCGGGACGTCCCGCAGCTCGATGCCGCCCAGCCGGAACGACGGCATCACGCCGTGCCGTGTCTCCAGGGTCTGCCCGGCGGGCGTACTCACGCTGGTGGACACCGCGCGCAGCCCGGCCCGCTCCGCGGTCTCGGTGGCGAACGCCAGCGTGGCGCCGGTGTCGATGAGGAAGTTCTGCGGCTCGCCGCCGTTCACGACGGCCCGCACGCAGGGCAGCGGGTCGACGCACACGAACGGCAGCCGGGTCCGCTGCGCGCCGCGCATCGCGTACGGGTTGCCGGTCACGGCGGCGTACTGGGCGGCGAACGCGGCGTCGTCCGGGTCACCGGTAGCCCGCAGCAGCGGGACCGCACGAGACAGGCGGTCCTGCCGGACGAAGCACTGGGCGAGCTCGCGGGTGGCGGAGACGTCGTCGGGTGCCAGGCGGAGGGCTTGGGTCAGGTACTTCTCGGCGGCCGCGAACCTGTTGGACAGCAGCGCGATGCGCCCCCGCCCGGCCAGGGCCGTGGCGTCGGCGGCGTGCTTCCGCAGCAGGCGCGCGTACTCCCGGTCCGCCGCGGCGAACCGGCCCGCCTTGAAGAGCAGGTCCGGGTCCGGCCCGGTCGCCGCGGCGGCCAGGGTCGCGGACGGGAGAGGGCCGGTCTCGCCCGGCCAGGGCAGGGCCGCCGCGGCGCCGGCGGCTCCGGCCGCCAGGCCGGCCCATCGCAGGACGGTGCGACGTCCGATGTGCTGTCGAGTACTGCTGTCCATCGCCGGTATGCTCCTCACCCGATCGCTTGACACCCCGGCGGGCCTGCCCGGGGTCTGGTCGTGCGAGGTATGCAACCGGGCTCGCCGTTGCCGCGCCGTTAACCCCGGGCCGGTCCGGGGGCGGTCTCGTGGCCGGGGCGGCCGGGGGTGCGGCGGCGCTGTTTCAGCTCGGCCTCGTAAAGGTGGCGGCGGCCGCCGGCCAGTTCCTCGCGGATCTGGCGCTCCAGGTCTTGGAAGGTGGCGTAGTAACCGTCGTCGTACTCCTCGACGAGCTGGTAGGTCCACCGGCCCTCGATGACGTTGCGGCCGACCAGTTCGGTCTCCAGGCGGCCGGCGAGTTCGTGGTGGCCGGCCCGGCGCAGCAGGTCCAGGGTGTTGTCCAGCTCGAAGTCGGCGGTCCCGGTGAGCTGGTGGAACGCGTACAGGTGCCCCCTGGCCCGGTGCACGGTCTCCAGGGCGTTGCTGAGGCTGCCGAGCGCCTCCACCGTCAGGTCGTCGACGCCCGCCGGGCGCCGGTGCGCCGGGTCGGGCGTGCGGTCGGTGTCGTGTGGTGCCATGCCGCACCGCTACCCCGCCGGCGTCCCCGGCTACCACCGGGCCGCCGGCGGCCGGCCCGGCCGCGCCGTCCGGTGGCCGGACCCGAGGCGGTGAACGTTTCACCGGGGCGCGGGCCCGGCGTCCCAGGTCGGTGGCGGCCGGGGCGGCCGGGTGCGGCCAGGTCCTTGGCCGGTGCCGGCGGCGATGCGAGGGTGCGGCCAGGTGGGTGGGCCGATGGCCCGCGCCGCCGGTGTGCCCCACTCACACCCGCAGGAGGTTCGGTGCGTAAGGTGCGTACGTTGGTCGCGGCGGCCATGCTGGCCGGTGGCCTGACCCTGTCCATCGGGGTGGCGCCCGCCGAGGCGGCGGCCACGCTTCGCAACGTCTACTACTACGACTGGGACTGCCACCGGGTGGGCGCCCTGGGCATCGACAGCGGCTGGTGGACCTCCTACCAGTGCGTTCCCCAGTACAACCTCTGGTTCCTCTACGCCTGAGAGTACGCCTGAGAGCCGCCGGGCCGGTGCGCCGGCCGGCATGGTCGTTCACCCGGTGAGCGAGTGGACCATGCCGGCGGCCGCGGGACGGTACGGTCGGGGGATGGCGAAGATCGAATTGCCCGGTGGCGGCATCGTGCTGGCCCGGGGGCTGCGCCGCGACCCGGTGCCCGACCCGCCACCCGAGTTCGGGCTGTATCTGCTCGGCCATCCGCTGGACCGGCCCGGGCTCTACGGCCGTCGCCTGGTGGGGCTGCGCCCGTGGACGCCGCCCTGGCCGCACGAGCGCGTGGACTGGCCGGACTTCCGCGCGCCGCGCGACCCGGCCGGGGCGATCGCCGGGCTGCGCGATCTGCTGGCGCGCGCCGGGCGGGGGGAGCGGGTGGAGGTGGCCTGCGGCGGCGGCCGTGGCCGGACCGGTACGGCGCTGGCCGCCCTGGCGGTGCTACGGGGCATGACGCCGGAGGCGGCGGTCGCCTGGGTGCGGGACGCCTACCACCCCCGGGCGATCGAGACGCGTGGCCAGCGCCGGTTCGTGGACCGGCTGCGCGACGCCGCGGAGGCGTGAGCCGCGTGCGGGCCGGTCAGACGGTGAACGCGGCCACGTAGACGGTGGGCCGGTCCGGGGTGGAGCGGTCGATCGTCACCTGGCGGACCAGGTCACCGGTGTCGTCCGACGCGCCCTCGGTGCCGGACAGCTCGTCGAGCCCCCAGCCCAGCCGCGTGCCCAGATCGGACTGGACGCCCTGGGCGCCCTTCTTTGGCGCGGGGAACCCGCTGCCGGTCAGGAAGTCGCGCACCTCGGTGGCGGGCGCGCTGAACCGGAGCAGCACCAGCCGGTCGATTCCGGACTCGCCGCCGGTCTGCACGTCCGAGGGGTGCGGCGGCATGTCGAGCCGCGCGAACCGGGTGATTTCGTCCACGGTGACCTCCGGGGCCGGGGGCGCGCTGCGGGCCGCGCCGGGTGATCTGGATGTCCCGCAGCCGGTGAGGACCCCTAGGCAGAGCAGCAGCGCGAGCGCCGCGGCGAGTCTCATGACCGCTCCCGTTCCGTATCGAACCGGTCGTCCTCGTCATCCGGGGCCTTCGGCGGGCTCGGGTCCGGCCATCGCCCCGGTGGGGTCAGCTCGCGCGTGTGCACATCCCCGGTGCCGTTCACGTCGTACTCCTGGGCCAGACCCACCGTGTGCAACCGCCCCATCTGCCCGTCCGCGATGTTGTACGGCCCGAACTCCACCGGGCCGAGATCGACCTCCGGGATGTGGACGCCCTTGCCCTTGTCCCAGTTGTACCGGTCGTGCACGTGCACCTGGTAGTGCATGGTCAGTTCGGGTTGCCCGCCGGGGCCCGGCTCGGCGGTGACCGTGCCCGTCACGGTGTACCGGATGCCGCCCATGGCGTAGAACCAGTCCGAGCTGAGCGACTTCGACAGGTAGAAGCCCTGCCATCCGGCGGTGAAGGGGACGGAGACCGGCGTGCCGCCGGCGGCGGCGTAGGCGGCGGTCGCCTGGTCGTGCAGAGACCGGTCCAGGGACGCGAGGTAATTGTCGACCTGGCGGCGGAACGCGGGCACGTCGGCGAGGATGTCGTCGACGTTCACCGTCAGCGGCGACCCGGAGTCGTCGAGGTAGTGGTTCATGTGCCGGGCGGCGTTCGTCAACCCTTTGGCCTCCGCGCCGGCCGCAATCGTGCGCATGAACGCCTCGAACTTGCGGTCGTCCATGTTCGGCTTCTCGGTCCCGTGCGCGCCGTGCCCTTCGTCGGCCGGTGGTGCGGCGGGCGCGTCCGGCAGGACGAACGCGGCCAGCGCGGGGTCCGCGAGCACGCGCAGGGACAGCTCGGTGGCCGGGTTGACCCATGGCACGTCTCCGGGCGGGCGCATCCGCTCGTACGCCTCGGTGGCGTCGACGGTGGCCGCGGAGATGAACCGGTCGATCGGTTCGACCAGTTTCGGATCGTGCACCCCGATCCAGCCGGGCGATCGGCCGGCGGCCATGCCGTTGATCCGGTCGAACTCGCCGGCGTACAGCTCGTGGGCCGCGGTCGGGTTGCGTGCGACACCGTCCAGGATCCGCGCCGTGATCAGGTTTCCGCCACCG
The DNA here is from genome assembly GCF_016863395.1 of Sphaerisporangium rufum. Lineage (GTDB taxonomy): Bacteria > Actinomycetota > Actinomycetes > Streptosporangiales > Streptosporangiaceae > Sphaerisporangium > Sphaerisporangium rufum. The sequence goes on along the minus strand of NZ_BOOU01000100.1, from coordinate 10,974 downwards.
AGTTGCACCTCGTGCACGGCGGTGCGGCCGATGCGCACCAGCGTGTCCTTGTCCCAGGTGCCGGCCGCCATCAGGTCCGCCAGGGTGGCCAGATCGACGCGCGTGCCCGAGGTGCTGAAGGACGTCACCCAGGCGTCGTCGATGACGCCCTGGTGCGAGGCGGTGGCCAGCAGGCGGGCGATGGCGTCGAACCGCTCCTGCTCGGCCGGTCCCGAATCGGTGCCCCGCAGCAGCCCGGCGGTCAGCGCGAGTTTCTCCGGGCCGAGTTCCTTGGCGAAGGCCCGGGCGAAGTCGGGGTCGTTCTGGTACCTGCGGATGTCCTGCCAGGCGTCGTCGGGGAACCGGCCGGGCCGGTCGTACTTCGCGGCCAGTACCCGGGCCGTCGCCTCGGCGTCCGCGCGGCTGCGGAACAGGCCCGCCCATTCGGAGGCCACCATGCCGCCGCCGAAGCCGTACTGGTGGTTCTCCCGGGCGATCTGCTCGGTCATGGCCCGCCGCCGGTCGAGCATGGGAAGCTCGCCGCCGATCCAGCCGGCCACGCCGGCCAGCGTGCCGATGCCCTTGGTGGACAGCCCGACCCGGCTGAACCCCTCCTTGAGCGCGGGGACGTGCTCGTCGATGAGCCCGCGCACCTCGTCCAGATCTTTGATCATCTGGCGCATCAGCCCGGGATCGATGCCGGCGAAGTCGCTGCCGCCGTCGTCCTCGCGTGGTGCCATGCCGCAGTCGCCCTCTCCCCGGCCCCGACCCGAGATGATCATCAATGCGGAGGAGTCTACGGCGGGAAGTCCTACTGTGACGAGGTTTTCCGGGGCGGTGACGAATAGCGTCCGGAACGTGGCGCCGGGTGTCAGGTGCGGTGCCACCCGCGGCCGGTCGCGGCCTCAGGCCGGCGGAGGGAAGGGGCGGTCGGTGAGCGCGACCGAGGACATCGATCGGGAGATCGCGGAGTTACAGAAGAGCGTCACCGCGCGGGACGCCCGGCAGGCGGTGAAGCACCTGCTGAAGGCGGGCGGCGAGATCGCCGGGCTGCTGACCGTGGGGGTGGGGGCCGCCACGCTTGCGGCGACGGTGCTGCCCGGCATCGGCATCCCGATCGCCGGGGGCACCCTGGCGATCATCGCGAAGAAGGCGATGGAGGGGTACGACAAGCTGGATCCGGTGGAGCGGAAGGCGGTGCGGGTCCTCGTCGCGTACGCGAGGAAGACCGTCGGCGGCGTCTGAGAGGGCGGATCCGATCAGCCGGTCGAGCCCGGAGGGAGGGTGAGACCGGGAAGGAGGGCGGGCAGGCGGGCAACGCCGCGGGCGGTCACGGTGAGCCCCCGCCCGCCCTCCTGCCCTTCGACCAGGCCGCCGGCCAGCAGCGCGCCGAGCACCTCGGCGCCGAGCACGCCGCCGAGGTGCGGCAGCCGGTGCACCCGGTCCAGGCAGGCGGTGGCGAGCTTGCGGCGGCGCGCGTCCAGCGTGGCCGGGTCGACGCCCAGCTCGGCGAGGGCGGAGGTGTCGGCGCCGAGGGCCAGCTCGCCGTCGTCCAGCGGCCGCAGCGCGCCGCGGGCGACCAGCGTGCTGAAGATCGTCACCCCGAGCAGGCCGGCGGCGTGGTCGTAGCAGGTGTGCGCGACGTCGCCCGGGGCGGCCGGGCGGCGGGGCCGGATCCGCAGGTCGGCGTGCGCGTACCGGGCGAGCGCGGCCAGGACGTCGCCGATGTCGGCGGAGGCCGCCCGGTAGACGGCGTGCCGGCCGGTGCGCTGGACGGTGACCAGCCCGGCGGCGCGCAGCCGGGCCAGGTGGTTGCCCATCCGCGGCGCCGACACCCCGAGCACGTCGGACAGCTGGCTCAGCGTGTGCGGTCCCTCGGCGGACAGCAGTTGCAGCGCGGTCAGCCGCACCGGGTCGGCGAGCTCCCGGGCCAGCGCGATCACCGAGGCCAGGACCGGCTCCCGGGTGTCGACCCATCCGGCCATCCTTGCCCCCCTGTTCGGCGTACTGTCACGCTACCACCCTTCAGTGAAGCGTGAATGATGACTGTTTAACACCTGACGTCAGGGCAACATCCACCTTTAACGGAAACCTGAAAGGTGGTGGGACCGGTGGCCGCGGTGGCGGAACGGGAACAGGTCGCGGTGGCCGGGCTGGGCCGGCTGGTGTGGGGACGCGGCATATCCGCGCTCGGGGACGGGCTGTGGTTCACCATCTGGGCGCTGTACTTCACCCGGATCCTCGGCCTCTCTCCCGGCCTGGTCGGCGTCGGGATGGCGCTCGGTGGTGCCGCCGGGCTGGCCGCCGCCGTCCCGCTCGGCGCGCTGGCCGACCGCTTCGACGCCCGGACCGTCCTGGTGGCCCTGACCGCGGTCCGCGCGGCCGCCATGGCCGGTTACGCCTTCGCCGGGCAGCCCTGGGTCTTCCTGGTGGCGACCGTGCTGTTCACCGGGTCGGCCAACGGCGCGTCCGCGGTCCGCACCGCCCTGGTGGCCGCCCTGGTGCCCGGTACCCGGGACCGGACCGCGGCGCTGGCCCGGCAGCGGGTCGCGCAGCACATCGGGTACGCGCTCGGCGCCGGCGCCGGGTCACTGGTGCTCGCGGCGGACCAGGCGGCCGGATATCGGCTGGCCGTCGTCGCGAACGTGGTCACCTTCGCCGTGCTCGTCGTGATCACCGCGACCGTCGGGGCGGTGCCGCCGCGGCCGGGCGCCGGTCGCGCGGGCATCCGGCCGGTGCTGCGCGACCGTCCCTACCTGGCCGTGGTCGGCCTGGTGTCGGTCATGTCGCTGTGCTGGGCGATGCTCTCCACCGGTCTGCCGCTGTGGCTGTCGACCGGCACTCGGCTGCCGCTGTCGCTGAACGGCGCCGTGGTGGCGATCAGCTCGGTGGGGATCGCGCTGCTGCAGGTGCGGGTCACCCGGCTTGCCGGGACGGTGGCCCGCGCGGCGCGCACCGCGGTGTGGTCGGGCGTGGCGCTGGCCGTGGCGTGCGCGCTGCTCGCCACCACCGGGGGTGCGGCCGGGGCGGCCGGCGTGGCGGTGGTGACACTGGCGGCGCTGTTCCACCTGGCGGGCGAGCTCGGCTATGTCGGGGCGAGCTGGGGACTGTCGGTGGAGCTGATGCGCGAGGACGCCCGCGGCGCCTACCAGGGCGCGACGGAGGCCGCGACCGCGACCGTCCAGACGTTCGCGCCCGGTTTCTTCACCCTGGCGCTGACATCGGCCGGCGCGGGCGGCTGGCTGCTGGCCGGCGCGGTCTTCCTGGCCTGTGCCGCGCCGGTGCCCGCCCTGGCCCGCTGGGCCGCCCGCACCCGGTGACCGGTGTCGGCGGCTTATCCGACTATAGGTAATCAAAAGGGTTTTTATCTACTTTCATAATCCTATGAGGTATATAACGCATTAATTGAGGGGGGCCGCGGATGGTCACCAGACGCCGGCTGCTGAAATCCGCGGTCGTGGCCGCGGTCGCCGCCCGCCAGGCCAGCAGGGCGCGCGGCGACCCGGCGCGCCCGACCGGCGACCGGCCGGGCCGGCTGGACCCGCGGGACATCCGCAAGTACGCCGCGCCGCTGCCGGTGCCACCGGTCATGCCGGCCGCGTCCCCGCCGGACGGCCCGGACACTCACTACGTGATCGAGGTACGCCCGGTGCGCCGCCAGGTGCTGCCGCCCGGCGCGCCGGCCACCGCGGTGTGGGCCTACGGTCCGGCCGGCGACCCGGGCGCTTTCGGCTGGCCGGGCCGCACGATCGAGGCGGTCGCCGGCCGCCCGGTGCGGGTGACCTGGGTGAACGGCCTCACCGGCCGGGACGGCCGGCCGCTGCCGCACCTGTTCGCGGTGGACCCGACGGTGCACTGGGCCGACCCACCGCGCCGCGGGCATCGGGCGGGCCACACCCCGGCGGCCTACCGCGGACCGGTGCCGATCGTCACCCACCTGCACGGCGGCCGCAACGCCGAGGAGAGCGACGGGCATCCCGAGGCGTGGTACCTGCCCGCCGCGCGCGACATCCCGGCCGGGTACGCCACCGAGGGCCCCGCCTACTCCGGTTTCCGCGCGCTGTTCCGCGACGCGACCGGGGCCGGCTGGCCGCGCGGGGCGGCCGTGGCCGAGTACGGCAACCGGCAGGCCCCCGCGACGCTCTGGTACCACGACCACGTGCTCGGCATGACCCGGCTCAACGTCTACGCCGGCCTCGCCGGGTTCTATCTGATCCGCGGCGGCCCGGCCGACCTGGACCCGGGGGTGCTGCCCGGACCCGCGCCCCGGGCCGGGGACCCGCCGGACGCGCCGGTCCGCGAGATCCCGATCGTGGTGCAGGACCGGTCCTTCAACGCCGACGGCTCGCTGTACTACCCCGCGAACCGCGCCGCGGCGGCCGACGGGTTCGCCGGTCCGTACCTCCCGCACGGCCAGGTGCATCCGATCTGGGTGCCGGAGTTCTTCGGTGACGCGATGACGGCCAACGGGCGGACCTGGCCGGTGCTGGCGGTCGAGCCGCGCCGCTACCGGCTGCGCCTGCTCAACGGCTGCAACGCCCGGTTCCTCATTCTCAAGATCGCCTCCGATCCGCTGGCCCGGCGGCCGGCCGCGGCGGTGCTGCCGCTGTGGCAGATCGGGGCGGACGCCGGCTTCCTGCCCGCTCCGGTGCGGCTGGAGGGCCTGCTGCTGGCCCCGGCCGAACGCGCCGACGTGATCGTGGACTTCACCGGCATCCGGCCGGGCACCGAGCTGTACCTGATCAACGAGGGGCCGGACGGCCCGTTCCAGCGGACGGCCGGCACCCCGCCCGCCGACCCGCGCACCACCGGCCAGGTGCTGAAGTTCGTGTTCCGCCCGCTCGCCGGGCCGGACGCCAGCGTGCCGCCCGGAGACCTGTCGCTGCCGTCACCGGGGCCGCTCGGCGCGGCGACGTCCACCCGCCGGGTCGCCCTGCTGGAGAGCACCGCCACCGGCGGGCCGGGGAAGGGCCTGGTGGTCGCGGCGCTGCTCGGCACCGCCGGCGGCGCCACGCCGGCCGGCGGCACCCCGCTGCGGTGGGCGGACCCGGCCACCGAGCGTCCGGCCACCGGCACGACCGAGATCTGGGAGATCCACAACACCACCATGGACGCCCACCCGATCCACCTGCACGAGGTGCACCTGCGGGTGGTCGACCGGGGCCGTCCCGGCGGCCCGGTCCGCCCGGCCGAGCCCGGCGAGCGCGGCGCCAAGGACACGGTGATCGCCTATCCCGGCGAGGTGACCCGGATCTCCGCGACGTTCGACCGGGCCGGCCGGTTCGTCTGGCACTGCCACATCCTGGAGCATGAGGACAACGAGATGATGCGCCCGCTCCACATCGGCGGATGAACCCGGCGTTCTCCCTCGATTCCCGGAGTGGCCGGGCATGAGCCGGGAGGAATAGCCTGCATCTGTACAGTGCAAAAGTTTGGTAGCCAGAAGGGGTGCGTCCCATGCCTGCGTCGCAACACGGTTCGGAGATGGACATCCGTGTTGAACGCCAAGACCACTGCACGGTGCTGCATGTGACCGGCGACCTCGACTTCCACGGCACCCCGCTCTTCTACACCCGGGTGGACGGCGTCGGCACCGCCGGCTCGCCGTGCATGGTGCTGGAGCTGTCAGGGGTGAGGTTCTGCGACTCGGCGGGACTGGGTGCGCTCGTCTACGCCTTCAACCGGATGAAGGCGGCCAACGGCCGGCTGGTCCTGGTCGCGGTCCCGCAGTCCTTGCGCCGCCGGCTGCGCATCAGCGGCCTGGAGAGCCACTTCGCGTTCCGCGACACCGTCCAGGAGGTGCTTCCGGAGGCCGGTTCGGTCTGACCATCATGCCGCCGGCGCGGGCCGGCAGGTCAGACCGTGATCGAGACGCCGACACCGCCCCGGGTGGTGGCGCCGTACCGTTCCTTCTCGCGGGTTATGTCCAGCGGCCGGATGGCGGCCCGTCCGGCGATCGTCTCCGCGGTGAGCAGGGCGGCGGGCACGATCCACGACACCTCGAACTCGATGCCGTCCGGGTCCTTGGCGTACAGCGCCTTGGTGGTGGAGTGGTCGGAGGCGCCGGCCAGCGCGCCGAGCCCGGCCAGCCGGGCGGCGGCCTGCTCCAGGTCCTCCAGCGTCTCGACCTCCCAGGCCAGGTGGTAGAGGCCGACGGTGGTGCGGCCGGCCTCCGACGGCCCGGCGGCCGTGCCGATCTCGAACAGGCCGAGGTCGTGGTCGTTGTCCGACCCGGCGGCCTGCAGGAAGGCGGCGCCGGGGAACGCCATGACGGTCCGGAAGCCGAGCGCCTCCCGGTAGAACGCCACCGACCGCTCGACGTCCCGCACGTACAGCACCGCGTGGTTGAGGCGGTGAACGGGCATGATCCCTCCCGGTGTTCGAACTCACTGCCGAGGATATGCCGATTTAGTTGCACCGTCAAATATTGTTCGGAGGAACAAGTTGTGGCAGGTAGTCGCCGGGGGCGGCGATCACCCGCCGGATCACCTGGCCGGCGCCGCCCAGCGTCGCCGCCTCCGCGCCGGTCCGGGAGACCACGACGGCCGGTACCCGGGCCCGCATCTGCCCGAGCCGGTCGCGCAGTTCCCGCCGGACCGGGTCGGCCACCCAGTGGAACAGCGGGGCGAAGATGCCGCCGAGCACGATGGTCTCGGGGTCGAGGAGGTTGGCCGCGCCGGCCAGCGCGACGCCGAGCGCCGCGCCGGCCCGCTCGCAGCCTTCGACGGCCACCGGGTCGCCGGCCGCCAGCCGGTCGCGCAGCGCGGCCAGGTCGCCGCCCGGCCGCAGCAGGGCGTCCTGCCCGGCGTACAGCTCCAGGCAGCCCGCGCCGCCGCACCGGCAGGCCGGCCCGTCCGGGACGACCACCACGTGGCCGAGCTCGCCGGCGAACCCGTGCGCGCCGCGGAACAGCGCCCCGTCCACCACCAGGCCCGCACCGATGCCGATCTCGCCCGACACGTGCAGGAAGTCGCCGAGCTGCGGGCCCGCGCCGAACCAGAGTTCGCCCAGCGCGGCGAGGTTGGCCTCGTTCTCCGCCCGCACCGGGACCGGCAGGCCGAGCGGGCCGGTCACCTCCACGTCCCGCCAGCCGAGGTTCGGCGCGCGGTGCACCGTGCCGGTGTCGCGGTCCACCGGGCCGGGCAGCGCGACCGTGCCGCCCACCACCGTCAGGCCGAGCGCGGCGGCGTCGGCCAGCGCGCCGGTCGCCAGCTCGCGCAGCCCGGCGATCACCCGGTCCGGCGCGGCGGCGCGGTTGTCGGCCGCCCGGGAACGCCGCAGCCGGACCGTCCGGGACAGGTCCACCACGCAGCAGGACAGGTAGTCGACGTTGATCTCCAGGCCGAGCGCGGCGACCCGGTCGCCGCTGAGCCGGACCGCCGTGCCCGGCCGGCCGCGCTCGCCGTCGCGCACCGCGCCGGACTCGACGGCCAGGCCGGCGTCGATCAGACCGGCCACCAGCTTGGACACGGTGGTCTTGGTGAGCCCGGTCGCCTCGGCGAGCGCGGCCCGGGTCAGCGGGCCCGTCCGGTCCAGCTCGCCGAGGACGGCGGCGAGGTTGCCGGCCCGCATGGCGTCGTGGCGCAGCGCCCCGGCCATCAGGACCTCCCCCAGACATCCCGCACGTCACACCGTCCCTCCGGTGAGCCGGCCGGCCCGCCCTCTTGACCGGAGGCCGCCGCCGGTCGATATTTAGTCCACAACATAGACTAATTTCGAGGAGAGCCCGTGGACGCGTACACGCCCACCAAGGAAGACAAGTTCACCTTCGGCCTGTGGACGGTGGGCTGGCCGGCGCGCGACCCGTTCGGCGACGCGAGCCGCGCCGCGCTCGACCCGGTCGAGACGGTGCACCGCCTCGCCGAGCTCGGCGCCTACGGCGTGACCTTCCATGACGACGACCTCCTGGCCACCGAGTCCGACCGCGACAAGGCCATCCGGAGCTTCAAGCAGGCCCTGAGCGACACCGGCCTCAAGGTTCCCATGGCCACGACCAACCTCTTCACCCACCCGGTCTTCAAGGACGGCGGCTTCACCAGCAACGACCGCGACGTCCGCCGGTACGCGCTGCGCAAGGTGATGCGCAACGTGGACCTCGCCGCCGAGCTCGGCGCCACCACCTACGTCTGCTGGGGCGGCCGGGAAGGCGCCGAGTCCGACGCCGCCAAGGACGTCCGGGCCGCGATGGCCCGCTACAAGGAGGGCATGGACCTCCTGTGCCAGTACGTGATCGACAAGGGCTACGACATCCGGTTCGCGCTGGAGCCCAAGCCCAACGAGCCGCGCGGCGACATCCTGCTCCCCACCATCGGGCACGCGCTGGCCTTCATCAACGAGCTGGAGCACCCGGAGATGGTCGGGCTCAACCCCGAGGTCGGCCACGAGCAGATGGCCGGGCTCAACTTCGTGCACGGCATCGCCCAGGCGCTGTGGCAGGGCAAGCTGTTCCACATCGACCTCAACGGGCAGCACGGGCCCAAGTACGACCAGGACCTCGTCTTCGGCCACGGCGACGTCAAGAGCGCGTTCTTCCTGGTGGACCTGCTGGAGAACGGCGGGTACGAAGGGCCGCGGCACTTCGACTACAAGCCGATGCGCACCGAGGACGCGCAGGACGTGTGGGTCTCGGCCGCCGCCAACATGCGCACCTACCTCATCCTCAAGGCCAAGGCGGCCGCGTTCCGGGCCGACCCCGAGGTGCAGGAGGCGCTGCGCGACTCCCGCGTCACCGACCTCGCCGAGCCGACCCTGGCGCCCGGCGAGAGCTACGACGACCTGGCCAAGGACGACTTCGACCTCGACGTCGCGGCCCAGCGCGGCTTCCACTTCACCCGGCTCAACCAGCTCGCCCTGGAGCACCTCCTCGGAGTGCGTGGATGACCCTCGTCGCCGGAGTCGACTCCTCGACGCAGAGCTGCAAGGTGGTGGTACGCGACGCCGCCACCGGCGAGCTGGTCCGCGAGGGCCGGGCGCCGCACCCGCCCGGCACCGAGGTCGCGCCCGAGGAGTGGTGGCGCGCGCTGGAGCGGGCCGTCGCCGCGGCCGGCGGCCTGGCCGACGTGGCGGCGATCGCCGTCGGCGCCCAGCAGCACGGCATGGTCTGCCTCGACGAGCGGGGCGGGGTGGTCCGCGACGCGCTGCTGTGGAACGACACCCGCTCGGCCCGGGCCGCCGCCGACCTGGTCGCCGAGCTGGGCGGACCGGCGGCGTGGGCCGAAGCGGTCGGCAGCGTGCCGGTCGCCTCGTTCACCGTCACCAAGCTGCGCTGGCTGGCCGAGCACGAGCCGGAGAGCGCCGCCCGCACCGCCGCGGTGTGCCTGCCGCACGACTGGCTCACCTGGCGGCTGGCCGGGGCCACCGGGACCGGGACGCTCACCACCGACCGCGGTGACGCCTCCGGCACCGGCTACTGGTCCCCGGCGACCGGCGAGTATCGGACCGACCTGCTGGAGCGGGCGTTCGGCCGGGTGCCCGCGCTGCCCGCCGTACTGCCGCCGCGCGCCGAGGCCGGCGAGGTCACCGCCGCCGAGGCGGGCACGGCCGGCGCGCGCGTGCTGCTCGCCCCGGGCACCGGCGACAACATGGCGGCGGCGCTCGGCGTCGGCGCCGAACCCGGCGACGTCGTGGTGTCCATCGGCACCTCCGGCACCGTGTTCGCCGTCGCCGGCGCGCCCAGCCGGGACGCCTCCGGCGCGGTGGCCGGCTTCGCCGACGCGACCGGGCGCTTCCTGCCGCTGGTCTGCACGCTCAACGCCGCCCGGGTGCTGGACGCGGCGGCCGCCATGCTCGGGGTCACCCTGGCCGAGCTGTCCGACCTGGCGCTGCGCGCCCCGGCCGGCGCGGGCGGGCTCGTCCTGGTCCCGTACCTGGAGGGCGAGCGCACCCCGAACCGGCCGGACGCCACCGGCTCGGTACACGGGCTGCGGCTCGCCAACGCGACCGCGGAGAACCTGGCCCGCGCCGCCGTCGAGGGCATGCTGTGCGGGCTGGCCGACGGGCTGGACGCCCTCGGCCTGGACCCGCGCCGGGTGCTGCTCATCGGCGGCGGCGCCCGGTCGGCCGCGGTGCGCGCGGTGGCGCCCGCGATCTTCGGGTGCCCGGTGCTGGTGCCCGAGCCCGGCGAGTACGTCGCGGACGGCGCCGCCCGCCAGGCCGCCTGGCTGGCCGCCGGGACCGACGAGCCGCCGGCCTGGCGGTCCGGCGAGGCCCGGCCGTACGAGGCGGACCCGACCCCGCAGGTGCGTTCCCGGTACGCCGAGGTGATCTCCGCAGGCTAGCCGGACCCTGATCCGCCCCCGGCCTCTCTCAGGGGCGGATCAGGGGTGCCACCGGATGTTCGAGGTGGCCGTTTGCGGACAGTCTGGAGCCATGCTGCCAAGGCTTTACCCCCTGACCGCCGGAGCCGGCCTGCTGGTCGCGCCGGTCGCGATCGCGGCCGGTCCCGTGAGCGCCCCGGCGGAGGCGCTGGAACTCACCATCGGCCGGTTCGCGGCGCTGCCCGGCGGCGGTGCGGTGACCTTCGGGATGCTCCTGGTCGGCCTGTCCTGCCTCGCCCTCGCCGCCGGACTGCGCGCGGTGGCCGCCCCGGTCGCGGGCTGGTCGCTACGGCTGCTGGTCGCCGGTGGCGTGGCGGTGCCGGCCGCCGCGGCGCTCCCCGCGGGCGTGCCCGCGGACATGGTCACCGTCCTGGCGCTGACCGGACTGGCCGGCGCCATCGCGCTGCTGGCCCGGCGGTTCGGCGAGGACGAGCACCGGCGCGCGTCGGCCCGCCCGCTGGAGTGGCTGGCGCTCGGCGCGGGCGGCGGGCTCGCCGTCCTCACCTACATGTCGCTGCCCGGGCACGGCGCCATGATCGGCCTGGTCGAGTGGTCGGTGCTGGCGATCGAGGTCGCCGCGCTGGCCGTCATCGCCGTGCTGGTCTGGCGCGCGGCGCCGGCCACGTCCTGGTCGGCGTGGCGCGGTGTGTTCGCTTGGCGCGCTGTGTTCCTTCGGCGC
>NZ_BOOU01000099.1 GCF_016863395.1 Sphaerisporangium rufum | reverse complement strand
GGGGACGTCCGGGCGCGCCACGCTGCCCACCAGCCGGACCCGGCCGGCCACGCCGTGCGCGGCGACCAGCTCGGCCAGCCTGGCCACCTCCGCGTCGTCCGGGGCACCGCCGGCGATCAGCAGTTCCGCCTCCGGCAGCCGGTCCAGCGCCCGGACGATGGTGTCCACGCCCTTGCGGGCGACCATGCGGCCGATGCTGAGGACGCGGGGACGGTCCGCGCGGGCGGCGGCCGGGCCGTCCGGGGTGAACAGGTCCAGATCCACGCCGCAGGGCACCACGCTGATCCGCGCGTGCGGCGTGCCCATCGCCCGTAGTTCCCGCACCTCGTCGCTGCAGGTCGCGATGACCGCGTCCACGTCGCGGGCCAGGTCGCGCTCGGCGGCGGCGCGCCCGGCCGGGCTGGTGTCGGCCCCGCCCTGCCAGCGGCGCTTGACCACGCCGAGCGCGTGGAAGGTCTGCGCGACCGGCACGCCGAGCCGGCGGGCGGCCGAGGATGCGGCCAGGCCGCTCATCCAGAAGTGCGCGTGCGCGACGTCCGGCCGCGCCCGCGACCAGCCCCGCGCCAGCCGGTCGGCGAAGGCCGGCATGTACGGCAGCAACTCGTCCTTGGGGACCGGTTCGGGCGGGCCGGCCGTGACGTGCTCCACGGTGACGCCCGGGGCCATCTCCACCGTGTCCGGCTGCCGGCCATCGGTGCGCCGGGTGTGCACGGTGACCTGGTGGCCGCGCCGGCCGAGCGCGGTGGCCAGCATCGCCACGTGGACGTTCTGCCCGCCGGCGTCGACGCCGCCGACGGCGGCCAGCGGGCTCGCGTGCTCGGAGATCAGGGAGATTCGCATGAGATCTTCTCTTTCGCGCCGGTCAGCCGGTGGACCGCCTGGACCACGTGCCGGGGGGTGACGGAGGTGAGGCAGGGATGTCCGGGGACGGGGCAGTGGCGGGCGCGGGTGTCGCGGCAGGGGGCGTGCTGGTCGCCGAGCAGGACGAGGGGGACGCGGTAGGGGGCCCAGCGGGCGGCGGGCACGACGGGGGCGAACAGGCTGACCACCGGGGTGGCGACCGCGGCGGCCAGGTGGGCGGGCCCGGTGTTGGCCACCACCACCGCGGCCGCCCCGGCCAGCACCGCGGCCAGCTCGGCCAGGCCGGTCCGCCCGCCCAGGTCGGTCGCGTGCCCCCCGGCCACCTGGGCGGTCAGTGCCCGCTCGCCCGGGCCGCCGGTCACCACGACCCGGTGTCCGGCCGCGTCCAGCGCCGCGGCGGCCGCCGCCCAGTGCCCGGGCGGCCAGGCGCGGGCCGGTGCCGCCGCGCCGGGATGCAGCACCACGTAGCCGGGCGGCCCGGTCAGGTGGCAGACCTCGGGCAGCGGCCCGCGGACCGCGAGCCGGCCGTCGTCGCCCGGCGGCGGCGCGAACCCGGCGGCGCGCGCCAGGTCCAGCATCCGCTCGGGCTCCGGCACGTGTGCCGTCTCGTCCACCACGTGCCGCACGTCCAGCAGCGACCCGGGGTAGTCCTCGCTGATCGCCGCGATCCGCCGCACCCCGGCCATCCGCAGCAGCAACGCCAGCGGCAGCGGCGACTGGTGGAACGACGTGAAGATCACCGCCTGGTCGGGGGCGGCGGCGCGGACCGCGCCGACCAGTTCGGCGACGCGCCGCCCGGTGACCGGCGGCGGGTCGGCGGCGATCCACGGCGCCTCCCACTCCAGCACCTCGTCGACGCCGGGCAGCAGCTCGGCCGCGGCCCGGCCGAGCGGCCCGGCCAGCAGCACCAGCCGGCGGGCGCCGGCGGCCACCGCGCGCACGGCCGGCCCGGCCAGCAGCACGTCTCCCGCGCTGTCGGGTCGGGCGACCAGGACGGTCCCGGCGTCCCCGGCCCGGTCCGGCCGCGGGTGGTGCGGGCGGGTCACTTCCGTACCCGGAGTTCTCCGCGCAGCCGGTGCGCGCAGGCCACCGGGGGAATGAGGACGCTGGTCACCAGCATCCGGGCGATCTCGCGCGGGGTGCGCGGCCCGGGGGCGATCCGCGCCCAGGCGAACTCGGCGGTCAGCGCCAGCCAGCCGGCGCCCGCCAGCGCCGCGGCGGCCCGCCGGCCGGCGACGCGCGGGCCGAGGACGCGCGGGCCGAGG